>NZ_AYWT01000008.1:0-222178 GCF_000502915.1 Mesorhizobium sp. LNHC209A00
GACGGCCGACGCGGCGCGGCGGCTGGAGAGGGGGCTTGGCCGGGGCCGCATCTTCGGTGTGCTGCAACGCGCGGCAGCGGTCGCGGCTTTCGTCGCCGCCGGCTGGCTGGCCAACGGCATCGTTGGGCCGATGTCGGTGACCGAGGTCGTCGCCTCGCCGCAGCCGCCCGCCTATGTCGATGAGGCGGTACAGGCACACAGGACGACGCTGCTGCGCGAAAACATGCCCTCGCAGACCGAGGCGCCCAATTACAATGCCGGCGAGATCCGCGCCGCCACCGCCATCGTCATGCCGGCGCTGCCGAAGGGCTGGAAGGTCCGCGACGTGCAAATCTATCCGTCGCGCTTCGGCCCGAGTGTCGAGATTGCGGTTGAAACGAAGGAGATGGGCCTGGTTTCGCTGTTCGCGATTCGGCCGGGCACTTTCGATGTGGTCAAGCCGACCGTCGCGCCCTCCGGCGACATCTCCTCGGCCTATTTCCAGATCGGCGATGTCGCTTACGCGGTTGTCGCGAAGAGCGAGGTTCATGACCTCGACCGCGCCGCCGAAACGCTCGCCAGAACGCTTTACTGACCAATCCACAAAGGAGACCTCGAATGAATACGCCCAATCTTGGATACCGCGTGGGCACAGGCGCCCGGACTGGAGCCGTCTACGACGAGGGCCTGCGCCAGCACATGCTACGCGTCTACAATTACATGGGCCTTGGCCTGGTGGTTACCGGCCTTGTCGCCTTCCTCGTGTCGTCGACGCCGGCGCTTTATGTGCCGATCTTTTCCAGCCCGCTGAAATGGGTGGTGATGCTGGCGCCGCTCGCCTTCGTGCTCCTATTTTCGTTGAAGATGCAGACCATGTCGGCGGCAAGCGCGCAGGCGATGTTTTGGGCCTTCTGTGCCGTCATGGGCCTGTCGCTGGCTTCGGTGTTCCTCGTCTTCACCGGCACCAGCATCGCGCGCACTTTCTTCATCGCCGCCACCATGTTCGGCGCCACCAGCCTCTACGGCTACACGACAAGGCGCGACCTGACGCAGTTCTCGTCCTTCCTGATCATGGGCTTGATCGGCGTGGTGATTGCCAGCATCGTCAACATCTTCCTCGGCTCGACCGCACTGCAGTTCGCCATTTCGGTGATCGGCATCGCCGTGTTCATCGGCCTGACGGCCTGGGACACGCAGACGATCAAGGAGCAATACGCGGAGAATTTCGATGCGGAGTCGCGCCAGAAGCTCGCCGTCTTCGGTGCCTTCTCACTCTATCTGAACTTCATCAACATCTTCCAGCTGCTCCTGAATTTCACCGGCGAGCGCGAATAGTCCGGACCGTGGCAGGCAGCAGCTTTGAGTCTTGGCTGGCCGGAGGGAAACCTCCGGCCAGCCTCTTTCAAAGGTCCACCATCAAGGTTCACCGCGATCGCGTGAATGCAAATGCGGTGCGCCACCTTGAGTTCACGCCCGGCCATTTGCTAGCCTGCCGTCCACGCCGGACGAACCGCGAGGACATATGGAACAGGACAGTCTGACGCTTCATGGCGATGGCATATCGGCAACCATCGTGGCCCACGGCGCAGAGTTGGTTACCCTGCGGGATGCACGAGAATTTGAGTTCCTGTGGCAGGCTGGACCGGCCTGGCGGCGCCATTCACCAGTGCTGTTTCCGATCGTCGGCCGGCTGAAGGGCGATCAACTGCACCATCGCGGCCAGGCCTATCCGATGACGCAGCACGGCTTCGCCCGCGACAAGCCTTTTATGTGGGCGCAGAGGGGACCTCGATCCTGCACGCTGGTGCTCACCGACGACGCGGAAACCCGAACGCACTACCCGTTCGCATTTCGACTGGCCGTGACCTATACGCTCGGCGAGGGGCAACTCGACATAGAATTCGAGATTACCAACTCGGGCGACGAACCGATGCCGGCGTCGATCGGGGCGCATCCGGCGTTCAACTGGCCGCTTCTGCCCGATATGGCGAAGGACGCCTATCGCCTGACGTTTGCCCAAGCAGAGCCCGCGCCGATCCGCCGGCTGAAGGATGGCCTGCTCATCGCAACGCGGCAGCCAACGCCGCTCAAAGGCAATGTGCTCGAGCTGTCCGAACGCCTGTTTGCCGACGACGCCGTGATCCTGGACCGGCCGGCCAGCAACAGCGTTCGCTATGGTGCCGATGACGGTCCGGCGATCGAGGTCTCATGGCAGGGATTTCAGGAACTGGGCATCTGGTCCAAACCCGGCGGCGCACCGTTCCTGTGCATCGAGCCCTGGCATGGCATTGCCAGTCCGCTGGATTTCGATGGAGAGTTCACCGACAAGCCCGGCCTGATGCTGATCGCGCCGGGCGCGAAGCGTTCGCTGAGTTACCGGATCAGCCTGGAGCAGGGGCCTCGGTAAGTTTTCCTGCAAGCCATGAAGCGGGCGCAAAGCCGGACCGGGCCGTATTCGCCGGGCTATCACGGCGGGATCGTTCATTGAAATCCGTCCGACTAAATAGCTGCTACAAATAAAAGTCGCATAAGATAGATTATGGAACTTACTCATTGGGTGCCACGGGCACTTCACGCATGCTCGAGCGTTCAGACGACGATTTGAAACGCCAACTGAGCAGCAGCCCCTACGGGTTTGACTCGTATGGGATTTCGATCACCATGCCATCATAGGCTGGTTCGACACTGTCGGGCGTCTCGGCCATCACGGCGGTGTAATCGAGCGGCACGTGCATGTGCGTCAGCACGGCGCTCCCAGGCGAAAGCGCCTCGATCCAGTCCAGCGCCTCGCCAAGCGAAAGATGGCTTGGGTGCGTGTTGTATTGCAAAGCGTCGATGACCAGCATGTCGAGGCCTCGCAGCCGTTCTACGGTGGTCTTGGGAAAGTCGCTGACATCGGGACAGTAGGCGAGCCCACCGATGCGGAAACCCAGCGAAATGATGTCGCCATGGATCTGAGGTAGCGGCTCGAAGGTGAGGGCACCCCCCTCTCCTTTGATCACGACCGGCCTGGTATGATCGATGATGTGGGCGTCGACGATCGGCGGATAGGAACTGCCTGCCGGCGTCTGGAAGCAATAGCCGAACGCCTCGCGCAGCCGCAGCATGGTCGGCTCGTCGGCATGGATTGCGATGCGATGCCGTTGTTCCTGCACATAGCCGCGCAGGTCATCGATGCCGTGGATGTGGTCAGCATGCGGATGCGTGTAGATGACCCCGTCGATGCGCCTGACTGAAGCCATCAGCATCTGCTCGCGGAAATCCGGGCCGGTGTCGATGACGACGGTGGTGCGGCCGCCATTGGCGGCAATGCGCTCGACAAGTGCCGCCGTGCGCATGCGCCGGTTCCTGGGATTGGTGGGGTCGCAATTCCCCCAGTCGCCGGTGATGCGCGGCGTGCCTGGCGACGACCCGCAGCCGAGAATTGTCAGGCGCAGCCGGTCGCTCATGTCTCGAGCGCCTGCTGGCGAGACATTTTTCCAAACAGCTGAAAGAAATTGTCGGTTGTCACCGCCGCGATCTCAGCCTCGCTGACGCCGATTGTCTCGGCCAGCACCTTGGCGGTTTGCGCGACGTAGGCCGGCTCGTTGCGCTTGCCGCGGAACGGTACCGGCGCCAGATATGGCGCGTCAGTCTCCACCAGCAGCCGGTCACGCGGCAAATCGGCGGCGATGGCGCGCAATTCGATCGAGTTCTTAAAGGTCAGGATGCCCGAGAACGACACATAGCCGCCTAACGACACGCCAACCTCGGCGAGTCGCCGTCCCGACGAAAAGCAATGCAGGATGAACGGGAAGGCGCCCTTCCCTGTCTCGTCCTCGAGAATGGCGGTCATATCGTTGTCGGCATCGCGCGAATGGATGACGAGAGGCAGCCCGGTCTCGCGGGCGGCGGCGATATGAGCGCGAAAACCCTGCGCCTGCGCATCGCGTGGTGCCTTGTCGTAGAAATAATCGAGGCCTGCTTCGCCGATCGCCACCACCTTTGGGTGAGTGGACAGGCGGACAAGGTCGGCGGTGGTGACATCGAGCTCCTCGGCGGCATTGTGCGGGTGGGTGCCGACCGAGCAATAGACTTCGTCGAAAGTTTCCGCGATCTCAAGAACTTGCTGGAACCGCTTCACGCGCGTGGAGATCGTCACCATCCGGCTGATACCAGCCGCCTTGGCGCGGGCGACAATGGCCGCCCGCTCTTCGGCAAAGTCTGGAAAATCCAGATGACAATGGCTGTCGACGAGCATCAGGCGTTCGCGTCCGTCTGCTCGACATAGCGCGGAAACACGCCCTCTGGCGGAGGCAGCGCCGTCCCGGACACAAGCGCATGGTCGGCATGGACATGCACGAAATCGCGATTGTCCGCCCGGACCGCCAGCAGGTCGAGCAGCTTGCCGGCCGAGCCCGGAATGTAGGGCTGGCATAGAACCGCTACGCGCCGGACCACCTCGGCCGTCGTCCACAGCACCGTTTCCATGCGCTCGGGATTGGTTTTCTTGAGCGCCCAGGGTTCCTGTCCGGCGAAATACCGGTCGGCTTCCGCAACCACGCCGAAGATTGCCGCCAGTGCCAGATGGATGCCCTGTTCGGCCATTGCCTTGCGCGCGGTGGCGAGAGCATCGACCGCTTGATCCAGGATCACCTTGTCGGCTTCCGCCAGGTCGCCGCGCTTCGGCACGACGCCGCCGCAATTCTTCGCGATCATCGACAGCGAGCGCTGCGCCAGATTGCCGAGACCGTTGGCCAGATCCGCATTGGTGCGGTTGACGATCGCCTCATGGCTGTAGCTGCCGTCCTGCCCGAACGGCACTTCGCGCAGGAAGAAGTAGCGCACCTGGTCGAGCCCGTAATGCTCGACCATGGCGAACGGGTCGATGACGTTGCCGACCGACTTCGACATCTTCTCGCCGCGGTTGAACAGGAAGCCGTGGCCGAAGACGCGCTTCGGCAGCGGGATGCCGGCCGACATCAGGAAGGCCGGCCAATAAACGGCGTGGAAGCGCACGATGTCCTTGCCGATGATGTGCGCATCGGCTGGCCAGAACTTCCATTTCTCATCTTTTTCATCGGGATAGCCGACACCGGTGATGTAGTTGGTCAGCGCGTCGACCCAAACATACATGACATGCTTTTCATCGCCCGGCACCGGCACGCCCCAATCGAAAGTGGTGCGCGAGATCGACAGGTCCTTCAGTCCCGACTTGACGAAGCTCATCACCTCGTTGCGGCGCTCGGCGGGGCCGATGAAGTCGGGCTGGCCTTCATAAAGCGCGACGAGCTTGTCCTGATAGGCCGACAGGCGGAAGAAATAGCTCTCTTCCTCGACCCATTCGACCGGCGTTCCCTGCGGCCCGTAGCGGACATTGTCAGGACGGACCTCGGTCTCCTCCTCGCCGTAATAGGCTTCGTCGCGCACCGAGTACCACCCGGCATAGCCGCCCTTATAGACGTCGCCATTGGCGGCCATCGCCTTCCAGATCGCCTGCGAAGCAGCGTAATGGCGCTCCTCCGTGGTGCGGATGAAATCGTCGTTGGAGGCGTTGAGCGCGGTCGCCATGTGCTTGAACTCGGCTGAATTGCGGTCTGCCAGTTCACGCGCCGAAATGCCTTCGCGCTTGGCTGTCTGCAGCATCTTGATGCCGTGCTCGTCGGTGCCGGTAAGGAAGAAGACCTGCTTGCCGTCGAGCCGCTGGAAGCGGGCAAGAGCGTCGGTGGCGATCAGCTCGTAGGCATGGCCGATATGCGGCTTGCCGTTCGGATAGGAAATCGCGGTTGTGATGTAGAATGTGTCGCGTGACATGGATGAACCGTCATGAATGTCTGAATGGAGGCCGTGGCGGTGGATATCGCATCGGAATGGCGATTGCCATCCCGAGACCATGCATGCCGCCCAAAAGTGGCCCCGGTTTCAGGGGCAACGGCATGCACCAGAAAGGCCGTCACATTCGCATTGCAGAATTCAGGCGGTCGATCATGGTCAGGGCGTGCTGCTTTTTGTCGAGATTGTAGGTGTCCGTCTCAGATATCGCGTCCAGCGCCTCATGCCAACTATCCGACAGCGTTTTGGCCCGCTTGAGATCGCCAGCCCGCGCCGCCTGGCTTGCCGCATCCGACAGAAGGTCCAGCGCCCGGCGGTTGAAGATGTCGAACTGTATCGCCTGGTCCTTGCCCGCGACCGCTTCGGCCAGGCGATAGGCGCCGCCAATATCGCTCTTTCCCGTCGCCACCAGGCCATCCAGCGTCCGCGCGATCTCCAGCCCGCCATACTGCGTCAATAGGATCGCGTTGCGGGCGCTTCCCCCTGCCCGCTCGACCAATGCGGCCCTCGCGGCCGGATCGTCCGGCGGCGGCGGCTCCGCTGTCTCCAGCACCGACATCAGTTCGTTGGCGTCAAGCGGTGTCAGCCGCACCACCTGGCAGCGCGAGCGGATCGTCGGCAGCAGACTGCCCGGTGCATGGACGATGAGAATGAACAGAGTCCGTGCCGGTGGCTCCTCAAGATTCTTCAGCAAGGCGTTGGCCGCATTGGCATTCATGTCGTCGGCCGGATCGACGATCACCACCCGGTAGCTGCCGTCGTGCGAAGTCAGCGACAGGAAGCGGCTGACCTTGCGGATTTCGTCAACGGTGACGACGGTCTTGAAACTCTTTGTCTTGTCGTTCAGCGGGCGGGTCAGATGCAGTACGCCGGGATGCGCGCCGGTTGCGATCTGGCGAAACAGCGGCGAGGCCGGATCGGGAACCGCCAGGTTGCCAGGCGCCTGGTCGAAGGCCGGATGCTTCAACAGGTGGTGGGCGAGATGGAAGGCGAGCGTCGCCTTGCCGATCCCGACCGGACCGGCGAAGATAAGCGCATGCGGCAGCTTTCCCGCACGATAGGCGGCGGCAAGCATGGTGACCGCCTGTCCGTGTCCGACCAGACGCGGTGTTTCGGAGGGTTCCGGCACACCGTCCAGCGTATCATGCTGTTCCGGCGCGATGCGTTCGAAGATCATACGGGTGCGACCTGCCTGTTGCGCTCGGACGCCCTTGCCCCCAGTGCCGAGAACACGGTCGCCGTGACGACATCTTCCACCGTGTCCGGATCGGCGGACGCATCGACGACGATGCAGCGTTCCGGCTCTGCCGCGGCGATCGCCAGGAACGCTTCGCGGCGAGCCTGGTGGATGGCAAGCGTCTCCTTTTCAAAGCGGTCGGCGGCGGCATCGCTGCCACGCCGCAATGTCGCGCGCTTCAAACCCTCGGCCGGGTCGATATCGAAGATCAGCGTCATGTCGGGCATCATGCCGTTGATCGAGACCTGTTCCAGCATGGCCATGAATGCCGGATCGATCCCACCCGTAACGCCCTGATAGACACGCGAGGAATCCAGGAAGCGGTCACAAAGCACAATGGAGCCGCGTTCGACCGCCGGACGGATGACCTGCTCGACGTGGTCGGAACGCGCGGCTGCGAAGAGCAGCGCTTCCATCTTGGGCCCGAACGGTTCGGCGGCACCTGAAAGCAGCACATGCCGGACCGCTTCGGCGCCCGGCGAGCCGCCCGGCTCACGTGTCCGTACGACATCATACTTCTTGGCGCGCATCTTGGTGGCCAGCCGCTCGATCTGTGTCGACTTGCCTGCGCCTTCGCCGCCTTCGAAGGTGATGAAAAATCCGCGCGCCAACCGAGGGCCTTTGTTCGTGTTCGAGTGGATTGTTGCGCTCTAGATAGTCCGCGTTCGGGAAAACGTCCATGCCGTCGGTGCTATCGAAGCCAGCCGATCGCCAGTTCCTTGACGGCATCGAGGGCGCGTTGCGGCAAACTGCCGACGCTGATCGACTCGGCGGCGAACAACGGTGTTTCCTGGCTCAGCGTGTCGCCGATCCAGACGCGCAGTGCGCCCACCGGCTGCCCCTCCTCCACCGGTGCCGCGACCGGGCCGGTGTAGATGATCCTGGCCGTCAGCTTGTCGCGGTTGGTGATCGGCAGGAAGATGTCGATCGGACCTTTTGCCTTAAGCGTCACGCCGGATTTCATGCCGCCAAAAACCTGGGCCTCTCCGACCACCTCGTCCTTGGCGAAGATTTCGGTCTTCTCGAACGAGCGAACGCCCCAATCGAGCAGTTTGCGTGCCTCTTCTGCGCGCTCCTTGTCATTTGCCAGCCCGCTCATCGCCGCGATCACCCGCGTGCCGTTGTGGCTGACCGAAGCGACGATGCCGAAACCGGATGTCTCGCTCGCGCCGACAGCAAGGCCGTCGGCGCCGATATCCATCGCCAGCAACGGGTTGCGGTTCCTCTGCGAGATCTTGTTCCAGGTGAAATCCTTNATCGCAGCGATCACCCGAGTGCCGTTATGGCTGACTGAACCGACGATGCCGAAGCCTGACGTCTCGCTGGCGCCGACCGCCAGGCCGTCGGCGCCGATATCCATCGCCAGCAACGGGTTGCGGTTCCTCTGCGAGATCTTGTTCCAGGTGAAATCCTTCAAGCCGTAATACCGGTAGAAATCGGGGTATTCGCGCCATAAATGAAGGGCGAGCTGCGCCAATTCCCGCACGTTTGTCTGCTGGCCGTCTGCCGGCAGGCCGGTCGAGTTGACGAAAGTCGAGGTCTTGAGGCCGATCTGGCGCGCGCGTTCGGTCATCTCTCCGGCAAAGTTGTCCTCGGATCCGGCCATGCCTTCGGCGATGACGATACAGCCGTCATTGGCGGCTTGCACGGTCACCCCCTGGATCAGGTCCTCGAGCCGGATCGCCGATTTGAGCTTGGCGAACATCGTCGAGGTCCCCGACGGTGCGCCACCTTTGCGCCAGGCATTTTCGCTGACCACGAACGTATCGTCGAGTTTGAGGCGGCCGGATTTGAGGGCGTTGAAAACCACTTCCATAGTCATCAGCTTGGCCATCGAAGCCGGCGGAATGGGTTTGTCGGCATCTTTCGAAAACAGCACCGTTCCGGTATCGGCATCGATCATGAAGGCCTGCGCGGCCTTGGTCTCGAAGAGCTGCGCTTGGGCCGGCGAAAGCGTAAGCAGGAGGCTGAGGAGAAAAAAAACGGCGAAAGGGTGTAGCAAGCGAAACTGCATGAAAATCGACCCGTTGGCCGGCCCCTCCGGCGTGCCGAAACTATCGAGCTTTTTCGGTGAGGGATCAACTGCCGGGCGCAAAACCGCCGCTGGATCAGTCGCGCACGACCAGCGCGTCGGGCGCGCCATGAGACCACGCCGCCTTCAGCAACTCGTCCAGGCCGCCATGGCCGTCCGGATAGAGGTTGACCGCATACCAGTCATTGCCGTCGAGATCGGAGCGCTGGATTTCTATTCTGCCGAAGGGCTTTAGCGCCGAGGCCACATGTGTGGCTTCGGTGACGTCGTCGAACGTGCCGGCGGCGACATAGTCGGCGCTGGACGGTGCCGCTTGGCGGCCGGTCTTTTTCCACGACCGCAGGATGTCCGCGGGCGACATGCCGCTGTTGTCCAGGGCGGCAAAGACATCCGCGCGACGGACGCGTTCATCCGCATAGGACAGCGAGGCCATGGCGAACGGCGACTGCGGCGGCAGGCTGATCTGCGGCCGTTCCGGCACGATCGGTCCAAAATCGGGCAGCGCCAGATCGCCGAAGGCCGGCTGCGCGGCAATCCGTCCCTGTACCGGAGCCGCGGCATCGGTCAGCTGACCTGGAAACGGCACGGCGGCCGCGCCGGCTGGAAGGCTCGGCGCAGGCCCGTTCATGGCCACCATGACGCCGGTCGGCAGGCCATCCGATGGATCAGGTACGCGGTTGCCTGGATGGTAAGAGGCCATCAGGTACTGGTCGTCATTGCCGTCGAGCGGCGCGCGGCCGACATATTCGACCTTCACCTTCGCGGTGCCGACCTTGTCGTAGTCGAGCATCTGCGCGGCTCGCTCCGAGACGTCGATGATGCGGCCCTCATGGTAAGGGCCGCGGTCATTGACGCGCACGATGACCGAACTGCCGGTTTCGAGGTTGGTGACGCGGGCATAACTGGGCAGCGGCATGGTCGGATGCGCCGCCGTCAGATGCGCCATGTCGTAGACTTCGCCATTGGCGGTCAGCCGGCCATGGAAGGCGTCGCCATACCATGAGGCCAGACCCACCTTCGCGTACTTCTTGTCTTCCTTGGGATAATACCACTTGCCGCGCACCTGATAGGGCTTGCCAAGCTGGTCGCGACCGCCGCCGCGGCGCATGAAGGCAACGCGCGGACTGGCCTTCACTCCGTATTCGGTCTCGGCGAAATATTCCTTGGAGCGGGTCTTCTTGTAGACCATCCCCTTCGGCTCGGGCTGCGACGCGCAAGCGGCGAGCAATGCAGCCGACGCCGCGAGCAACGCACCCGTGGCAACGCGACGAAGACGCGGATGCGTCACAGCCTGCATTCTTGATCGCCCCCTAAGTCTCGATGAAGACGTCGCATCCACCATCCGAGGAGCCAAAGCACTCGCTCGACAATGTCAACGACGCTTCGAACCCCCGATCCTTTTTGCGCAGGAATTGTTTATCACGGTATTAACCGATTGTGGCCGGAACCGGGCAAGATTGTGACGCTGTTTGCCCTGCCCCTAGGTTCAGGGGGCGACCTGCTCACCCAAGCCGGTTGACAGGCCTTTGTCGGGCACACTAGAGCAGTGGCCAGCAGTCGCTGGAGGGATGGCCGAGCGGTTTAAGGCACCGGTCTTGAAAACCGGCGTGGGCGCAAGTTCACCGTGGGTTCGAATCCCACTCCCTCCGCCAGAATTTCTGTTATCGACTTGAAAAACCATCGCTTTCTGACTTTGCCTCATTCGCTTCCTAACTTGGTTCCTAACGTGCGCAAACGATGAAGCCCGCCAGGGCGAACCGTGGCGGGCTTGGGGTCTGCGGAAGGATCTCACTTCGATTCGCGGGGCGCCCACGCCTCGTAATGAGCAAGCTTGGCATTGCGGGAAGCATTAGTTGCCATGCAGCCGACAAAAAACAGGCGTTTGGCCTCGGGGGCGGTAAGGACAACGTTGGCGCCTTCCCCCTGCGAAATGTCGTTCCAGCATATCCATCAACACGTCCATCGTGTTGTCAGCGTCGCAAATCAAGGGCTCCAACGCCGAGAAACGGGTTTTATAGTTGTCGGCGGCGGTCATTTTGTACCGCCTTTCCCGGTGTCGATCATCGAACGCAGCAAGGCCTGCAAGCTGATTGTCGAGCTCGCCGTAGCGCCATGGGTGGAATTTTCTGAGGTACCGGCCTTTCGCGGCAAGGTCGGGCGGAGTGCGAGCAGGGAACCGGCAGACGTGATAGAGCGCCGAATACTCGCCGTCGCTGCCATCTTCCCACGTCTGATGTTCCTGCGCGGTTGCCTCGCGGCCGAGGATAGCGCTGTCAGTGCAGGCGCAAACGCTTTGCCAATGAGCCCAAGCCTTCCTGTGGTCATTGATCACGGCGCGCAGATCGGGCGACATCTTCGGTCGCCTGTCTCGTGCTGTCGACCTGCGCTGTCGGCGCCTTGCCAGCGGCGCCGACAGTTGCGAGTGCAAGGCCGGCACCGGTCAGGTTGATCATCATCCGGCGGCGTTTGAGTGTGGGCATGCCTTCGGCGGCAGCCCGAATAGTGATGTTCGGCATGTGGGTTCTCCTAGTTGTGTCTCACACATGATGAGCTGTGTATCATTAACCTAAACGGATTTTGTCGCTTGTCAACGGCTTTCTATTTGTGATACACAATTTGCTCAAAGAGGAACTTGGATGCTCACCACTGGAAATCAGCTAAAAGCTGCACGCGCCCTCATCGGCATGGAGCAGCAAGAGGCCGCGAACGAAGCCGGCGTTCACGTCAATACAATCCGAAGCATGGAGGCGGCCGGAGCCTCTGCTATAGCTGGCCGAGCACAAAACGTTCAGGCGGTGCAGCGGGCGCTTGAAGCCGCAGGCATCGAATTCCTGAACCACGGAAGTCCAGGCGTTCGGCTAAACAGGAAGTGAAGAAGTCATGCTCAAAGTCCTGCTTATCGCGAGCGCTGTCCTGGTCAATCCCGCTCGCGCGGATGACATAATCTACAAGAACCTTGGCGCAGGGCTAAAAACATGCGGCGATTTTCTCCGCAGTAAGGAAACCACACGCACCTACTATGTCAGCTGGATATTAGGTTTTCTTACTGCAACGAACCTCACGCGAGCTGTAGCAGGCGGAGACGGCTCGATGCCAAAGTTAGGCAGCCCCAGCGACCTCGAGCTTTGGATGACAAATTTCTGTGCTTCCCACGCACTAGAGACGGTCGCGAATGCCGCAGTGAATTTGTCTATCGAGATCAGCAAATGACTGAACTGGTCGCTCGCCGCGCTATGTCGGCCAAGCCCCGGCAAGCCATCTTCAAGGAGCATTACATCAGCTGGGCGGAATCTTCAGTATGTGGCTGTGCGCCTGTGGATAAGTAACCGGTCATTCACCATGACGTTGTGTTGTGCATGAAGGCGTTGCATCGGGTCCCCAATCCCGGTGTGGCCCTGCCCTAAATGGCGACCGACGCTTTCAAGTGGTTACTCAGGCGTATGCGTCGGTCGCCAACTCTTTCAGTGCTTCATCATCCGAAAACGTCGTGCCGCCTCCGCCTTATCAGCGATTCCTCGTTCTGCTGGGTCCGCCTCGCAGTCGTGCTGCTCCTCGATTGTCTCGGGTTCGAAGTCGGCTTCGCCATCCATCTGAGCAAGCGTGTGAACAGGTGCTTGATCGCGCTTCGATTCGCTTGCGAAAGAACGCGCTCATTCATCACCCCATTGGACGCTGAGCGTTCCGCCAAGGACGCGAACGGCGCGGACTATGGCGGCGTAGTTTATGAAGCCTCGGGACCCGTTCCAATTTTTTCGTTTGAAATAGCCGCGCGCTCGAGCGTAGTGGTCAAGATCTACCATTGTAAAGCCCTGATGCCTGCTGCGCTCTCGTACTGCGTCGAGAAGAGGGTTTCCGGTGCTGCGGTCGGACCAGTCCTAGCCGCGCCCCTCGGTCGCGCAGCACTCTAGACCCCGTGTGTGGGAACGCCTTACGCATTTCTTCGGCACTGGCGGTGCGGTACATTTTTCTAAACTGTGTGTCTTCCCGAGCCGTCCATATGTGCCGCTTGATAGTTAGGTTTTCGGCTCGGCAGCGATGCTTCAACGCTTCTAGGGTGCGATGAGGGAGCGCCTTCCTCATCGCCTTGTAGTCAGGATAAAGCGACCGACACTTTTCAATTTCCGCGGTAGTCCAGATCGGAGATCCGCGGCCATGATTGCCGGCGTCAGTTCAAAGGAGCCGATGATTTCATCGGTGGTCGGCGTGGCGGTGCCGCTGAGGTCGACGACCTGGCCGTCGCGAACGTATTTGAGCGGGCGGCGATAATAGCCGGCGCGCCCGCCGTCGCCCGGGTAGAGCGGCACCTGGAACACCGTCTGGAAGGCGTCGTTCTGAAACGCATTGGTCTGGAAGGCGGTGAATGACATGGCCTTTAGCTTCCCTCAGTCGCGTCCGATGCACTCCATGTTCTGGCGATGCCGTTACCTAAGCCGGCAGGAATGCCAGATTTTTCGCCGGTTGTCGGATTGTCAGCCTCTGCCCGAGCCAAACGCCGCCTTGTTCAAACAAGCGCTCCGAGAAAGCTGCCAGCGGGATCGTGAGTAGTAGGACCACGGTCCCAACAACCATGCCGGTAAAAAGCGGGTGCGTCGTTTCCACGCCGAGTGGAACAACAATCGACCAGGCGACAAATAGCCATATGACGTTAAGCAGATAAAGGCTGTAGCTGATGCGGCCCAAAAACAGGACCGGATGCCAGTTCAAAAAGCGGACGACGGCCAACTTCGGCGACGCGTAGTAAACTGCGCCGACCAGAGCGCCGCAGAGCGCGGTTTGCCCTACGGCGCTCTGGATGCCATTCATGTCGGTTGCAGCTCTCAGGACGAAGAAGCCTACACAAAGCAAAACAAGTGCTGGCCCCGTCATCTCCGAGAAGAACGGCTTCAGCCGCTTATCAGCGACGAGCATTCCGACCATGAATGCGGACAGCCAGCTGTGCATGTTTGGAGCCCACAAGACCATTGCCGGATTGCCGAAGGCAAAGATCGAATAAGCGACGCAGGCGAGCACGGCGATCGGACCGAATGTTCGACCAATGAAGAACGCAGCCAAGATGAAGGGTACCGCCAGAAACTCTGCTTGAATGGTGCCTGACGGGCCGTGCCACGTAATCTTGAAAAGCGAAGCATTTACGAGCGCAGCCCCGAGGTTAGGTACCGGAAAGCCTGCCCAACCTAGCTGCTGATAGAGAATCGCTACCGCAAGGAAACAGCCCATGCAGAAGAACATGGCGGGGTAGAGCCGACATAGCCGACGAACGACAAAATTGACAACCACCACGATCGGCCTAGCTTTGTCTCGCTCCAGCGACAGCCGGAGCACAAACCCGCTAAGAACAAAGAACAGCAAGACTGCGCTGTTTCCGTTGACCGCCGCAAGTACTATCTTGGTCGCTACGTCGCCAAAGGTACTTAGGCTCTGGATCGGCGGGATTAGAATAGTATCTATTAGAACCTGATGGTGAAGGATTGCGTGGTAAAAAATCACCGACGTCGCAGCAATGCCACGGAGACCGTCGAGAGCGTTACTGCGATAAGATTCGCTATCCATGTGCTTGAAATATCGGCATTTAGCGAACCCGTCTAGCCCGCAGCAGACCATGCGCTGTACATGTGCTTGTTCCGAAGGAAGCCTGGGCTACCGCTCGAATGGTTGTCGTCGCGTGTATATCAGCAAACGTTGAAGGACTGAGGTTTAGAAGACACTCCCTCCGCCACAACGTCTATGAATCAGATAGGGACCACCGCTATCCCGCTGCGGTGGTACCAAAAGACCTTCACCAAATCATCTGCCGGGGCCATGGTCGAGTTCGAGACGGGCATCTGGGCCGATTTGAGGGATGCCGATAAGGGGTGACCGCAAGTGCCGCAAAGCGCCTCGCGGTCACCATCCACGTTGACTTTGAGCGTGGTGGGCACAGGGAACCGGTAGCTATCCACCGCGTTCTCTCGGCATGCTCAAGAAAATCGCCTTTGCCGCCGTGCTTGTTCAAGTTGCAGCCTTGTCAGCCCTGCTAACGCAAACATTCCTCCTTGCATCCACGCCCACCCAAGCGGCCAGTGTGCGAGGCGAGCCCGTGGTGGCCGTTACGGCATCGGAATGCGCCAAGGCGACATGGCCTGATATTCCCGTTCAGTGCCTTGAGAGGGTTGAGGCGAGAGTGCAATAAAACGGGAGAAATCCAAGCCGGCGGGCCGCTGCCGAAACACGGAATCGTTCCATTGCGTCCAAGGCGGTCATTGCTAAACGTCGCAAGTTACAGGTTACTGCTGACGCCCGGCCGGCGAAACTGTCACGATTAACGAATCGTTGACCGCGCTGTCCTATTCTGAGACAGCGCGGTCAAATCCCAACCGGACTGCGCAGGCGGCTCCGGCAACCCAGCCCCCGCCGCACTGTCGGAGCCGCCACCATACGATGAATAAATACCAGCAATGGTTGAATCAACCGTTACTGCAGTTGTTGCAACTAGAACGAACGACATCCACCGTTCCGCACCATTCCACCTTTTGCGCCTGGTTCAAAAAACCGCAGGACCTCATAAGGGCCAAAAAAGCCCGCCGGGCGGAGCCAGCCCGCTCAGCGTGACAAACAGAAGACTGATAGCGAATCCGTTTCGATTGATGCTCTGAGCATGGAATGCGCCTTCGATGGCATCGCCAGCGCCCAGACAGCCCGGCAAACGGCAATGGGAAGCGCTATAGCAGCGAGTTCTGCTAAATCTCTCTCGCAAGCGTGAGCCGTGCTACAGCCGGCTAACCACTCTACAGAAGAGCCGAGCAGTCTATCTGATCGCGCATCGAGGCTAGATCGTCGCGAACGAGCCATTCCGAGTAAGCCCTCAATCGCCTGAGGCCAGCAGTCTTGGCGTCTCGCTCGGTTCGCTCCGTTTCCAGCGTTGCGGACGCTGCGATCCACGCGATGCATTTAGGCTTCGGATGGTGTCGAAATGATCCGACAATTTGATCCTTCACCGGCCATTCCCCTCGTGCGACCTGTCAAGCTTTTCACATATGGCAGGGTACGTCGTCCGTCATTGTGATGATGTGGCACGGCCAACTGCGATGCTATGGCAATCGCTTGGTCCGTCTGAACTATCGCCGTGCCGACCGCATTGTTTCCCGGCTGTTTCCGATGGCGGCAGCTCCAGGCCGCGTGGCATGCAAAAAGGGCCTTCAGCCGGGGCAGGAGGCAATTCAAAAGGGGGGAACCGACAGCAGGGTAAGCCGACCAGTCCCGCACCTTCATGACCGGCACATATTTTCCAACCCACCCAGCAAAAGGCCCGCCAGGTGGGAACCGGCGGGCAAGTTCTGGAGTGCTGGGATCAACCAGCATAGGTCAACGATGGGCGGCGAAGTTGGTTGCGGGGACGACCCCAACCGTAGACGGCTATTTCGACTCCACGCCCGGCTCAGGCTGAATGTCGATCGTGTCGCCATCTCCATGCACGGCGTCACGGTCCCAGTCATTGGTCTTGTCAGGTGTTTCGGCAACCGCTTTTCGGGTGTCCCTTCCTCGGTCCTTGCGGGGTTCTGGACCTGGCACTTCGCGTGATGACTTCGGCTCCACATGCGCCTCCTGTTCTCGAACCAAAACAAAGTCGGGGGGCTCGGGTTCCAACAAAGCAAAGCCCGCCGCCTCCGGGAGGAGCGCGGCGGGCGATTCGGCTAGGAGTTGAGGGGACATCTCCAAGCTACCAAAACAACAGATCGACAGCCGCCGCGACCGCTCCGCCCCGGCTGCGAACGATTGGCGTTTGCTATTTGGCTTTTAGCCGGAGACATATCAGCCAGATTTTTTCGCTCGGTTTTTGAAGCCGCTTTTCGTTGCGCGCGTTCGTCTGGTGGCCCCGACGGTTGATGCAGCCCGGCCGTCTCCGCCGTTTGAATGATGCCGTTTCTGGAAGCTGGCGTATTAACGGTCAAGCTGGCGGGTAATCATCCCAACCCAACACCGCTGGTCAGGCCCGGCGGCGTCCCACCCCTCCTCGCCGGGCCGCCCGCATGTTGCACAAAGCGAAGGTCGCCACCTTGCTCAGTCGGACTGCTGTGTGCGCTCCGCGATGGCAAACGCCTGCAGGTTCCTGGCCTTGCCGATGTCCCGGTCGGCGTTTGCGATGATCGAAAAGAAGGCTGCTCTCGCAATATCCTTCTTGGAGGCCTTGGGGTGCGCTTTCCGGGCAGCTTTGACAAGCTGCTTGGGAGACATGTCGGGCGTGACGATCCTCATGAGGGTATCGCCGATCGCACTCATTTCGCTTGCATCCATGATGGGCGTCCCTGTGCTGACCGCAATGCCACGATAGCAAGGACAACTCGCGACCGACAATATGGTTCTGAAAATGAAAAACCCCGCCGGGGTTTGTCCTGGGAGGACCCGCGTTGAGCTGCGTTCGACAAGCGCGCGCCGACCAAGTAGCGCCAGATCGCGACTAGGATGTGACCCCCGGCGAGTGCGTTTGTCACATGGCAAGCCATGAGCACGGCAATGCAAACGCCCCTGTCGTGTCGCTTGATGGCAGCAGAAATTCCCTCGCGGGTTGGTATTGGCGGTTGCCGACGGTAAATCTAGGCGTGCGCGTTTGGAGGCTGTTAGGCAATGGATTATCGCGACGACGACCTGGCGAAATTCGAAGCGAATGGCGCCGCTCCTTTGCCGGCTGCGGCGGATGAAGGCCAGGTCGAGCACGAGGGTGCAAGGATCTGGTACGCGACGTTTGGGACGGGTTATCCCGTGATCCTGTTGCATGGTGGCCTTGGCCATAGCGGCAATTGGGGATTTCAAGTCCCTGCTTTGGTCAAGCACGGTTATCAGGTCGTCACCATCGACAGTCGCGGCCATGGGCGCAGCACCCGCGACGAACGGCCATACAAATACGAACTGATGGCTTCGGATGTCCTGGCGGTAATGGAACGCCTGCAATTGAACAAGGCTATCGCGGTGGGCTGGAGCGATGGCGCCTGCGTTGCCCTGATCCTTGGCATGAAGGCCGCCGATCGGATCGCGGGCGTGTTCTTCTTCGGCTGCAATATGGATCCCAGCGGCACGAAGGATTTTGAGGCCACTCCGGTCATCGAGCGGTGTTTCGGCCGGCACAAAAAGGACTATGCCGAGCTGTCGGCCACGCCAGGTGAATTCGACGCGTTTGTCGAAGCTGTGGGCCTGATGATGAAGAGCGAACCCAACTATGGCGCCGCCCAGTTGCGAGAGGTTCGCGCGCCCGTTGCGGTTGTCCAAAGCGAGCACGACGAATTCATCAAGGACGAGCACGCGATCTACCTGGCCCGCAGCATACCGGCATCGGAATTGATCGTGCTGCCTGGCGTCAGTCACTTCGCGCCCTTGCAGCGTCCCGACCAGTTCAATCGTGCGCTGTTGGCCTTCCTGGCAAAAATTCATTGTTGAGCCCTGCCGCATCGCTTCCGAAATCCGGCTCTGGGCAGGCACGCGCCACCATTCGCCTGCGAGGCTTTTCATCTCGAATCAGCTAGACCTTGCGCTATGAACGAGACCTCACTCTACGCGCCGGTGAAGCGTTTCCTCGAAAACCTCGACTTCGTCGTGAAAGGGGAAATCGGTGGTTGCGACATCGTCGCTTTGCGCGAGGGAGAGCCGCCGATTGTCGTCATCTGCGAGCTGAAGCTGCAGTTCAATCTCGAACTGGTTCTGCAAGGCGTCGACCGTGCGGCTGCTTGCGATGAAGTTTGGCTGGCGGCGCGCATGTCGGCGCGGGGCAAGGGACGCGAAAGCGATGCCAGGTTTCGCAATCTCTGTCGCCGGCTTGGCTTCGGCCTGCTCGGCGTGACCGCCAATGATAGGGTCGAAGTGCTTGTCACTCCGGTCGCCCCGGCGCCGCGCAAAAATGCGCGACGGCGTTCTCGCCTCGTCGACGAGCACCAGCGCCGCCGCGGCGATCCTGTCGCTGGCGGCGGATCGCGCACTCCGATCATGACCGCCTACCGGCAGAGCGCCCTCACCTGCGCCGCGGCGTTGGCGGACGGACCCAAGCGCCCGCGCGATCTGAAGGCGTTGACGCCGCTCGCGCCGAAAATTCTGCAGCACAATGTCTATGGCTGGTTCGCGCGCGTCGATCGCGGCGTCTACGACCTCACCGACGCCGGCCGCGCCTCCTTGATGCGTTGGCCGCAGGTCGAGCAGATGAAGGCCGACACGAGATTTTGATTGCGCCGGACCTCTGAATACCGGGTTTGCCGAGCATGAACCGCCGCTATTGGTTGATTCTTCAGACAAAACATGTTGCTTGTCCCGCCCATGAAGACACTCTGCATGATGGCCATTGCGTCCCTGACGCTGGCTTTTCCGGCCAGTGCGATGGACAACGCCTTGCGCGCCGGGCTGATGAAACTTGACCCGCAAACTCGCCTCGAACAGCGTTGCGATGCCGAAATCCTGGACCGGATCACCCACGATGATCGCAAGTTCAAGGCCGACCGCGTCGTCGCTTACGCCTTCGCGACGCCGGAGATGAGCGCCGACGCAATTCGGAGCTCCGGTGCGGCGTTCCGCAGCAAGGGGCAGTGGTACCGGCTGAAGTTCAAATGCCAGACGGGGCCGGATCATATGGAAGTTCTCCAGCTCCGCTATCGGATCGGGGACGAGATTCCGGAAGCCGACTGGCCGAAATACAATCTCTACGATTAGGTTCTCGCGAGCTTGCGACCGTCTCTGGCTTGCGCGCGGCGGCTGTTGAGAACCTCCTGTAAGTCCACCGCCACGAAAATGGTTTCCAGCGTTGCCCGTTGCCGCGACTTGACGCCAGTGGACCATGCCTTTAGGCCCGTTCGGACGATCGACGACGAACACTCGACGAAGGGCTTCCATGTCGATGGAAATATTTACCGCCGCGGGCTTTTCGGCTCTCCTTCAGGTCATCGCCATCGACCTTGCGCTCGCGGGCGACAATGCCATCGTTATCGGCCTTGCCGCGGCCGGCCTGCCGGCCAGCCAGCGTCAGCGAGCCATTCTTGTCGGCATCGCGGCGGCTACCGTTCTTCGCATTTTCTTCGCCCTGATCACGCAATGGCTGCTGACCATTGGTCCCATGCTGCTTATCGGCGGCGGCCTGCTTTTGCTGTGGGTTTGCTGGAAGATGTGGCGCGAATTGCGTGTCAGCCACGACGATGAGCGCGACGCCACCGAAGCGCTGTCGAACGGCGACTTCGACAAGGATGGCGTCATTGGCGGCAAGGGGCCGAGCAAAACCTTCTCGCAGGCCGCCTGGCAGATCGTCATTGCCGACGTCTCGATGTCGCTCGACAATGTTCTGGCCGTCGCGGGAGCGGCTATGAACCATCCGACGGTGCTGATTGTCGGACTGGCGCTGTCGATCGCGTTGATGGGTTTTGCCGCGTCGTTCGTCGCGCGCTTGCTGCACAAATACCGCTGGATTGCCTATATCGGCCTGGTCATCATCCTCTATGTCGCGGTCAAGATGCTGCTGGACGGGGCCGTGCAGCAATTCCCCGATCATTTCGCCTTCCTGTCACCCTGGTTCGGGTCAAGCGGGCACTGACACACATGCCGGGCCGCGGGGCTCCGTTTGCCTGATTGAGCAAGCCGTGCTATTGCGCCGCCCGAATTGAGCTCCTGCCAGGAGCCATGCAAACCGTCATATGTTGAGACTGCGGGCCGGATCGGTGTTTCCGGTTCGCGTCCATTGGAAAATTGCCCATGTCCGCCCCGCGCGTCAGCTTCGTCAGTCTCGGATGTCCCAAAGCCCTTGTCGATTCCGAGCGCATCATCACGCGTCTGCGGGCCGAGGGCTACGAGATCGCCCGCAAGCACGACGGCGCCGATCTCGTTGTCGTCAACACCTGTGGCTTTCTCGACTCCGCCCGCGACGAGTCGCTCAACGCCATCGGCTCGGCATTGTCGGAAAACGGCAGGGTCATCGTCACCGGCTGTCTCGGCGCAGAGCCGGACGTGATCCGCGAGAGGCACCCCAACGTGCTGGCGATCACCGGCCCGCAGGCCTATGAGAGCGTGATGGCCGCCGTCCATGAGGCAGCCCCTCCCTCACACGATCCCTACATCGACCTGCTGCCGCCGCAAGGCGTCAAGCTGACGCCACGCCATTACGCCTATTTGAAGATTTCGGAAGGCTGCAACAACCGTTGCACCTTCTGTATCATTCCGGCACTGCGCGGCGATCTCGTCTCGCGGCCGGCCGCCGATGTGCTGCGCGAAGCCGAGAAACTGGCCAATGCCGGCGTCAAGGAACTGCTCGTCATCTCGCAGGATACCAGCGCCTACGGCATCGACATCAAGTACCAGACGTCCATGTTCGGCGACCGCGAAGTGCGGGCGAAATTCCTCGACCTCTCGGAGGAATTGGGCAAGCTCGGCATCTGGGTGCGCATGCATTATGTCTATCCCTATCCGCATGTCGCCGACGTCATCCCGCTGATGGCCGAAGGAAAAATCCTTCCTTACCTGGACATCCCCTTCCAGCATGCCTCGCCACAGGTGCTGAAGAACATGCGCCGGCCCGCCCATGGCGAAAAGACGCTCGAGCGCATTCGCGGCTGGCGCGACGTGTGCCCGGATCTCGCCATCCGCTCGACCTTCATCGTGGGCTTCCCCGGCGAAACGGATGACGACTTCGAGATGCTACTCGATTGGCTGGATGAAGCGAAAATCGATCGCGCCGGTTGCTTCAAATACGAGCCGGTCAGAGGCGCCCGCTCCAACGAGCTCGGGCTCGAGCAGGTGCCGCAGGAGATCAAGGAAGCGCGCTGGCATCGCTTCATGCAGCGCCAGCAGAAGATCTCGGCAGCGCAGCTGGCCAGGAAGGTCGGCAAGCGTCTGCCGGTGCTGATCGACGAAGCGCACGGCAAATCGGCAAAGGGTCGCACCAAATATGATGCGCCCGAGATCGATGGCTCGGTCCATATCCAGTCGCGCCGCCCGATGCGCGCCGGCGACATCGTCACCGTCAAGATCGAGCGTGCGGACGCTTACGACCTCTACGGCTCGGCTGTCTGAGCCTTCCGTCAAGTTGTCCATCCAAATGAAAAAGGGCGCCTCGCGGCGCCCTCTCCCAATCGAGACGTGGCGTGCTGTCTATTGCGGCAGCTTGTCGTCGACGCCCTTGACGTAGAAATTCATGCCGAGCAGCGTCCCGTCGTCGGCGACTTCGCCGTCCTTCAGCCATGCCGAGCCGTCCTGCTTGGCGATCGGCCCGGTGAAGGGGTTCCAGCCTCCGGCGATCTTCTTTTCGGTCGCTTCGGCCATCGCCTTCACGTCGTCTGGCATGTTGGTGTACGGCGCGAGCTTGACCGCGCCGTCCTTGATGCCGAGCCAGACATTGTCCGGCTTCCAGCTGCCGTCGATGGCTGCCTGCACGCGGCTGATATAGTAGGGCCCCCATTCGTCGGTCAGCGAGGTCAGCTGCGCGTTGGGCGCGAACTTGATCATATCGGACGACTGGCCGAAGCCGTGCAGCTTGCGCTCCTCGGCCACCTGCAGGGCAGCGGTCGAGTCGGTGTGCTGGACGATGATGTCGGCGCCCTGGTCGAACAGCGCCTTGGCGGCGTCGGCTTCCTTGCCCGGATCGAACCACGAATTGACCCAGACGATCTTGGCCTTGAAGTTCGGATTGATCGACTGCGCGCCGAGCATGAAGGAGTTGATCCCCATCACCACTTCCGGGATCGGGAAGGAGACGATGTAGCCGGCGACGCCGGACTTCGATTCCTTGGCGGCGATCTGGCCGAGCACATAGCGGCCTTCATAGAAGCGGGCATTGTAGATGCCGAGATTGTCCCCGGTCTTATAGCCGGTGGCGTGCTCGAACATCACCTTGGGAAACTTCTTGGCGACCTTCACTTCGGCGTCCATGAAGCCGAACGAGGTGCCGAAGATGATCTTGCAGCCTTCGCGCGCCAGGCGCTCGAAAGCACGGTCGGCATCGGGGCCTTCGGAGACGTTTTCCAGGTAAGCAGTCTCGACCTTGTCGCCAAGCGCCTTCTCGACCTGGAGGCGGCCCTGGTCGTGCTGGTAGGAATAGCCGAAATCGCCGATCGGGCCGGTGTAGACCCAGCAGGCCTTCAACTTGTCGGCTGCCTCCGCGGACGCGGCTAGCGACAAAGCCGCTGTCGTCGTCATCAGGGCAATAAGCAGTTTTTTCATTGTGTTACCTCTCTGAGTTAAGCCTTGGAGCTTCCCGTCTTGTTCTTGTTGTCAACGATCCGGAACGAATGGCTGCCCCAGGGATGCCGGCGTGTTCATCATCGTCAGACGCTTGTTGCGCGAGATTAGAACGAGAACCACGACGGTTGCCAGATAGGGCAGAGAAGAAAGCATCTGCGAGGGCACTGGAATGCCAAAAGCCTGTGCATGAAGCTGGCCGATCCACACCGCGCCGAAGATGTAGGCACCGGCCAGCACCCGCCATGGCCGCCATGACGCGAACACCACTAGTGCGAGCGCGATCCAGCCGCGGCCCGCGGACATGTTCTCGACCCACTGTGGCGTATACACCAGCGACAGATGCCCGCCGGCCAGACCGGCGCAGGCACCGCCGAAGATGACCGAGAGATAGCGGTAGCGGATGACCTTGATGCCGAGCGCATGGGCCGAGGCATGGCTGTCACCAATCGAGCGCAGCGTGAGGCCAGTACGCGTCTTGAACAGGAACCACATCACCGCGGCCGTCAGCGCGATCGAAATATAGAAGATCGGATCCTGGCCAAAAAAGAGCCTGCCCACGATCGGAATGGAACTGAGGCCGGGAATATCGAGATTGGGCAGCCTGACGCCGGGCTGGCCAACGAAGCCTGTTCCCATCATGCCGGAAAGGCCGAGACCAAGCAGCGTCAGTGACAGGCCGGTTGCCACCTGGTTGGTGGCCAGCGACAGCGTCATCACGGCAAAAAGCAAGGAGAACAGCGCGCCCACGACGATCGCCGCCAAAAGGCCGATCCAGGGCGATCCCGTCAGATAGCCAGCCCCGAAGCCGCCGACGGCGCCCATGACCATCATGCCTTCGACACCGAGGTTGAGCACGCCGGAACGTTCGACCACCAATTCGCCAATCGCCGCTATCAATAGCGGCGTCGCCGCCGTGGCGATGGTCAGGAGGATGTTGACGGTAATGTCCATCAGCGGGCTTCCTTCAACTTTGGCGCGGTCTCGAGCTTCGCGGGCGTTTCCTGTTTCGTCAGCGCCAGACCGATCAAGCGAATGCGGTAGTGAATGAGCGTGTCGCAGCCAAGCACGAAGAACAGCAGCATGCCCTGGAACACCCTCGCCACCTTGTCGGAAATGCCGAGCGCGCTTTGCACGGCCTCGCCACCGAGATAGGTCAGGGCCAGCACCAGGCCCGCGGCGACGATGCCGAGCGGATTGAGGCGGCCGAGGAATGCCACGATGATAGCCGTGAAGCCGTACCCGGGCGAAATTACGGGCTGAAGTTGCCCGATGGCGCCGGAGACTTCAGAGATGCCGGCAAGGCCGGCCAGCGCTCCCGATAGCAGGAAGGCAAAGAACACCATGCGGTTGAGTCCGAAGCCGGCGAAGCGCCCTGCTCTCGGGCTGGAGCCCAGCACGCGGACCTCGAAGCCCTTGAGCATGCGGCCCATCAGGATCCAGATCAGCACCGCGGCCACCAGGGCGAACACAAACCCCCAATTGGCGCGTCCGGCATCAGGCATCAGTTCCGGCAGCACGGCCGAGTCGCCGAACTGGATCGTCTGCGGAAAGCCGTGGCCCTGCGGATCGCGCCAGGGACCCCGCACCAGCCAGTCGAGGAACAGCTGCGCGACATAGACCAGCATGAGGCTGGTCAGGATCTCGTTGGTATTGAACCGGGTCTTCAGCAAGGCCGGGATCGCCGCGTAGGCCGCACCGCCGACCATGCCGAGCAGAAGCATCAGCGGCAGCACCAACGGGCCTTCGAATTGCGGGAACAGCACGGGAATGATGGAGCCGAAGATCGCGCCGAAGATGAACTGGCCCTCGGCGCCGATGTTCCAGATGTTGGCCTTGTAGCAGACCGACAGGCCGACAGCGATCAGGATCAGCGGCGCCGCCTTGATCGCCAGCTCATGCAACTGCCAGACCTGGCTGACCGGCTCGATGAAATAGATCTGGAATGCATTCAGCGGATTGACGCCGAGCAGCGCGAACAGAACCGCGCCGGCAATGATGGTCAGCGCGAAGGCGATGAACGGCGACAGAGCCGAAAACAGCGCCGAGCGCTGCGGGCGTTTGACGAGTTCGAGGCGCATCATGCCGTCTCCAGCGTATGTTCGGCGTGGCCTGGCTCGGCGCCGCCCATCAGCAAGCCGACCTTCTCGAAAGTCGCTTCTGCGATCGGCATCGGCCTGGACAATTCTCCATTGTGCATGACGGCGATCGCGTCCGATATTTCGAACAGCTCGTCGAGATCCTGGCTGATCACCAGCACCGCCGATCCGCCGCGCGACAGTTCGATCAGAGCCTGACGGATGTGGGCGGCGGCACCGGCGTCGACACCCCATGTCGGCTGGTTCACCACCATCACGCTTGGGCGGCGGTCGAGTTCGCGGCCGACGATGAATTTCTGCAGATTGCCGCCCGAAAGTGCTGCCGCTTCAGGATCCGGCGCGCTCTTGCGCACATCCATCGCCTCGATGATGCGTTGCGAGGCGGCATAGACGGCGCCGCTCTTGACCATGCCGCCGGTGCCGACAAAAGCCTTGCCGTCCGTGGCATGGCGCGACAGCAGTAGGTTTTCCGAGAGCTTCATGCGCGGCGCGGCGCCATGGCCGAGACGCTCCTCCGGCACGAACGCAGCCCCCAACAGGCGCCTTCCGGTAATGGTGAGGCCGCCAGCGTTCTTGCCGCGGATGCGCACCGAAGCGGCATCCTGCTGCAAAACCTCGCCGGAGACGGATTCGAAGAACTCGCCCTGGCCATTGCCGGCGACACCGGCAATGCCGATCACCTCTCCAGCGCGGACATTGAGGCTGATGTTCTTGAGCGGAATCGAAAACGGCGTTGCCGGCTTGCGGTTGAGGTTGAGGATTTCGAGCAGCGGCTGCGCGGTTTCGATCCCTTCGACCGGCGCCCGCACCACGGCCTGTACTTCGTTGCCGACCATCATGCGGGCGAGCGATGAGGCTGTCTCCTCGCGCGGGTTGCAGTGACCAACCACCTTGCCGTGCCGCAGCACCGTGGCGCGGTCGCAGATGCGTTTGACCTCTTCAAGCCGGTGCGAGATGTAGAGGATCGATTTGCCTTCCGCGCGCAAGCGTTCCAGCGTCTCGAACAGCTTGTCCGCTTCCTGCGGGGTCAGCACCGATGTCGGCTCGTCCAGGATGATGAGCTGTGGCGTCTGCAGCAAGCAGCGGATAATCTCGATGCGCTGGCGCTCGCCGACGGACAGATCGCCGACCAGCGATTCCGGATCGAGCGGCAGGCCATAGCTGTAGGAAAGCGCCCTCGCCTTGGCCGCGATGCTGCCGATCGGCGAGCCGTCATCCAACGACAGCGCGATGTTCTCGGCGGCCGTCAGGGCTTCGAACAGCGAAAAATGCTGGAAAACCATGCCGATGCCCAGCTTTTTGGCAACGCCTGGGCTGGTGATCCGCACTGCCTGGCCGTTCCAGAAAATGTCGCCGGAATTGGGTTCCAGCGAGCCGAACAGCATCTTGACCAGTGTCGATTTGCCGGCGCCGTTCTCACCGAGCAAAGCGTGGATTTCACCTTTGGCGATGTTGAGATCGACATGATCGCACGCTGTCAGCGTGCCGAATATCTTGGTCAGGCCACGAACCTCGAGCAGGTTCGCCCCATCATGATTTGCACTCACAGTGCCTCCCATCCGGATTACCGGACATGTTCTGTGTTCCCGCAAGCATCGTATGCGCGGCCGCCTCTCGTGCGAAAGCAGCACCCAACTTGAAAGAGCTTCAAGAATTTCAGCGGAAACTCAAGGACAAAGATCAGCCTTCCTTCGCACAAGCATATGGCGGGCCGGCTTTTCGGGCAAACCATGCCTGCGGCTGCGGCAGCGCGCTGGAAACCCAGGCAGATTGTCGTCAGGGAACCAGGATAGTCGTACCTGTCGTTCTGCGGCCTTCAAGGTCCGCATGTGCCTTGCCGGCGTCTTTCAGCGCGTAGCGCTGATTGATCTTGATCTCGACGGCGCCGCTGAGCACGACCTCGAACAGTGCGGCGGCGGAGGCATCGAGGTCCTCGCGCCTGGCATTGTAGACGAACAGCGTCGGCCTGGTTGCGAACAGCGAGCCCTTCTGCGCCAGCAGCGACATCGAGAACGGCGGGATGGGTCCCGAGGACTGGCCGAAGCTGACGAACATGCCGAGCGGCCTCAGGCACTCGAGCGATGCCGGAAATGTGTCGTTACCCACCGAATCGTAGACGACGTCGCACTTCTTGCCGCCGGTGATGGCTGCTACGCCGGCGACGAAATCCTGCTCCTTGTAGTTGATGACATGGTCGAAGCCGTGCGCCTTGGCGAGTTCGATCTTGTCGGTGGAACTGGCGGTGCCGATGACAGTCGCGCCGAGATGCTTCGCCCATTGGCCGAGGATCAGGCCGACCCCGCCGGCCGCGGCGTGAAACAGGATGGTGTCGCCCGCCTTCACCTTGAAGGTGCGGCGCAGGAGGTATTCCGCGGTCATGCCTTTCAGCATCATGGCGGCGGCCTGCTCGTCGCTGATGCCGTCCGGTATCTTGACGACCTTGCTGGCATCAATGACGCGTTCTTGCGCGTAAGCGCCCGTCATCACGGCATAGGCAATCCGGTCGCCCGGCTTCAGCCAGTCGATGCCCCCGCCGACTTCCAGCACCACGCCGGCGGCTTCACTGCCCGGAACGAGCGGAAATCCGCCGGGCGGCGGATAAAGACCCGAGCGATGATAGACATCGATGAAATTGAGGCCGATCGCGGTATGCCTGATCAGGATCTGCCCCGAACCAGGTTGGCCAGGATCGGTGTCCTCATGGATCAGGACTTCCGGACCGCCATTGGCGTGGATGCGGATGGCTTTGGACATGGAGAGGATTCCTTGAAGAGCGGCGGGTCAGGCCTTTTTGGCGCCGAGGTTCGGAAAGAACTGCATGAGGCCACCAATGGTTGCGAGGTAGAGCCCGGTAACGGTGATGCCGATCTTGGTGAAAGTGCCGACTTGCTCGCCCAGCACGCCGATCTGGTCGTAGAAAGCGGCGAGTGCGGCCTGCGCAAGCGCGAGCGCGCCGAAAGCACACCACAACAGCGTCATGCCGAGATTGATCGGCCGCAGCCTCTTCACCCGCACCGGATGGATGAAGTTTATCGGGACAAAAGTCAGAATGCCGGCCACCACCACCACCGCGAACGAGACCCATTGTCCCGGTTCGATGACAAACAGCGTGAACACCACCATGTTCCAGACCACCGGGAAGCCCTTGAAGAAATTCTCCTTCGTCTTCATGCCGGTGTCGGCATAGTAGATCGCGCTGGAGACGACGATGATCGCCGCCGAAAGGAACGACAGGCCTTCGCCCATGAAGCCCCGTTGGTAGAGCGCGAAGGCCGGGATCAGCACGTAGGTCACGTAGTCGATGATGTTGTCGAGGAGTTCGCCGGACCAGGTCGGCAGGATTTCCTTGACCTCCAGCTTTCGGGCGATCGGCCCGTCGATGCCATCGACGAACAGCGCCAGGCCTAGCCACCAGAACATAGCCGTCCAGCGCTCCTCGCTCGCCGCCACCAGCGACAGGAAAGCCAGGAACGAACCCGAGGCGGTCAGCAGATGCACCGAAAACGCACGCGCTTGCGGCCAGGTGACCTTCTTCTTCGGCCGCGGAATCCGGTCGGTGATCTTCCCGGCGATCTTGCGGGCTTTTGTGTTCTTGCTCACGGGCCCCGCCAATCAAGCTTGCATATCTCGGCCGAGCGGCCGGCGAAGTTCCAGTTGCGGCCAAAGGCGCGCATCTTGCTCTTGTCGGACCTCGCCACGATGATCTCCGGTGCGATCCAGTATTCCGAATTCGTGATCACCGTATCCTTGTCGCGGTCCTTGCCCGCGATTGGCGTGACCGCTCCGTCGATGATCTTCGGAATCTGGAAGATGCGGGTCTTGTCCCGTGTCTCGTAGGTGATCGGCACCTGTTCGACGCCCAGGAATTTGCCGACGAGGATCGAGAGCAGCGACGTGGTCCCGCCGGCCTTGCCGGTGAAGATCCTGGTCAATGCCTTGACCGCGTAGACCGAGGCTCTGATGTCGATGAACAGGCCCGCGGTCCAATTGCCGCGGCTCATGTAACCGGGGATTTCCATGATCAGCCCAAGGTTGAGGCCGGAGAGGTCGACTTCGCCGAAGTGACCCGCATCGATACGGAAACCCGCCCATGTCTGGCAATAGCCTTCTGTTGGCGGGTGACTGCCGAGCGACAAGACGCAAGGGCAAAAAACCGTGCAATTGCAGGAGAGTACGAGCTCTCCTTTCATTGCCCAGCCCGGGTCAGTCATCGAATTCCCCCCCAATCACAGTGAGACTACTAGCAGCACGGCTGCCCAGACAAGCAGTATCGCACCGGCCAGCCGGGTTGGAAGACTGCCCGTCGTTTGTTTTTCGATCAGGGTGAACACGCCGATCAGCGCCATCCAGAAGACGTTCATGACGCCGACTGCGAACATCACCAGCATCAGTGCCCAGCAGCATCCCAGGCACCAGACGCCTTGCACGAAGCCCAGCCGAAAGATGCGGAAGATCTCGGCACTCCAGTTTGAAAACAAGGTCGAGAACGGGTTCCGGCATTTCGTCAGGCAGGCCTCCTTGAGGCCGCTGAACTGGTAGAGGCCGGCAACCAGCAAGGCCAGTCCACCCGCAACGCCAAGCACCGGATCGAATACCCCTCCGGACGCGGCGCCGGCGTGGACGGCAAGTGTCAGTGCCGCAAACAGCAGCGAGGCGGCGAGCCAGGCGCAGAGGTAGCCGGCAACCAGCACCAGCGGATGGACGACCGGCGCCCGCTTGATCCGCGCCGTATCGGCGATCTCGCAATAGGTGCGGATCATCGGCGCCGCCGACGGCAGCATCGCGGCGATCGCCATCAAGAACCACATGAGGATGAGTGCCAAAGCGCGCGGGCCGATGCTCGCGTCCAGCGGTGCTGGCGAAAGGCATAGAACGAAAAAACGTTCCAGGAAATCGGGCAGCGGCAGCTGTGGCAGGTTGCGCAGGAGACCGTCGCCCGGCGCGCTGATCCGCGCCTCGGCGCCGCGTATCGCCATCGCGGCAAGCAGCAGCCAGGCCACCCCGATGCTTGCACAGACGACGACATTGACCGTCAAACGCGGGTTGCGCGCGACATTTGCCGTGGCGCGGCCGGCGCGGTCGAGATGGCTGAAATCGTCCTGTTGGCCGGTCATGACACCCGAATGGGCCGAATCGCCGCGTTGATCAAGCCGCATCATCTGCCCTATATGCCTCTTTCGACTGGCGGGTCTGGTGGCCGCCTCTCAACTGCAGACCGGAAGCCGATCTTGGAGCATCAGGAAACAGCGCGGATACTGATTGCGGGCACGGGGCCGGCCGGGTTGATCGCCGCGCTTGCCTTCGCCGATGCCGGCTTTCGGGTGACGATTGTCGGGCCGGACATCTCGGCTCCCGACGGTCGCACGACGGCGCTCATGGCGCCTGCCCTGAAGATGCTCGAACGGCTGGGCGTGCTCGAGGGCATCAGGCCCAAGGGCGCGCCCCTAAAGGTGATGCGCATTGTCGATGCGACCAGCCGGCTGATCCGCAGCCCCGTCGTCACCTTCCGCGCCAGCGAGATCGACGAGGAACAGTTCGGCCTGAACCTCCCCAACGGCGTCCTTGGCCCGGCGCTTGCCGGCAAGGTGACCGCGCATTCCGGGATCGAATGGCGCAGATCCATGGTGAAGGCATGGCACCTCGGCGCCGTCAAAGCGCATGCCGCGCTGGCTGATGGCAGCGAGATCGATGCGTCCCTTGCGGTCGCCGCCGACGGCCGCCTGTCGCCCGCCCGCGAGGCCGCGGGCATCTCGACGGCGGCGCGCGCCTACCCCCAGGCGGCGCTCGTCCTCAATTTCGGCCACAACCGCGAACATGGCTTCACCTCGACGGAATTCCATACAGAGACCGGCCCGTTCACGCAGGTTCCACTGCCGGGCAATCGCTCCAGCCTTGTCTGGGTGGTCAAGCCCGAGACCGCCAAGGAGCTTGCCGCTTTGGACGATGCAACGCTCTCGCTCCGGGTCGAGCGACAGATGCAGTCGATGCTGGGCCGGGTAACCGTGGAGCCGGGCAGCCAGATCTATCCATTGTCGACGGTTACCCCCCTGCGTTTCGCCGCACGACGGGTGGCGCTTGTCGGCGAGGCGGCGCACGTGTTCCCGCCGATTGGCGCGCAAGGCCTCAACCTAGGGATCAGGGATATTGACGATCTGGTTGGAATCGCGCGGGAAAATCGTGAGGATCCGGGGGCTGTTGCGGCCCTTGCTGCATACGATTTCAAGCGCCGGCCCGATGTTCTGGCGCGCAGCAGCGCTGTCAATCTCCTCAACATGTCGCTGCTTTCGGACATGTTGCCGGCGCAGATGGCGCGTGGCGTTGGCCTGGGTGTACTTGGCGGCTTTACACCGCTGCGTGCCTTCTTCATGCGTGAAGGGCTTCGCCCGGGCAGCGGCTTTGCGGCACTTGCGGGTGGCCTTCGGAAGCCGGCTCGGCAGCGCTAGCGATTTTGGGGACTTTGCAGCGGTATCGCGACGTTCACCAGAACCTTTGTTGCGCGTACCGCGTATCTTGAAGGCGCTCAGACGCTCGGGATTGAATTGATGCGGAGTCTGCGCCAAATAAAGCCAAGGAATTCAGTGGTGAGTACGATGAAAACGGCCAAATTCGCGATCGGACAGGTGGTTCGCCACCGGCTGTTCCCGTTCCGAGGCGTTATTTTCGACGTCGATCCGCAATTCGCCAACACCGACGAATGGTACGAGGCCATCCCCGCCGACGTACGGCCGCCCAAGGACCAGCCGTTCTACCACCTGCTCGCCGAGAATTCTGAAACCGAATACATCGCCTATGTGTCCGAGCAGAATTTGCTCGAGGATCAGTCGGGAGAACCGGTCCGCCATCCGCAAATCAAGGAAATGTTCGACAAGAAGCCGGATGGGTGCTACGCGCCGAAACGGCAGTCCAGGCACTGACTTCCGGCATGCTGAGTATGGCCAGAAATGAAAAAAGCGGGGCATGACCCCGCTTTTTTGACTCGATATGTTGCCGACGCCGGATCAGTTGGCGGTCTTCGCCTTCTCCTGCTCGTCCTTGAGCTTCTTGGCGAAATCCTGGTTGTTCTTGGCGACGAAGTCCTGAAGCTTTTTCTGCCGGTCCTCGATGTCGGACTGCTGCAGCGGCGGTCCGTCATAGGCGCCGCTGAAGCCCTGCAGCGCGATCTTGATCGGGTTGGCCTGGTTCTGGAAATTGATCGAGGTCAGCGTGATCCCCTGACCCTTCTTGAACGAAGCGACGAGCTGATCGGTCAGCGGCACTTCCGCCACGCAGCGATCCGGGAAGCAGATGACATAGTCGAGCTTCTGCGCCTTGCCGGTGTCGATTTGCAGGCCAATGCCGGGAGGCACGAGGCGGCCGGTCGGGACCGTCACCTGGAACACTTTGCGGTTCACCTTGCCCTTGAGCTCGATCAGGCTGACGCCGGTGACGAGTTGGCCATTGCCAGCGGTGACGATGTTCTGGACATTGCAGATGTCGACGTCTTCCTGCTTGGTGCAGGCCTTGAACCAGCCCTGCGGAATCTGCGGCTGCTGCTGCGCGGAAGCAGAGGGAAGTCCTGCGCCGAGAAAGCCAACCACGCCTGCGGCCATGACCGACAGGCGGTACGCGTTGCTGTTCAGGCTCGTCATGTCGTGCACTTCCTCTCAATGATCCCGGGACCGGCTTCTTCGTGCCGTGTGGTCCAGCTACCTGTTGCCGAAATGAGGCAACAGAATGACTTCGGACGGCGTGTTACACTGCATGCGGCGTCGAATCCAGCCCGCCCACCGGTAATTCTTGACGACGCCATTGGCCGCCACGTAGGTGCCCCATGCTAGGGTGCGCACCGAATCATCAAGCCGACCTGTTAAGGAGACGGTCATGGGCCGCGTTCTTGTTTGGCTGGTCACCGCATTGTCGTTTTTCAGCCTGTCGTCGCCACCGGCGCTGTCGGAGCCGAAACACGCGATTGCGATGCAGGGCGAACCGGCCCTGCCGCCGAACTACGCCCATTTCAGCTACGTCAATCCCGACGCGCCGAAGGGTGGCAGCATTACCTATTGCGTCGTCGGCAGCTTCGACAATCTCAACCCTTTCATCCTGAAAAGCCTGCGCACGACCGCGCGCGGCATGATGGACACGATTTACGGCAATCTGGTCTTCGAACCGCTGATGCAGCGCAGTGCCGACGAGGCCTTTACCCTCTACGGGCTTCTGGCCGACACCGCCGACCTGGATCCCGAGCGCAAGAGCGTCGAATTCCATCTCAACCCGAATGCCAAATGGTCGGATGGTCAGCCAGTGACGCCGGAAGACGTGCTGTTCACCTACGATGCCTATGCGCAGAAAGGCCGTCCACCCTACAGCGACCGCATGGCCAGGATCGCCAAGCTCGAAAAGACGGGCGACCATAGCGTGCGCTTCACCTTCAATGACAAGGCCGATCGTGAGTTTCCCCTGATCATCGCGCTGACGCCGATCATCCCCAAGCACGCTTTCGACATCGACACTTTCGACAGGACGACGCTGAAGCCGCTAATCGGCAGCGGTCCCTACGGGATCGCACAGGTGACGCCCGGCCAGCGCATCGTCTTCAAGCGCAACCCCGATTATTGGGGCAAGGACATTCCCGCCAAGCGCGGTTTCGACAATTACGACCAGATCACCATCGAGTATTTTCTCAACGCCAACGCCAAGCTCGAAGCCTTCAAGAAGGGTCTTTGCGCCATCGACGACGACAGCGATCCGGTGAAACGCGAGCGCGATCTCGACTTTCCGGCGTTTCATAGGGGAGACGTTGTCTCTGAAACCTTCGATACAGGCATTCCACCCGTCGTGACAGGTTTTCTGTTCAACACGAGGCTGCCGAAGTTTTCCAACCCCGTGGTTCGGCGCGCGCTCGGCATGCTTTATGATTTCGAATGGGCCAACAAGAACCTGTTCGGCGGCAAGTACACCCGCACGATGAGCTACTGGCAGAACTCGGAGCTCTCCGCGCTCGGCCATCCGGCTGATGACAGGGAAAAGGCACTGCTGGCACCCTATCCCGGCCGCGTGCCGGCCGACGTCATGGATGGCACCTGGAAACCGCCGGTGACGGACGGTTCGGGGCAGGACCGCAAGGTGCTGAAGACCGCTTTCGATCTTCTGAAAAGCATCGGCTACCATGTGCAGGACGGCACGATGATCGATTCCGACGGCAAACCTTTCGGCTTCGAGATTCTGACCGCCTCGCAGGATGAAGAACGTCTGGCCGGCATCTATCAGCGCACGCTTGAGAAGATCGGCATCAATGTCAGCATCCGCGGCCTGGACGGCGACCAGATCCAGTCGCGCAAGCAGCGTTTCGATTTCGAGGTCCTGATCGGCTCCAGCGGCTTCAACAATTCGCTGTCTCCTGGGATCGAGCAGATCGGGCGCTGGTCGTCCGCCGCGGCCAGGACCGAGGGATCGTTCAACCTCGCCGGTGTCGCCGATCCGGCGATCGATGCGGCCATCGACGCAATGCTGCGAGCCCGTTCGAAAGAAGATTACGTCGCCGCGGTTCGCGTTCTCGACCGGCTGCTGATCTCCGGCAATTACATGGTGCCGATGCAGTACAATACGCAGCAGTGGCTTGCTTACTGGAATTATCTGGAACATCCGCGCAAGACGCCCATATTCGGTTATCAGCTGCCAACATGGTGGCGCAAACCGAACTGAAACCCGGAGATCGAGATGAGCGAAGCGAACGCCATAACCGTCGATGTGGTGTCGGATGTCGTCTGCCCGTGGTGCTTCATCGGTCAGAAGCGGCTGGACAAGGCGATCGCCGCGGCCGGCGATGTCGAAGTGCATGTACGCTGGCGGCCGTTCCAGCTCGATCCAACCATTCCGCCGCAAGGCAAGGACCGCCACGACTATATGCTAGCCAAGTTCGGCAGCGACGAGCGCATTCGCGAAATTCACGCCCGCATCGAACCGCTTGGCGACGCTGAAGGTATTTCCTTTGCTTTCGACGCCATTAAGGTGGCGCCGAACACGCTCGACGCGCATCGGCTGATCCGCTGGGCCGGTGCCGCCGGCGAGGACGTTCAGAACCGACTGGTGCGCCGCCTGTTCCAGCTGAATTTCGAGGAGGGCGTCAATATCGGCGATCACACCGTCTTGGTCGAAGCTGCCCGCGAGGCCGGAATGGACGCCGCTGTTGTTGAAACGCTCTTGCCGAGTGACGCTGATGTCGAGGCGGTTCGCACGGAAATCGCCACCGCGTCGCGCATGGGCATCACAGGCGTGCCGTGCTTCCTGCTCGAGGACAAATATGCCGTGATGGGCGCGCAGGATGCCGACACGTTGGCCGATGCGATCCGTCAGGTCGCGGCGGCCAAGGCGCGTGGCGAGTTGGAGAAGGTTGTCTGAGGGCCAGCGGACGCCACTTCTCCTCCATTTTGGCGTAGCTGATGAAAGAGCCGCTTGCCATTGGGCCGGTGCGGATCACCCATTTGATCGACGAATGGGCAAGAGAACGATCCTGCACTCCCGCTGTTCCAATGCGATACTGGCGACTTCGCCGCAGCACGGAATCGGCGTTGATCCCCGGCCCTCATGATTTTTTTAATCACGAAACCGTGTGCCAGGTTTCCCCAGGGGAAGATCGACAGCAGCCCCGTTCGCCGCGTCCAAGCTGCTGAAACCTTTCAAGATTTCTGATCGTTGGCCTTCCGTTTTGCTGGCGATTGATCTTCAATCTGTTGCCTCAGTGCAACGGCCGCGAGAGCAATCCCATAGGCCTGGTTTAAAAATTAATGGAAAATGATCAATTGGTGTTACCATCCGTAACAAAACAAAAAAGGTTTGGGCGGGATCGTGATTCGGATCGGCAGGCGATCGCAAGAGTCAGTACCGGATGGACTACGCAGCGACGCCGCAGGGCGGTCGCATTTGACGCCGGTATCCTCGATGCGCAATTTCTGGGGGCTCGTGCGAGCCTACTGGATCTCGGACCGCTGGAAGGAAGCCTGGGCGCTGACGCTGGTGATAGCCCTGCTCACAGCGCTATCCAGCAAGGCTAGCGTGTGGTTCGCCATGGCGTCGGGCGAATTGGTCAATTCGATCGCCTTCCTGCACGATGCGGCCAACACCAGCCCCTTGGAGACAATCCTGACCAACGCCGGCATACTGGTGCTGCTGGTCATGCTCAAGGATGTCGGCTTCACCGGTGTGCGCAATCTCGTCTCGGCAACTTTGCATCGCAAATGGCGTGGCTGGCTGAACGACCAATTCAACCAGGCCTTGCTCGACGGCAACCATACCCATTTTCACGCTCAACATGGTTCCGCGGACGGCGGCATCGTTGCGCCCGACAATGTCGACCAGCGCATCCAGGAATCGATCAAGGACATGACCGGCGGTGCGATCGGCCTCGCCATGGGCGTGCTGGGGTTGGCGACTTCGCTCTACTTTATAGGCCAGAACCTGTTGCAGTCGTCAGTGGAGGTCAAAGGCCTGGAGTTCCTTGGGAGCTATGGGAGCGCTGTTCTCGCCCTTCTCGCGGTTGCCACATACGTCCCCCTCAACACCTGGATCGCCGTCAAGCTCGGCAGCCTGCTGGAACGGCTCAATATTCGCATGCAGAAGGCCGAGGGAAGTTATCGTAGCGAACTGACGACGTTCCTGCGCCGCAGCTTCCATGTCGCCGCCTCGCATGGCGAGGGCGTGCAGAAGAGGATGCACGACCGGCTCTATGTCGACATCGATCGCACCTGGGGGCGGCTGAATGTCGTCAACACCAGCTATATGTCGTTCGAGCTGATCTACAACTTCGTCGGCGCCCGTATCGTCGCCTATGCTCCAGGCCTTGTGCCGTTCATCCACAGCCGCTTGGACTATAAAGGCTACATCACCGGCTCTGAAATGGTCGCCCAACTCATCAGCCAGTGTTCCTGGTTCATCCATGTCATGCCCGCCATCGCCACGCTGCGCGCCAACAGCCAGCGCGTGACGGAGCTCGCCAACGCGATCGAGAAAGTCCAGTACCCGCAGGAATTCTACAGCCAGAGCGGCCGTTCCGACTTCCACTACGCCAGCCAGAATCCGGTCTTCGGCCTGACCATCCAGAAGCTGGAGCTGGCGCATCAGGGTGAGGATGCGACACCGTTCCTAAGTTCCGCCAACCTGCGCTTCCGGCGCGGCGAATGGACCTTCCTGAAAGGCGAATCCGGGTGCGGCAAGACCTCGCTGATCAAGGCGATCAACGGCCTCTGGCCCTATGGCCGCGGCACCATCGTCTTCCCGGAGGGAGTCAAGAGCTTCTATGCCGCCCAGGAGGTCAAGCTGCCGCAGGTGTCGCTGAAACAGCTGGTCTGCCTGCCAGGCTCCGAAGGTGACCATGGCGATACCCAGGTCGCGTCGGCACTGCACAAGGCTGGCCTTGGCGATTTCATCGAACACATGGCCAATGAAAGCCGCGAGGGCAAGAGCTGGGATCAAGTCCTCTCGGGCGGCCAGAAGCAGAAGCTGGTGGTGGCTCGTATCATCCTGCAGCAACCGGGCCTGCTGTTCCTTGACGAGGCCACCGGGGCTCTCGACCCTGACGGCAAGATTGCCTTCCACCAGGCCATCAAGGACAACTGCCCCGATGTGACGGTGATCAGTGTCATGCACGAAGCCGTGGCACCGAGATCTGCGGCCGGGACCGAGTTCTACCACTCGATGGTCCTGATCGCCGACGGCGTCGCAACCAAGAGGCCGCTTGCCCCGAGCCTGCCGCTGGAACTCACCACGATCCTGGCCCAGCCAAGGCCGGTCGAGGACAAATGGACGCGTTTCTCGCGCCGGCTGAAGCAGAAATAACGGCGATGTCACCGTGGCTTGCCACGGTGACCGATCCACGGTGATCACAGTCTCGCGAATAGAGCCGTTCGGCACTGTTTCCTTCCTCACGGCGATTGACTCGGCAAGGCGCGCTCTTATGTTGCGCCGGCTTGCAGCAGTCAAAAGCGAACCCGCAAGCAGAAAGGTCACCGCGCCATGCCTGGCGACAGTCACAGTCGAACGCAACCGCCGTCCGCCTAGACGTGACCTGAATGGTTCATGTCCTGCCGGACGGCAAGGAGTGAGCCATGAACGATTTTTTCCCCGTAGCGGACGACGAGGCCGTCGCCATCGCCCGCATCCTTGCCAACGATCACGTCGCCGACCTTGTCGACGTGCTCAACCATGAATCGCGCGAAACCGCGACGGAGCTGCTTTGCGCCGTACCCTTCGAACGGCTGGTCGAGATTTTCGACCAGCCTGAGCTCGAAGGCGCGGCCGAACTGGCGGGGGCCCTGCCCCGTCCCAAGGCGAGCAAGCTGCTCACAGCCATGTCCGTCGACCGCGCGGCCGACATCCTGCGCGAGCTCGACGAGCCGGCACGCTCCGAGCTGCTCGGTGCGCTGGCGCCGCCGCTGCGCGCCACCCTGCTTTCCATTCTGGGCTATCCCGAAGGCAGCGCCGCCTCGATCATGACGACGGAGTTCGTCAGCGTGCCCTCCGACTGGACCGTCGGACGCACGCTCGACTACATCCGCAAGGTCGAACGGACGCGCGAGACCGTCTATGCAATCTACATCGTCGATCCGCGGACAAATCTCCTGGTGCGGTCGACGGGCTTGCGTCGGCTCATCACCGGTGAACCGGACGACCCGATCCTGTCGGTAGCGCCGGATCGCGTGCCGGTGACGGTCACTCCGCTGACGGATCGTGAACACCTGGCGCAGACGATCTCCAAATACGATCTGCTCGCCGTCCCGGTCGTCGACAACGGCAAGATCCTCGGCATCGTCACCATCGACGACATCATCGACGCGATGATCGAGGAGACGACCGAAGACGTGCATCGCTTTGGCGGCATGGAGGCTTTGGACGAGCCGTATATGAAGATGAGCTTTCTCGCCATGATCAAGAAGCGCGGTGGTTGGCTCTGTGCGCTGTTCATCAGCGAGATGCTGACGGCCAATGCCATGCAAAGCTATGAGGGCGAGTTGGAGAAAGCGATCGTGCTGACGCTGTTCATCCCGCTGATCATGAGCTCCGGCGGCAATTCCGGCTCGCAGGCGACCTCGCTGGTCATCCGCGCGTTGGCGCTGCGCGAAATCGGCCTTCGTGATTGGTGGCGGGTGGCGTTGCGCGAACTGCCTACCGGTCTCGTGCTCGGCGCCATGCTGGGCGTGGTGGGCGTCTGCCGCATCGCGCTCTGGCAGTATGTGGGCTTCTATGACTATGGCCCGCACTGGCTGCTGATTGCCGCAACGGTTGGTGCCGCACTGATCGGCATCGTCACCTTCGGTTCGCTGTCGGGATCGATGCTGCCTTTCGCCCTGAAACGGATCGGTTTCGACCCAGCCAGTGCATCCGCGCCGTTCGTCGCCACGCTGGTCGATGTCACCGGACTGGTGATCTATTTCTCGGTGGCGCTCGTCATCCTGCGCGGCACCTTGCTGTAGCGGTTCGACCGCCGCCGCCGGCCATGGCTGGCGGCGGCAGAGCCGCGTCAGGCACGTCAGACGCGCTCGCCGTCCTTCACCCGATAGGTCGGCTTGTACATGGTGACGAGCTCTTCGGAGGCGGTCGGGTGCACGGCCATCGTGCGGTCGAAGTCGTCCTTGGTCAGTCCGGCCTTCAGAGGGATGCCGAGCAGCTGTGCCATTTCGCCGGCATCCGGCCCCAATATGTGGGCGCCGAGAACCCTGCGCGAAGCGCCATCGACGACCAGCTTTATCAGCATCTTTTCGTCACGGCCCGACAACGTGTGCCGCATCGGCCGGAAGCTGGCGCGGTAGATTTCGATATCGGCGAAGCGCTTGACGGCTTCGTCTTCCGACAGGCCGACCGTGCCGATTTCCGGTTGCGAGAAGACAGCCGTTGCGATCGTGTCGTGGTCGGGCGCCGTCGGATTGTCCTTGAAGGCCGTCTCGACGAAGCACATGGCTTCGTGAATCGCCACCGGGGTCAGCTGCACGCGGTTGGTGACATCGCCGATCGCCCAGATATTGTCGATGTTGGTGCGGGAATACGGGTCGACCTTGATCGCACCGGTCGCGGCGGTCATCTCGATGCCTATGCCTTCGAGGCCCATATTCTCGGTGTTGGGGATGCGGCCGATGGCCAGCATCACCTGATCTACCGTCAGTACCTGCCCCCCGATGAGCTGCGCGTCGAGCCGCCCGTCCGGCCGCTTGCTGACCGATTCGGAGACGGAATGGCAAAGGATCTTTATCCCCTTCTTCTCCATCGTCTCATGCAGCGTGCGCCGCAGGTCCATGTCGAAGCGGCCGAGGATTTCCTTGCCGCGATAGACCAGCGTGGTGTCTACGCCGAGGCCATGGAAGATGTTGGCGAACTCGACCGCGATATAGCCGCCGCCCTCGATCATGATCGCCTTTGGCAGTTCCTTGAGGTCGAAAGCCTCATTGGAAAAGATGCAGTGTTCGTGGCCGGGCAGCGCCGGATGCGCCGCCGGACGGCCGCCGGTGGCGATCAGGATCTGATCGGCGGTGACGGTGCGATCCTCACGCAGGAGGTGGATCACGTGCGGGTCGACGATCATCGCCCGCGTGTGAAACGTCTCGCCACCCGAACCCTCGACATTCTTCTTGTAGATCGCTTCCAGGCGGCTGATCTCGCGGTCCTTGTTGGCTACCAGCGTCTGCCAGTCGAAACTGGCTTTCGGCACTGTCCAGCCATAGCCGACGGCATCGGCGAAATGCTCGGGAAATTGCGAGGCATAGACATAGAGCTTCTTCGGCACGCAGCCCCTGATGACGCAGGTCCCACCGAAACGGGATTCTTCGGCAATGCCGACGCGTTTGCCGAGCGCTGCGGCGACCCGCGCTGCCCTCACCCCTCCAGAGCCGCCGCCGATGACGAAGAGGTCGTAGTCATAACCGGCCATGAAGCGGCTCCTTGAACGCCAAAATGCGACTGACAGGTAGGCCGCAAACCGTCAAAAGAAAAGCCCGGACAAGCCGGGCTTCACAGATGGCCGCAAGGCCGTCGAAAAGATCTCGATCAGTTCTGCGTGCCGTCCGCGGGCGCAGAACCGTCGGCGGGGGCTGCGCTATCCGCCGGAGCAGCACCGTCCGCGGGAGCGGTCGCATCGGCGGGTGCGGCCGGCGCCTTGGCTTTTGCCGCCGCAGCCAGAGTCTCGCCGACTTGCTGGGCGAGATCGCGCGCTACGCCGTTCTGCCAGATGTCGGCGGCCTTGACGAGGTCACGCGTCACGGTCGGGCCGCTGTCGAGCAGCTTCTTGCCGGACTCGGAGCTGTAGAACGCCGCGATGTCGGAGAGCTCCTTTTCGGAAAACACCTTCGCATAGGCAAGAGCCGCTTCCTTCTCGAGATCCGCACGGCGCGAGGCCATCGCCAGTGCCTTCTCGTTGATCGTCTTGCCGATCAGTTCCTGCATGTCAGGGTTCTTCTGGATAAGCTGCGATTCGAGCGCCGCGGCGGCCTGCGGCAGGATGTTGTCGAACGGGTCGGTCGCATGGATCGCGGCGACCGCGGCGCGTGCGGCCTTCAGATGCGATTCCGTGACGTCCTGCGCGAAGACAGGCGAGGAGAACGCGAAGACGGCCGAAGCCGCCACAAGGACGGAAAGACGGCGAACCCGGTTATGCAACATCATGATCGGTAGAACTCCCTGGTTTTCGGGCGGCATGGACAGTTTGGATACCGTCGCCGCCGGCGATGATGGCCGCTGACGCCAGCCCGATGAAAAGACCATGCTCAACCACGCCAGGAATGGCGTGGAGAGCATTCGAAAGCGCTCTTGTATCCGGAATGCGGCCAAAAGATGCATCCAGGATAAAATGGCCGCCGTCTGTAACAAAAGGCTGGCTCCCCGTCATCCTCAATGTCACCGCACCGGAAAGGCCGAGATTTCCAGCCGCCATGGTCACGGCGATCTCGGTCGCGCGCAGGCCGAACCGGTTGACTTCGATCGGAAGCGGAAACCGGCCGAGTGTCTCGACCATCTTCGAACGGTCGGCGATGACGATCATGCGCTGCGAGGCCGCGGCCACGATCTTCTCGCGCAGCAGCGCGCCGCCGCCGCCCTTGATCAATGTCAGTTCCGGGTCGACCTCGTCGGCACCGTCGACGGTGAGATCGAGCTCGGGCGTTTCCCCCAGCGTCGACAGCGGCACGCCGAGTTCGCGGCACAGCGCGGCAGTGCGTTCAGAGGTCGGCACGCCTGTTATGGTCATGCCGGTGGCGACCTTGTCGGCAAGCAGCCGCACGAACTCCTCGGCAGTGGTGCCGGTGCCGATGCCGAGCCGCATGCCGTCGCTGACATGGGCAAGGGCCGCCCGCGCGGCCTCGACCTTCAATAGCCTCGCATCCATGCTGCTTTGCTGCCCCGAAACCGAATGCATGTCGCCCAAAATGACCTCGGCTTTGGGAAAACGACATGCATGAAAGATAAAGACCAGAAGCGCGCCGCATGAGTCCGTTCGACGCGACGCGCTTCAGCGTTTTCGGCTCCTAGCATTTTTGCAAGCCGGGTCAAAGCCCTTGGGGCCGTCTCGCCGGTCTGCTTGCCTTAACGCGTCGCAGCCGCTATCGCCTGCCCATGCACAAACCTGCGCAGGATGGATCATGACTCGCCCGATCATCGTGTTCGACCTCGATGGAACGCTGATTGACACGGCGCCGGACCTGCTCGACAGCCTCAACCACAGCCTGGCGGCCAGCGAACTGTCGGCGGTCGACGAAGCCGGCTTTAAACGCTTCGTCGGCCATGGCGGTCGGGTGATGATCGAACGGGCGCATGCCGCGCAGCAACGATCCCTCAAGGTCGAGGAGCACGACCGGCTGCTGAAACTGTTCCTCGATCACTACACCGACAACATTCCGGGCAAATCCCGCCCCTACCCCGGCGTGATCGAGGCGATTGCCCGTTTTGAGAAGGCCGGCTATCTGCTGGCCATCTGCACGAACAAATACCAGGCCAATTCGCTGGCGCTGATCGAAGCACTCGGCTTGACCAGGCATTTCGCGGCAATTGCCGGGCAGGACACGTTCGCGTTCCGCAAGCCCGATCCGCGCCACCTGATCGAGACCATCAAACTCGCCGGCGGAGATCCGCACCGCGCCCTGATGGTCGGCGATTCGCAAACCGATATCGACACCGCCAAGGCCGCCGGCATTCCTGTCGTCGCCGTCGATTTCGGCTACACCGACCGTCATGTGCGCGAGTTCGAGCCCTCGGCGGTGATATCGCATTTCGATGCGTTGACACTCGATCTGGCGCAAAGGTTGATCGGCGCCGCCGCACACTGAGCGCCGACGATGAAAACTCTACGGAACGGGCCTTGGCGAGACCGCAAATCCGATCTGTGTGACAACACCAGACGCTGCCTTGACTTAATGGGTCGGCCTCCCTTATATCGCGGCTCGCTTGGCCTTCGGGCAACGAGCGGGCGATTAGCTCAGCGGGAGAGCACACCCTTCACACGGGTGGGGTCGCAGGTTCAATCCCTGCATCGCCCACCATCTTTGCTGAACATCACATCGGCAGCTACAGCCCGTCTTTTCCCTTTGGCGCGGGGCCTTTCTGCACAGGCGCTCAACGCCGGGACACCCACGTGCGGAACAAACCTGCATGACAGCGAGTTTCCTTGCGTCGAAACTTGAGGGAAAACCATGTCCAGATTTCTGCTTGCGGCCTCCGTCGCCGTTCTTTTCGCCGCCGGACCCGCCTTTGCCGCGGACGAAACTGCACTGCCGCCACCCAATGCCAAGAAGCTGTCGGAGATCATCGCCAAGGTCGAGCAGCGTGACGGGTTTCGCTACGTGAAAGAGGTCGACTGGGACAAGGACGGCTACACCGTCACCTACTATACCTCGGACAAGGCGAAGGTCGAAATCGTCTTCGATCCTGTGACGGCCGAACCAAAATAAGGTTCGTATGACATCCCCGTCGCGAATGCGCTGCGTCCGCGTATTCTCAAAGACGAAACCAGCGTCAAAATTGTCCATCCCTGGAGTATGTTAGGCTCCGGCGCCGGGTCGCGCCTTGGGCAATCCTGCTGGCTTGGGGGCCATGATGCGATGTTTCGTTAGACCCTATCTTCTGTCTGTATTGGCCATCGTCCCAGCCGGCGGCTTCCTTGCCGTTTCTCCGGCATCGGCGGACGGGCCGTCCTTCGACTGCGGCAAGGCAAACCTGCCGGCGGAAAAGGCGATCTGCGCCGACACGCAATTGTCGGCGATCGATCTGCTGGTTTCGAAGGCCTACAAGGAATTCGAGCCGGCGTTCGGCGGCGACAAGCGCAAGATTGCCCGCGGGCTGATCGCTGATCGCAATGCTTGCAAGAGCGATACCGCCTGTATCGCCAGCGCGCTCAACAACGCCTTGCAGACCTATGGAAATGTGCCGTCTTGGATGCAGGACTACACCATCGCGCTGATCGGCAAGAAGGCGCTGGACGCCGCCGCGCGGAACCCCGGCAATAAGGACCAGCCCCTGCCCTCGGTGATCGGCCAATGCGCGTCGACGCATATCGAGACGCTGACCACGCGGCTTGGCGACGATCCGCTGGAAACGGCTACTCCCGAAGCGGGCAGCGCGGCCACATTCACCAATGGCGGCGGGGCCGTGTCCTATGATCGCGAGGCTGGCCTTGCCGCCTCGAAGGTGGGTGAACCCGTCGTCATGTGCTTGATCTCCATTCCCAGGAACTGTCCCAAGGACGACGACCGTGGCCGGGTTTATTATTCCGTCGACCTCGTCGCGAAAGGCTCCTGGGCTCTCCCGGATTCGCAGCATATGTGCGGCGGCGCCTGAGCTGCGGGATTTCACCAGCGGGCCCAGGCGTGTTCCGTCTCCCCTTGCGTCAATTCGCCATTGATGGCTGATTGTGGAAGGACCGGGCTTCAGGGTGGGGTGGGCATGTCGACTGCGAAGCACTTGATGAAGCGCGTCCTCATGATGCTGGCCGGCTATCTCGTCGCCATACTGGTTGGTCTGATCGCCGTCGTGGCGATCTATGCCGCGTTGAGTTCCCTGCCCAACGCGCCAGCCTATTTCGACCTCTTGGGGGTCTCGCCGATCGCCGCCTTTGTGGTACCGCCGCTCGGCATGTTCATCTATTTCCTGACCATCGTGGTAACCGCGCCTCAGACGCTGATTTTTGCGCTGATCGCTGAATTCTTCTCTCTTCGCAGCGCTCTGCTGCACATGGTCTTCGGCGCTGCGGCTGCGGCCGGAGGTTTCTTCCTGATCTGGCCGAGCGCGGCGGAGGCAGTGGATCTGGAGCGCTGGGCCGACATCGGCATCATAGCCGCCGCCGGTCTGGTTGCCGGGCTGATCTATTGGCTGATCGCCGGGCGCGACGCCGGTTTCAGGCGCTCGCTGTCGGAGCGATAACGACTAGCTCGAGGGTGAGCGCACCGCCTCGGTTGCGTCCAGGGCCTGCTTCAGCCGGGAATCGCGATCGTAGACGTCGCTGAAATACTCTACCTTGCCGGACATGTCGGGCCAGGCGGTGAAATAAGCGACATAGACTGGGATATCGCGTGTCACATCCTCGGTCGAGTGTCCATGCTTCAGCTTCTCCGCGATATAATCGACCGAGGTGCCGAGCACTGCAGCCGCCATGCCGCGCGGATCCTGCAGGCGCACGCAGCCATGGCTGAGCGCGCGCATATCCTGCTTGAAGAACGATTTCTGGGGCGTGTCGTGCATATAGATCGCATGCTTGTTGGGGAACAGGATCTTCAGTTCGCCCAGCGCATTGGCCTCGCTCGGCTGCTGGCGCACATTATAGGGAATGTTGGCGCCATAAGCGCCCCAGTTCACCGCCGACGAAGGGATGCGCTTGCCGCGTGAATCCGTCACCTCGTAGCCGGCCCGGTCAAGATAGCCGGGATCGCCGCGCAACCTCGGCAGCATTTCGTTGACGATGATCGACTGCGGCACGCCCCAGTAGGGGTGGAAATCGACCTGCTTGATCTGGTCGTAGAAGAAGGCGGTCTGGTTGGTGACGCGGCCGACGACCGCGCGCGTCTTCAATTTTTCCTGGCCTTCGTCGATATAGCTCGCGGTGAAAGCAGGCTGGTTGATGAAAACACGCGGGCTGCCGAGATCGGAAGGCAGCCAGCGCAATTCTTCCAGCGCCACCTCCACCTTCAGCAGCCTGTCGGCCTTCGACGTCCCGGCTAGTGTGGCGACCGTGCGTGGACCGATGACGCCGTCGCCCTTCATGCCTTCCTTCTGCTGCACCGCCTTGATCAGCGGCACCAGCTCGGGAACGTAGACTTCGCTGGTTGCCAGCCGCGACAGGACCTCGCCATATGTGCCGCCCATTTCGTCATCGAGATTACGCGCGATCAGCGACAGCAGCTTCGGCAATTCGGGGCTGGTTTCGCCTGGCTTCAACAGCAGCTTGGGATCGACGACGATTTCGTTCTCGGCGCTCGCCTGCAGCGCTTCCAGTTCGACGCGCAGCGCCTGATATTCCGCATTCTGCGGATGGCGCGATTCCAGATAGGTGCGAACCTCCTGGGTATGCGCCAGAGTCTTCAGCGCGCCGATCATGTCGAGCGGCTTGGCCGGGAAATCGTAGTAGCCGGTCATGCGGTTCGGCTCGACACGGCCATTCTGGGCGTCATGCGCATAGCGCAGGGCACGTGCCGACAGCGCCATCTCGAAACGCACGAGCTCCTTCAGCTTGGCTGCGTCATCCGCCGAGGACGAACTGGCGGCTGGCACATCGACCGTGTAGTCGGCAGGCGTGAGGCCGTAGCTTGCAGCCTCGCCAAGCACCCGCACCGCATCCTGCGCGCGGTTGTTCGGGGTGGTCCCGGTCACCCAGATGAAATCCGGGTTGGCGGAGTAATAGGCGATCAGCGCCTTGGCAATGTCGGGCTCGGCATAGAGTTCATAGTCGGCGAGCCCGGCAATGGCTTCATGGAAGGCAGCACCCGTGGCCGAAGGCACGAAAGCGGCGTCTTGCGGCGTAGCCGGCTGCGGCGCCGTCGCCAGCGTCGAGAAGTCGACACGCACCAGCTTGTCGGCTTTGTAAGTATAGTAGGACGGACTGCTGATCCTCACGCCGCCGCCGGCCGGAGCGTTCGGCTGGGGTTTGTGCTTTGGCGGAGGAGGCGGAAACTCGCCTTTCGGCTCATGCCTGATGCCACCGCCGAATAGCATGTCGAAAAATCCCTGGGCCCCTGCCTGAGGCATGCCGAAAGCCAGCGTCGCCGTAATCGCCACCAGCGGCATCACGGTTGCTTTTTTACCGAGGAATTTCATCGATCACCCGCTCCGGTCGTAACCGGTTCCCGTTCCGCACGCTAGACCGTCCCGCTCACCGCATGGCGGATGTAAGGCGCGACTATACCGATTCATACCGATTTCGTTAAGCTTTCATAAATTTCGGCTGGGCTGTTGCCGAACGGTTTCACAACATCGTGACGGCTGGCGCGACCGAACTGTCGCGCCGGCCGCGGGAATCCCGGCGCCTCACGCGTTTGCGCCTCTGTCGATGGTCAGCGCGGCTCCGGTGACGAACCGGCCCTCCGGCCCGGCGAGCCACGCAAACATGCCGGCGATATTGTCCGCTTCGCCGAATCGCGGGGTGGCCATCTTCTGGCGCTGATGCTCGGCATGCGGGCCGTCGGCCGGGTTCATGTCGGTGTCGGTCGAACCGGGATGGACGACATTGGCGGTGATGCCGCGTGACCCGAGGTCGCGGGCCAATGCCTTGGTCAGGCCGACCGGCGCCGCCTTGCTGGCCGAGTAGGCTCCCAGGCTGGAGCCTCTATGCCGCCTATGGCAGCAAGGAGGCCCTGTTCCTCGAGGCGACCGACCTCTATCCCCGCGTGGAGGGCGCCGACATCTGGCTCGCGCTGGAAAAGGCGCCAACGGCACGGCTTGCGATCGAGCGGTTCTTGCGCCGGACCGCGAAGGCCTATTCGCAAAGCGATCGTCCGCAGGGCTGCCTGATTACGCTGGGGTGCGCTGCACGAAGACTCGAGCCGAGGCGCGATCTGCGCGGATTTGCGGCGCCCGCGCGCCGAGAATCTTACCGCGCTGAAGAAGCGTCTGGAGCGCGCAGTGGCCGAGGGTGAATTGCCTGCCGACTTCGATTGCCGTGCAGCCGCGATCTTTTTCGCAACGGTCCAGCATGGCATGTCGATTCAGGCGCGTGACGGCGCTTCCCGCTCCGCCCTGATGGCGACGGTAGCCGGGGCACTGGCCGCTTGGAAGACCATGGCCGGCACCGTCGAGGCGTGACAAACACCATCCGTTGTGCTCGAAATCCGTCTTGCAGCAAACCCGCGGCCGGAGGGGACCATGTGAAAAAAGGATATCGCGAACTGCTGGATGAGGCCAACGCCGAGATCGAAGTGGTTTCGCCCGAGGAAGCGGCAGGGCTGCTTGAGGACGAAGACACCATTTTCGTCGATCTGCGCGATCCTCGTGAAATCGAACGCGACGGCGGAATTCCCGGCGCCAAGCACGTCACGCGTGGCATGCTGGAGTTCTGGATCGATCCCGAAAGCCCCTACCACAAGCCCTTCTTCGCTTCCGGAAAAAGCTTCGTCTTCTTCTGCGCCGGCGGCTGGCGTTCAGCGCTGGCCACCAAGACGGCGCAGGACATGGGTCTTTCCCCGGTCAAGCACATCCTCGGCGGCTACACGGCCTGGAAGGCAGCTGGACTGCCTGTAGCACCCGGAGACAAGAAGAAATAGCCTGATGACCGCTCAGTTGAGCAGCGACGGGTTCTGCTGCGTGGTCATGAAGCCGACGGCGCGTTCAACCACGCCCTTGTCGGTCAGAATGCGGCGGTGGCCGAGCCCCTCGGCCCAGTGCAGCCGCACATGGTCGCCGGCGCCGGCATAGCGTCGTGCATGTTCAGCCGGCACCTCCCGGTCGTCGGGCGCGTGGATGACCAACGTCGGCACGGGCGCCTGGGCGAGCTGCCGGTCACCGGTGAACTCGTGCAGCGGCCGGCCGGAGAGATATTCGACGCGGTCAGCCATGGCGACCTGCGAGCGGGGACCGACATTGAGCATCCGGCTGAAGTCGGCGAAGATTGCCGGCAGCGAGCTTGGTGCCGCGATTAGCACAAGACGTGCGGCCGACAGCGGTGGGATGTCCTTGACGGAGCCGGCGATCGCATTGGCTGCAACGGCGCCTCCGAAGGAATGGCCGACGGCAGCCACGAACGGCCCAAACCATTCGCCGGCCATTGTTGCGGCCTCGACGGCATTGACCATGTTCAGGTGCCTGCCCTGCGAATGGCCATGACCGGGAAGATCGAGCGAGACGACCTTGTAGCCGGCAGCGCGAAAACCTTCGATCAGCACGCGCATATATTCGGTACGCGAGCGCCAGCCATGGATGACGAGGACGGTGCCGGCGGACTCGCGGCCCGGCTCGGGGCGGAATTCATGAACCATGACGCAGCCGGTCGCGGTCTTCAGCCGGTGATGGCGCGCCTCGGCCATGAACTCCGCGGCGCGGTCGATGGCGCGGCGCTCGCCGTCGGTCAGTGTCCTGGTGCTTGGCGTACGGCAGAACAATTCGAAAGCCGCGCGCCCGGTGATGCGCGGCGCGACATGTTCGGCCGCACCAAACACACCTCGGATGACCTTCAGCCCGAATGATGCCATAGTCAGAATCCATCCATACGTTCAAGCATGAACATAATAGTTCAAAGATGAACAATAAACAAGAGCTACCCTGGGACAACCCGCGTTTTCGCAACTGGGTCGCGGTGGCGCGCGCCTGCCATGTGCTGGAGCGCACGCTCGCGGTGAAACTTGCGCCGCTCGACCTGAAGCCGGCGCAGCTCGACGTGCTGATGAACCTCTACCGTCACCCAGGCATGTCGCAGCACGACCTCGCCCGCAAGCTGCTCGTGGGCCGCTCCAACATCACCATGCTGTTGCCGCAGTTGGAGACGCGTGGCCTGCTGCGGCGCGAAGGCGATGAGAAGGACAAGCGCATCTTGCGGCTTACGCTGACCGAAACCGGCGAGGCGCTGCTGATGCGGGCGCTGAAAGTGCATATGGCGCTGATCGAGAAGGCGATGAGCCAGTCGACGCCGGAACAATGCGACATGATCGGCGAGCAGATGCGCAAGATCTATGACGTGCTGAACGAGGCGTGATCGCCCTTTCAGGCGATCACCACATCGACTTCTTCGCCCGCTCCGGCCACTCCCTGTCGTAGGTTTCGCCGTCGATATTCTTGCGGCTGGTGATTTCCAAAATCCTTCCGGGTGTCGGCAGCGACTTCGGGTCGACATGCTTGGCGGGGTCCCACAGTTCCGACCGCACGATGGCGCGAGCGCACTGGAAATAGACCGAATCGACATCGATCACGGTGACCGAACGCGCCGGCTTGCCGTCGACCATGAACGACGCGCACAGCGCTGGGTCCGTGGTGATATGGGCTCGTCCGTTGATGCGCAGCGTCGTGCCGGAGCCCGGCACCAGGAACAGCAGGGCGACGCGCGGATCCCTGATGATGTTCTTCAGCGAATCGGCACGGTTGTTGCCGCGCCGGTCCGGCATCATCAGCGTTTTCGCATCGACGATGCGCACGAAGCCCGCGAGATCGCCGCGCGGCGAACAATCCAGCCCCTCCGGACCGCTGGTGGCTAGCGCGACAAAGGGCGAGGCTTCGATAAAGGCGGCGTATTCTGGGATGACATGGTCGAGTTCCTTGACCACCGAGGCCTCGCCCGGCAATCCGTAACTGGCTTCGAGTTGTTCGACTGTGGTGATGACCGACATTTTTCGTCTCCCGTTCCGCCGCCCTACTCCCGATCGGTGACGTTTTGACGACGCAATGGCGGCTAACGATCGCGGCTCAAGCCCTTCTCGGCGAGTTCCGCGAGATAGCCATTCCAGCGCGCATGCTTCTCGTGGCCGAGCGTGTGCAGGTAATTCCAGGTGAAGATGCCGGTGTCATGGAAGTCGTCAAAGGTGATGCGCACCGCGTAATTGCCGACCGGCTCGATCTTCAGGATGGCCACATCGCGTTTGCCGGGAACCGTCACCCGCTGTTCGGGCGAATGGCCCTGCACCTCCGCGGAAGGGGACGCCACGCGCAGCAGTTCCGCCGGCAGCTCGAACGGCTGATGGCCGGGAAAGGTCACGGTGAGCAGCTTGCGGTCCTTGGAGACCCTCAGTTCTTTCGGCGCCGTCATGGTCGATCCTGCATGAATTTGCCCTTCCCTACGCTGCTTCGCGCCGTGCGAAAAGGTATGGGATCGTGCCGACACGCGATGTCGGTCGCGGAATGTTACCAAAGATCTAGGCCGGCTATCTTGAATGGCGGGCTGCATCGTATCACATAGCTGTATATAACGGCGCCGTTAACGGCCACGGAAACGCTCGAACATGAACATGATCGACCCCTTCGGTCGCACGATCAGCTATCTCAGAGTGTCGGTCACCGACCGCTGCGATTTCCGCTGCACCTATTGCATGGCCGAGGATATGGCCTTCCTGCCCAAGAAGGACCTGCTGTCGCTAGAAGAACTCGACCGGCTCTGCACCGTGTTCATCGAAAAGGGTGTCAAACGGTTGCGCCTCACCGGCGGTGAGCCGCTGGTGCGCAAGAACATCATGCATCTGGTGCGCCAGCTTTCGCGGCACCTCGACAGCGGCGCACTGGAAGAACTGACGCTGACCACCAACGGTTCGCAGCTTTCGCGCTTCGCCGCCGAGCTCGCCGATTGCGGCGTCAAGCGCATCAATGTTTCGCTCGACACGCTCGATGCCGACAAGTTCCACGCCATCACCCGCTGGGGTCATCTTGGCAAGGTCATGACGGGCATTGATGCCGCCCAGGCGGCTGGACTGAAAGTCAAGCTCAACGCGGTGGCGCTGAAGGATTTCAACGACGCCGAACTGCCCGAAATGATGCGCTGGGCGCATGGCCGCGGCATGGACCTGACCGTCATCGAAACCATGCCGATGGGCGAGATCGACGCCGATCGCACCGACCAGTACTTGCCGCTGTCGCTGCTGCGTGCATCGCTCGAGCGCCAGTTCACGCTGACCGACATCCCCTTCAAGACCGGTGGCCCGGCCCGCTATGTCCAAGTCGCCGAGACCGGTGGAAAACTCGGCTTCATCACGCCGATGACGCATAATTTCTGCGAAAGCTGCAACCGGGTCAGGCTGACTTGCACGGGCACGCTCTATATGTGCCTTGGCCAGGAAGACGCAGCCGACCTGCGCACCCCGTTGCGCGCGTCCGAAGGCAATGAACTGGTTGGCGACGCTATAGACGAAGCCATCGGCCGCAAGCCAAAGGGCCATGACTTCATCATCGACCGCCGCACCAGCCGTCCGTCGGTGTCTCGGCACATGAGTGTCACGGGCGGCTGACCTTGTCGCCTGTCCGTGCGAGAACGCCTTGCAATGATCGGCTCCGGGGTAAGGCATGCGACGGCTCTACTCAATCGTCATATCTCTTGCCGCGGTCTCGGCGAATACCGCGTTTGCCGCGCAATTCACCTACGTGAACGAGCGCTTCGGCACCGTTTGCACCTTCCGCGACGATATCTTCACCGATCGCCAGCCCGAGCCTGAGAACGGCGACGGCCAGGTATGGCTGAGCGCGGACGGGGCCAGCCTGACATGCTCCGGCATCCCAGACATCGACCATGAGACGCCGAAAGACTTTGTCGTCGGCGAAAAGACGAGCAATGAGCCTGGCTACAAGGTCACCTATGGCAAGGCCGGCAAGGATTGGGCCGTGCTGTCGGGCGTGAAGAACGGAAAGATTTTTTACGAGCGGCGGCTGTTTGGCGGGGATGGCGTCATCCGCACGGTCTGGATCGACTATCCGCCGGCGCTGAAATCGAAATATGACCCGCTGGTCGGCGCCATCGCTGGCAGCCTTAAGGGGCCATGAACCGTTCGGGCCAAGAGTATTTTAGCCACACCGCAAACAAATATCTGTCGGCAAATGTCGGTCTGATTTACTGGTCATGGTTTCCCGCCTACCCTCCGCTCCGTAGCGATTCATCGCGTTCTCGGGGGATTACATCATGCGCAAACTCCTTCTCGCTTTTGCCTTGCTCGGCTTGGCTACCCTGCCGGCGGCTGCCCAGTCGATCGGCGGCACTTACACCGTCGCCGGCACCAATTTCGATGGTTCGTCCTATGGCGGCGAAGCCACCATCGCGCTGACCAGCGGCACCACCTGCACGATCCATTGGGAGACGGGCGGTTCTTCTTCCGATGGCATCTGCATGCGCAACGACAACGCGTTCTCAGCTGGCTACGCAATGGGCAAGGATATCGGCCTCGTCGTCTACAAGGTCGAGGATGACGGGTCGCTGCATGGTTTGTGGACCATCGCCGGCAAGGAGGGGAACGGCACCGAGGTGCTGACACCCAAGAAGTAGACAATCCCTCATCTGCACCATGTCGGGAGGCGATGCCGCCTTCCGACAGAATTCGTATCTCGCCCAGAAGATTCACGCCGGCGAAGATAGATATCCGGTCCTGGCCCAGCCCTTTGCCGTTGCTGTTTCGTGGTGGGCTGTTACAGGCTTGCTTGCCAAAGCAACGGTAGATGTCTTGCCCCTTTCCCCAAATCTTCGCGGCGCGTTGTTCATGGTGGTGGCGATGGTTGGCTTTACGCTCAACGACGCCATCACCAAATACTCTTCGGAGTCGATGAACATGGCGCAGGTCATGTTGATCAGAGGGGCGTTCGCCTCGCTGTTCGTCGGACTGCTGGCTTGGCAACGTGGCGCACTTTTTCAGCCGCGCCTGATGCTGCAGCCGCTGGTGGCGGTCCGTGTCCTGGGCGAGGCGGGCGCTACCGTGTCCTTCCTGGTCGCGCTCGCCCATTTGCCGATCGGCAGCGTTTCAGCCGTTCTCCAAGCGCTGCCGCTGGCGGTGACGATGGGCGCGGCGCTGTTTTTCGGTGAAGCGGTCGGCTGGCGGCGCTGGCTGGCGATCGCTATCGGGTTTGCCGGGGTCATCATCATCGTGCGGCCGGGTTTCGAGGGCTTCAGCATTTACTCGCTGGTGGCGCTGGCATCCGTCGCCTGCTGCACGGTGCGGGACCTTGCCACCAAGCGCATCCCCCAGGCCATCCCGACGATGCTGGTCTCGACCGCCACCGCGCTGGCCATGACCGTCGTCGGTGCGTTTCTGTTGACGCCGATGGGTGGCTGGACACCGATGACCGGCAAAAGCACGGCGCTGCTGGCGCTGGCCGCGGTGCTGGTGCTCATCGGCTACCAATTCATCATCATGGCGATGCGATCGGGTGAGATCTCCTTCATCGCTCCGTTCCGCTACACAGCGCTCCTCTGGTCGATACTGCTTGGCTTGACTATTTTCGGTGACATACCGGACGTGCCGATGATTGCCGGCGCGGCAATAGTTGTTGGCTCGGGGCTCTATACGCTTTATCGCGAGCGGATGGTCGGCCGGCGGAAGATCGTCGCCGAAAGCACCGGCCCGGCCATGGCGCCGGAAGGACTCTAGCACCCCCTTGAAGCCGCTTGCGATTTCCCCCGGCTGGCGTACAGGCTGGATGGCATGAAGCGGGATATCGCTGGGATCATCCTGGCAGGTGGCCAGTCGAGGCGGATGGGCGGTGGCGACAAGGCGTTGTTGCCGCTGGGCGGCGGCTGCGTGCTCGACAAGGTGCTGTCGCGATTTGGCCCGCAGCTCGAGATCCTGGCGCTCAGCGCCAATGGCGATCCGGCGCGGTTCGCCCGGTTCGGGCTGCCGGTGCTTGCCGATGCCATCGAAGGCTTTGCCGGGCCGCTTGCCGGAATCCTGACCGGCCTGGAATGGGCCGCCGCCGGACTGCCTTGCAAGGCGATCGTCACCGCGGCCGGCGACACGCCTTTCCTGCCGCTGGATCTCGTCGACCGTCTGGCGGCGGCGGCGGATGAACATCCCGGTTCTATCGCCGTCGCCTCTTCGGCGGGCCGGCGGCATCCGACCTTCGCGCTGTGGCCAACCGGATGCCGCGATGCCTTGCGGCATTTACTGGTCGATCAGGACAACAGGCGCGTGTCGGCCTTTATCGAACAACACGGCCATGTCGACGTGGAATTCCCTGTCCGGCAATCCGTCGGAATCGATCCTTTCTTCAACATCAATGTCCCGGACGATCTTGCCCAGGCCGAACAGCTGTTGCAGAGCATGTCGCCATGAACAGACGCATCTTCGGCATCACCGGCTGGAAAAACTCCGGCAAGACCACACTGACGGAAAGGCTGGTCGCGGAGCTTGTGCGGCGCGGCTGGAAGGTCTCGACGGTCAAACATGCTCATCATCATTTCGACATCGACAAGCCCGGCGCGGACAGCTTCCGCCACCGGCAGGCGGGTGCTACCGAGGTTGCGATCGTATCGGGCAATCGCTGGGCGCTGATGCACGAATTGCGTGGCGAGCGAGAGCCGCCGCTGGACGCCATCCTGTCGCGGCTCGCCCCCTGCGACATCGTGCTGGTCGAAGGCTACAAGCGCGAATCCCACCGCAAGATCGAAACGAGGCGGCTGGAAGCGAAGGACCGGACGCCGCTTGCGGTGGGTGATCCCAATATTGTCGCCGTCGCCGCGGATTTCGCTATCACCGACCAGAGCCTGCCGGTGTTCGACCTCGACGACGCAAAATCCATAGCCGACTTCATCGAGCGCACGACCGGCCTCGTTGCTTGAGAAGTAACGTAACGGTAGAAGCCCATTACCGGTTTCGGCGGTTTTGCGGTTGCTTTTTTCTTGGAAAGAGTGGGAGTATCGGCTCAGCGGGCGGTCAAAAAGCACCGCCCCACAGAGCCGTTTCGGAACGACGGCCGGGACCATAAAGAGAGGACTATCATGCGTATTGCACTGCGTATCGCGCTCGCCGCATCGGCTGCGCTGCTGACGCTCGGCGTAGCCCAGGCCCAGGAGAAGAGCCTGCGGATTGGCACCGAAGGCGCCTACCCCCCCTTCAACAACCTCACCGCGGACGGCCAGCTTGTCGGCTTCGACATCGACATCGCCAAGGCGCTTTGCGATGAGATGAAGGTCAAGTGCACCTTCGTCGCCCAGGATTGGGACGGCATCATTCCCGCACTTCAGGCCGGCAAGTTCGACGCCATCGTCGCCTCGATGTCGATCACGCCGGAGAGGCAGGAGAAGGTCGACTTCTCGCACAAATACTACAACACCCCGTCGGCAATCGCCGTGCCGAAGGATTCGCCGCTCAAGGGCGTGACCAAGGAAGACCTCGCCGGAAAGAATATCGGCGTCGCCACCACGACAACCCATTTCAACTATGCCTCGAAGACCTACACGGACAGCACCATCAAGGGCTATCCGAGCAGCCCCGAGGAACAGGCTGACCTCGCCAATGGCCGTCTCGACGCCATCGAGGACGATATCGTAGTGCTGCAGCAGTTTCTGGATTCGCCTGAAGGCGCCTGCTGCAAGATTCTCGGCCAGCCCTCGCCGCAACCTGTCGAAATTTTCGGACCTGGCGCCGGCATCGCCGTTCGAAAGGGCGATACCGACCTGGTCAACAAGTTGAATTCCGCCATCGACGCCATCCGCGCAAACGGAAAATATAAGGAAATCAACGACAAGTACTTTAAGTTCGACGTCTACGGCGCCGAGTCCTGATCATCATTGCCAAGGCGGCGGGGTTTCCCTGCCGCCTTGTTCATCTCGGGAGCGCCGTGGGGTAAGGCCAGTCAATGCCAGTCCAAAGCATATGGACGCTGCTCAGTTGGGGACCGGAGGGCTGGAGTGACGATATTGCCTATGGTGCGTTGGTCACCATCGCGCTCGCGCTTGCAACGCTGCCGATCGGCCTGACGATCGGCTTTTTCGTGGCCTGGGCCAAGCAGTCCGAAGAACCGTCGCTGCGGCTGGCCGCCAACATCTACACCACCATGTTTCGCGGCCTGCCGGAATTGGTGACGCTGTTCCTGTTTTTCTTCGGCATGCCCATCCTGCTGCAATACGTCATCCGCCTCTTCAAACCGGAGGCAACGATCGATGTCGACAGCTTCATCGCAGGCATGATCGTGCTGTCGCTGATCTTTTCTTCCTACGCCAGCGAGGTATTCCTCTCCGCCTTTCGCGCCATTCCGAAGGGCCAGTATGAAGGCGGCTACGCAATCGGCCTGTCGAAATGGCTTACCATGCGCAAGGTGATCCTGCCGCAGCTGCTGCGCATCGCCTTTCCCGGCCTTGAGAATTGCTGGCTGAGCCTGCTCAAGGACACCGCCCTCGTCTCGGTCGTCAACCTCGCTGAAACCCTGCGCAATGCCGGCGTGGCGGCACGTGTCACCAAGCATTCCTTCCTGTTTTACAGCGTCGCCGCACTGGTTTTCCTCGTCCTGGCGATCCTGTCCTCGATCGCGACCGGGTTCATCTTGCGCTCGCTAGGGCGGAGGGAGGCACGATGAGCGTCACGGAAGCGATCTCGGTCGACCGCCCGCCGCCGCGGGCACGCGGCTGGCCGCGCACCCGCATCGTCGGTTACGCACTCGTCGGCCTCTGGATCCTCTTCGGCCTCGGTATCTTCGCCTATCTCGTCTACGCCTGGAATGGCGAGTTCTTTGCCAGATATGCACCCGCCTATCTGCAGGGACTGTGGACCACGCTGTCGCTCGTCGCGATCTCGATAGTGGCCGGCGCGATCTTTTCGCTGCCCGTCACCTATGGCCGCATGTCGAAGAACCGGTTCTTGTCCGGCCTTGCCTATTGCTATGTCTATTTCTTCCGCGGCACACCGCTGCTCGTCCAAGTCTACCTCGTTTACTATGGCTTGGGCTCTTTCCGGCTGCAGCTCGAGTCCATCGGGCTGTGGTGGTTCTTCCGCGAGGCCTTTAACTGCGGCGTGTTTGCCTTTGCGCTCAACACCGCGGCCTACCAGGCCGAAATCCTCCGCGGCGCCATCGAGAGTGTTCCCAGGGGCCAATGGGAAGGTGCTGCCTCGCTCGGCCTGCACAAGCTGCAGACGCTGCGCAAGGTCATCCTGCCGCAGGCGTTCATCGTGGGCTTGCGGCCCTACGGCAATGAACTGGTTCTGATGATCAAGGCCTCGGCCATCGTCGCCATCATCACGGTCTATGACCTGATGGGCAATGCGAAGCTTGCCTACGCCAAATCCTTCGATTTCCAGGCCTATGTCTGGGTCGCCATCGTCTATCTGGTGATGGTCGAAATCCTGCGCCATGGCGTCGAATGGATCGAGCGCAGGATTACGATCCACCTCAATCGCTGAGCCGTTCCCGATCGGCCTGTGCCAGTCGATGCCGCAGCGCGCGCCTTGACGAATTCGTCGCATGGCCTAGAGCTTCCGCAGCTGAAATCTCTTTTCCGTCGGAAGGACAAGGCATGGCATCGGTGGCATTTCTCGGTCTTGGCGTCATGGGCTATCCCATGGCCGGACACCTGAAGAACAAGGGTGGCCACGAAGTGACCGTCTACAACCGCACCCAGGCCAAAGCTGAGCAGTGGGTCGCCCAACATGGCGGCGGCTTTGCCGCGACGCCGGCCCAGGTCGCCGAGGGCAAGGATTTCGTTTTTTCCTGTGTCGGCAACGATGACGACCTGCGTTCCGTGACCACAGGCCCCGCGGGAGCCTTCAAGTCGATGAAGAAAGGTTCGGTCTTCATCGATAACACCACGGCTTCGGCTGAAGTCGCGCGCGAACTGGCCGAAGCCGCGCAATCGGGCGGCTTCTCATTTCTCGACGCGCCCGTCTCCGGTGGCCAGGCCGGCGCCGAGAACGGTGTGCTGACCGTCATGGTGGGCGGCGATGAGGCCGCCTTCGACAGGGCCAGGCCAGTTATCGACGCTTTTGCTCGCATGGTTGGACTGATGGGATCGGCGGGCGCCGGGCAGCTCACCAAGATGATCAACCAGATCTGTATCGCCGGGCTGGTGCAGGGGCTTTCGGAAGGCATCCATTTCGGCAAGAAGGCAGGTCTCGACATTGAGAAGGTCATCGAGGTGATTTCCAAGGGCGCGGCCGGTTCCTGGCAGATGGAAAACCGGCACAAGACCATGAACGCCGGCAAATATGACTTCGGTTTCGCCGTCGACTGGATGCGCAAGGATCTCGGCATCTGCCTTGAAGAGGCCGATCGCAACGGGGCCAGGCTGCCGGTGACCGCGCTGGTCGACCAGTTCTACAAGGACGTACAGGCGATGGGCGGCAAGCGCTGGGACACGTCTTCGCTGCTGGCGCGGCTGGAGAGGTAGGCGCAGTGTCCGCGCCCGTTCCAGGCTGGACCGCGCAGGACATCGTCGCCCATCTGCACTCGATCGGAATCGAGCAAATCCGCGCCGGCATGGGGCGGTTCGGTATCAACACCGCGACCGCGCTCGGTGTCGCCAATGCGGATTTGCGGGCTTTGGCGCGCAAGCTGAAACGCAACCACGAGCGATCCCTGGCGCTGTGGGACAGCGGCGTTCGCGAAGCACGGCTGATGGCGGCCTTCACCGGCGAGCCGAAAAAGATCACCATTGAAGAGTGCCGCCGCTGGGCCGGCGATTTCGATTCCTGGGAGATCGTCGACACCGTCTCGGATCTGTTCGTGGATACGCTGTTCTGGCGCCAGCTGGTCGAGGAGTTTGCCGCCGACGAGCGCGAATTCGTTCGCCGCACGGCCTTCGCCATGCTGGCATGGGCGTCAGTGCATTTGAAAAAGGAACCGGACGCGACGTTTCTGTCCTACCTGCCGCTAGTCGAGGCTCATTCCCGCGACGAGCGCAATTTCGTCAGGAAAGCGGTCAACTGGGCGTTGCGGCAAATCGGCAAACGGTCGGTGGGTTTGCATGGCCCTGCCCTTGCCCTGGCGCAGGAACTTGCCAACTCCGCGAACAGGACGGCGCGCTGGATCGGCAAGGATGCGGTAAAAGAACTTTCGCATGCCAAAACCCACGAACGCCTCGCCGCCAGAAAGACCTGACAGGGCGAGGATTGCCGCGGCCGGTTCTCGCTGACAGGTGATGCGGCTCGAGCATTGACGCCACCGACAGCGGCGTCTTTACTCGCCCGCAAAGGATGCGACCATGAACCATTTTAAAGCGATCCTGGCGCTTGCGGCCGCGCTCGCGCTCTCCACCGCGGGCGCTTCGGCCGAGACCACGCACATCTTCTGGAAGGATCTGCGCCCGGCGACGCAGGCCATCGCCGAAGACGCCGGCTTGCCGATGATCGCGGCGAAACTGCCGGATCATGGCGAGACACTCTCAGTCGCCCTGTACGACAAGATCATACAGTTGGCCGGCTATGCATTGCCGGTCGATCGCGACGGAGATCTCGTCTATCAGTTCCTGCTGGTGCCATGGACGGGTGCGTGCAGCCACATGCCGACGCCTCCGCCCAACCAGATCGTGCTGGTCACACCAGCCCATCCCTACAAGATGTCCGGGGCCTACCAGTCGGTTGCCGTCACCGGCGCCCTGAAGCCGGACATGGAGAAGAGCCAACTGTTCATTCTCGACGGCGTCAGCCTCATCCAGTCCGGCTACACCGTGCGCAAGGCAGATATCGTGGGCGTCGACACGGTTCCGGACTCCGTTGTGTTGCCGGTGAACTCGCCCTGGCGCTTCCTCAACAAGAAGAAGAATTGAACGGCGGGCTCAGGCCGCGTTCGCGCCCGACTCCTTGTCCAGCACCATATAGTCGAGCGGGATTTCGGTCGTGTACTTGATCTGCTCCATGGCGAAGGACGACGACACGTCCCGGATCTCGATCTTCGCGATCAGCCGTTTGTAAAAGGCGTCATAGGCGGCGATGTCGGGCACCACGACGCGCAAGAGGTAATCGACGTCGCCACTCATCCGATAAAATTCGACCACCTCGGGAAATTCCTGGATGACCTCGGAAAACCGGCGCAGCCATTCATGGCTGTGCGAATTGGTGCGGATCGACACGAAGACGGTGACCCGCACATTGACCTTCTCGTGGTCGAGAATGGCGACGCGCCGCTTGATGACGCCCTCCTCCTCCAGCTTCTGGATGCGCCGCCAGCACGGCGTGGTCGACAGGCCAACTTTCTTGGCGACGTCGGCGACCGCGAGCGTCGCGTCCTCCTGCAGCAGGCGGAGAATTTTTCGGTCGAGGCGATCCATCGGAGGCTCCTGGTGGAATAATTTCGCTATATTCCCTTTTATTTGGGCCGTTCACAAGAAAGAAATTCTGTCCTCAGCGTTGAAAGGGAGTGATTTCTTGCTCAATGCCTAACCCAGGCGATAGCGAATTTCCGGGCGCAGGAAAGGCAGCAATTCCATTTCAAACCACGGATTCTGTTTCAACCAGCCCGTGTTGCGCCAGGATGGATGTGGCAGCGGCAGCACTTTGGGGCCGACGGAATTCTCCCAGATGGCGCGCCAGTCCATCACCGTTTCCGTCAGCGAGGCGCGCCGCGCCGCGCCCATATGCCAGGACTGCGCGTAGATGCCGATCGTCAGCACCAGGTCGATCCTCGGCATCAGCGCCATCAAGGGGGCGCGCCAGGCCGGGGCGCATTCGCGCCTCGGCGGCAGGTCGCCGCCCTTGGCGTCCTGTCCGGGAAAGCAGAAGCCCATCGGCACGATGGCGAATTTCTCGATGTCGTAGAATTCGTCGCTGGTCACATCAAGCCAAGTCCGCAAACGGTCGCCCGAAGCATCGGTGAAGGGCATGCCCGACAGATGCACCTTGGTTCCCGGTGCTTGGCTGGCGATCAGGATGCGGGCGCTGGAAGAGGGTCGCAGCACCGGACGCGGCTCATGCGGCAGCGGCTTGCCGATGGGGTTGTCCGCGCAGATGCGGCAAGCGCGGACCGTCGTGGCGAAGCTGTCCAGTTCCACGCTCAAGCGGCGGCACTCGGCCGGCTGGAGATCGCCTGATGCCACCGCGACACATTGGTGCATTCCTCCGGCACCTTGATGCGTGCCGGCTTCATGAAGTCGATCGCGATCAAACCTGTGATGTCGGCAATGGAATAGCTGTCGCCGGCGACGAATTCACGGCTACCGAGTTCAGCATCCAGCAACGTGAGAAACTCCACGGCTTTCGGCTTGTTGGCCTCGCCCCATTCGGGGATCTGCGGGATTTCCCATTCCTTCATGGCGGGATGGATATGGCGGAAAGACTGCGTGACGCTGGCGAGCAGGTTGAACTCCATCCGCCTCTGCCACATCTCGACCTGCGCCTTGCCAAGCGCGCCGTTCCCGAACAATGCCGGCTTGGGATGGAGTTCCTCGAAATAGCGGCAGATCGCGACGGATTCGGTGAGGATGGTGCCGTCATCGAGTTCCAGCACCGGCAGGCGCCGCAGCGGGTTGCGCGAGCTTACCGGCGGCTGCTTGTGCTCCAGCGCGCCCATGTCGACGGGCACCAACGGAACCGCGATCCCCTTCTCGGCGAGAAAAACCCGAACCCGCCGAGGGTTGGGTGCCCGGCCGCCGTCGAACAGCTTCATTTCGATCCTCCTTTTCCTTCTGCCAGACACGCTTCACCAGAAGCGAAAAATCTCGCGCGCCGCGTCGCCCATGGACGCCAGTGTGCCATGTTTTCGCTCGACGGCCCCGCCGTGGTGACTGTCGCGCCAGTCCTGCGGCTGGTCGAACGTGCCCGCCCAGATGCCAACCCTGGCCGCGCGGGCCGTCGCTTCCTCGCCTTCGAAAGCGCCATATGCAACGGCCCAGCCGGCCTCGACCTGGGCCCGGTTTAGGTCGGTGCCGCCGGCCTTGCAGTCGCCGAGCAACCGGCCATAGCGGTCGCGCTGCCAGCCGCTGCAGGTGACCGGCCTGCCGGCAATCAACCGCACCAGTGACTGGCGCGCCAGCGTGCCACAGGCATAATCGGCCCCGTTATTGCGACAAGTCTGGGTGTATTCCGGGGCATCGATGCCACGCATGCGGATGCGCTCGGCGCCAAGCATGATCGAATCGCCGTCATTGATGATGGCTATACCTTGAGTCTTGCGTGTCTCCACTCGATCGAGACGCGCCGCAAGCAGGATCAGCAGCCCCAGAATGATGACGGTCAGCCCGTAGTCCAGCAGCTTGCGCCACGGGCTTCTCGGGTGCGCTGCCGCGTACCTCGGGCGCGACCTTGGCGACCAGGAACGGCTCATATGGCAAACGGTTGGTTAATCATTCGAACGTAGCTTAACACCTTGAAATCGCTGCGCGCATAAATTGAAGCTTTTGATGCCCTTGCAACGCTCGAACACAGCGGACAAGTTCATTGTGGACCGCAGGAAACGGCATCGCAACAGCGATGTCGCGCGCGCGGTTCGCAAGACGCGCGACCGTCTTTCGCAGCAGGCCGGCAATCTCGATTTCGACCGCGAGTTGCTGAAGCTCCATGCCCAGGCGATGACCAGCGGTGCCGTCGTCATCCCGATGCTCGTCCTGGCGATCGCCGCGGCCGGCCGTCTGGCCGGTGTGGGCAACGAGATCGGGCTCTGGGCGTTGTTTACGCTGATCTCTTATACGATCGTCGTTTTCATGGCGCGGCGCATCGAGCGCACGGAAGCTTCCGAACTTAACGCCTTGCAAACGCGAAGGGAATTCCTGGTCGGCCACTTCCTTTGTGGTCTGGGCTGGGCCTGGTTCGTCTGGCTGGGCTGCGGGGCCTGCGAGGTCGACCAGTTCCAGGCGGTCAAGGCGGTGGTGCTGCTGTTTGCCATGGCAGGGACCGCCCTCATGGCCTCCTCCCTGAGCGGAGCACTGCTGGCGACCTTCGCGGTTCCAGTGGCACTCTACGCCTATGCCGCGACCAAGTCGTGGATGCCGGTCGGGGCCATCATGGCCGCGTTGCTTGTCCTGTCGCTGCCTTTCTTCGCCTATATTGCCAGTCACCTCAATCGCTTCTCTCTGCTGCTGTTGTCGTTCCGCTCCGAAAAGGACGCGCTGATCGCCGAAGTGGAGACGGCGAAGTCGATGTCGGACGAGGCGCGGCGGCGGGCCGAGGACGCCAACCTGGCAAAATCGCGTTTCCTCGCTTCGATGAGCCATGAATTGCGCACGCCGCTCAACGCCATTCTCGGCTTTTCCGAGGTGATGGCGAACGAGGTTCTCGGGCCGATGAGCAATCCCACCTATCGCGACTACGCCCACGACGTGCATGACTCAGGCCAGCATCTGCTCGATCTTATCAACGAGATCCTCGACCTATCGCGCATCGAGGCCGGCCGATATCAGCTCAACGAGGAGCCTGTCATGTTGCTCAACATCGTCGAGGATTGCTGCCACATGATGGAGTTGAAGGCGCGCAACAAGGACATCCGCGTCCTCCAGGATTTCGAACAGACATTGCCGCGCCTGTTCGCCGACGAGCGCGCCGTGCGCCAGATCACTCTCAACCTTCTGTCCAATGCCATCAAGTTCACCGCCACCGGCGGCGAAATCCGCGTCCGGGTCGGCTGGACGGCGGGCGGCGGACAATACATTTCGATCAAGGACAACGGTCCGGGCATTCCCGAGGACGAGATCCCGGTCGTGCTTTCAGCCTTCGGCCAGGGTTCGATCGCCATCAAGAGCGCCGAGCAAGGCACCGGGCTCGGCCTGCCGATCGTGCAAGGGCTGCTCGCCATGCATGGCGGCGAGTTCGAGCTTCATTCCAAGCTGCGCGAAGGCACCGAGGCGATCGCCATCTTCCCGCTGAGCCGGGTGATGGAAGAACTGCCGGCGCTGCCGACCGCGGCGGTGGCCGCGCGACGGCGGTAAGGGCCTCGTAAACGCCGGTGCCGTGTGGTCAACCGCGAACCGCGGCCGCCATGCCCGAACTGGTCAGTGCCGCCGCCTTGACCAGCCCAGCCGCCAGAGCGGCTCCTGCCCCTTCGCCGTGGCCGATCCCCAGATCGAGCAGCGGACGCAGCCCAAGGCGCTCGGCGGCCCTTGCATGCGCGGGCTCCGGCGACAGGCTGGCGAGAAGACAATGATCAAGCGCTGCGGGGTTCGCTGCATGCAGCACCGCTGCGGCTGCCGTTGCCGCGAAGCCATCGAGCAGTACCGGTATCCGCTGCATCCGCGCGGCAAGGATGGCGCCGGCTATCGCGGCGAACTCGCGGCCGCCGACCCGGCGCAGCGCTTCAAGCGGGTCTTCGAGATCGCGGCCGTGAAAGGCCAGCGCCGCATCGACCACCTCTGCCTTGCGAGCCCGCATCGCCGCATCGGCGCCGGATCCCGGGCCAACCCAGTCGACACCCCTGCCCCCAAAAACCGCGGCGAGCAGGGCGGCGGCGACGGTGGAGTTGCCGACGCCGAGATCGCCGAGACAAAGCAGATCGGTGCCGCCGGCAATCGCCTCCATGCCGAAGGCCATGGTGGCGGCGCAACCGCGCTCATCGAGCGCTGCGTCCTCGGTGATGTCGCCGGTCGGGATGTGCAGGGCAAGATCGAACACCTTCAGACCGAGGTCGTTGGCAATGCAGATCTGGTTGATCGCCGCACCACCGGCCGCGCAAAGCTCGACCGCGTTGGCGGTCGCCGCCACGGGCCTCGGCGAAATGCCATGCCTGGCAACGCCGTGGTTGCCGGCAAAGACAGCCATCAGGGGCCTAGTCACGGCAGGCGGAGCGCGACCGCTCCAGGCCGCGAGCCATGCGGCGATGTCCTCGACGCGGCCAAGCGAATTTTCAGGCTTGCCGGCCTTGGCAAACAGTGCGCGCACGCGCGCTTCAGCTTTGAGGTCGGCTAATGGCAGATTGCCGAGCAGGTCGCGGAAATCGTCGAAAGGCAGTGCACTGGTCATGTCGCGAACAATGGTTCCTGGAGCAGAGGAGCGGAATAGCTGCCTTGCGTGCTCGGCACAACCTCCTCGATCGTCCTTCCTGGTTTGCCGCAAAGGCGGCCACGGAAGGCGCAATCGGGAGGGCTTGCATTGGCTGCGCCGTTGCACCATGTGGAGATGGAAGAGCGGATTCCGGACCGGGTCTCTCGAGAGAAAGTCATGACGGCCATCGAATCTCCCTGCATCCTGGTCTGTTCGATCGATATGCAAACCGGCTTCTGCTTCGGTTGCGGCCGCACGCGCGAGGAGATCGGCGCCTGGATAGGGATGACGCCCGAGACGCGCCGGAGCGTGATGGCCGAACTGCCGGCCCGGCTTGAAACCGTCGAGCGCCGGCCGCGCCGGGAAACGCGCCGCACCCGCATGGCACGCGAACGCGACGCACTCTAGCGAGGGACGAGTGAGCAGCCGGCTGTTCTGGATTGTGATGGCGGTGATCGGTGTCGGGGCAGCCCTGCTCATGCTCAACGATTCCGCCGGCAGCACGTTCGGCGTCGAGAACCACGATTTTGGCCGGCTGATCTGGCTTGGGGCTTTCGGCGCCCTTATCGGCGCCGGCTTGCTGCGGTCGGCTCCGCTGGGAGCAATGGCCCGCAACCTCGGCGCCTGGGCGGCTATCGTGCTCGCGCTGATCGCCGGCTATCAATATCGCTACGAGTTGCAGGACGTCGCCAGCCGGGTGACCGCCGGTCTCGTTCCCGGCAGCCCGCTGGCGCTCGGTGTCGAAGACGGCCACGCCACCGTGACCTTGGACAAGGCCGACAATGGTCATTTCGAAGCGCGCATCCTGGTCAACGGCAACCCGGTTCGCGCCGTTGTCGACACCGGCGCCACCAGCACGGTGCTGAGTTCGGAGGACGCCCAGGCCTCAGGCTTCAATCCCGCGGCGCTCAACTACACGCTACCGGTTTCGACCGCCAATGGCATGGCGCGCGCCGCGGCGGTCAAAACCGACGAACTGGCGATCGGCGGCATCGTGCGCAAGCATATGCCGGTGATGATCGCCGCCCCCGGCATGCTGAGCCAAAGCCTGCTGGGCATGAATTTCATCGGTTCGCTGTCGGGTTTCGACGTGCGCGGCGACCGGATGATCCTCAGGGACTGAGCTCAGGCCGCTTCGGCGGCCGCTCCACCGAGTTCGACAGCCGCGAAAGCCATCTTCAGCATATCCGCCCCAGCCCCGGGTCGAGTTGCGTCGGTGGACAGGATCTGACGGTAGCGGCGCGCGCCGGGCAGCCCGTGAAACAGGCCGACCATATGGCGGGTAACATGGCCGAGCCGGCCGCCCCGTTCGATATGGCGCGCCGCATAATCCGCCATCGCATCGATCAGTGCCGCGAAATCGAACGCTTCCGACCGCGCACCGTAGAAGGCGGCGTCAACCCCGGCCAGAATGCCTGGTGTGTGGTACGCGGCGCGGCCGAGCATGGCTCCGTCGGCATGGTCGAGATGCAGCCGCGCCTCGTCAAGAGATTGAATACCGCCATTGATGCCAATGAATTTGTTTTGTTTACCAGCCTTCAGCCGGTAGACCCTGTTATAGTCGAGCGGCGGGATGTCGCGATTTTCCTTGGGGCTCAGCCCTTCCAGCCACGCCTTGCGTGCGTGCACCCACAAAGCATCGGCGCCGGCATCGAAAACCCCATTCGCCAGTGCATCGAGCGCCGGCTCCGGATCCTGTTCGTCTACGCCGATGCGGCACTTGACCGTGACTGGCACCGTCACCGCCGCCTTCATCGCCGCGACGCAGGTTGCGACGAGGTCGGGTACTTTCATCAAGCAGGCGCCGAACGTGCCCGACTGGACGCGGTCGGACGGGCAGCCGACATTGAGATTGATTTCGTCATAACCGAAGGCTTCGCCAACGCGCGCCGCTTCGGCAAGTTTTGCCGCATCGGAGCCGCCAAGTTGCAGGGCGACGGGATGTTCCACCTCATCGAAGCCAAGCAGCCGCTCTCGCGCGCCGTGGATGACCGCGTCGGCCACAACCATTTCGGTATAAAGCAGTGCATGTGTCGTCAGCTGGCGATGAAAGAACCGGCAATGCCGGTCCGTCCAGTCCATCATGGGTGCAATAGCCAGTCTATGACCTTGATTTTTCAGCATTTTCTCTTTAACATCAAATCGTTAGACCTGCCGAGTGCACACGAATTTACGCCAGAATACGACCCTTTTCGCCACGTTTCGTCTCAGTGCACACGGAGCGCACGAAAATATGGCCACCTACACAAAACTCTCGTCCGGTTCCTGGCGTGTCCAAGTCCGTCGCAAAGGTGGCTACGTCAGCGAGACCTTCCTGCGCCGAGACGACGCACGGCGTTGGGCAACCGACGCCGAGCGCCAAGCGGATCGCGGTGAGACGCCGACAAAGTCCCGAATAGCGCGCCTGAAAACCTTCGGCGAACTCATCGACCTTCATATCGACGACATGTGCGATGTAGGCAAGTCCCCTGCTCCAAGGCCGCGGGATCGTATCCCGCGTGGCGTAGCTGGCGGGTTTGGTCGCCGTGCTGTCCGGCTTGGGCCGGGGTGATCAGCGCGCCAAGACGCTGTCTTGCGGTTCAAGCGCTGTTTCGAGCCGTAAGAAAAACTGATCGTGCAAAGCGCAATCAGAGATAATTAAATTAGCAATATTGCGCATTGCGGTGTAATTTTGTGTTGCAGTGCAGCATGTCGCCATAACTCACACCGTCCAGGTTCCTGCACCACGCGCAGTCGGCAGAGCCATCGAAGTCAGGGGTGCGCGTCGCTGAGAAGCTCGCCGGGCGCCCGGTTACAGTGCCTGCATAGCCAACTGTTCGCGGAGACAACAGAGGCCCATGATCCAAGACAATACCACGGTGGGCGTCGTGGTGCCGATGTTCAATGCTGAACGAACGATTCGCGCGACCCTGAACAGCATCTGCGGGCAACACTACCAGGCGCTGGACATTGTCGTCGTCGACGACGGCTCGACAGACCTTTCTGCTTCGATTGTGGCCTCCTACACTGAACAGGATCGCCGTATCCGCTTGATAAGGCAGTCGAACGGCGGCGTTGCGAAAGCGCGCAATCGTGGAGTTGCTTCTACCGATGCGGAGTTCCTGGCTTTTGTCGACGCCGACGATCTTTGGGCCCCCTCCAAAATCGCGCTTCAGATGTGCACCTTACAGCAAGGCGGCTCTTCGGCAGGCCTGGCATATTGCTGGTTCGCCGATATAGACGGCGACGGCCGGGTATTCTCATTGCATAACCGGCCCGATGCCGAGGGTCGCGTGCTCCAACGCATGTGCAGGACGAATTTTGTTGGCAACGGAAGTTCAATGCTGGTCCGTCGCGCCGCGTTCGAGCGAGCGGGAGGCTTCGACCCTTCCTTGAGAGCTAGGAACGCACAAGGCTGCGAGGACCTGCTGATGTGCCTCAGAATAGCCGAAAGTTACGAGTTTCGCGTCGTCCCTCAGTACCTCGTGGGTTACCGGATGACGAACGCCAACATGTCGAGCGATGTCATGCAGATGCTTCGTTCTTGTGAAATTGTCCTTGCCGAGTTTCGCCAGAAGTACCCGCAGTTCGGGGACGATCTCGACGATCATCTGATCGACATGCTGCATTGGCTCGCCGTAAGAGCCTTGATCTGTGGGCGGCTTTCGGCAGCGTATGGCCTGATGAAGAAACTCTTCCTTATGGAGCCAGGGACGGCGATTTCTCGCCTGCCAAGAATGATGGACATTTATTGCCGAGCCCGGCTGGTCCCTCGGTGGGTCAAAATCCGGATGAAAAGGATGCGAAACAAGAACGCCGAGTTCCAACCCCACTACGCAGAGAGCATCTGGTGAGACTGGTCGTGCGATTGCGGCGGCTCTTTCGCCTGGCGGCGGCGCCAGCCTGGGCTGGGCCGACCGTGGTGGGGCTTGGACTGCTCGCAGCGGTTCTGGAAGGTACGGGTCTCGTTCTGTTCATTCCCCTGCTGCAGAGCCTCGGAGCCTCGCCGCCTCAGCCCGGTAGATGGCAACCGATGTTTGATAGAATCCTGTCGCCCATTCCGCATCATTACCTAACCGCCTTCCTGGTCGGAGCGCTTTGCGTCAGCATCGTCCTCAAGAATGCAGTCCATCTCGCCAACACCTGGGTAACCAGATACATCGACGGCCTCGTCGCGCACCGGTTGCGATCCAGGGTTTTCGATCAGACGATAAGTTCGTGCATCGACTACCGTGTCGAGAACAGACGAACGGACATCATCACGACGATTGCCAACAATACCTGGAAGGTCAGCCAAGGCCTGAGCCTGGCCTACCGATTGATGGTCTGCCTTTGTACCTTCGGCGTCTTCGTTCTCTTGATGCTATTGATCTCGGTCCGATTGACCTTTTTTTCGATGATTTTCCTGCTTTTCGCAGCAATGGCCATTCGTCTGGCCACGCGACGCGCTGACGAGACCGGCAAGGCCGTCGTCGAGGAAAACAAGCAGTTCGGCCTCAGGATGTGGGAAAGTATCAATTCATTGCAATTGATCCGTGCCTTCGCACAGGAATCCTACGAGCATGACCGGTTCGTTCAGACATCGGACAGGGTAAGGCGTCGTCTGTTGAGGCTCGACATGCTTTGGGCGACCCCCGGGCCTGTCTCGGAGATCTCGATCACGATCCTGATCGGTGCACTGGTTCTCATTGCCGAATCCGCAAGCATAGGAATCGCGGCTCTCGCCGCTTTCCTGTCGCTGCTTTATCGTCTCCAAGGTCCCACACGGGAATTGCTGCAGTCGAAGATTGCGCTGGACGGGCTTGCGGGCGCGATTGACGATGTGGACGAGTACCTGCGCACAACGCAAACGCCGTTTCTCAGCCAAGGCTATCTGCCGGCGCCCGCGCTCAAGACCGCCGTCGAATTTCGCGATGTCTGCTTTCGGTATGCGCCCGATCAGCCTTTGGCGCTACAGGATGTCTCTTTCAGTATCCCCGCCGGCAAGACTACGGCAATCGTTGGCGAGTCGGGTGCCGGCAAGTCAACCGTCATGGCCCTGCTCTTTCGCTTCATGGATCCGACGTCGGGGGAAGTCCTTGCCGACGGTATGCCGCTTCCATGTTTCGAGTTGCGCAGTTGGCGCAAGCGGCTGTCGCTGATGTCCCAGGAGGTGTACCTCTTCAACGATACCATCGCTGCCAACATCGCTTACGGCGATTTCGATGCTGGTCAGAATGAACTGCGCCAAGCGGCCCGCATTGCGAAGGCGGACGATTTCGTCCGCTCGCTTCCGGAGGGCTACGAGACGCAGATCGGCGACCAGGGAATGCGCGTGTCGGGGGGCCAGAGGCAGCGGATCGCCCTCGCCCGGACCATACTTCGCAATCCCGACATTCTCCTTTTGGACGAAGCCACGAATGCGCTCGACGGCGGGACGGAACAGGCGTTCCAGATCGCCCTCGAGCAATATTCGCACAATCGCACCGTGGTTGTCATTGCGCATCGCCTGTCCACCGTCCAGGCCGCTGACCAGATCATCGTGATGTCGAAAGGACGCGTGATCGAGATTGGTCCGCCGGATCAACTCCTGAAGCGAGCGGGCCATTTTTCAAAACTTCACGAGTTTCAAAACGGTCGTGTTGCCATGGGTGCGAATTAAGGCGATGGGCTACAAGATTGTCGACATCGAACTGTCAATTCCGCTGGCCCCGGTTGAGCTTGCGCCAGAGCACGACGGCGTTGGTCTCATTGCCCGCTGGCAGGGCCGGCTTGTCGGCTTTGAGATGATCGCGCTCGCCTCCGCCGCGATCCTGTCGGCGGAGCAACTGAAATCCATTGCCGATGAACGTTTCGCCGATCGGATCTTGGTTGCGAAGATGGATAAGGAATTGCTGCGGCGAAGACCGGTTGGGCAATTGCCCCTGCCGAGCCTCTCCATCGCGATTTGTACGAAGGACCGCGCCGAACGTCTTTCGAGGTTGCTGGGTTCGCTCGACAGCATCCGACTTGGAACCGCTTTTCCGAGCGTCGAAGTCGTCGTGGTGGACAATGCGTCTGTGGATTCGTCCACGCGCGAAGCAGTCGGGCGCTTCAAGGACGTTCTCTATGTATTCGAACCGAGGCCCGGGCTAGATTTTGCACGAAACGCCGCTCTTCACTCGGCCAGCGGTGGCCTGATTGCCTATCTTGACGATGACGTGGTCGTCGACCGCAACTGGCTTGACGGGCTTGCCAAAGCCTGCCGGGACAATCCCGGTGCCGGCGGCTTTACGGGTTTGGTGCTGCCGCTTCGCCTGGACACCGAGGCGCAGATCTTTTTCGAACGAAGGGGCGGATTTGGCCGCGGCTTCAGGCGTAATGAATTCCACAACACCCGATTCGACAATGCGCTGCACCCGGTAGGGTCTGGTATTCTCGGCGCCGGCTGCAACATGGCTTTCGACCGGACGCTGCTCGTATCGCTGGGCGGTTTCGACGAAGCGCTCGATACCGGAGCACCGCTGCCTGGCGGTGGCGATCTCGACATTTTCTATCGTGTCCTGCGATCAGGCCGGCCCATGATCTATGAACCGGAGTATGCCGTTTACCACGAGCATCGCGAGACTATCGAGCAATTGAGACGGCAATATTGGACATGGGGACTTGGTATGATGGCCTTTCTTGTCAAAAGCCGTCGGACCGACGGAGAGCTCAAGGCACGGCACCGTGGCATGGTTTGCTGGTGGTTTTTCGATCGGCTGAAAGCGCTGGCACGGGCCGCGCGCAAGCTTCAAGGTCGTGATTTGCGTTTCGGCATTGCAGAGTTGTGGGGCGGAATCTACGGCCTGGCAGGCGAATATGATCGCTCACGTATCCGCGTCCAGAGAATCCGGGAGCAGAACCGGTGAATGGCGACGCCTTCCGTGTCAGGCAAATCGATCTCGGCTCCGTCTGTGCGGACGCCGATGCCGGAGATACCCCTTCACTATCGATCTTCTGGTGGAAGGACTTGCCGCTGGGAATGCGAGCGTCCTTGCCTGACGAATTGCCCTACAGCGAGGCACGTCTGCGGCAGTTCGCGGCGGAATTTTCGGCAGCACAATTGGCCGCCCGCAGCACCCCGCTGGGCGCCCCCTTGCGGGCGACCTATGAAGGATCGCCCAAGTCCGCGCTCTGTTTGACGGCGGCGCTCGGGGCCGAGGACCTTGTCGGCCGCCTTGATGAACTTGCAACTGCGTCGTCAGCGTCGGCCCAGCACATCTCAGTCGTAATTTGCACGCGTGACCGCGGCCCCGCCCTGGCGGAGTGCCTTCAAAGCGTTGCAAGGCAACGCAGCGCCCCGGGCGAAGTCATCGTCGTTGATAACTCCCGCGACGGCAGCGCTCGGCCGGTATGTATCGGCTTTCCTGAGGCCCGTTACGTTCATGAGCCGCGGCCTGGATTGAGTGTTGCCCGATCCGCCGGCATCCGGGAAAGCCGTCAAGACATCATCGCGTTCACGGATGACGACGTCGAGGTTCATCCTGGCTGGACTGCCGAAATCGCACGCGCCTTTGAAGAAAGGGACGTCGAGGCCCTGACCGGCCTGGTGCTGCCAGCCCGGCTCGATACGATCGCCCAACGCCGCTTCCAGTTCGACATGGGCGGTTTTGGGACCACCTTCGTGCCGCTTCTCTTCGACCGCCGCTTTTTCGACGAGACTCGGCCAAGCGGAGCGCATGTCTGGAAAATCGGAGCCGGAGCCAACATGGCCTTCCGGCGATCAGCCTTCGATCGGGTAGGCTCGTTCGACGAGCGCCTCGGCGCCGGTGCTGCCGGATGTTCCGAAGATTCGGAGCTATGGTACCGGCTGCTAGCCACAGGAGGGACTTGCCTGTATGAACCTCGCGCCGTTGTCTTCCATCATCATCGCCGCGACTGGCCGGGCTTCAGACAGCAAATAAGAGCCTACATGAAGGGCCACGTCGCAGCTCTTGTCACGCAATATGACAATTTTGGCGATCGCGGAAACATCGATCGCATCTGGAAGCAACTGCCCGCATATTTTTTGAGAACATTCGTCAAGGCGCTTTTCGAAGGCCCCCCCGGCAGGACCAGGATCCTCGCGGCAGAGGTCGAAGGCTGGCTGGCTGGTCTTCAATTCCTCGTCCGCTTCGGCTGGCGAAAACGGCGAACATCAAATTGGTTGAGGAAGAAAATCGATGATCCGCAAGGCGCCGCTCGGACAATTCCTGTCTCGAAATCCCTTTCCAAACGCTCTGACGGACGGCCTTTTCTACCGTGAGAAGATGCGCGCGATTCATCGCGTCGCGCCCGCGGCGATCGACGGGCCCGGCCGGATACTCGAAATTGGAGGCGGGCGCAGCGGGATGGCAAGTATCCTCTATCCGAACGCTGAAGTCGTTAACCTCGATCTCGATCCCGAGTTGGGCAACCACCAGCCAGATTGGGCGAGGTCGACCTTCGTCTGCGGCGATGCCTGTGACCTCCCCTTCGCGAATGACAGTTTCGAAGTGGCGACGCTCTTCGACGTGCTTGAACACATCGAGGATGACCGTAGTGCCGCACAAGAGGCCTTGAGGGTCGTGCGCCCAGGCGGGTATGTTCTTGTCTCGACGCCACATGCGGAGTGGCATTACCCGTATTTCCGCATCATGAAGCCCTATTGCCCGCATGAAAGCGAACTGATGCAGGAATGGGGTCACGTTCGTCGCGGCTACTGGGATCCCGAACTCGCAGAGCTCTTCGACCGTGTGCCGGAACGCCGCGCCACATTTATTAACCCGGTGACGGCACTGTTTCACGACATCGCATTTTCTCGTTTCGGACGTCGTCGCCGCAAGATACTTTACGCTCTAGCGGCGCCGATAACGGCTGTCGGATACGTGCTGCACCAACGCTCGACACGCGGCACGGAGACGGCTTTTTCCTGGCGCAAATGAATTTTTGAGGCACTTGATGGGCCGCCGCTCTTCCCTCGTCATCGCCCTCTTTCCATGGGGCGACGTCGTGGAGGAATTCCTCGATCCGATAGGATTGCGGCTTAAGGATTTCGTCGAACAGATGACCGGCGGCTGGCTGTTCGGTTACGCCTCCGCTCTGCAACTGGCCGGGCATAGGCCGGTCATCGTGTGCGCTTCCGAAAATGCTTCGCGGATAGAATGCCACTACCATGCCGGCACGGGCGCGCCGATCTGGATTGTTCCCGGCGCGCGCGCGCGTCAAGGTCACTCCGCAGCGGCTCACAGTCTGCGGCGCTGGTCCGCGACGCCGCTCCCGGCATTCCGGAAGGTGCTCGCCCGATCCCAATGTGATGCAATTCTCGTTCAGGAATACGAATACACGCGGTTTGATGCGCTTGCCTGGCTGGCAGTCCGTATGCGGATTCCGCTCTATGCAACGTTCCAGGGCGGCGACCGGACGCTCTCCTGGATAGAGGCGATCGCCAGGCAGGCTTCTCTCCGTGCCTGCAGCGGCCTGATCGTCGCATCGGCAGCGGAGCGTGAACGCCTCGCCAAAGCTTACCCGCACATAGCGCTCAACATCGCCAATATCCCCAACCCCATCGATTGCGGAGAGTGGATAGCGATCGAGCGTCGGCAGGCGCGGCAAGATCTCGGCTTGGCGAGCGGGAATTTCGTCGTCGTCAACCACGGACGCATCGACGTTCGCCGGAAAGGGCTCGATGTGCTCCTGAACGCATGGTCCCTTTTTTCGCGCGATGCTTCGTCCGAACTGGTTATCATCGGCTCGGGGCAGGACCGAGACATTTTTGCCAGGCTGTTGAGCGAGGCCGCTCTACCGAATGCGAGATGGCTTTGCGACTATACCACGGACCGGGCTTTGATACGGCGTTGGCTTTCGGCGGCGGATGCCTATGTCACAGCGTCCCGCACCGAAGGTATGCCCGTCGCACCGTTGGAGGCGATGGCCTGCGGCCTTCCGATCGTTGCCACCGACGCACAGGGCCTACCCGACATCTTGGCGAATGGCGAGGCATCCGGCGGCCTCATTGTTCCAAGGGACGAGCCGGCGGCCATTGCACAGGCGCTGAAGAAACTTAAGGACGATCCGGTCATGCGAGAGCGCCTCGGACAGGCGGCGCGAAAGCGGATAGAGGAAAATTTTTCGCTCGGCGCGGTTGCTGGCGCTCTTGATCGCTTGCTGACCGCGCGGTAGCCCACCTGCGCTATATTTGTTCCAATCGGCTGCGATGCCAAGCCAGTGCTGTCTCGACGATCCTGTCGATGCCCGATTGTTCGGGCACCCAACCGAGTTCCCGCTCGGCCTTGCCGGCCTCGGCAACAAGCGCTGGCGGGTCGCCTGGCCTGCGCGGCCCGTAAGCCACCGGAAGCCGTATTCCCGAAGTCCGGCTGACGGCGTCGACCAGTTCTGCCACCGTTGTGCCGGCTCCGGTTCCGAGGTTGTAGACGTGGACGCCCTTGTCCCGGAGAAGCTTCTCCCCTGCCAGGACGTGGGCGCGCGCGAGATCGACAACGTGGACGTAGTCCCGCATGGCGGTTCCGTCGCGGGTATCGAAATCGGCCCCGTTGATGACGAAGGTGCGGCCTGGCTTCACTGCCGCCGCTATGGCAAGCGGGACGACATGTGTTTCCGGTTCATGCCTTTCGCCGATTTCGCCGTCGGGGTCGCATCCGGCCGCATTGAAATACCGAAGTACGACCGCGTTGAGGCCGCGAGCAAGCGAGATACCCTCGACCATCCTTTCTATGATGAATTTGGACCAGCCATAGGGATTGATGGGCGACTGTCGATGCGTTTCGTCTATCGGAGACCGCGTCGGAATCCCGTAAGTTGCGCAGGTGCTCGAAAAAATCAGCTTGTCCAGGCCGGCCTTCAGCATTTCCTCAAGCAGGACCAGGGTGCCGAAACTATTGTTTCGGTAGTAAAGTTCCGGCCGCTCGACTGACTCGCCAACGTAAGCGTAGGCAGCGAAATGCGCCACGGCGTCCGGCCGATACTGGTCCAGGGCGGCCGCCACAGCCGCGGCGTCGGAAATATCGGCTTCGATCAACGGTCCCCATTTCACCGCGTCGCGCCAGCCGCGCGAAAGGTTGTCAAAGGCAACAACCGACCATCCGGATTCGGCGAATGCTTTGCAGCAGTGCGACCCGATATAGCCGGCCCCGCCAGTTACCAGGACCGTCTTCATTCGGCTGCGGCGGGCCGAATGTGCCCAGATGAAAGCACGTCCTCGAAATACGCAATGGTCTTGGCAAGGCCAGCACGCAATGCAATTTTTGGCTTCCATTTGAGTTCGCGGGAAGCATATCGGATATCGGGCTGCCGCTGCTTTGGATCGTCCACGGGTAGAGGCGAGAACCTGATCTTCGATCCGCTTCCGGTAAGTTCGATCACCAGATTCGCGAGCTCGAGCATCGTGAATTCCGCCGGGTTGCCGAGATTGACAGGACCGGTGATATCGTCGGACGTCTGCATAAGACGTACCAGACCGTCGATGAGGTCCTCGACGTAGCAGAATGAACGCGTCTGCTGGCCAGTGCCGTAGACCGTTATCGGTTTGTTTTGCAGCGCCTGCACGATGAAATTGGAAACGACACGACCGTCGTCGGGACGCATCCTAGGACCGTAGGTATTGAAAATACGGGCTACCTTGATCCTCAGCTTGTGCTGTCGCCAATAGTCGAAAAACAGGGTCTCGGCACATCGCTTGCCTTCGTCATAGCAGGAACGAGGGCCAATCGGGTTCACTCTGCCCCAATAGTCTTCCAACTGCGGATGAACTTCGGGGTCGCCATAGACTTCGGAGGTGGACGCCTGCAGAATCTGTGCGCGAACCCGCTTGGCCAGTCCGAGCATATTGATCGCGCCATGGACGCTGGTCTTGGTCGTCTGGACGGGGTCGGACTGATAGTGGACGGGGCTCGCCGGACAGGCGAGATTGTATATTTCGTCCACCTCTACGTAGAGTGGAAATGTCACGTCATGACGAATAATCTCGAACGATCGGTCATCGAGGAGATGAGAGACGTTTCTGCGGCTTCCTGTGAAGAAGTTATCTGCACAAATTACCTGATGGCCCTCAGCAAGGAGCCGCTCGCATAAAAATGATCCCAGGAAACCTGCGCCGCCGGTCACCAAGATTTGTTTTGCCTGCTGCATTTTCAGGGCCTCCGGCTTAATCTTAGACAGGACTAATAAATAACCTGACGCAGGGCCATAGGCCACCGGCCCGCTTTCAATTTACGTTACGGGCAAGACATTGTTCTCGATGGACCACGGTTTGCGATCAGCGTCAGGATCCTGTCGACGCTGCCATCGGCAGGCGTCGCCGCCTTCTTGGCCTTAGTGAAGCTGTTTTAAGTGATCGCGCTCATCGGCGTGATCCTGCTCGTCGGCATCGTCAGGAAGAACGCGATTGATGATCGACTTCGCGCTCGATGGCCGCGAACGCGCAATCCGTAAGCGGAAGATGCCACCTACCGCCTGCATCCTGCGGTTCAGGGGATCATGATGACTACGATGGCGGCCCTGCTCGGCGCCTTGCCGCTGGCGCTCGGCAGCGGCGCGGGTTCCGGGCTTCGCCGGCCACTCGGTATCGCCATCGTCGGCGGCTTGCTGCTGGCCTAACTGCTGACGCCCTGCACCCACCCGTCGTCCATGTCTGTCTCAGTCGGTTCAGCCACCTCAGATGGTTCTGGCATCCCAAAGGCCGACCCCCTAAATCGTCGTGGGCTCGGTCCAGGCACCGACGTAAGCACATGAGTTGTCCGGTTTTATCGCCAGCCAAAGGGGGCTGGGGATGACACGGACAGTCTGGGCTGGGCACCAGCCTTCAAATCCAACGGCACGAATTTTTCCGAAGCAGGAACATAGAAGCATTATGCGAGTTAGGCGCGGACGCCTGCTCGCGTTCCACGATCTGCCAGGGTTCTCTTGATGTTCGACCGAATGCCCAAGACAATGTATCGCTGTCAGCTTTTCTTATCTGTCTTTGGTCTGCTGTTGCTGATGGGCGACCTGCTCCACGATGACAAGGCCATGGCTCAGCAGCCTTGTCCAGCCGATCACGATAGGCTGCTTACAGTCCTCAAAGCCAACGTGAAGGCAAGCGGCGGACCAGCCAATGGCGGCTTTGAAACCAACGAATGGGGCGCGATCGTTGCCCGCGACGGCACTGTCTGCGCGATTGCGTTCAGCGGCCCCGCGGTCGATTCGCAATGGCCGGGGAGTCGGCTCATCGCAGCGGAGAAAGCCAACACCGCCAACGGTCTCAGCCTGGCTCAAATGGCCCTGTCGACGGCCAATCTCTACGCCGGCGTGCAACCGGGTGGGCCGCTGTTCGGACTACAGGCGACCAACCCCGTCAACCAAGCCGCGGCATATGCGGGCGATCCCAAAACCTTCGGCAGCGCCAACGATCCGTTGGTCGGCAAGCCTATCGGCGGCGTCGTCGTGTTTGGGGGGGGCCTGGCCCTTTACGACGGCAAAACGATCGTCGGCGCGCTTGGCGTCAGTGGCGATTCCTCTTGCGCCGACCACAATGTCGCCTGGCGCGTTCGCGCGGCTCTCGACCTCGACAAGGTCCCGGCAGGCGTCAATCCCAACCGTAAGGATGCCATCATCTATGATCTCGATCCCGGCGGAAAAAGCGCCTCCGGCTGGGGTCACCCGCTGTGCTCGGGCACCGAGGCCGACATCGCGGCGGAACTCGGTTCAGGCGTCGGAGGCGCGACACCGAAATGAAGCAAGCAGCGCGGCGTGCAACACCCTGCGTTGACGCGGTACGCACGAACCGCCCGGCGGCAGCGGGAAAACGTCTCCAGAGCCTCCTTGCGGTGCTGCTGCTGGCTTGCACTCCCCTGCTGACGGGCGCTTCCGAAGCTCCGCCACTGTCGGCGATCTCGCCGCCTGCTTCCGCCGCGCCGCGCGACGATGGGCAATGGACGATGCCGGCCAAGAACTACGCGTCGACCCGCTACAGCGAGCTCACCGAAATCAACGAAGGCAACGTCAAGAACCTGCAGGTGGCCTTCACCTTCTCCACCGGCATCAACAAAGGCCAGGAAGCGGCGCCGCTGGTCATCGCCGGCACAATGTACATCGTGGCCCCCTTTCCCAACGTCGTCTACGCGCTCGACCTCACCAAGCCAGGCGCGCCGATGAAATGGAAGTTCGAACCCAATCCCGAACCCGCGGCGCAAGGGGTTGCCTGTTGCGACGTCGTGAATCGCGGCGCGACTTTCGCGGACGGGCGCATCTTCTTCAACACACTGGACGGTCACACCATCGCGCTCGATGCGAACACCGGTCAGCCGATCTGGAACTCCCATATAGGCAACATCAACATCGGCGAGACCATCACCATGGCGCCGTTGGTGGTGAAAGGCAAAGTGCTGGTCGGCAATTCAGGCGGCGAGATGGGCGTCCGCGGCTGGGTCAAGGCGCTCGACGCCGGCGACGGTCATGTCGTCTGGACGGCCTACGGCACCGGACCGGACAAGGACGTGCTGATCGGCCCGGATTTCAAGCCGCATTACGACATGGACAAGGGCAAGGACCTTGGCGTCACGACATGGCCGCCGGAAGCCTGGAAAATCGGCGGCGGCAACATGTGGGGCTGGATTTCCTACGACCCGGATCTCAACCTGATCTTCCACGGCACCGGCAACCCTGGACCGTGGAACCCGGATCTGCGGCCTGGCGACAACAAATGGACGTCAGGGATTTTCGCCCGCGACCCCGATACCGGAGCGGCGAAATGGTTCTACCAGTGGAGCCCGCATGACCTTCATGACTATGACGGGATCAACGAGCAGGTCCTGCTCGACATGAACTGGCAGGGCAAGCCGCGCAAGGTGCTGATCCGGCCCGAGCGCAACGGCTATCTCTACATTCTCGACCGGACCACCGGCGAAGTGCTGTCCGCGAAGCCCTACGGCCCCGTCAATTCCAGCAAGGGTGTCGACCTCAACAGCGGCCGTCTGATCGAAAACCCGGACAAGAAGACCGGTACCGGCAAGGTCGTCCGCGACATCTGCCCGACCGCGTCGGGGCTCAAGGACTGGCAGCCTTCCGCCTTCTCGCCGAAGACAGGGCTGCTCTACATACCGCATAACAATCTGTGCATGGACGAAGAAGGCGTCGAGGTGAACTACATCGCCGGCACGCCCTATGTCGGCATGAACGTGCGCATGATCCCCGGGCCTGGTGGGAACCGGGGCGCCTTCACCGCCTGGGACATCGCCGCGGAAAAGCCCGCCTGGAGCCTCAAGGAGAACTTCCCGGTGTGGAGCGGCGCGGTCGTGACCGCCGGCGATGTCGTCTTCTACGGAACCATGGAGGGTTGGTTCAAGGCGGTCAGCGCCAAGACCGGCGAGCTGCTTTGGCAGTTCAAGACGTCGTCCGGCATCATCGGCCAGCCCATCACATATCGCGGTCCCGACGGACACCAATATGTGGCGATCCTGTCGGGTGTAGGCGGCTGGGCCGGCGCCATCGTGTCCGGCGATCTCGATCCGCGCGACGCCACCGCCGCCCTCGGTTTCGTCAATGCGATGAAGGATCTCAAGGACGCGACAACGGCGGGAGGCACCCTCTATGTGTTCCGGCTGCCCTGAGCCACTCAAGCGGGCCTCGCGCCAAGCGCGAAAGGCGCTCCAGCGAATGGCAACCGCCATGGCCGCCCTTGCCTTGCTCCTCTTGCCGGCGGCAGCCAATGCCCGGGAATTGAGGGTCTGCGCCGACCCGAACAACATGCCCTTCTCCAACGCCGCCGGTCAGGGCTTCGAGAACAGGATCGCCGAGATCGTGGCAGCCGATCTCGGCGCCAGGCTGACCTATACGTGGTGGGCACAGCGCCGGGGCTTCGTGCGCAACACGTTGAAGGCCGGCCTTTGCGATCTCGTGCCCGGCACGCCGGCCAATCTCGAAATGCTGCGCACCACCACACCCTACTATCGGTCGTCCTATGTTTTTGTCACCCGCCAGGACAGTCCGGATGTGGCGTCCTTCAACGATCCGCGGCTACGCGGCATGCGGATCGGCGTGCAACTAATCGGCGACGACGGTGTCAATTCGCCTCCTGTCCAGGCGCTCGGCCGCCGCGGCATCGTCGGGCATCTCGTCGGCTATCCCGTCTATGGCGACTACTCCGCACCCAACCCTCCGGCGCGCATCGTCGAAGCGGTGGCGACCGGCGACATCGATCTTGCCGTCGTCTGGGGCCCGCTCGCCGGCTACTTCGCGGCCAAGCAGAAAGTGCCCCTCCGCGTCACGCCCGTCACGCCTCGCATTGACGGACCGCAATTGCCCATGATCTACGACATCTCGATGGGCGTTCGGCGCGAGGACGATGCGCTGCGTGGCGATGTGAACAGCGCGCTGGCCAGGCACAAGGCCGAGATCGACGCATTGCTGTCGGAATACGGCGTGCCGCGCCTCGATGGCCCGGGGGGCCCAGTGCGATGAAGCATGGTGCCGCCATGCTCTTGTTTACGGTTCTAGCGCTTACGGCATGCCAGCGCGAGGAGCGGGACACGCGCCCGCAATCCTCGCTCGGATCGGGCGAGCAGCCGACGCCTGTGACGACATTGGAACCCGGTGGACAGCGGCCCTCCGCCAGCGACAACAAGGCAGCCAGCTTCGAGGCCAATGCCTTCCACCTCAGCGAGGGCAAGCGCCTGTTCAGCTGGTTCAACTGTTCGGGCTGTCATGCCAATGGCGGCGGCGGCATGGGGCCGGCCTTGATGGACCAGAAATGGCTTTACGGCAGTTCGATCGAGAGCATCCACGCTACCATCCGCGATGGGCGGCCAAAAGGCATGCCGAGCTTCCGCGACAAGATTCCCGATGACCAGATTTGGGAGCTTGCCGCCTTCGTTCGCTCGCTGAGCGGCAACGCACCCTCGTCCGCCGCGCCGCAACGCAATGACGACATGATGCCACATCCGTCGGAAAACCGCATGCCGGATGCAGCCACACTGGGGAAATCACCGTGAAGCGCCTTGCGTCGACCGGGTTCGGCACGGCCTGCGTCATGTTTTTGCAGGGATGCTCGGGATGGCAATCAGCGCTCGACCCGAAAGGGCCCGCTGCCAGTGAGCTGGCATGGCTCATCTGGGTTTTCACCGCGCTTTGCGCGGTGATCTGGGTCCTGGTGATGATTGCTCTTGCCACGCCGTTGATGATGCGGTCGCGGGACGGCGCCGAGCCGCTCGTGCTCGACGCCGGCGCCGATCATCGAAAGTTGCGCGTTGTCGTGATCGCCGTCGGGCTGACCGCAGTGATCGTGGTCGGGCTGACCTTGCTGAGTTTCTTCGCCAACAGGACGCTTGCGGCGATCGGCTCCGACGCCGCGCTCACCATTCGCGTCACGGGCCACCAATGGTGGTGGGAAGTGCGCTACGAAGACGCCACGCCGAGCCGCATCCTGACCACGGCGAACGAGATCCACATCCCCGCCGGGGAGCCCGTGCGGCTTCTGCTGACATCGACGGACGTGATCCATTCCTTCTGGGTCCCGAGCCTTTCCGGCAAGCTTGACCTCATCCCCGGTCATATCAATGTGCTCGACATCAAGGCCGACAAGCCTGGCGTATATCGCGGCCAGTGCGCCGAGTTTTGCGGTGCGCAGCATGCGAACATGGGCACCTTCATCATCGCCGAGCCGAAGGAAAAGTTCGACGCTTGGTGGAACGACCAGTTGCAACCATCTGGCCCTCCCGCGAGCGACGAGGCCAAGGCTGGCGAGGACCTGTTTCTAAAGCGCCCCTGCGTGATGTGCCACAGGATGGGGGGCACTCCAGCGGGAGGAACCATCGCGCCGGATCTGACGCATATTGCCAGCCGGCGAACGCTCGCCGCCGGCACGTTGACGATGAGCCGAGGCAATATCGCCGCCTGGATAGCGGACCCCCAAGGCGTGAAGCCCGGTTCCCACATGCCTGTGGTGGAGCTCAACGGCGACGAACTCAACGCCATCGTCGCCTATCTCGAGGGTCTGAAATGAGCAGCGCGGATCTGACCAGCGAACGCGACCTGCCGCCGAAACGCGAGACCGCCACCAAGGGCGACCTGGCTCCCGAGCATGACGGACCGCGCGATACCGGCATGGACGATGCCAGCCTGCACCACTGGCTCACGCGGGCATGGCGCACGCCGCCCGGCATCATCGGAGCCCTGTCGAGCGTCGACCACAAGGTCATCGCAAGGCGCTATCTGATCACGGCCTTCATCTTCCTGTGCCTTGGCGGGCTGAACGCGGTCGCCATGCGAATCCAACTCTCGGGGCCGCAGCGTGGGCTGATCGGGCCGGACCTCTACAACCAGCTGTTCACGATGCATGGCGTCACCATGATGTTCCTGTTCGCTGTTCCTATCGTGCAGGCAACGGGTATCTATCTGGTGCCGCTGATGGTCGGCACGCGCAACATCGCCTTCCCGCGGCTCAATGCATTCGGCTACTGGATCTACGTCTCGGGCGGGGTCTTTGCCTGGACCTCATTCCTCCTCAACATGGCGCCGGACGTCGGCTGGTTCGCCTATGTGCCCCTATCCGGACCGGAATTTTCCCCGGGCAAGCGCGCCGACGTCTGGGCGCAAATGATCACCTATACCGAAGTGTCGTCGCTCGCCGTCGCCGTCGCCACCATCGTCACCGTGTTCAAGCAACGCGCGCCCGGCATGTCGCTGGACAAGATACCGGTTTATGTGTGGGCCCTGCTGGTCACTTCCTTTGTCGTCGTCTTCGCGATGCCGGCAGTCATGATCACCTCGACCTTCCTCATTCTCGACCGGCTTGTCGGAACCCACATTTTCAATCCCGCGGAGGGCGGCGACGCCCTGCTGTTTCAGCATCTGTTCTGGTTCTTCGGTCATCCCGAGGTCTACATCATCTTCCTGCCGGCGACAGGGATGGTCTCCTCCATCATTCCCGCTTTTGCCCGGCGACCGACATTCGGCCATTTAGGGCTGGTCCTGTCGCTGATCGCGGTGGGTTTCCTGTCGTTCGGCCTTTGGGTTCACCATATGTTTGCGACGGGATTGCCAAAGCTCGGGGCGAGCTTCTTCACGGCGTCCAGCATGCTGATCGCCATCCCCAATGGCGTGCAGATCTTCTGCTGGCTGGCGACCTTGTGGGATGGCAGACCGGTGATCCGCACGCCGCTGCTGTTCGTCTTCGGCTTTTTCTTCATCTTCGTTATCGGCGGGCTAACCGGCGTCATGCTCGCCTCGGTGCCGCTCGACCTTCAGGTGCACGACACTTATTTCGTCGTCGCCCACTTCCATTATGTGCTGATCGGCGGATCGGTATTCCCGCTGCTGGGCGCGGCCTATTTCTGGTTCCCCAAGATCACCGGGCGCATGATGAGTGAACGTCTCGGACGCTGGCATTTCGGGCTGGCCTTCATCGGCTTCAACGCGGCCTTCTTCCCGATGCATCTCGTCGGCCTTTGGGGCATGCCGCGCAGGGTCTACACCTATCCGGCGGAGCTTGGCTGGGGAAACATCAACCTGTTCATCAGTGCCGGCGCGGTGCTGTTCTTCCTGAGCTTCGTGCTGTTCACTTTCAACCTGATACATGGCGCATTGAAAGGGGCTCCGGCCGGGGATAACCCCTGGGATGCCGGCACCCTGGAATGGGCCACGTCGTCCCCGCCTCCAAGTTACAATTTCACGCGCGTTCCGATCGTGACGAATGTCGAGCCGCTGTGGGCCGAACGAGCGGCGCTCCCTGTCGCAACCGGACTCCGCGTCGATGTCCGCGAGTTGCTCATCTCGACTGTGGCGGAGGCCTACCCTGACATTCGCGAGAAGTCTGCGACGCCGTCGATCTGGCCGCTGCTGGCGGCGATCGCCGTGGGTGGCACGTTCCTCTACTCGATCTTCACGCCGTGGGCGATCGTCTGGGGCGCCGTGCCGATCGCACTCACGCTGGTCGGCTGGTTCTGGCCCAAGGGCGATCCGGAGGACGAGGAATGAACCAGCGGCCCGTCACCGACCTTTCCGCTCTCCCTACGTTCGGCCATGGTCCGCGCAGCCCGACCTGGTGGGGCACACTCGGCTTCATGGCGTTGGAAGGGACGGGCTTCGCGCTGGCGGCCGGCGCCTATCTCTACCTGGCGATGTCATGGCCCAACTGGCGTCTGAGCGCCCCGGAACCTAACCATTGGCCGGGAACCATCCTCACCCTGTTGCTGATCGCCAGCCTAGTCCCAAACCACATCCTCAATCGCTACGCCAAGCATTGCGCAATGGTACCGGTGCGAATCGGCATGGTGGTGATGTCGCTGTTCGGTCTCGCCCCGCTCGTGGTGCGCTGGTTCGAGTTCCCGGCGTTGAACATCTATTGGGACACAAACGCGTACGGCTCGATGCTTTGGGTGCTGCTTGGACTGCACACCACGCATCTGATCACCGACGTGGGCGACACGATCGTGCTGACGGTGCTGATGTTCACTCGCCATGGCTATAGCGGCCGGCGATTCGGCGATGTGGGCGACAACGTATTCTATTGGGATTTCGTGGTGCTCACCTGGATCCCGATCTACCTGCTCATCTACTGGGTACCGAGGCTAGGCTGATGCGCGCGCTGCGGTTGGGAACGTCCTGGGGTGGTCTTCTGTCGGGGCCTTTGGCTTGGGCAATCTCGACGCAGCTGAACTACGCGCTTGTTCCGTGGCAGTGCAATCGCCAGATTCCGGTCGTGCTTCCGATCGCATTGCTGCTGGCCTTGCTTTCGCTTCTCGGCGGCGTGCTTTCTTGGCGGGCACGGCGGCAGGGGGGCGCGGCTTTCAAGCCGGAGCGCACGCGCGGGACCGAGCAATTCGTCGCCGATCTCGGCATTCTTGCGGCTTTGCTTTTTGCCCTCGTCATCGTCATGCAGGGCAGCGCCGCGCTCATTCTCGACGAGTGCCTGCGATGAGCTTCGAGGCCTTTTTCTCAACCTCGATCTGCTATGGCGCCGGCGCGCCCCAAGCGGGATGGACGCTTGCCTTTCCCATCACGCTCCCTTTGGCCGCAATCGCGCTCATCTATGCGCTCGGAGCGAGCCGGCTGTGGCGCCGCAGCAGCCGGGGCCGCTCCGAGCGGACGCGGCAGGTTCTGTTGTTTGCCGCCGGCTGGGGCGTTCTGACCGGAGCACTGGTTAGCCCGATCCATGCGCTTGGCGAACGGGTGTTTGCCGCCCACATGATCGAGCATGAACTGCTGATGGCGGTAGCGGCGCCACTCCTTGTCGCCGCCTGCCCCGGCGCGGCCCTGATATGGGCATTGCCAGCCGCACTCCGCCGAGGGACGGGAAGGCTCACGCACGGCAGGATTGTCCAGGCGATCTGGACCGTTGCCAGCCGTCCCCTCAACGCAACCATCATCCACGGTATCGCGATCTGGATCTGGCACGTTCCCGTCCTGTTCGAGGCAGCGCTTCAGCAGGGCGTGCTGCACTACGCCCAGCATGCGAGCTTCCTCGGCACAGCCCTGCTGTTCTGGTGGGTGATTCTGCCGCGTTCCGGCCGCCAGCAGGCCTGTGGCAGCGCGGTCATGCATCTCTTCTTCACGTCACTGCACACCGGTCTGCTCGGCGTGCTCCTGCTGTTGTCGCCCAGACTCTGGTACCCGCAAAATGCCGGAGGCGCGGCGCTCTGGGGCCTAACCCCCATCGAGGACCAGCAGCTCGCCGGACTGGTGATGTGGGTTCCGGCTGGCCTGATCTATGGCGGAGCCGCCTTGCTGCTTGCCGGCCTTTGGATAAGCAAGAGCGGAACCAGAGAGGTAACCCATGCGCTCCGGCCTGGCTAGGATGGTGAGCGGCGCGCTCGCCGCGATCCTGCTGCTGACCGCGGCAGTCGCCGCGGCGACCTTGTGGTCCGACCGCGCTGATCGTGTTCGCAACGAATCGGACATGGCGACCGGCGGCTTGGGCGCGCGCGCCATTCCGATCATGATCGCGAACGGGTGCTCCGGATGTCATACGATCCCCGGCGTGCCGGGGGCACAGGGCCAGGTTGGTCCACGCCTCGATTCCAGCCTTGCCGACCGGGTCTTTATCGGTGGCGTGCTGGCGAACAATCCGGAGAACCTGATCCGTTGGATACGAGCGGCCAGGGAGATCAATCCGCACACGGCCATGCCATCGACTGGGATCACGGAGCAGCAGGCGCGTGATATCGCCGCCTACCTCTACGCCTTGAAATAATCAGCCCTCGCCGCCGCGCCGGGACCACAGGCCGCGGCCGGGGTCGTAGCCGACCACTGCCGCCAGGAAAAACACGACGAGGCAGGCGAGAACGACAATGGCGGAAACGGGATCGAAGCGCAGATAGAGCGTGAAGCGTATCAGTTCGACCGCCGAACTGAACGGGTTCCATGCGGCGATCGTAGCCAGCACCGGCCCCGCCTCGGCGAGCCGCCATATCGGATAAAGCGCCGTCGAGGCGAAGAACGTCGGGAAGATGACGAAGTTCATCACGCCGGCGAAGTTCTCCATCTGCGTCGAAACGGACGATACCAGCAACCCGAACGCGCCCAGCATCAGGCCTGACAGGACCAACGCCGGAAACACGGCGAGGTAGCCTAGAAGCGGCGGGCGCACGTCCCAATAACGCGCGATCAGCAGGAACAGATAGACCAGTGGCAGACCGACGACGACGCTCGCCAGCAGCCGCGCGGCAAGCAGATACCAGCGTGGTAGCGGCGCTGTCAGCAACAGGCGCATGCTGCCCATCTCACGGTCGTAGACCATTGCCAGCGAGCTTGCCATGGCATGGAAGAGCAGCATCATGGCCGCCAGCCCAGGGACGACATAGACCTCGTAGAGCACGTAGGTCTGATAGGGCGGCGTGATTGACAGGCCAAGCACCGAGCGGAAGCCGGCGGCGAAGATGGCGAGCCAGACCAAAGGCCGTATGATCGCCGAGAGCAGCCGGCCGCGCTGCCGAAGCGTTCGCAACATCTCCCTGCGTAGGATTCCCATGAGCGCCCGCACCGCGTGAGGTGTCTTCATCCCGCCTCCGTCAGCAGATCGAATGCATCGGCGAGGCTGCCGACCGCAAGATCCGCGGCGACGCGGCCGGCGCCGCCGGCCCAGCGCAGCCTGCCCTTGTGCAGCACCACCAGGTCGTCGCCGGCCGATACCTCTTCCAGGAAATGCGTCGCCCAGAGAACAGCAATACCTCGTTCCCGGCACAGCGCGCGTACGTGCTGCTCGATCGCCCGGCGCCCAGGCACGTCGAGCCCGGTCGTCGGCTCATCGAGCAGCAGGATACGCGGCTGGTGCATCAGCGCGCGAGCGATTTCGACGCGCCGCCGCTGACCGCCCGATAGCGAACGGACCGGCTCGTCGCACCGGTCGAGAACCTCCAGCCGGTCGAGTTCCTCGCGCAATCTCGTTTCGCTGATGCCGGTCTCCAGCCCATGCAGTGAGGCGTGATAGCGCAGATTTTCGGCAGCGGTGAGGTCGAGGTCGAGCGTCTGCTGCTGGAAGACCACGCCCATCTGGGCAAGTGCGGCGCCCGGATCGGTTCGCATGGAGTGGCCGAACACATCGATCTGGCCGGATCGGGCATGGTAGAGGCCGGTGACCAGCGAGAACAACGTCGTCTTGCCGGCGCCGTTGCGTCCGAGCAGCACGCACATCCCGCCTTCAGCGACCGAGAACGACACGGCATCGAGGACCCGCCGCTCTCCGAAGCTGTGCCCGAGGCCTTCGAGTGACAGCGCCTTCATGGACCGATCACCACTCCCCAGGGGCCGCGTCCCACCGGCACCGACTTCACCACCTCCTCATTTTCCAGATCGATGAACGAGATGTCGCCGGAATTTCCATTGGCGCTGACCAGGCGCTTCTGGTCATCGGACAGCGCCACATGCCAGGGCCGCTGGCCGACGAGATAGAGGCGGCGCACCGCCAGCGTCTTGGTATCCACTTCGGCCACCCGGTTGGCCGGACCGAGCGCCACATAGGCAGTGGCGCCGTCGCGTGCCATTTCGATGCCGACCGCCTGGACGCCCTCGCGGCGGATACCAGGGACCTCGAACTCGATCTTGCCGGTCTCTGCACGAGACGTGGTGTCGAAGACGGTCACGGTTCCGCGTATTTCGGAAGACACCCAAAGCTGCTTTCCATCCGGGGAGAACGCCACGGCGCGCGGACGGGTGTCGACCAGGAGGTTGTCGAGGAGTTCGAGCGTGCCGGCATCCATGAGATGCACCATGCTGGTGGTCTCCGAGGTGCAGGCAACGTAGCGGCCGTCGGCACTGACCGCCATGCCCTCGGGTTCGACGCCGACGTCGACAGTACCGATAACCTTGGCGGAGGCGATATCGACCACCGAAACCAGATTGTCGTTCTCATTGGCGACGAACAGCCGTTTACCGTCGGGATGCACGACAAAAAACTCCGGATCGGCTCCCGAGGGGAGCTGGCCGATCACCTGCCGTTTGGCAAGATCGACAATGTCGATCCGGTTGTCGTCGCCAACAGCAACGAAGAGCAGCTTCTTGTCTACCGAAGGCGCCATTCCGCGCGGGCGCCTTCCCACATTGATGGTCGTGGACAGGCTCATGCTGGCGCCATCCACCACCGCCACCGTGTTGTCCTGCTCGTTCGACACGTAGATTGTCTCCGCGGCGGCAGGTCCGGCCACGATGGACATCGACAGCAGGATCGCGATCAGAACCTGCATGCGCTTTCCTCCAGGTCGATGCCCAGCGTGTCGAGCGGCGTGCGCTGGTGCAGGAAACCCGGCTGCGGCGAACTGGAGACGAGCAGTCGCGGTCCCGATATCAGGATAGGTTGCCGCATCTGGCCGTCCCATGGCCGGAAGCTCAGACCCTGTCCCTTGAAGCCGGCGAGAAGGAAGTCGCCGCTTCGCAAATACGCCGTAATCGCCGCGGGATCGAGGCTTCGCAGGCGTGTTGCCGCTTCACCGATGCTGCGCACGGCAAGCCAGGCGGCGTAGTCGTAAGCTGTCATCCAGCGCTTGGCTTGCTTGCGAAACCGATCTTGAAGTTGGGTTGCGCCCCATTCCTCGTTGACCGCCCTCCACCCGATCGCCACGAGCCCCTGCGTCCCGGCGACCGGCCGCGGCAATGCGGTTCGGCCTTCGAGATAGGCGCCAAACTCGTCCGCCTCGTCGGCGACGACCAGCACGTCGTAATCACCGACCTGGGTGGCGGCCGGTATTTCGGTCTGCAGCGTGACATGTCCGGTGTCGGCCCGGCCATTGGCCGGCCGGAACGTCCACGGCTTGTCGACGACGATCTCGGCGCCGAAGCGTGCCGCCGAACGGCGCAACGCTGCCGCCATCGCCTGGTCCGCAGGATGCGGGCCGACGAGCAGGAACCAGCGCTGCCACCGTTTCCAAACAAAATATTGCGCCAGGCCGTCGGCGAGCATGGCGCGGCTTGGAACCGTATGCAGGAGGTTCTTGCGGCAGTCCTGCTGGCGGAGCGCATCGTCGGGCGCGCGGCTGTTGAAGAACAGCATCTTGTCCGCTACGGGCGCTGCAACCGCCTGGCTCAGCGTGGCCGCGTCGAGATCGGCCACGACGAAAGTGACGCCCGTGGCGGCCAGGCTGGCGATTGCGTCCTTCGGCGCTTCGCCTGGCTTCAGGACGCGTTCTTCGAGCTTGAAATTCTGCCCCAGGAAGCGCCCCGTCCCGTCGTCGTCGGCGATGCCCAGCCGCGCGCCCTGCAGGCCGTCATCGCTGACGGGCTGGTCGAGCGGTCCCAAAGGCAGGGGTGGCATGCGCGTCTGGCCGATATAGCCGATCACCATCGTCCGCGGTGCCGCGGACCCGGGCGCGGCGACCAACAGAAGCAGCAGGATCGAGAGCGCAAGTTTCATCCCGCTCCGCCTGCCTGCGCTCCGGCTGCGAAACACCGTGAAGCCGATCCGTCATCCCGCGCAATCCGGACGTCACGCATGATATCTGCTGGCGAGCCCTCCAGAACGACGATGCGGTCGGCCAGCGACGAGGCCTGAGCCAAGGTGTGCGTGACAATCAGCGCGGCGGACCGCGGGGCGTCAAGGCTTCGTTCGTGCACCAGCAGAGTTGTATCCGGCGTCAGGTATCGCGCTTCTTTGGGAAACGCGGCCAAAATCGTGATGCCTGCGGAATAGACATTCGTTTTCCCCACGGCGGGACGTCCGGCATGGCGCTGCAACAACTGGAGTTCAACCGCAATGCGGCGCGCGGCGTCGGCGTCTCTGCCCTGCGTGTTCAGTTCTACCCGCAGAGGACTGTTCTGCTGGAGTCGTTCAAGCACGAACTTTACCGTGTTGGCGGCATGCAAGCCGTTGATGGAGCGGTTGGGCGAGTTCATTGACGATCCGAGGATCGGCCACGTCAGATCTTCGCCTCTTCGCCCGCGGGTCGTCAACCGGCGATGGTAGAGCCGGCAATGCCGGTCTGTCCAATCCAGGTGCAATGGCGAGTTTTGCTTCTAGCATGCTTGATATTGACGCCGGTTCGCGATTCGCTCGATTGTGGGTTCAGGGAGAATTGAGAAGCGATACCTCGACATGTCCCGAAAGGGCAGACACAACCTCCATCGCGTCCGTCACGGGCGCGATCCACCAGAAGCAAAGGGGCGTGGCGGCTATCGCCGCAGCGCGTGTATGCTCGCCATGCTGTCGCTGCCCATCGGCAGCGCCATGTCATCGTCGAGAAGCCGCGTGATCCGGGCGAATCCGGTGAACGCTTTTCTGGCTTCCTCCGCCGACATCTGTCCCGACAGGGCAGCCGAGCAGCAATTCAGCGCGCACTGATACACTGGGCCACGTCGTCCCGTCGGCCATTTACGCAAGAAAACCATCGCCTCGGCAACACTATCCACTTCTTCTACAGGATGCCCCTGCCCGCGCGATATCCGCACGGGCGCAAAGAAATGCAGGTAGTCCATTGTTTCCTCCCGGTCGATCGAGATGTGCTCGATCGAACCCTGTGAAACGCCCCGCCTGGCCATTTGTTCCATACGGAAAACAGAAATGTTTAAAGAAATTTAGCGGCCGGATTGGTGCTCCCTCAACTCCGGCCGTTCCGATCGGCAGCGCTCAACCGCGATTGGGCATCGGGGGGCGCTTACGCGTCCCACTGGGCGTCGTCTGCACGACGGGAACGGCCGAGATCAGGGCCTGGCTGTAAGGGTGGGCGGGGGCTGAAAACACCTCTTCCGCCGGGCCCTCCTCGACGATCGAGCCGATATACATGACCGCGATGCGGGTTTCTCCTGGAGATCGGCAAGCAGGTTGACGATCTGCGCGCAACGGTTCGGCCACCAGGTTGCCGACGTTCTTGGCAATGCCGAGCACGCCGAGGACGTGCACCGGGCTGCCTTGCCGGGCCAGCGCGATCAGCAGGCCGACCACTGCGGCCGCAACGCCCATGTCGGCCTTCAATATCGAACATCTGCTCGCCGCGTTTTGTGCAGAGACCGCCGGAATCAACACAACGCCGAAATCCAACACGACGCTGGATGATTGTACGCTGATCATGCGTGAGACGATCAATGGCGCTGGAATAGCGCTCGCCGACACGATGACGGCCCAGAATCTGCTGCAGCAGGGCAAACTGGAAGCCGTGGATCGAGAATTCGAATCAACAGGCAGCCCTGTTTCAAAAGCGGCTCACCATCAGGGCCTGTCGATAATCGCCGTTCGCATTGAATATCTTTAAGGCCAAAGCCGGCAAATCGATTGCTTGCCGGTTCCCCTACGTCAGGCGTAACCTCTGCGGTCAACGCGTGAGGGCGCGTGCTGCAAGAAGGGGACATTGCAATGACGATACAAGGCGCATCGCCTGACCTGTATAATGAAGACCTCGCTCCTGCCAAGGTTCGGAACTGGGGACCGTTCTCGATCTTCAACGTCTGGACGTCGGACGTCCATAGCCTATGGGGCTACTACCTCGCCGCCAGCCTGTTTCTGTTTTGTGGCGGCTTCGTCAATTTCATCATCGCCATCGGCATCGGTTCGCTGATCATCTACGCACTGATGAACATGGTTGGTTACGCCGGTGTGAAGACCGGTGTGCCCTACCCCGTGCTCGCCCGCGCCTCCTTCGGCATCTGGGGCGCCAACATTCCGGCACTGGTGCGCGCCATCGTCGCCTGCTTCTGGTACGGCGCGCAGACAGCGGCCGCCTCAGGCGCCATCGTCGCATTGCTGATCCGCTCGCAATGGTTCGCCGATTTCAACGCCAACACCCATTTCCTTGGCCATTCCGGCCTGGAGGTGATTTGCTTCGTAGTCATATGGGCACTGCAACTGCTGATCATCCAACGCGGCATGGAAACGGTGCGCCGCTTCCAGGACTGGGCTGGCCCGGCGGTCTGGGTGATGATGCTGATCCTGGCGGTCTATCTCTGCGTCAAATCAGGAACCTTCGCCTTCACCAGCGATATCCCAATGGATGTACTGCTGGAAAAGACCAAGGATGCGGGGGTCCCTGGTGATCCAGGGTCTTGGACCGCACTGTTTGCCGTGGCGGCGATCTGGGTGACGTACTTCTCGGCGCTCTATCTCAACTTCTGCGATTTCGCCCGTTATGCCCCCGACCAGGCATCGCTGCGCAAGGGCAATATTTGGGGCCTGCCTATCAACCTGATCCTGTTCTCGCTGGTCGCCGGCGTCACCACCATCGCCGCATACGACGTCTACCATGAGGTGCTGCTGCACCCCGACCAGATCTCGGCCAAGTTCGACAGCTGGTTCCTGGCCGCCCTTGCCGCCCTGACCTTCGCGGTGGCGACGCTCGGCATCAATGTCGTGGCCAACTTCGTCTCGCCGGCCTTCGATTTTTCCAATGTCTTTCCCCGCCAGATCGACTTCAAGAAAGGCGGCTACATCGCGGCCGTCATCGCGCTGGTGCTCTATCCCTTTGCGCCGTGGGAAGGCAGTGCCGCATCCTTCGTCAACGTCATCGGCGCAACGATGGGGCCGATCTTCGGCGTGATGATGGTCGATTACTATCTGATCCGCAAAGGTGAAGTCGACGTCGAGGCGCTATATCGCGAGGACGGCGAGTTCCGCTTCCAGGGTGGCTGGCACGTCAATGCCTTCATCGCCGCCGGCATCGGCGCCATCTTCTCGTCGATCCTGCCCAACTTCACCAACTGGCTGCCGTCCTGGTGGGGCGTCTATGGCTGGTTCTTCGGCGTGGCGATTGCCGGCGTCATCTACTACGTGCTGCGCACTGCGGCCGTGAGCGCCAGCGCCAAGATGGCGAAAGCTTGATGAAACCAAAGCGGGGCGGCCCCGAGCCGCCCCGCTTTACCGCGCGATCATTTCGGCCAGCTTGCGCACGGTGTTCCAGTTGCGCGAGGTGCCGACGCCCATGCGCTTGTGGTTGGCAGCGGCAAGTAGGCGCGAGCTGGGCCTCTCCCTTGAAAAGACGACCCAGATGTCGCCGCCGACCAGAAGCACTTTCTCGTCCGCGGCGGCACAGGCTTGAAGCCCGGATATTGCGTCTTCGGCTACAGGTTTGCGCATTACGCGCACCGCCACCTGGTCGCCGGCTTCCACCGACTCGGTCGGGAATGGATTGCTGCTTGCGAGTTTGCGCCAGTCTTCGGCGGCACGGACGATGATATCGACGTGGCGGCCAAAGGCCTGTTCGAACGCGGATTCCAGCAGCTTCTCGAGTCCGGCGACCGAGATCCTTTCGCTCTCGAAGACCAGGTTGCCGGTCGCCACCAGGGTGCGGACATTCTTCAGGCCGAGGCTTTCCGCCATGGCCTTGAGGTCGGACATGACGACCCGCCGCCCCTCTCCCAGGATGATGCTGTAGAGAAGCGCGACATAGGTCCGCATGGAAGCCGTCAGACCAGGCGGCTCTGCTCCACCGCCGCCTCGATGAAGCTGGCAAACAGCGGATGCGGATCGAGCGGCCGGCTCTTCAGTTCGGGGTGATATTGCACGCCGATGAACCAGGGATGGTCGGGGTATTCGACCGTCTCCGGCAGCACACCGTCGGGCGACATGCCTGCAAACACCAGCCCGCAATCCTCCAGGCGCTGCTTGTAGTCGATATTGACCTCGTAGCGGTGCCGGTGACGTTCGGAAATCTGGGTGTCGCCATAGATGTCGGCGATCTTCGAACCCTTGGCGAGCTCGGCCTGATAGGCGCCGAGCCGCATGGTGCCGCCGAGATCGCCAGTAGCCCTGCGCTTTTCCAGCATGTTGCCTTTCAGCCATTCGGTCATCAAACCGACGACAGGCTCCTTGGTCGGGCCGAATTCAGTCGACGAGGCATGTTCGACACCGGCCAGCGATCGCGCCGCCTCGATGCACGCCATCTGCATGCCGAAGCAGATGCCGAAATACGGCACCTTGCGCTCGCGTGCGAATTTTGCCGCCAGGATCTTGCCTTCCGAGCCGCGCTCGCCGAAGCCGCCGGGCACCAATATGCCGTGCACCTTCTCCAGCCATGGCGTCGGGTCTTCCTTTTCGAAGATCTCCGATTCGATCCAGTCGAGCTTGACCTTGACGTGGTTGGCCAGCCCGCCATGCGAAAGCGCCTCGATCAGCGATTTGTAGGCATCCTTGAGGCCGGTATACTTCCCGACGATGGCGATGGTGACCTCGCCTTCCGGATTGTGGATACGGTTGGAGACTGCCTGCCACGGCTCCATGCGCGGCTTGGGCGCCGGCTCGATGCCGAAGGCGGCCAGCACTTCCGAATCCAGACCTTCCTTGTGATAAGCCATCGGCACGTCGTAGATATGCGGCACGTCGAGCGCCTGTATGACGGCGCTTTCCCTGACATTGCAGAACAGCGACAGCTTGCGGCGCTCTTCCTTGGGGATGGCGCGGTCGGCGCGCACCAGAAGAATGTCGGGCGCGATACCTATGCCGCGCAGTTCCTTGACCGAATGCTGGGTCGGCTTGGTCTTCAGTTCGCCCGCCGTCGGGATATAGGGCATCAGCGTCAGGTGGACATAGACGGCGTTGTTGCGCGGCAGGTCGTTGCCGAGCTGGCGGATTGCCTCGAGGAAAGGCATCGCCTCGATGTCGCCGACCGTGCCGCCGATCTCGCACAGCACGAAATCATAGTCGTCATTGCCGTCGAGGACGAAGTTCTTGATCTCGTCGGTGACGTGCGGGATCACCTGCACCGTGGCGCCGAGATAATCGCCGCGCCGCTCGCGCTCGATGATGTTCTTGTAGATACGCCCGGTCGTGATGTTGTCCTGCTGATTGGCGGACCGGCCGGTGAAGCGCTCGTAATGGCCAAGATCGAGGTCCGTCTCGGCACCGTCGTCGGTGACGAACACCTCGCCGTGCTGGTACGGCGACATCGTGCCGGGATCGACGTTCAAGTAGGGGTCGAGTTTTTTGATGCGTGCGCGATAACCTCGCGCCTGCAGGAGAGCCCCAAGGGCCGCTGCGGCAATGCCTTTTCCAAGTGAGGAAACCACGCCGCCTGTGATGAATACATATCGCGCCATGGGAGTCATCGCTTAACGCGGCCGGATTGATTCCGCCAGAGAAAAAACCGCCGCGAAGGCTTTTTCCCAAAAAGGCGCTCGGACAATGATCCCGAAAAGTGGGATCCGGTTTTCGGGACAGGCATCACGGCAAAAGGGTTTTGACCGGGACCTTAGAGCAATTCCAGGAAAAAGTGCGTAGCGGCTTTCCGTCCGGAATTTGCAGTAAAAACAAAGCAGTTACAGAGATTCCATCAAACATTGAATTGCTCTAAGCAAAACAAAAGGGCCGGCTGAGCCGGCCCTTTCGGCATGATGACGGAAACGTCAGATGATGACGACTTTGGTGCCGACCCGGACGCGGCTGTATAGATCCATGACGTGCTCGTTCATCATGCGGAAGCAGCCATTGGACGCGCTGGTGCCGATCGACTGCGGCGCGATGGTGCCGTGGATACGCAGATGCGTGTCCTTCCTGCCGTCATAGAGATAGATAGCGCGGGCGCCGAGCGGGTTCTGGCCGCCGCCGGCCATGCCGTCCTTGTACTGGCCGTAGTGCTTGGGCTCGCGCTTCTGCATGTCGAGCGTCGGGATCCAGCGCGGCCACTCCTGCTTGTCACCGACCGCGACCGTGCCCTTGAACTGCAGGCCTTCGCGGCCGACCGCGATGGCGTAACGGCGTGCGGTGGTCGACGATTCGACGAGGTAGAGTCGGCGAGCGCTGGTGTCGATTACGATTGTGCCGGCGTCATAGCCGGTGAATTCCACGTCCTGAGGCACGAATTCCGGCTTCACCTTGAACGGCTTCTTGGCGTTCTTCTGGGCAAGTGCCGAGTCGAGCGCGCGTGTCTCGGGCAGATAGCTGATCGATGAGCCAGACGAGGTTCCACCGAACAGACCCGCGAACAGGCCGCCGCTTGACTGCTTCTGGCCGCCGACGACCTCGCTGCGCAGTTCGCCATTGTTGCCCGTCAAAGCGACATTCATCGCCTCGGCTGGGATGGCCTCGGCCGCCGGGATCGGGGTGACAGGTTCGATCGGTTCGATGATCTTGACGGTCTTCTTGGCCGGCTTGGCGTCGGCCAAGTCCGTTGCCGCCGCTTTCTGGCCCTTGCTGACTAGGAACGCCTGCCGATCTGCGTCAGCCCTGGCCTTGGCCGCCTCGCGCATCGCCATTTTCCTGGCCTCGAGCGCCTTGGCCTTGGCATCCTCCTTGTCGGCAACGATCTTGGCCTCGATCTTCTTGATCTGGGCGAGATCCTCCGGCGTGGGGTTTTTCTTCTTCTTGAGAAGCTTCAACTGCGTCGCATCGCTTTTGGCAGCGACGGGGATGGCGTCGGTCTTTTCAAGCGATACCGACTGTTGTGCGGCCATGTTTGCCGGCATGGCGGCGGAGGCCGGGGAACTCATGCCGATTGCGGCGCAAAGTCCCAGGAAAATGAAGCTGCGAAGCTGCATGGCGAAGATCCGATCGTTCAATGCTTGTTGCCCACGGCGTCGCCCGACGTCCCCCAAGGACGCGAAAATGCCGCGTGCAATCTATAGTCGAATAAGCGCGTATGCCTCAAGCGCGAGACCGCGCCGCGGTCCGTCGAATCTTCGTGATTGCGCAGCATTTGCCGCGACTGTGTTCAAACGAACACAGATCGCGGTTTCGAACGTAAGGTTATTGGTTCGGAACCTGAGGCGACGCCGGCGCGGTGTTGGTGGTTCCATTGGCCGCTGGCGGCGTGGTGCCGCCGGCGGGCGCGGTGGCCGGGGCAGTTGCCAGCGGTTTTGTCGCGGCGTCGTTGCCGGACGGCGGCGTCGGCGTGGTGTTGCCGGCGGGNTGCTCGACGCCGTTGTGGCCGATCTGGCGCGGTGGCCGGGGCAGTTGCCAGCGGTTTTGTCGCGGCGTCGTTGCCGGACGGCGGCGTCGGCGTGGTGTTGCCGGCGGGTGCCGGCGTGGCCGTACCCGGCAATTGGTTGAGCACGCCCTTGCCGGCGCCATCCGAGGTCGCGGGAACCCGATCGAGAATGTCGATCGGCTTTTCGCCGTAGCGGGCAATGATCGACAAGGTCAGCGACGTCACAAAGAACGCTGCCGCCAGGATCGCCGTCGCCCGGGTCAACGCGTTTGCCGCGCCGCGCGCGGTCATGAAGCCCGATCCGCCACCAATGCCGAGACCGCCGCCTTCGGAGCGCTGCAGCAGCACCACGCCGACAAGGGCGAGCACGACCATGAGATGGATGACGATCAGTACGGTTTGCATAATTTATCCTGGCAAGGCCCTGCCCGGCCGCGGACACGGCCGGTGAATTGGAGGCGGCTCAATACAATGCTTTCACGGCATTTCCAAGCCCGTGGCCGGAATATGGGAAGCAACGCCCCCTTTGCAACGAATTTGGAAGGGATGAGACCCCGCCATCCTGGTGAATCTCAGCCCGCAATGCTGCGATAGGCTTCGGCGATACCCAGAAAATCAGCCGCTTTCAGGCTGGCGCCGCCGACCAGCGCGCCGTCTACATTCCTGACGCCCAGCAGTTCAACGGCATTGGAGGGCTTGACCGAGCCACCGTAGAGGATGCGCATCCTGGCGGCGGCGGTCCCAAGTTTTTCCGCCAGCTTTTCGCGGATATGCGCATGCGCCTCGGCCACATCGGCCGTGGTTGGCGTAAGGCCGGTGCCGATCGCCCACACCGGCTCATAGGCAATGACGGTGTTGGATGGCGTGGCGCTTGGCGGCACTGAGCCGGCGACCTGGCGCGACAGCACCTCCAGCGTGGCTCCAGCCTCACGCTCCTGCCGCGTCTCGCCGATGCACACGATGGCCACGAGCCCGGCCCGCCAGGCGGCGGTGGCCTTGGCCTGGACCGTCGCATCGTCCTCGCCGCTTTGCTCGCGACATTCGGAATGGCCGACAATGACGTGGCTGGCGCCTGCGTCCTTCAGCATCTCCGCGGAAATACAGCCGGTATAAGCACCGCTTTCCTTGGGATGACAGTCCTCGCCGCCGGCATGGACCGGCGTGCGCGACAAAATCTCCGCGGCATGGGAAAGCAGCGTCGCGGGAACGCACACCAGCGCTTCGGTCTCGGCGTCGAGCCCGCTCANCCGCTCATGAAACCGTTGCCGATCATCCTGAGCTCGTTCAGCGAGGCGCTGGTACCGTTCATTTTCCAGTTGCCGGCGACAATCGGGCGAATTCCTGGCGTCATGGTGTGCTTCTCCGGGCGATATCAAGCTCTGGCCCTCACTACCAAAATCAGGCCACAAAGCAATCGACAGTGGGCCGGAAGGGCGCTATTGCGCTTGTTTCAGACTCGGCGCATGCGAAAATGCGCATAAATCGGAAGTAACCATGCTTGGTGTATTGAGAAGCGCGGCGGGTACCTGGGTCGCGAAGACATTGCTTTCGCTGCTGGTGGTCAGTTTCGCCGCCTGGGGCATCTCCGGACGGCTGATGGGCGGCTTTGCGGGCCACGATTCGGTGATAACGGCCGGCGGCACCAAGGTATCGATCAACGAATACCGCCTCGCTTATGACCGCCAGCTCGCCGTCATGTCGCAGCAGTTTGGTCAACGCCTCACTCATGAACAGGCAAAGGCGCTCGGCATCGACAACCAGGTGCTGGCGCAACTCGTTTCCGGTGCCGTCCTCGACGAGCAGGCACGCAAGCTCGGCCTCGGCCTCTCCAAGGACCGGCTGGCCGAACTCACCCGCGAAGATCCGGCTTTCAAGGGCCCTGGCGGTCAGTTCGACCGAAGGACATTCGACTACATGCTGCACCAAGTCGGCATGCGGCCCGAGGATTATCTGAAGAACCGTGCCCAGGTGGCGGTGCGCCAGCAGATTGTCGAGGCGGTCTCGGACGGCCTCAAGGCGCCGGACACGTTTTTCAAGGCGGTCGCGCTCTATCGAGGTGAAGACCGCACGGTCGACTATTTGACTTTGCCTAGGGCGCTGGTCGAGCCGATCGCGGCGCCGAGCGACAGCGTGCTTCAGGCCTATTTCGAGGCCAACAAGAAAAGCTATGCCGCACCTGAATACCGAAAATTCTCCTATGTCCGCCTGGAACCGGCGGACATCATGGATACGACCGCGGTCACCGACCAGCAGGTCAGTGACGACTATAACAAGAACAAGGCACGCTACACCACGCCCGAAACGCGCACCATCGAGCAGCTTGTGTTCAAGACGCCGGATGCCGCCAAGGCGGCGCTCGATTCGCTCAAGGCCGGCGCTACCTTCGACAAGCTGGTGACCGCCGAGGGCAAGACCCCGGTCGACACGCTGCTTGGCACGCTCGCCAAGGACAAGATCGCCGACAAGGCGGTTGCCGATGCCGCCTTCGCGCTCAACGCCAACGAAGTCAGCCAGGTCGTGCAGGGCGCCTTCGGTCCAGTGCTGCTGCGCGTGACCGAGATCAAGCCCGAGGTGGTAAAGCCGCTCGCCGAAGTGTCCGACCAGATTCGCAAGGACCTGGCGCTGGGCGAGGCAAGCCGCATCCTTCTGGATGTGCACGACAACTATGAAGACACCCGCGCATCGGGTAGTTCGCTGGCCGACGCAGCCGCCAAATTGAAGCTTAAAGACATCACCATCGACGCCATCGATCGCAACGGCCTGAGGCCCGATGGCTCCATAGTCAAGGACCTGCCGGAATCGCCGGCGTTGATCAAGGCCGTCTTCGATGCGGAGCCGAACACCGAAAACGAGGCGCTGACCACGGCGGACAACGGCTTCGTCTTCTATGAAGTCGGTTCGATCACACCGGCCCGCGACCGCACTCTTGATGAGGTGCGCCAGAAGGTTGTCGCCGACTGGACGGCGGCCGAGACCGCCAAGCGGCTCGCCGCCAAGGCGGACGAACTCGAGAAGCGCCTCAAGGCCGGTGCCACGCTCGACGTTATCGCCGGCGAACTCAAGCTGGAGAAGCAGACCAAGCGCGGCTTGAAGCGCGAAGCCGACGATGCCGATTTCGGCAAGGAGGGCGCCGCCGTCATGTTCGGGGTCGGCGAAGGCGGCACCGGATTGATCCCCTCGCCCACCGGCGACGGCCAGATCCTGTTCAAGGTCGCCGAAGTGTTCGAACCGGCCGGCGCCGACGCCAACTCGGTGCCGGACGACGCGCAGAAATCATTCACCTCCGGCATGTCCGACGACCTGCTCGACCAGTTGGTGGCGCAGTTGCAGACGCAGTACGACGTCCGCATCGACCAGGGCGCCGTTGCCCAAGCCTCGACAAGATGAGCGCGCTGAAAACCCATATTGCCAAAGTCGCGACCGGCACCGCCCTGTCCTTCGAGGAAGCCTGCGAGGCCTTCGACATCATCATGTCGGGCGATGCGACCCCAGGCCAGATCGGCGGCTTCCTGATGGCGTTGCGCGTACGCGGCGAGACGGTGAGCGAAATCTCGGGCGCTGTCGCCACAATGCGCGCCAAGATGCTGCGCGTCGATGCTCCTGACGGCGCCATCGACATCGTCGGCACCGGTGGCGACAATTCGCACTCGGTCAACATCTCGACGGCTTCCGCCTTTGTCATTGCCGGCAGCGGCGTGCCGGTCGCCAAGCACGGCAATCGCGGCCTGTCCTCGCTGACCGGCGCGGCCGACGTGCTGATTGCCCTTGGCGTCAGGATCGACATCGCGCCGGAGCTAATCGGTAAGTGCATCCATGAAGCCGGCGTCGGCTTCATGTTCGCGCCAGCGCACCATCCGGCTATGAAGCATGTCGGTCCGGTTCGTGGCGAGCTTGGTACGCGCACCATCTTCAACCTGCTCGGCCCGCTTTCGAACCCGGCTAGCGTCAGGCGGCAGATGGTCGGCGTGTTCATGCCGGAATGGATCATGCCGGTGGCCGAAACGCTGAAGGCGCTCGGCACCGAGCATGCCTGGGTCGCTCACGGCGATGGTTATGACGAGATCACCACCACAGGCGAGACACAGGTAGCCGAACTGATCGGCGGCGAAATCCGCGGCTTCACGCTGACCCCGGAAGAGGTTGGACTGAAGCGTCATACCAAGGATGAGTTGCGTGGCGGTGATGCCGCCTACAATGCCAAGGCCTTGCGCTATATGCTGGGCGGCACCGCCGGCGCTTATCGCGACACGGTGTTGATGAATGCCGGCGCCGGACTGGTGATTGCGGGCAAGGCTACGACGCTCCGTGATGGCATCGCCATCGCCGCACAGGCCATCGACAGCGGCCGGGCGCTGCAGGTGCTCGACCGGCTGGTCGAGATTTCGAACGGGTGAACCGTGTCTGACATTCTGCGCAAGATCGAAGCCTACAAGCGCGACGAGATCGCCGCCGCCAAGGCACGCGTGCCGCTGGCAGAGATCAAGGCGCGCGCGAAGGACGCCGACGCGCCGCGCGGGTTCCTCGCCGCGCTCGAAGCGAAGCGCGGATCGGGTGGTTTCGCACTGATCGCCGAGATCAAGAAAGCAAGCCCGTCCAAAGGGTTGATCCGTGCCGATTTCGATCCGCCCAGCCTGGCCAGGGCCTATGAAAAAGGCGGCGCGGCCTGTCTTTCCGTGCTGACCGATGCGCCCTCCTTTCAGGGCGCACCGGAGTTTCTGACCGAAGCGCGAGCAGCCGTGGCGCTGCCCGCCCTGCGCAAGGATTTCCTGTTCGACCCTTACCAGGTCTACGAGGCGCGGGCCTGGGGCGCGGACGCCATTTTGATCATCATGGCCAGCGTCGATGATGCCATGGCCAGCCAACTCGAATCGACCGCTTTCGAGCTCGGCATGGATGCCCTGATCGAGGTCCACGATGAACCCGAGACGGAGCGAGCGCTGAAACTGTCATCGCAATTGATCGGCATCAACAACCGCAATCTGCGGACATTCGAGACCAGCCTCGATACGTCGGAGCGGTTGCGGGCGATGGTGCCGGGCGGTCATTTGCTGGTCAGCGAAAGCGGCATCTTCTCGCATGACGATTGTCTTAGACTGCAAAGGATGGACATCGGCGCCTTCCTGGTGGGCGAGAGCTTGATGCGCCAACGGGACGTGACTGGTGCAACGCGCTCGCTGCTCACGGGCAAGGCGTCCGATGCATCGGGCCGAAAATCGGAATCGATTTTCGGAGAGCACGATGCATAGAGTCAAAGTGATAGAGCGCACTTTGTGCGTCCGAATGGACGCACGTCGCTCTATGGCGATTTGACGATGACAGGCGCTCTCACCCATCTTGGCGCACAGGGCGAGGCCAATATGGTCGATGTCGGCGGCAAGGACGAGACGACGCGCACCGCGATCGCCGAGGGTTTCGTCTCGATGCAGCCTGAGACGCTGAAGACCATCCTCGCCGGCAATGCCAAAAAAGGCGATGTGCTCGGCACGGCGCGCATAGCCGGCATCATGGCGGCGAAGAAGACGCATGAACTGATCCCGCTCTGCCACCCCCTGCTGCTGACCAAGGTTTCCGTGGACATCGAGCCTGACCATGCTCTGCCCGGCCTGAAGGTCACCGCCCTTGCACGCGTCACCGGCAAGACCGGCGTCGAAATGGAAGCATTGACGGCAGCTTCGGTGGCCTGCCTGACCATTTACGACATGGCCAAGGCGGTGGACCGCGCCATGATCATCTCCGGCATACGGCTGGTCGAAAAGACCGGTGGCAAGTCCGGCGACTACAAGGCAGGTCTTTGATGGCACTGGTTCCGGTCGCCGACGCGCTCGAGCGCCTGCTCGACGACACTATGCCGCTGGCAGGCGAAAGCGTCCCGCTCATCGAGGCGATCGATCGTGTGCTGACTGAACCGGTCATGGCGCTGCGCACCCAGCCGCCCTTCAACGCTTCGGCCATGGACGGCTATGCAGTGCGAGCCGCTGATGTCGCGTCGGTCCCGTCGAAACTCTCGGTGGTCGGCATGGCGCCCGCCGGACGTGGCTTTGACGGCGCGGTCGGCCAGGCACAGGCAGTGCGTATCTTCACCGGCGCACCGTTGCCTGACGGCGCCGACACCATCGTTATCCAGGAAAACGTCCGGGATCTCGGCGGCGGCAACATCGAAGTGATCGAGCCCACCGCCACGTGGCGTAACATTCGCCGCGTCGGCCTCGATTTTTCCAAGGGCGACGTGCTGCTGGAGAAGGGGCGCGTGCTCGACCCGGCGGCACTGTCGCTGACGGCATCGGCCAATCATCCCCGAGTAAGCGTGGTGAAGCGGCCGCTGGTCGCCATCATCGCCACCGGTGACGAGCTGTTGCCGCCCGGCAGCGAACTCGGGCCTGACCAGATTATTTCGTCCAACTCCTACGGCGTCGCCGCTGCGGCACAATCGGTCGGTGCCTGTGCGCTCGATCTCGGGATCGCTGCCGACCGCAAGGACGATATCGCCGGCCTGGTCAGGAAAGCAGTCGCGGCGGGCGCCGATGTCATCGTCACGCTGGGCGGCGCCTCGGTCGGCGACCACGACCTGATTCATGACGTGCTGACCGGCGAAGGCATGACGCTCGGCTTCTGGAAGATCGCAATGCGTCCCGGCAAGCCGCTGATGTTCGGGCGCCTCGGCGCTATCAGATGCATCGGCCTGCCCGGCAACCCGGTAGCAAGCCTGGTCTGCTCGCAACTGTTCCTGAAGCCGCTTCTGGCACGGCTGGGCGGTCGCGACCATCGTCAGGACATCCGCCCGGCACGGCTGGGCGCCGCACTGGCGGCCAATGATCTGCGCCAGGATTACGTGCGGGCGGTGGTCAGGGAAGATGACGGCGAACTGGTGGCGACGCCGTTCGGCATCCAGGATTCCTCGATGCTGAGAATGCTGGCCGACGCCAACGGACTGGTCGTGCGCGCGCCTTTTGCCCCTGCGTCCGCCGCGGGCGACACTTGCAGGGTTCTGATGTTACGCTGAAGAATTGCATCATAACCAGCCGATAACTGGACCTATTCCGAGATCAATGTTTGCGTCAACGCATGCGCCGGATCGGCAAGGCCATCGACAACGTCGTAATGATGCCGGTCGGGCTCGACCACGGTACTGGTGGTGGCGCCAAGTCCGGTCCAGATGTTGGCCAGTAACGCATTCTGGCGCAAGAACTCGGAACGCTCTCCACCGCCGGCCCAGCAGGTGATGCGGACACCATCGATTGGCCGCAGCAGTGCCGGGCTTTCCGTCAGCGCCTCATGCTCATCGATTTTCAGCACGGCGTTCATGCCGGTGCGCATCAGCGGGCGCAAATCGTGCAAGCCGGAAATCGAAACGACGTGGCGTATGCGCCGCACGACATCGGTGGCGAGCGGTGTGGTTGTGGTCACCATGCGGCTGGCGAGATGTCCACCGGCCGAATGTCCGGTCAATATCAGCGGTCCCCCGACCATTGCCGCCGCTTTGCCGATCGCCGCCCCGATTTCGCTGACAATGCCGGCAATGCGGATGTCCGGGCAGAGCGTGTAGGAAGGCGCAGCCACGGCAAAGCCGTTGCCGACCGCGCCCTTGGCGAGATGCGACCAGCCGCTTTTATCGGACTCCAGCCAGTAGCCGCCATGGATGAACACGACGAGCCCCCTGGGCGTGGCCTCCGGCAGGAAAAGGTCGAACCGGTTGCGCGACCGATCGCCATAAGCGATGTCGAACCGTGCCCGGCCCTCCCCCGACAGTACGTCACGGAACGCTTGCGCCGGTCCTGACCAGGCGGCCGGCCAACGGTCGCTGCCGGCAATATTCGGGCCGTTGGCGTAGGCATTGTCCCAATCGGCAATGCGATGGTCGACCATCGGCACCCTCCCCGAAACAGCGTCGTCTCCGCGTAGCAATGGCCGCCACCATGTCGTGCGTCAAGGCTTTGGGGTGAAACATTTTAGGCTTGAAACAAATTTCGACTGGTGCGATCCTGCCTGCAGAAGAACCGACAGAATGGGAGGTCCGCCGTGCTTTCCGAACCTGCCGATGGTCACCTTTCCGGTGACATGTCGACAAGAGTGTAGCCGGCCGCACGAAGCCTTCCGCGAGAGACAGGAATTCAGATCCACCGCCTCCCGCCAAGTGCCTTGCACGCTGGCCGGCGGCAGACAGGGACAGCGGCGACATGCTTGGGCCTTCAGCGCATACCGACACCTTCACGCGCGATAATCTGCCGCCGCCCGAGCAATGGCCTGACTTCCTGCTCGACGGCTTTGAGTATCCAGAACACCTCAATGCCGGTGTCGAATTGACCGACAGGCTGGTCGAGAAGGGCCTCGGTGACCACACCGCGCTGATCGGCAACGGCCGCCGCCGCACCTACAAGGAACTGTCCGACTGGACGAACCGGCTCGCCCATGCGCTGGTCGAGAACTACGGCGTCAAGCCGGGCAACCGGGTGCTGATCCGCGCCGCCAACAACCCGGCAATGGTCGCCTGCTGGCTGGCCGCCACCAAGGTCGGTGCTGTCGTGGTCAACACCATGCCGATGTTGCGCGCCGGAGAACTCACCAAGATCGTCGACAAGGCCGAGATCACGACCGCGCTCTGCGACACAAGGCTGATGGACGAGATGACCGCCTGCGCCAAGGACAGCGCATTCCTGAAGCAGGTGATCGGCTTCGACGGCACGGCCAACCATGACGCCGAGCTCGACCGCGCCGCCCTTGACAAGCCGGTTACCTTCACCGCCGTCAGCACCGGCCGCGACGATGTAGCCCTGCTCGGTTTCACTTCGGGGACGACCGGCGTGCCGAAGGCGACGATGCATTTCCACCGCGACCTGCTGATCATCGCCGATGCCTACGCCCGTGAAGTCCTGCAGGTGACGCCCGACGACATCTTCGTCGGCTCGCCGCCGCTCGCCTTCACCTTCGGCCTTGGCGGGCTTGCCATCTTCCCCCTGCGCTTCGGCGCGGCGGCAACACTGCTGGAACAGGCGACGCCGCCCAACATGGTCCATATCATCGAGACCTACAAAGCGACCATTTCCTTCACCGCGCCGACCGCCTACCGGGCCATGCTGAGGGCCATGGACGAAGGCGCCGATCTGTCATCGTTGCGCGTTGCTGTCTCGGCAGGCGAGACCTTGCCGGCTCCGGTCTTCGAAGAGTGGACGCGAAAGACCGGCAAGCCTATCCTTGACGGCATCGGCGCCACCGAAATGCTGCACATCTTCATCTCCAACCGCTTTGACGACAGGAAGCCCGCTTCGACCGGCAAGCCGGTGGGCGGTTACGAGGCGCGCATCGTCGACGAGGAGATGCGCGAGGTGCCGCGTGGCGAGACCGGACGGTTGGCGGTGCGCGGGCCGACCGGCTGCCGCTACATGGCCGATGACAGGCAGAAGGACTTTGTGCGCGACGGCTGGAACCTCACCGGCGATACCTTCACGCAGGATGAGGACGGCTTCTTCCACTTCGCCGCACGTTCCGACGACATGATCGTCAGCGCCGGCTACAACATCGCCGGACCCGAGGTCGAGGCGGCGCTGCTGTCGCATCCCGATGTCGCCGAATGCGCGGTCATCGGCGCGGAGGATGGCGAGCGCGGCCAGATCGTCGAGGCGCATGTCGTGCTGGTGCAAGGTGTCCCGCCAGACGCAATGACCGTCAAGCGCCTGCAGGACCACGTCAAGGCAGCCATCGCGCCCTACAAATACCCCCGATCCGTCAAATTCATCGCCGCTCTGCCGAAGACCCAGACCGGCAAGGTCCAGCGCTTCCGGCTGCGCACGGAGAAGATCAAGTGAGCGAGCCTTACGATCCGGCCTCCGAAGGTGCAGAGATGTCGTTCAAGGAGCGCATGTCCTACAGCGACTATCTGCACCTGGAGAAAGTGCTGGAGGCCCAGACGCCGATGTCCTCGGCGCATGACGAAATGCTGTTCATCATCCAGCACCAGACATCGGAATTGTGGATGAAACTCGCTTTGCACGAGATTGGCGCGGCGATCCGCTCGATCCGTGCCGACCGCCTCGAACCGAGCTTTAAGATGCTGTCGCGTGTCGCCCGCATTTTCGAGCAGTTGAACAATGCCTGGGACGTGCTGCGCACGATGACGCCCAGCGAATACACCGAGTTTCGCGACGCGCTCGGCCAGTCCTCGGGTTTCCAGTCCTGGCAGTATCGCGCCATCGAGTTCATGGCCGGTAACCGCAACCTCGCCATGCTCGGGCCGCACACGCACCGGCCGGACCTCAGCCAGAAGCTGGAGGCGATCCTGGCGGAGCCGTCGCTCTACGATGAAGCGCTGCTGCTTCTGGCGCGCAATGGCTTCGACATCGGGCCGGACGCAAAGCGCACGGATTGGCGCGAGACGCGGACCGAGAACGAAGAAGTCCTGGTCGCCTGGCAGACGGTGTACCGCGATCCGCAGCGCTACTGGATGTTTTATGAACTGGCGGAGAAGCTGGTCGACTTCGAGGACTATTTCCGCCGCTGGCGGTTCAACCACGTCACCACCGTCGAGCGCATCATCGGCCTGAAGCGCGGTACCGGCGGCACGTCGGGAGCCTCCTATCTCAAGAAGATGCTCGAGGTCGTCCTGTTTCCGGAACTGTGGACGGTTCGCACCCGGCTTTGAACTCTCGTTTGGCTCAATTCCCGTGGGAAAAACCGCGTCACGGTTTCCCACGGGAATTGCGCCGCTTTTCAGGTCACCGCCGTCTTGACCGCGAAGCGCGCATCCTGCCAGGCGCCGGTGCGCAGGATATCTTCCAGCACCTCGACCGCCCGCCAAACATCGGCGTAGCCGACATAGAGCGGGGTGAAGCCGAAGCGGATGGTCGACGGCGCACGGAAATCGCCGATCACGCCGCGCTCGACCAGGGCCCGCATCACCTGGTAGCCGTTGGGGTGGAGGAACGAAACCTGGCTGCCACGCTGCTTGCCGTCGCGCGGGCTTTCCAGCTCCAGGCCGTAGGCGCCGCATCTGGCCTCGACGAGCTGAATGAACAGGTCGGTGAGCGCGATACTCTTCTTGCGCACCGCCGCCATGTCGACGTCGTCCCACATATCCAGCGCCCCCTTCAGCGCCCGCATCGACAACACCGGCTGCGTGCCGCACAGGAACCGGCGGATACCGCTGCCGGCCGCATAACCCTGCTCGAAAGCGAAGGGCCGCGCATGGCCCCACCAACCGCTGAGCGGCTGCTGGACCTTATCGTGATGACGCTCGGCGGCGTAGATGAAGGCAGGCGCGCCCGGGCCGCCATTGAGATATTTGTAGCTGCAGCCGATGGCGAAATCGGCATTGGCGCTGTCGAGCTCGACAGGCAGCGCGCCGGCGGTGTGGCAGAGATCCCAGACGATCAGCGCTCCGACCTGATGGGCCTTGCATGTCAGTGCCGCCATGTCGCGCAATTTGCCGGATTTGTAGTTGACGTGGTTGACCAGGATGACCGCGACGCGCTCGTCGATGAGATCCTCAATGGTCGGCGCATCAACGCCCTCAAGCCGCAACACCGTGCCGGGGCGCGTCGAGGCCACGCCTTCGGCCATGTAGAGATCGGTTGGAAAGCTGTCGCCCTCGGCGACGATGACCGAGCGGTCCGGCCGCATGCCGAGTGCGGCATGCAGCACCTTGTAGATGTTGATCGAGGTCGTATCGCAGACCACCGTCTGGCCGGCCGCCGCGCCGATCAGCCGCCCCAGTTGGTCGCCGAGCGCGACCGGCATGTCGAACCAGCCGGCGGTGTTCCAGGCACGGATCAGATCCTGCGCCCATTCCTGGGTCGCGGCTTTCCGCAGCTCGTCGAAGACGGCGGGTGCCGCGGCGCCGAGTGAATTGCCGTCGAGATAGATGACGCCTTCCGGCAAGATGAACCGGTCGCGCATGGCACGCAGCGGGTCCGCCGCGTCCATGGCTCCGACGGCTGCGAGATCGAGCGTTGCACGCATCATTTGTACATTTCCTGGTTATTCACGCCCTGGTTATTTCCGCCTTGGTGATTCACGCCGGGCTACTCACGAATAGCTTCGCGAACCGGTGCGTACCCCCGGCTGCGCTTGAGGCTGGGCAAGGCAAGCATGGCCAGCACGAACAGGCCCGTCGCAAGCTTCAGGTCAGGCGGCGGCATGCCGGCCGCAAGGCAGAACGACACCAGCTGGTAGTAGATGATCGCGCCGGCGAAGGGCGCCAGCAGTTGCCGCCAGACCGTTTGCTTGCCGACGACGGCTTCGCCGATCATCAGCGCGGCAAGGCCATTAATGAGAATTCCCAGGCCCATATTGACATCGGCGAACCCTTGCGACTGCACCATCAACGCACCGCTTGACGCCGAAAAAGCGCTGGCCAGCCCGACACCGCCTATGGTCGCGGCCCAGACATTGATGCCTTGCGCCTCGGCCATGTCAGGATTGGCGCCCACGGCGCGGACGGCAGTCCCCTTCTCGGTCCTGAAGAACATGTAGAGCAGCATGAAGGCGACAAGCGCGAGGAGACCCGCGACGACGATCTTGCTGGCGGGGAAACCCGGCCGCGCGAACGGCACCCAGTCGAACACCGAGGGCGAACCGAAGACCGACAGGTTGGACTTGCCCATGATGCGAAGGTTGATGCTGTAGAGCATCGTCATCATCAGGATGCCCGCAAGCAGCGTGTGGATGCGGAAGCGCAGATGGATGAAGGCGGTGCAGCAGCCCGCCGCGAAGCCGGCGACGAGGGCGGCGGCGATGCCCATCAGCGGCGATGCGCCGGCGGCAAGGAGAACGCCGCAGACGCAGCCGCCCAGCGGAAAAGCGCCTTCGCTGGTGAGATCGGGAAAATTCAGCATGCGAAACGGGATCATGATCCCGAGCACGACAAAGGCCAGGATCAGGCTTTGCGCCAGGGTGACCGGCATGATCGCGACGAAGCTGGCGAGAACGTCCCCAACAAAACCCATGATGATCAACTCGCCAGCAACATGCGATCGGTCTTGACGGAAAAATGGCGGATCAGATCGACAACCGTGACCCTCGCCTTCTCCTGCCCTGTGACTTCCAGGAGCACCCGGCCGGCATCGAGCATGATCACCCGGCTGCCATGGTCGACGGCGTGTTGCATGTTGTGGGTCACCATCAGGGTGGTCAGCTTCAGCGCATTGACGGCGCGCACCGTCGCGCGCATGACGATCTCGGCCGTGCGCGGATCGAGCGCTGCCGTATGCTCGTCGAGCAGCAGCAGATCCGGCGATCCTCCGACAGCCATGATCAGCGACAGCGACTGCCGCTGCCCGCCCGAGAGCAGGTCGACACGGGTATCGAGACGGTTTTCAAGGCCGAGGCCCAATATCGACAGGCGCTCCTTGTAGGACGCCAGCCGTGTGGCGTTCAGCCCCTGCCGCAGCGTGCGTTTTTGACTGCGCAGGTCGGCCAGCAGCATGTTCTCCGCCACGGTCATGCTGGCGGCGGTGCCGCGCATCGGATCCTGGAAGACGCGCGCCAATCTTTCGGCACGCTTGTGCACCGGCATCCCTGTCACATCCGCGCCATTGATCAGGATCTTGCCGGAATCCAGCACAAGAGCACCAGAAATGGCGTTGAGCATGCTGCTCTTGCCGGCCCCGTTTGAGCCGATGACGACCCCGAACTCTCCCGTGGCCAAGGACAGGCTGAGACCGTCCAGCGCGACCTTCTCGTCGGCCTGGCCTTTGTAGAACACTTTGCGCGCGGATCGTATGTCGAGCATCGTTCCTCCGTGACCTCGGGATGACGGCGCCGACGCCATCATCCCAGCAGTTCCGATGTTAGTCGACGATGCAGCCGCAATCGGCCATTGAAGCCGGTATCTCGACGCCGAACGCGGCCATCGCCTTGCGCGAGATCGTTGCCATGTGGTCCTTGTAGGCCGGGCGCGACGGCGCGATCGTCTTGGGATCCTTGCCCTTGAGGATCTCGGCGGCGATGTTGCCGGCGTTGATGCCGACCTGGGTGTAATTGACCGCGAAGCTCGCCGGCACGGTGCCGTTGCGGACCGCGCTGTCATCGGAGTTGACGACCGGGATACCGGCCTGGCGGGCGGCCGCTGAGACAGCGGCGATCGCCGGCTGAATCAAGTTCGAGGCCGGGCCGTAGATCACGTCGGCCTTGCCGGCGAACGAAGCGATACGCTGCTGGATGTCATTTACGTTGTCGATGCCGACCTCGACCACCTCGAAACCGGCGGCCGGTGCCGCCGCCTTGATCTTTTCGACCAAGGCAACGTCATTGGCCTCACCGGGATTATAAGGCACGCCGAAGCGCTTGGCGTTCGGCAGCAGCTTCTTGGTGAAGGCCATCACCGCGGCGACGTCCTGCAGATCGCTGGCGCCGGTCATGCCTTCGTCTCCGGCGTCCCATGATGGCACCAGCTTGGCCGCCACCGGATCGGTGACCGCGGCAAAAACGATCGGAATGCCGGAACCCGCGAGCGCTTTCTTGGCGATCTGCGAGACCGGCGTGGTGATGGTGTAGATCAGCTTGGGCTGCTCGGCCTGCAGCTTGGCGATCATCTGCGGCACCAGCGACGCATCGAAATTGGTGTGGCTCTCCGTGTAGACGACGTCCTTGCCCTCGACGAAGCCGTTATCCGTCAGCGCCTTCTTGAAGCCGGCTATGGCGGCGTTCAATTGCGGATGCTCGCCGAAATTGGCAATGCCGATACGGATCTGATCGGCCGCGGCACTGCCGGCGCTGACCATCAATGCGCCTGCCAGGGCCAAACCCGACAACCAAGCGGATTTCGACTTTAACATCATTTCCTCCCAGATTTGATCAGGGCCGCTTGGAAACGCGGCTGCTCCGCGATCATGGTCAGTCCGCCGGTCTGTGTCAAACATTATATATAATTGTTGTAGTAACCCAGTATCATATATACTTTTAGCCAGACGACGGATTGATCACGATGCGGGATGAGACGAGTTCCACAAAAACGGAAGCCGCCTATCAGCTGTTGCGGCGCGACATCCTGACCACGCGCCTCATGCCCGGCGCCCCGCTCAAACTGAGTGCGCTGCGCGGCACATATGGCGTCGGTTGGACACCGTTGCGCGAAGCCCTGTCGCGGCTCGAGGCCGAACGCTTGGTCACCGCCATCAGCAATCGTGGTTTTGCCGTGGCTCCGGTGTCGCGGGCCGAGCTGGAGGATCTGGCACGCGCCAGGATGGTGGTCGAGATACCCCTGTTCCTCGAATCGATGGAAAAAGGCGGCAGGGAGTGGGAGGATGCCGTAGTCACTGCCCACTACCGGCTCTCGCGTTGCAAGACGGCGGTCGACGATCCCTCCGACACGGCCGTCGACAGATGGGATGAGAACCACGAGGCTTTCCATGCGGCGCTGCTGAGCGCCGCCACATGCGACTGGCTGTTGCGGTTCCGCTCGACAATCTCGGATCAGTTGCGCCGGCATCATCGCTTTCTTGGTCTGGCGCCGACATTGCGGGCCGCGGCCGGCCTCAAGGACGGCTATGAACAGGCAATGGAGGCGTTGTGCGAAGCGATCGCGATCGAACACCATACTGCGATCATGGAAGCGGCACTCGATCGTGACGTCGAACGGGCCAAGGCGTTGATGACGGCGCATATCGGCTACACACTGCACGTCTATGTTCATAGCGAAGACAGCGGCGCGACCAGATACGCCGCCCGCGCCGGCAGCTTGAAGGGGTCGGGATAACTTCAGCGCTTCCGCGACGCCTATTCGAACGCGCTGGCCGGAGTGCGCCGAACGCCCGGGTCCATGGCCGCCCGGAGCTACCAATGGTTGGCATTTTGGTTTCGTTTCGTTCCGCGAATAATGAATCCATGAAATATACGGTACCCCTGGGAAGAAGCCTTCCAGATGGCTGATGCCAGCTCCATCGGCGGATAGGCCACAGGCCATTAACCAAACGATTTCAATGTGCCTGCCGATCGCGGAAAGGACCAGTTGCTGACGCCCTTGGGGGCAAAAAACTTCAGACCCCTTAACAAATTCATTAAACTTTAAACGGTTGCAGAACACAACTGGAACAGATAGTGTTTGTTCTGGGTTTGTTTTTTCGATTCTGGTTCAACCTTTCGTTCAATGTCTTGGGGGACGCCATGCTGACACGCAAGCAACATGAACTGTTGATGTTCATCCACGAACGGCTCAAGGAAAGCGGGATACCGCCTTCCTTCGACGAGATGAAGGAAGCACTCGATCTTGCCTCCAAGTCGGGGATCCATCGCCTGATCACGGCGCTGGAGGAGCGCGGCTTCATTCGCCGGCTACCCAATCGGGCGCGCGCGCTGGAAGTGCTTCGGCTGCCGGACTCGATCGCGCCGGGCCTCAATGCGGCAAAGAAGTTCTCGCCAAGTGTCATCCAAGGCAGCCTTGGCCAAGGCAGTCTCGGACGCCAGATCAGGCCGGCCGCTGCGCCTTCGCGCCTGCCCGCGGCCGGCAACGACGACGATGCGGTTTCAGCCGTGTCCATCCCGGTCATGGGCCGTATCGCCGCCGGTGTGCCGATCGATGCAATCCAGCATCAGACGCATTCGATCTCGGTGCCGCCGGACATGATCATGGGCGGCGAGCATTATGCGCTGGAGGTCAAGGGCGACTCGATGATCGAGGCTGGTATCTTCGATGGGGACACGGTCATTATCCGCAATGCCGACACGGCAAGCCCGGGCGAAATTATCGTGGCACTGGTCGACGAGGAGGAAGCGACGCTGAAGCGGTTCCGCCGCAAAGGCGCTTCGATCGCGCTCGAGGCTGCCAATCCAGCCTACGAAACACGCATTTTCGGGCCGGACAGGGTCAAGGTACAAGGCAAGCTGGTCGGGTTGATCAGGCGCTACTGAGCCGGCTTTCCATCGGGCTTGTCGGGTTTTTTGTACGGCGGCAGCCCCCTCGCCTCGCGTGAGAATTTTCGCTGTTCGTGCCAGGGTCGGTATGGTCCGTCGACGGCGAATTCGATCCCGGCCCGGGTCGTGGCCGACTGGGGATTGAAGAAGACGGCAGCGCTTCCCTTGCGGGCGAGCTGCCGTTTGGTGACGACGAGAACCAGCGGATTGTGGCAGGTGTCATAGGCGGTCGCGTCGTTCACGATGATCAGGTCAGCGAAAGCGCAGGCTTTCCAGGTGGTCTTGCGGTCCTCGACATAAGCAATGATCGCGCCGGAAGGGTGCCTGGCAAGGCACAGGCCTTCGCGGCAGTAGAAGGGCGATCCCGGCGGCAGGTCGGCGGGACTGGCAACGTCGAATTGCCCGTCTGTCTTGTCGAACATTTCCGGTTTGACGATTGTTTCGGAGATCAGAGCGCGCTTCCAGTTGTCGGTTGCGAATTCGTTCGGACGTTCCCGGTTGACGGCCAGTTCGCCATTGCCGATCGGCAGCGCGACCAGCCGCGCATCTTCCGAGATCAGCACATCGGGCGCGCGCGTGTGCGACACAGTCAACAGGCCGGCGAGCGCGAATGGCAGCGCCGCGAGCCGCAGCCAGGTCGTCGCCATCGTCGCGATAACCAGCGCGACGGTGACCAGCAGCACGGATTGCTGCGAAATCAGCCCGACTCCGTCGACCGGAGAGCGCTCCGATATCCACGCCGACACGGCGATCATCGNAGACGTGTGCTCTTCCGATCTCGGATTGCTGCGAAATCAGCCCGACTCCGTCGACCGGAGAGCGCTCCGATATCCACGCCGACACGGCGATCATCGCCGTCAGGCCCTTGCCCATGAGGTAGAGAGCCGGCCAATCCAGTCCGAATGGCATCAGCAGCGCGCTAGCGACGGCCAGGAACATCACGACCGACACGATCGGCATCACGGCCAGATTGGCGAACAGGCTGAGGGGCGATACCCGCTGGAAATGCCAGATGGCAAACAGTGCCGTGGCGCTGCCGGCGATAATCGACGTCATGGCCAATCCACCTGTCGCCAGCAGGAATTTTCGCGTCAGGAGCCCGGGCAGGGATCGCTTTGGCGGCGGTGGCCTGGTCTTTCCCGCACGGTGATCGGCCCAGCCGGCATAAGCGCCAACCAGGGCCGCGGTCGCGGCGAACGACATCTGAAAGCTTGGGCCGACGACCTCGTGCGGCGAGACCAGGATGACGGCGATCGCCGAGATCGCCAGATTGCGCATGGTCAGCGCAGCGCGATCGAAGAAGACGGCAATCAGCATCACCGCCAACATGATGAAGCTGCGTTCGGCCGCAACGACGACACCGGAAATCATGAGATAGGCGGCGATCGAGAACAGTGCGGCGGCGGCGGCGTATTTCTTCACCGGCCGGCGCGCGGAAAAGTCTGGTAACAGTGCGAAGGCACCACGCAGCAGACCCATGATGGTGCCGGCCACAAGCGCCATATGCAGTCCCGAAATAGAGATGATGTGATAGATGCCGGTACGCCGCATCGCTTCATTGATTTCATCGGGTATGCCGGCGCGCACGCCGACGATCAGCGCCGCCGCGATCTCGCCTTCAGCGCCGCCGACGCTGCCCCTGATGTGGTCGGCGATGGCTTCGCGGGCATTTTCAATGCCTGAGAAAAGGCGAGCCGATAGCGGCATCTCACCGTCAGCGGGGGAAACAACCGTCGGATTGCCGAGGAAGAAGCCGCTGCCGCCGATGCCGGCGAAATAACTGTCGAAAGAGAAGTCGTAACTGTCCGGCCGGACCGGGCCGGTCGGCGGCAACAGTTTGGCGTAGCCTGTGATGAGCGAGCCGGCGGTCATTCCCGGCGGTATCTTGCGTGCGGAAAGCCGGACCCTTTCCGGCGCATAGCGCAGTTTCGGCCGCGCGGTCGAAATCACGTCCATGGTCAGCCGGATGCGGCCGCTCTCCATCTCTTCGAGCGAGACCACGCGGCCGGTCAATTGCGTGGAGATTTCCGAACCCAGCATACGGGTTCCGGCTCGCCATGTTTCGACCTTCGCCGCGAGTAAACCCAGCGCGCACAACAGCACTGCCATGAAACACAGATGGGTTTTCGACCACGAACGCGAGACGAAGGCACAGACCGCCATCAGCACCACGACCGCGACGGGTTTTGGAAAGTCGGGCTCGGACGCCAGCGAGAAATAGGCGATCGCCCCAACGGCCAGACAGACCGGCACCAGCAGGAACGCGATGCCCCGGTCGAGTTCGAGCTCCGCCGCCTTGGCCACGCCATGGCGCAGGCGAGGCAAGGATATCGGGCCGATTTGCCGGCGCACGCGCACGATCCTGCCCCCGGCAGGAGACGGAGCCGGCGCCGGCCCACCCGCCCGCAGCGGCCTGGTTTCGGGCGCAGCCACGAGCGGCGATGGCAGTGGGATCGTCGGAGGCGCCGCAAAAAGGGATCGCTCGCTGACGCCGACAGTGGCATCCTCGCTTCGATCCGAGCCCCGGCCTCTTCCAGTCATCGGGTCTGCCCCTTGCACCCTCGACGCCCTATGCTACATGAACGCGCAACGCGCGAAAGTCCGCACGTTCCGCACCCAGCTTCAGACGTTTTCCGAGAGTTCCATGCCCGACAAGGTCATCACCCGTTTTGCCCCCTCGCCGACCGGCTATCTGCACATCGGCGGCGCGCGCACGGCGCTCTTCAACTGGCTCTATGCAAAGCATACCGGCGGCACGATGCTGCTGCGCATCGAGGACACCGATCGCGAGCGTTCGACCGATGCGGCCACATTGGCCATTCTCGATGGCCTGACCTGGCTCGGCCTTTCGTGGGACGGTGACGCGGTCTCTCAATTCGAGCGTGCGCCGCGCCATCGCGAGGTAGCCGAGGAACTGGTGCGCCTGGGCAAGGCCTATTACAGCTACGAGACTTCAGCCGAGCTCGAGGCAATGCGCGAGGCTGCACGCGCCAAGGGCCTGCCGCCACGGTATAACGGCCATTGGCGTGACCGCGACCCGTCGGAGGCGCCGTCCGGCGTCAAGGGCGCCATCCGCATCAAGGCACCGACCGAGGGCGAGACGGTGGTGAAGGACCGGGTCCAGGGAGACGTGCGCTTCCCCAACAAGGATCTCGACGACTTCATCATCCTGCGTTCGGACGGCAACCCGACTTACATGCATGCCGTCGTCGTCGACGATCACGACATGGGCGTCACTCACATCATCCGTGGCGACGATCACCTGACCAACGCCGCCCGCCAGACCGTGATCTACAACGCCATGGGCTGGGACGTGCCGTCGATGTCACATATCCCGCTGATCCATGGCGCCGACGGCGCCAAGCTGTCGAAGCGCCACGGCGCGCTCGGCGTCGAAGCCTATCGCGCCATGGGCTATCTGCCGGAGGCGCTGCTCAATTACCTTGCGCGGCTCGGCTGGAGCCATGGCGACGACGAGATCATGTCGATCGAGGACATGGTCTCGTGGTTCGACATTGGCGACGTCAACAAGGGCGCGGCGCGCTTCGATTTCGCCAAGCTGGAAGCGATCAACGGGGCGCATATGCGCCGTATGGCCGACACCGAGCTGTTCGATATCTTCATCGCCACCTTGCCCTATCTGGAGGGAGGCCCGGCGATGGCGGCGCGCCTCGACGAGAAGAACAAGGCGCAGCTGCTGGCAGCACTTCCGGGCCTGAAGGAGCGCGCCAAGACGCTGGTCGAGCTTGTCGACGGCGCCGGCTTCCTGTTTGCCGCTCGGCCGCTGCCGATCGACGACAAGGCGGCACTGCTGCTCAATGACGACGCGCGCAAGATCCTGCGTGGCGCTCACGAAGCTTTGAAGTCGCTGTCACACGACTGGACGGCGGCCACGGCCGAGGCCGTGATCCGCGACTTTGCGTCGGCTGGCGGCCACAAGCTTGGCGCCGTGGCCCAGCCGTTGCGGGCTGCCTTGACCGGCAAGAGCACGTCACCGGGCGTATTCGACGTGCTTGCCGTTCTGGGGCGTGAGGAAAGCCTGGCGCGCATAGGGGATCAAATCGATTAGGAGCAAACTGGCCCAAGAAGATTGGCATTGTAAGGCGGGTTTCGCAGTGCAACATTAGGCCTTGGCCCAATCTGGCACGCACCTCCTAGAATGCGGTGGCGAATACGCGCATTGCGGTGATTTCAACGTGTCGCTCCGCGGAATTTGCCTTTTGCCGGCATGAGGAAACAAGAAGGAGTTTGCAATGACCGAAGCTGCGAAAAAACTGGATGTGGGCGGCCAAGAGGAGGCCACGGCAACGCTGGAATTCGCCGGCAAGACTCACGAATTCAAGGTGCGAAGCGGCTCGGTCGGGCCTGACGTCATCGACATCGCCTCGCTCTACAGNATCGATGGCGACGCCGGCATCCTGCTGCATCGGGGCTATCCGATCGACCAGTTGGCCGAACATGGCGACTTCCTCGAAGTCTGCTACCTCCTGCTCTACGGCGAATTGCCGACCAAGGCGCAGAAGGACGATTTCGACTACCGCGTGACGCGCCACACGATGGTGCACGAGCAGATGTCGCGCTTTTTCACCGGCTTCCGCCGCGACGCGCACCCGATGGCGGTGATGTGCGGCGTGGTCGGCGCGCTGTCGGCCTTCTATCACGACTCGACCGACATCTCCGACCCGTACCAGCGCATGGTTGCCTCCATGCGCCTGATCGCCAAAATGCCGACGATCGCGGCCATGGCCTACAAATACCACATCGGCCAGCCCTTTATTTACCCGAAGAACGATCTCGGTTTCGCGGCAAACTTCCTGCATATGTGCTTTGCCGTGCCGTGCGAGGAGTACAAGATCAACCCGGTGCTGGCGCGCGCCATGGAGCGCATCTTCATCCTGCATGCCGATCATGAGCAGAACGCTTCGACCTCGACCGTTCGCCTCGCCGGCTCCTCGGGCGCCAACCCGTTCGCCTGCATCGCCGCCGGCATTGCTTGCCTGTGGGGGCCGGCCCATGGCGGCGCCAACGAAGCGGCGCTCAACATGCTGGGCGAGATCGGCCATGTCGATCACATCCCGGAATTCATCGCCCGCGCCAAGGACAAGAACGATCCGTTCCGCCTGATGGGCTTTGGCCACCGCGTCTACAAGAACTACGATCCGCGGGCCAAGATCATGCAGAAGACGGCGCATGAGGTTCTGGGCGAACTCGGCATCAAGGACGATCCGCTGCTCGACATCGCGATGGAACTGGAAAAGATCGCGTTGACCGATCCTTATTTCATCGAGAAGAAACTCTACCCGAACGTCGACTTCTATTCCGGCATCACCCTGAAGGCGCTGGGCTTCCCCACCACCATGTTCACCGTGCTGTTCGCGGTCGCCCGCACGGTCGGCTGGATCGCCCAGTGGAAGGAAATGATCGAGGATCCACGCCAGAAGATCGGCCGTCCGCGCCAGCTCTATACCGGCGCGCCGGAGCGCGACTACGTGCCGATCGCCAAGCGCTGAGACAAGTGAGTAGTGGTTAGTGGTTCGTGAGGAGTGAGGTTGGAGAGTTTTCTAACTCACTACTCGCTACTCACTACTGCCTACGCACTCGCTTGATACACCCCATCACCACCTGCGCCGCGATCTCACCGGACGGTTTGTCCGTTGCCATGCGCCGTGAAATCTCGGCGAAACCGTCTTTCTGCCAGGCGCGCATGCCACTGTCGGCCAACAACGCTTCCAGCTGGCGTGCCAGATTGTTCGGTCTGACGTATTCGTCGTAGAACTCCGGGATCAACGCGCGATCCGAGATAAGGTTGGGCAGAAGCGCCGACCAGACGGAAACGAGATACCGCGCCACGGCGCGTGCGACAGGGTCGAGCCGGTAGCAAGAGATCATCGGCACGCCGGACAGCGCCAGTTCCAGGGAGACGGTGCCGGACGCGATCAACGCCGCGTCGGCCTTGCCGAAGGCCTGCCATTTGCGCTCCGGCTCAAGGATAATCTCGGGTTTTTCATCCCAGCGCGTGACCGCGGATCGTACGGTGTCCGCGACATGAGGCACCGTCGGCAACATCAGCCGAAGCCGATGCCCGCGTGCCCGCAGCATCGACACGGTCTCACCGAACGGCTCGAGCAGCCGCCGCACCTCGCCGCGCCGCGAGCCGGGCAGGACAAGCAGCGTCTTCACGCGGTCTGGTGAAAGATCACGCGGCTGGGCCTGCGCCCTGGCGGCCGACAGCACGCCTGGATCATGCGTCAGGCGATGGCCGACATAGGTGCCGGGCGGGCCACCCAGCCGATCGAGCTCCTTCACTTCGAACGGCAGGATGCACAGGATGTGATCGACATACGGTTTCATCGCCACCGCCCTGCCCGGCCGCCATGCCCAGACGCTCGGGCAGACATAGTGGACGATCGGGATCGCCGGGTTGGCGGCGCGCACCTTTTTGGCGACGCGCAGCGAAAAATCGGGGCTGTCGATGGTGACGAGGCAGTCCGGCTTGGCATCCGCAAGCAGCCCCGCCAGCTGACCGATCCGCCGCATCAGGCGCGGCAGGTCACGCAGGACGGCGCTGAACCCCATCAGCGCGACCTCGCTGGCGTCGAACGGGGAAACCAGCCCAAGCGCCTGCAGGTGGCGGCCACCGAGGCCGACGAGTTGCACCTCGCGCCCTGTTATTTGGCGCAGCGACTGGACTATGTCGGCGCCAAGCAGGTCACCTGACTCCTCACCCGCGACGATTCCGATCTTCAGCGCCCCGTCAGCCATATCAGGACTCCGTTGCGGCCAGGCCGACAATGAACAGCCCAAGGTCATTGGCGCGCGAGAGGGTTGCGGGACCTTCGAGGATAAGGGAGCGTCCCGCCTCGACGGCAATGCCGGCAAGCCCGGCCGCATGCGCTGCTTCTACCGTCTGGGGCCCCATCGAAGGAAGATCCGCGCGCAGCTCCTGGCCAGGCTTGGCGCATTTGACCAGCACGCCGCGCGTCTTGCCGGCGATACGACCGTGGCCACGCAGCAGCCTGGCGCGGTCCAGCAATCCGGCCGTGCCCTCGATGCCTTCAAGCGCGATGGTCCGGCCGCCGACCGCGATCGCCGCCTGGCCGATATCCAGCGCCCCGATGGCTTTTGCCGCGGCAAAACCTGCCTCGATGTCGCGCCAGTCCGACGTCCGAGGCGTGGCCCAGGTCAACACCCCTTCGGCGGCGACGAGGTTCGGCACGATCTCGTGGGCACCCATGACCTTTATCCCCCGGGCCTCGAGTCCGCGCGCCACCACCTTGAGCAGTCCATCGTCGCCCCGCGCCAACGCCATGACGACGACGGGTATCACAGCGAGCAGGCTGAGGCTTGGACGCATATGTGTCAGCCTTGGCCTGCGCTTTATCTCGCCGGCAAGCACCAGATGCGTAATCCGGCTACGCTTGAGCAGCGGAATGAGCGATCCTATCGCCTCCAAGGCAAGGGTCTCATGCTCGTAACGGCACAATTCCGCCAGGCGGTCGGCCTCACCTTCCATGAGCACGATGAAGGGCGGATGACCCTGTTCGGCCAAACCGGCAGCGACTTCGACCGGAAGGCTGCCGCCGCCGGCGATGATGCCGACCCTGGCACCAGGCGGAAGTTCAAGACCAGCCGCGGCTGCCTCAGCCTTCGTCATCGGCATCGTCGCCATCGCCGCCCTTGAGCGATGGCACCGCATAGTGTCGCTTGCCGCGACTGGTGATGAAGTCGATGATCTTCATCGCTGTCGGCGACGAGGCGAACTCGACCTTGGCGAACTCGATGTTCTCGCCGACGGTGCGGGAGCGGTCGAAGATCGTCTTGTAGGCCCTGCGTAGCAGATGGATTTCGGAACGCGGCAGACCGGCGCGCTTGAGGCCGATGATGTTCAAGCCGCGCAGGCTGGCGCGGTTACCGACCGCGATGGCATAGGGAATGACATCACCGACAAAAGCCGAGCACCCGCCAAGAAAGGCGTTGTCGCCCACGCGCACGAATTGATGGACGGCGCTGAGGCCGCCAATATAGACATTGTTACCGATCTCGCAGTGGCCGCCCAATGTCGCCCCATTGGCGAAGGTGGCGTTGTTGCCGACAGCGCAGTCATGGGCGATATGGGCGTAGGCGAGGAAATTGCCATTGTCGCCGACCGTGGTTTCGCCACGGCTGGTGTCGGTGCCGACATGCATGGTCACGCCTTCGCGGATGGTGCAGTTGGCGCCGATGACCAGCGTCGTGCGGCCGCCCTTGTGCTTGGTGTTTTGCGGCGGTGCGCCCAGTGTCGCCATCGGATAGACCTTGGTCGACGCTCCGATGGTGGTCGCGCCCATCACCGAGACATGGCTGACCAGTTCGACCCCGTCGCCAATCACGGCATCGGCGCTGACATGGCAGAACGGCCCAATGCGCACACCCTGGCCGATCTGGGCGCCTTCTTCCACGACGGAGGAAGGATGGATTGACGTCTTGATTTTCATAGGCACTCAATCGTCAGTCGCCGGTGACCATCATGGCTGAAATCTCGGCCTCGGCCGCCTTGGTACCTTCGACCAGGGCTTCACAGGCGAATTTGAGCAGGTTGCCGCGCTTCTTGATTTTCTTGACATGGATCTTCAACTGGTCGCCGGGGACGACCGGTTTGCGGAATTTGGCGTTGTCGATGGTCAGAAAATAGACCAGAGACGGCTTCGATGCCCCGAGGCTGCGGATGCAGATGGCTCCGGCCGTCTGGGCCATGGCCTCGACGATCAGCACGCCCGGCATCACCGGCTGCTCCGGGAAATGCCCCTGAAAATGCGGCTCGTTTATGGTTACGTTCTTGATGCCGATGGCGGAGTCGTCGCCGTCGATGTCCACGATGCGGTCGATCATCAGAAAGGGATAACGGTGCGGCAGGAGCTTCATCAGCCCCAATATGTCGACCGCTTCCAGCGTTGTCGCCGCCACCATGTCAGCCATTGTCCTTGCCCTGCTTGCGTGCCCTGGCCATCGTGCGCAACATGGCTATCTCTCGCATGGCTTCCGCCATAGGCTGCGCCGGATAGCCACCCCAGATCTCGCCGGCGGGAACATTGCTCATGAATCCACTTCTGGCTGCAAGCTTGGCACCTGTACCAATCGTCAGATGATCCGCAAGCCCGACGCCTCCGCCCATGGTGACATTGTCACCCACCACCACGGAACCGGAAATACCCGAAAGCCCGGCCACTATGCAATTGCGACCGATGCGGACGTTATGGGCGATCTGCACGAGATTGTCGATCTTGGTACCTTGCCCGATGATCGTATCGGACATGGCGCCACGATCGACGGTGGAATTGGAGCCGATCTCGACATCGTCCTGGATCACGACGCGTCCGATCTGTGGAACACGCTCCGGCCCCTTGGCGCCTCCGACAAAGCCAAAGCCGTCCTGGCCGATCCTGGCGCCACCATGGATGATGACCCGATTGCCGATCAGAGCGTACTGGATACTGGCGCCCGGGCCGACATAACCGTCACGGCCAATCTGGCAGGACTGTCCAATGACGGCGTTGGGCGCAATGACTGTGCCGCCGCCGATCGAGACACCTGGCCCGATGACCGCGCCGGCTTCGATGATAGCGCCAGCTTCGACATGCGCCGTCGGATCGACATGGGCATGCGGCGAAACGCCGGTCTCACCGGTCATTGGCCCCGGCGTGGCGGCTGTCGGGAACAGCAGGCGCCCAACCAGCGCGAAAGCCTGCTGCGGACGTGGATGAGTCAAGACAGCAACGGTGGAAGGCGCTTTGTTCGCGAATTCGGCCGGGCATAGGACCGCCGCCGCCCGCAGCGACGGCATCAGCGCGGAATTACGCCTGCCGTCGACGAAGACAAGCGCATTTGCGCCGCCTTCATTAGCCGGCGCCAGCGCTTCGATCAAAACGTCGGATTGGCCGGAATCGACTAGCACCGAGCCGGTCAGATTCGCGACTTCGGCCGCCGTATACCGGCGTGATGGCGCGAAGAACACCGGGTCGGTCATTCCAGAAGCTATATCCAGCTAGGTCGGAACATTTCCCCCGGGTCCAAAAACCCGGGAGCATCGTTGGCCGCCGATCAGAAGCGGGTCGATATGCCGAAGTTGAATTCCTGCACGTCGTCGCTCGCTTCCTTCCTGACCGGGATTGCATAGTCGATACGGATCGGACCAAACGGTGAAGCCCACATAAGGCCGAGACCAACCGAGGCGCGCAACTTCATGCCGGTGCTCGCGATGGTTATGTCTGGGGCGGGATCTGCCCCAAGATGTTGATTGATCTTGCTACCGTATAGTGTTGCAGCGTCGGCGAACACCGCACCGCGCAGGCCGAAGCTCTCGGGAATGACCGGCAACGGGAACTGCGCTTCGGCCGAGGCGTTGAAATAGGTCACACCTCCCAGATGGTCACCCGTAGTTGGGTCAACCGGACCAATGCCATTATACGCAAAGCCGCGGATCATGCGGTCGGTGCTCTGGAATTGATCGAAGATTCGCAGATTGCCGTCGCCGCCATAAGCCTCCACATGCCCTGCGCCGGCCGAGATCAGCCCGACAAGGTCAAGCTGCTCCGACAGCGTCTGGTAGATGCTGCCACGCCCGGTAATCTTCACGAACTTTGCATCACCACCAAGACCAGCCATCTCGACCGTCGTATTGGCATAGATGCCTTCATGTGGGTTCTTCATATCGTCAATGGTGTTGTAGACCAGCCCCAGGCTGATGGACGACTTGATCCATGGACTTTGCGCGATACCATCCAAGATAGCCGGTGAAATCGTGCAATTAGGTCCATCCGGATCTCCAACGCTGGTAGCACCGCAATCGTCGTCGACCTTATACTTCTCTTGCGAGATGTTGTACGCCAACTGGGTGGTGATGCTGTTGGTGATCGGCAGTCCGAAGCGGATCGTCGCGCCGGTCGTGTCGCTGTCGTAATTGTTTTTGTATTGCCGCGTCGACTTGAAAATGTCGAAGCCGGCGGCGATGCGCCGCCCGAGGAAATAGGGCTCGGTGAAGGACAGGCTGTAGTCGCGCGAGTTCTTGCCGCCGCCGGCCGACACTTTAATGAACTGGCCGCGGCCGAGGAAGTTGCGCTCTGTGATCGATCCTTCAACAGACGGTCCAGCCGAATCGCCACCAGTCGAATAGCCAGCGCCAACCGAGAATTCACCCGTCGACTTCTCGACCACGTCGACCACAAGCACGACTTGGTCAGGGGCCGAGCCGGGCACAGTCGAAATCTCGACTTTGTCAAAATAATTCAAGTTTTCCAGGCGCTTCTTCGCGCGCTGAATGAGCACTTGGTTGAACGCATCGCCTTCGCTGACATCGAATTCGCGGCGAATGACGTAGTCACGCGTGCGGTCGTTGCCGCGGATCTCGATGCGCTCGACATAGGCCTTGGTGCCCTGGTCGACGGTGTAGACCACCGAAATCGTATGGTTCTCGAAATTGCGGTCGCCGCGCGGTGTCACCTGGGCGAAAGCATAGCCGGAACCAGCCACCTTCTCCGTCAGCGCAATGATGGAGTCTTCGACGTTCTTGGCGTTGTAGACATCGCCCTTGCGGGTTTCGACCACCGATTCCAGCGACTTGGAGTCGACTTCCGGGATCGTGCTTTCGACGCTGATGTCGCCGAAATTATAGCGCTCGCCTTCCTGGACGGTGATGGTGACCGTGTATTTGTTGGTCGCATTGTCGAGCTCGCCGACGGCGGACACGACCTGGAAGTCGGCATAACCGTGATTGTAATAGAAGCGGCGCAGCAGCTCCTGGTCGGCGCGCAGCTTGTCTTCGTCGTAGACGTCGTCGCGCAGGATGAACGAGACCCAGGACGAGCGCTTGGTGTTGATCACATCAGACAGGCGGCGGCTGGAATAGGCGCTGTTGCCGACGAAATTGATTGCCGCGATCTGTGTGCGATCGCCTTCGGTAACGTGGAAGACCACGTTCACGCGGTTGTCGCCGAGCTCCATGATCTGTGTGGTCACGCCGGCATCGTCACGGCCGATGCGCCTGTAGGCGGCCTTGACCGCCTCGACATCCGAATCGAGCGTAGCCTGAGAGAACGTGCCGCGCGGCTTCAGCTGAACCGCTGCCTGAAGCGCGTTGTCCTTGAGCTTCTTGTTGCCCTGGAACAGCACCTGGTTGACGACCTTATATTCCGAAACCTTTACCACCAGGGTCGAGCCGACCTGGTTGATCTGGACATCCGAGAACAGGCCGGTGCCGAACAGCGCCTTGACCGCGCTATCGACATCGGAGCTGGAGAAGGCCTTGCCGGGCTTGATGGTGATGTAGTTGCGGATGGTATCGGCGTCGACACGCTGGTTGCCGCTCACCTCCACCCTGCTTACGACAGCGGCTTCGGCCGCCGATGTGGCAACGAACTGCACTGCGAGCGCGCCTGGTACGACCAGAGCGGCGGACAGTGCCGCCGCTGACGCGGCGTTTAGAAACTTGGATGCTGCCTTCATCGGGCTTAATAACCTTTTCTCGTAGTCCCCACGGCGAGAAAACCGGACGTGCGGTCATTTCCCTTACCGTATTAACCGGATTTTCCCTACACGCAAGGCTTCTGGTTAATTTGTATTTACTTAACCCTGTTGCGTGGCTTTCGCGTCACTCATATCCCCGTGCATGGTAAACGGCGTCTCAATATCCGCCATGCTCAGGCCAAATTCCTTCATGATTTCAGCATCCAAAGAGATCGTTCCAGAACACGAACCCCATGAAGCACAGCACCAGAAGCAGACCGGCCCGATAGGCCATTTCCATCATCCGTTCCGACACCGGCCGGCGGATGACGGCCTCCACCCCGTAGAACAACAGATGGCCGCCGTCGAGAGGGGGAATCGGCAAAAGGTTTAGAATGCCTATCCCCACGGACAGCAGCGCGACGAGCTGCACCAGCCATTCGAAACCGAGTTTGGCCGCCTTGCCGGCCATGTCGGCGATCTTGACCGGGCCACCCAACTGGCACTTGTCCTCGCGCCCGACGGCGAAGCGCTGCAGGAACTGTCCGGTGCGCTCGATGACGTGGCCCGTTTCCTCAACGGCCGCAGCGACGGCTCCGACCGGGGTGTAGGTTATGAGGCGGGGCTGGCCGAGTTCCTTGTTGTTAACGACGCCGATCACGGCGACCTTGACCTTGTTGCCGAGCGCGTCCTCCTGCTCCATCAGCCGCGGCGACGCGGTCACCGTGACCTCCTTGCCGCCGCGCAGCATGACGAAGGTGATGGTGTCGCCGGCGCGGCCCGAGACCAGCCGCTGCACGTCGCCGAAGGTTTCAACCTTGCTGCCGTCAACGCTGACGAATCGATCGCCAGGCAAGATGCCGGCCTTGGCCGCGGGACTGTCTGTTGTAACCTCCGCGACCATGGGCTCCGCGACGTAACGCCCATAGGCGGCAAACAGCACGGAAAAGACGACGATCGTCAGCAGGAAGTTGAACAGCGGCCCGGCCACCACCGTTGCCGCGCGCTTCCAGATCGCCTGGGTGTGGAAGGCAACCTTGCGTTCCTCGTCGGTCAGCGTTTCGAGTTCTTCCGATGTCGGCTGGCTGGAGGTGGCGTTCATGTCGCCGACAAACTTCACATAGCCGCCGAGCGGTATGGCGCAAAGCTTCCAGCGCGTACCATGCCTGTCGTTGAAGCCGATGAGCTCCGGACCGAAGCCGATGGAGAAGGCCCTGACCCCGATGCCGCACCAGCGGCCGACAAGATAGTGGCCCATCTCGTGAACGAACACCACGACGGTCAGAACGAAGAGAAACGGCACGAGCGTGCCGAGAAAGAGGCCTTCCGTGCTGAAAATCGCGTGAAGAATCTCGTTCAATTCAGGCCCTCAAGTTCTTCCGCGTCGCTGGGTGACTGTGACATCAATACAGGCGAATCCAAGGCGCCCGCGCCAGATCGTGGAATGACACCGTTCAAATGGGAAACAGCCCCTGTGCCGGATGCTCGGCGCCCGCCGCGATCCAGCCGATGACGTATAGGGCAAGAGCGGCCGCGACAAGCCCGTCGACACGGTCCATGATGCCGCCATGGCCAGGGATGAGCACGCCAGAATCCTTGCGGCCGTGTCGCCGCTTGACCCAGGATTCGAAGAGGTCGCCGGCTTGGGCGACAATCGACAGCACCAGCGCCACAACACCCGGCAACGCCAGGTTGCCGGCGCCGGCGAAGGCGGCAAGCAGAAGCCCCGCGACGACACCACCGACCGCCCCGCCGAGGGCGCCGCTGCGGGTCTTGCCGGGCGAGATCGAAGGCGCCAGTTTAGGCCCGCCGACGGCGCGCCCGACGAAATAGGCAAAAATGTCGGTTGCCCAGACGACCGCGAACAGGAACAGGATGGCGACGAGGCCCGAATGGTCGCCGTCCCGCAGCAGGGCAAGCGACAGACCGGACATGCAGGCATAGGCAAGGCCGCCGGCGTCCCACTGGCCGATTTTGCGAACTCCAGCGGTGATCGCGGCTGTCGCAACCAGAATCACGACGAGCGGCAGCAGCCACCGTGCGGGCAGGCCGGCAATCAAGGCGCCGACGAAGATGACCATCAGCGCTTCCGGCAGAAAACCAAGCCCGTCGGCCTCGGCGGGCCGCGACATACGTGTCCACTCGTAAAAGATCATTGCCGCCATGACGGCGCACAGCAGCCGGAACGGCAGGCCGCCGAGCCAGGTCAGGCCGAGGGCGACAATGGCCAGCACGACGGCCGAAATGACGCGCAGCTGAAGGTTGCTCATCCCGCCGCCGGTCGCGAAGCGACGTCCTGCGGGCCCAGTCCGCCGAAGCGGCGCTCGCGGCGGGCATATTCGCGCAATGCCTCGGCGAGATGCTCGCGATTGAAATCCGGCCAGTAGCACGGCAGGAAGACGAGCTCGCTGTAGGCGGCCTGCCACAACAGGAAGTTGGACAGGCGCAGTTCGCCGCTGGTGCGGATGACCAGCTCCGGATCGGGAATGCCTTGCGTGTCGAGAGAGCCGGCAAAGCTTTCAGCCGATATCGCCTCGCTGTCCATTTCGCCGCGCGCCACGGCCGCGGCAAGCTTGCGCGCCGTGCGGACGATCTCGTCGCGCCCGCCGTAATTGAAGGCGATCACCAGCGTCAGCGAGGTGTTGTGGATCGTCAGCGATTCGGCCTCGTCGAGCAGCCCCCTGATGTCCGCCTGCAGCCCTGTGCGGTCGCCGATGATCCTGATCCGTACGCCGCTCTGGTGCAGCTCGGCAAGATCGCGACGGATGAACAGCTTCAACAGACCCATAAGGTCGCTGACCTCGGACTTCGGCCGCGACCAGTTCTCCGATGAGAAAGCGTAGATGGTCAGGAACGATATACCGAGACCCGGGGCGGCGCGCACCGCCTTGCGCAGGGCCTCGACGCCGGCGCGATGACCGGCGAGCCTCGGCATACCGCGCGCCTTGGCCCAGCGTCCATTTCCATCCATGATGATCGCGACATGCGCGGGCGTTGTCATGATCTCGCTTTCGGGTCAGCCAAGGGCCAACCCTAAACCTGCATGATTTCAGCTTCCTTGTCGGAAAGCAGATGATCAATGGTGCTGATGGTTTCGTCGGTAAGTTTCTGGACCTGGTCGGAACGCTTGCGCTGATCGTCCTCGCTGATGTCGCCGTCCTTCTCCGCCTTTTTCAGGAAATCCATGCCGTCACGGCGCACATGGCGCGCGGCGACACGGGCGTTCTCTGCGTAGCCATGCGAGATCTTGACCAGTTCCTTGCGGCGCTGTTCGTTGAGCTCCGGCAGCGGAATCCTCAGATTGGTGCCATCGACGATCGGGTTGAAGCCCAGATTGGATTCCCGGATCGCGCGGTCGACCGCGCCGACCATCGATTTGTCCCAGACCGAGACCGAGATCATACGCGGCTCCGGCACCGAAACATTGGCCACCTGGTTGATCGGCATGGTGGTGCCATAGGCCTGCACCTGGATCGCATCGAGCAGATTGCTGGAGGCGCGACCGGTCCGCAGCGAAGCCAGGTCATGCTTGAACGCGGCGATGGCCCCGTCCATGCGCCGCTTCAGATCGTCGTACTCACCACTCATCTTAGTCTCCTCGACCCGTCTGCCGCGGGTTCACTGCTTCGGGGCAAGGCCCCGTGTTCGAGCCTGATTTTCGAAAGCCGGTTTCCCCTTCCAGGGATCGGCCCCGATCATTCGTCCGCGACGACCGTGCAGCGGCCGCCGCCCCTCAGAATATCGCCGAAACCACCCTTTTCGTGGATCGAATAGACGATTATCGGAATGTTGTTTTCGCGCGCAAGTGCAATCGCAGCGGTATCCATGATGGAAAGGCCGCGATTTATGACTTCGGCGTGGCTGATGCGCTCGAAACGCGCCGCATTCGGGTCCTTTTTCGGGTCGGCCGAATAGACGCCGTCGACCTGGGTACCCTTGAACAGCGCATCGGCGCCGATTTCGGCCGCGCGAAGTGCCGCCGCCGAATCAGTGGTGAAGAACGGATTGCCAGTGCCGCCGGCGAAGATCACCACCTTGCCCTGGTTCATGTAGGCGGTTGCCTGGCGCTGCGAAAAACTCTCGCAAAGCTCGGGCATGGCAATTGCGGACAGCACGACGGCATCGACACCGATCTTGTTCAGCGACGTGCGCAACGCCAGCGAATTGATGACCGTGGCAAGCATGCCCATGTGATCGCCGGTAACGCGGTCGCCTCCCTTGGAGGCGACGGCCACGCCGCGAAAGATATTGCCGCCGCCGATAACGACACCCACCTCGATGCCCAGCGCACGGGCTTCGGCAATGTCGCCGGCGATGCGGTCGACGACCGAGACGTCGATGCCGAAATGCTGTTCGCCCATCAACGCTTCGCCCGAAGCTTTCAGCAGAACACGTCGGTAGCGGGGCTTGACCGTCATCTGGTTCCTCGAAATTCCGGCGTGGCAAGCTCTGAAGGCGAAAACGCCCCCTGCTTCGCCCGGCGGTGCTGTCATGACGGGTTGACCGGATACACGAAGGGCGCGGCGATGTCACGCCGCGCCCTTGTGCAAAATTCCAGGCTTTCTGGATCAGTTGCTGCTGATGGCAACCGCCTCGCCTTCGACCACGACCTGCAATGCGTAGCCTGACGGCTTGTCGCCGGTCACGACACCGCCCGCGACACGGACCTGGATCTCGGGACCGAAATAAGAATGCGGGAACGGCGCCGGCGTGCCGCTCACCTTGTCCAGGCGCTGGCGAAGCGCGGGCGGTATGGAGAAATCGAGCGCCGCAAGATTATCCTGCAACTGCGAAAGCCGCGTTGCTCCGAGAATGACGGTGGCTACTCCTGGCTGAGTCGCCACCCAGTTCAGCGCGACCTGAGCCATGCCGCGGCCAAGTTCGGCGGCGACTTTTTCCAGCTCCGCCACGACAGCCCAGTTGTGCTCGCTGAATTTCTGGAAACCTGGATGGGTGGTGTTGCGGAAGCCGTCGAGCCGGCCGGCATTGCCTGCCTGCACCGGGCGGTATTTGCCACTTAGCAGTCCGCTTGCCAGCGGGCTCCAGACCATGATGCCGGCGCCATGGCGTGTCCCGAACGGCACGAATTCATGCTCGATGGCACGCTCCGCCAGGGAGTATTCAAGCTGCAACGCCGAGATCGGCTCATAGCCGCGCAGTTCCGCGATCGCCTGCGCCCGCCCGGCATACCAGGCCGGCACATCGGACAGGCCGATGTGACGTATCTTGCCTACCCGAACCAGATCGTCGAGCGTACGCAGCACTTCTTCGGCCGGCGTCAGCCGGTCCCAGATATGCATGAGATAGAGATCGATATAGTCGGTGCCCAGCCGCTTCAGCGATGCGTCGATGGCACGCATGATGTTCTTGCGGCCATTGCCGCCGGCGTTCGGATTGCCGGCGTTCGAGTTCATGGTAAATTTGGTGGCGATCACCGCCTTGTCGCGCAAGCCCCGCTCGGCCACGAATTCACCGAGCCAAGTCTCGGCCGTGCCGCCGGTGTAAAGGTCGGCGGTGTCGAAGAAATTGCCCCCGGCCTCGACATAGGCGTCGAACATCGCGCGCGCCGTATCCCGGTCCGCGCCCCAGCCCCATTCCGTCCCGAAAGTCATCGTGCCCAGTGCCAGCCGGCTGACGCGCAGGCCGCTGTTGCCGAGTGTGTAGTAGCTCATCGTCATTGTCTTTTCCGATCTTGGTCCGGTTGATGCGGGCCTCATTGGCCAGGCGTCGCCTTGACCCAGGGATTGCCGCGCTCATGCGTCATGCGGAAGGTGAAGCCATCGACCTTCCAGCCAGCCGCGGAGCGCGTGAGGTGATGCTCATACGTGCCCCAGACCTCCCAGAGCGGATCGCCATTGCCCTCCATCCGGTTCCAGGCATAGCCGTTCGACACAACGGTCGCCGTGTCCGCTTCAAGGACGACCAGGTGATTGGTGCGCAGATGCAGGCTGGTCTTGCTCCCTTTGAGATTGCCGGCCCAGGCGCCGATCAGATCGTCGGAGGCGATGTTGGCCGCGGGCTGCCCGGACAGGCTGCTGAAGTCAGCGGTTACCCGTTCCGCGAAATAGCTGCGCGCACGTTTCCAGTCCTGCGCGTCGACGGCGCGGTCGATGGCATCGACGATGCGGATGACGGCGTGGTCATCGGCAAGCGCCTGCCAGCCCACCGGTTCGGCCCCGCCAGCGTCGAGCGGCGCCAAGGCAAGGCCAGCGGCGAAGGTAACGTGTTTCAAGGCATTCATGTCTCTTCTCCTCGATGCCATCAGCCAATCGCCGATGTGTTGGAGACAATGTGGACCTCTGCCTGGGCGTCGATAAGATTGCATTGTCCGCAAAGACCATGCGATATGGTTCATGAATGGATCGGGATCTGCTCAGCCATCTGCCCGTCATCATCGCGGTCGCCCGGCGCGGCGGTTTTGCCCTTGCCGCGGCCGAACTGGGCATGAGCCCTTCGGCGGTCAGCCATGCAGTGCGCCTCGTCGAGGAGCGGATCGGCCAGCCGCTGTTTGCGCGCACGACGCGCAGCGTTTCGCTTACCGAGGCCGGCAAGGCGCTGGTGGAAACGGCGGCCCCTGCCCTCCAGGATATCGCCGAGCGGATGGATCGTATCCGCAGCGTCAAGGGAAAGCCGTCCGGGCTGCTCAGGATCAACGCCTCCAACATCGCAATCCCGTTGGCGGTGACGCCGGTCGTGGCGGCAATGGCCGAGCGCTATCCCGACATCACGGTCGAGATTTTTGCCGATCAAGGTTTGGTCGACATCGTCGGCGAAGGTTTCGACGCGGGCATCCGGCTCGGCGAGATGATCGCTCAGGACATGGTGGCCATCCGACTGACGCAGCCCTTCAAAGCCGTTATCGTCGCCTCGCCCGCCTATATCGGGCGACATGGCCGTCCGCGCAGCGTGGCCGATCTCGCGAACCACAATTGTATCGGATACCGTCTCGTTCGCTCCGGTGCCCTTTACCGCTGGGATTTGACCTGGGATGGCAAGGACGTGGTCATGGAAACCAGCGGTACGGCCGTCGTGACGGACTCGCTTGCGGCAATCGATCTGGCTCTCGCCGGAGTGGGCCTTGCCTATATGTTCGAGCCGCTGGCGCGCGCGGATCTCGCTGCCGGCCGCCTGGTGCAGGTTCTGCCGCAATCGGCGATCGAGGAACCCGGCCTTTTCCTCTACTTTCCGCGTCGCGCGGCGATGGCGCCCAAACTCAGGGCCTTTATCGACACCGCGAACGAAATCGGCCGGGCATCCTCGCGGATGTCCGGCCGAAAAAACACAGGGGAAATGGGTCGGTAAGAAGTTACTTCTTGACCGCAGCGGCGACTTCCGCGGCGAAATTCGTCTCTTCCTTCTCGATGCCCTCGCCAAGGGCGAAGCGCAGATAGGCTGTGATCTTGGCCGGCGCGCCGATTTCCTTCTCGGCATCCTTAAGCGCCTGCTCGACGGTGATGTCGGGATTGAGCACGAAGGCCTGCTTCAGGAGTACGACTTCCTCGTAGAACTTGCGCAGGCGACCTTCGACCATCTTTTCGATGATGGCTTCCGGCTTGCCGGACTGGCGCGCCTGGTCGGAGAAGATAGCCTTCTCGCGCTCGACCGCGGCCGGATCGATCTGCTCGGCGGTCAGCGCCATCGGGTTGGTGGCGGCGACATGCATGGCGACTTGGCGGCCAAAGGCATTGGCGGCATGCTCGTTGCCCGTGGTCTCGATCGCGACCAGCACACCGAGCTTGCCGAGCCCATCGGCAACAGCGTTGTGCACATAGGTCGCAACCGCGCCATGCGGAACGGTGAGCTTGGCCGAGCGGCGGAAGCCCATGTTCTCGCCGATGGTGCCGACCGCGTCCTTGATGGTGTCGGTAACCGACTTGTCGGAGCCCGGATATTTGGCGGCGGCGACCGTTTCGGTCGTGCCATAGGCAAGCGCCACCTTGGCGACGTTGGCGACGATTTCCTGGAAGGCGGCATTGCGGGCGACGAAGTCGGTCTCGGAATTCACCTCGACGACGGCAGCTTCACGCACACCGTTGTCGACGCCGATCAGACCTTCGGCAGCAGTGCGGCCGGCCTTCTTGTCGGCCTTGGAGATACCCTTCTTGCGCAGCCAGTCGACGGCCTCTTCCAAGTTGCCGTTCGTTTCGTTCAACGCCGCCTTGCAGTCCATCATGCCCGCGCCGGTCAAGTCGCGGAGTTCTTTGACCTGTGCAGCCGAAATGCTCATTGTCGCCTCTTTGTTTAAATGCACCGACGCACCATCGGTATTCGATGGTGCGTCTGTTTAGCGTGCCAAAATATGAGAAAGATGAAGGCCGCAACCGGCCCTCGATTATCAAGCCTCGGGGGCTTCCGACGCCGGAGCCGGATCGAGCGCCGGTTCGACCGGAGCTTCGACCGAAGCGCCGATATCCATGCCGAGCGCGCCCTGCTGACGGGCGATGCCGTCGATGGCGGCCTTGGCGATCAGATCGCAATAAAGCTGGATGGCGCGGGCCGCGTCGTCATTGCCGGGGATCGGGAAATCGATCTTGTCCGGATCGCAGTTCGAATCGATAATGGCGACGACCGGGATGCCCAGGCGCTTGGCCTCAAGGATGGCAATCGCCTCCTTGTTGGTGTCGATCACGAACATCAGGTCGGGTGTCGAGCCCATGTCCTTGATACCGCCGAGCGCCTTGTCGAGCTTCTCGCGCTCGCGATCGAGGTTCAGGCGTTCCTTCTTGGTCAACCCTTGCGCTTCGCCGGCCAGCATCTCGTCGAGCTTGCGCAGGCGCTGGATCGAGTTCGAGATCGTCTTCCAGTTGGTCAGCATGCCGCCGAGCCAACGCGAGTTGACGTAATATTGGGCCGAACGCTGTGCCGCATCGGCAACGATGTCCGACGCCTGGCGCTTGGTGCCGACGAACAGCACGCGGCCGCCCTTGGCAACGGTGTCGGAAACCTGCTTCAGCGCCTGGTGCAGCAAAGGCACCGTCTGCGAGAGGTCGATGATGTGGATGTTGTTGCGGGCGCCGTAGATGTAGGACGCCATCTTCGGGTTCCAGCGGTGAGTCTGGTGGCCGAAGTGAATGCCAGCTTCCAAAAGCTGGCGCATGCTGAAATCAGGCAGTGCCATTCTAAGTTCCTTTCCGGTTAGCCTCCACGGACACAGGCATTTTTGGACCGAGGTCCTCGAACGCCACCGGAGGTCTCAGCCGGATTTCTCCCGGGCAGACACCAAAGTCCGTGTGTGGAATGAGCGCGCATATAGAGGGGAAGTCCGACAAACGCAAGCGGGGCGGCGCTTTAACGCCTAGCGTGCGGCAATCAGCGCTCCGGTGCCGATCATGGTGCTGCCGGCGAACCTGTTCATCAGCCGCATGCGCCTGGGTGTCCTGAACCAGCCCGAAGCCCGGCCCGCGAGCGCGGCATAGACCCCCATTGTCACGATATTGACGCTGATGACGGTCGCCACAACCAGCAGGCCATCGAAAAAGGTCATCGTGTCGAGGTCGAGAATCAGCGGCATGATCGAGGCATGGAACAGGATCGCCTTCGGGTTTCCGAGCGCTATGGACGCGCCGAGCAGGAAGGATCGTGACAATTTCGCCTGCCCCGTCCGCGGCTCATTCGATTGCGCGGCCGAGGCCCGCCACATCCTGACGCCGAGAAAGATCAGATAGGCGGCGCCGGCATATTTAAACAGGAGGAAGATCCATTCGAAGGTCTGAGCCAGGGCCACTAGCCCCAGCAGCGCCAGAGTGACGAGCACGGCATCGCCGGCGGCGACCCCAAGGCCGGCCATGAAGGCCCTCGGGAACCCACGCGACACGCCGTTGGTGATGACCGCGAACATTGCCGGCCCTGGCGTGGCGGCGGCGAGCGTCACGGCGGCGCAATATGCCAGGAATGCCGTCAGTGTCATCGCTTCGCCTTTCCGTTGGGCACCCGCACGCGCCGGAAGATGGCGACGATCTGCTCGCGGCTGCACTCGATGGCGCCGAGCCGCACCGCACGGTCGCGCTCGAAGCCGGTTATGTCATAGTGCGGAGCGGATGTCTTGGGCGGGCCCTGGTAGGACGAGCGCTTGATGCCGAGTTCGGCCGCAAAGCGATGCAACTCGTCGGTGTCGTCGGCCAGGAGATGGCACCAGAGATGGCCGGCCCATTTCCAGATCGCCGCATCGACATAGACCGCCATCAAGTGATTGCCATCAGGCCTGCCACGGCTAGCTCAATTGCCCGCCTCTGCTATTTCGATACTGGGCAAGGCTTTGTCTGGTCGAACAGCGACAGGTTGACCAGCTTGCCGGTCATCGAGAAGTCGCCATAATCCATGACGAGATCACGGGTGATGCCGTTCTCGTGCAGCTTGAAGCTGATCCGGTATTCCGGCACTTCCTCGCCGTTCTGGGCGCTGTCGTCGAAATAGGCGATGTCGACCGGCCAATATTTGTCGGTGGCAAGCTTCGCCAATGCCGGCGCTTCCGGATCCGCCTTGTCGGCCTCGCTCTTCTTACCGACGACAACCGTGGTCGTCATCACCTTGTTGGCGTCCTCGGACCCGTCGAACAGGTTCGTCTGATAGAAGTTTTCGCCTTTTTCGGCCTTTCCGATCAGTTCGACCAGGTGCTGGGTCGGAAACTGGGTGGAAGCGAGTTCGAGGCTGTTCTTCTCCGGCTTATCGATGTCGACTTTGAGGCCCTTCGCGTCTTTCGTGGCCATACCCTTGACTTCCTTGTCGAGGTTCTGGTCGACAAAGGATTTGGTCACGAACGAAAAGGTCTTGCCTTCGGCATCCTCGAAAGTCGTCGTCTGCTGGTCGGTCAGCTTCGTGTTGTCATTGGTGGCGATTTGGGTGACGAAACGGAATTTCACCGTATAGCCTTCGCAGGCCGAGCCGTTGAACTCATAGACCATGCGGCCGGTGATGCCGGTGATGCCGGACCGATCATCCGCCTTCTTGAGCGTGAGATCATAGACGGCGCGATGCGCCTGCAGCGCCGGTGCGGCGACAGCGGAGAATGTTGGCAAAAGCGCCGACAACAGAACGGCGTGGAATGCAAGGCGCGTCGCGCGCATGAGGTACTCCGATCGTCGCGGCTGATGGCAGGCCGCAGGGAAGGATGGTCCAGCTTAAAAAAAGTCGTGGCGGAAGCGAGGCAAAAATAGCAATTTCGGCCCGGCCAGCGCGGCGCCTTCCAGCAATAGGGAAAAGCAATGAGTGAAACAATCGAAAAGCGGCTAAGTGATCTCGGCGTGACGCTTCCTGTTGCCGCCGCGCCCGCCGCCAACTACGTGCCCTATTGCAGGACCGGCAACCTGCTGTTCACTGCTGGTCAGTTGCCGCTCGAGGACGGCAAGCTGCAGGCAAGCGGCCTGCTCGGCCGCGACGTCGACACGGCAAGCGGCAAGGACGCGGCGAAATACTGCGCCATCAACATCCTGGCGCAAGCCAAGGCAGCACTGGGCGACCTCGAGAAGATCCGTCGTCTGGTGAAGATCACCGTCTTCGTGGCCTCTGCCCCCGACTTCGTCGAGCAGCATCTGGTCGCCAACGGCGCCTCCGATTTCCTGGTTGCCGCGCTCGGCGAAAGCGGCAAGCACGCGCGCTCCGCCGTGGGCACCGCCTCCCTGCCGCTTAATGCCGCGGTGGAAATCGAAGCGATCTTCGAAGTCGAATGAGTGTAGGTGCTGACATGACCGACCTCTCCTGGCTGACGGCCCGGCCGGTTGCCCATCGCGGCTTTCACGACATGAACAAGACGCGCTGGGAAAACACGCTTTCCGCCTTCGCCGCCGCGGCCGAACGCGGCTACGCGATCGAATGCGACGTGCATCTGTCGTCGGATGGCGTTCCCATCGTCATCCATGATGACGATTTGCAACGGCTGACCGGGCAGGACGGTTTCGTCTGGCAACGCAGCGCGGCCGAACTTGCCGCGCTCAAGGTTGGCGGCACGGCGGACCACGTGCCGACGTTGCAGGAAGCGCTCGACCTCGTCGATGGTCGCGTGCCCATGGTCGTCGAACTGAAAGGAACTCCCGGTCGCGACGAAGGCCTGGTGGCGCGCGTCGGCAAGATGCTCAAGCACTACAAGGGCAAGGCGGCGATCATGTCGTTCGATCACTGGCTGATCCGCGATTTCCCCAAACACGCGCCCGGCATTCCGGCTGGGTTGACCGCCTATGGCAAGGACGCCAAGCTGATCGAAGCACATTTCTCCATGCTGGCGCACGAACTCGCCTTTACCTCCTATGCCGCCGGCGATCTGCCGAACCCGTTTGTCAGCTTCGTGCGCGAAAGGCTGAAAATGCCTGTCATCACCTGGACGGTGCATGATCAGCCCGCGATCGACCTGACCTTTAGATATGCCGACCAGATGACATTCGAAGGGTTCGAACCCGACCTGGTCGAAGTCGCCTGAGCAGGGTGCCCGAAACGTGACTTGTAGCGGCCCGAATGGAGCTTAAATAAGCCTCATGGATCAGGGTGACGACGGCGACGGACAAATGGCGAATGCGGACTATTCGATCCGCATCGCCGCCGGCATCGGAGCCTTTACCTGCGACGAATGGAACGGCTTTGCCGGAACCACGCGTGCCGATACAGGGGCGGAGTACAACCCGCTCGTTTCATACGCTTTTTTGAGCGCTCTGGAGGATTCCGGCTGTGCCGTGCGTCGCACCGGCTGGCAAGGTCATCACTTGCGGCTGGAGACCGCGCAAGGCAGGCTCCTCGGCGCCGTTCCCTGTTATCTCAAGTCGCACAGTCAGGGCGAATACGTGTTCGATCACGGCTGGTCGGATGCCTTCGAGCGCGCCGGCGGCCGTTACTATCCAAAACTGCAAAGTGCCGTGCCGTTCACGCCCGTCACCGGCCCTCGCCTGCTGGTCGGCAAAGGCGAGGATCAGGACGCGGTGAAGGCTGGGCTTGCCGCCGGTCTCAAGATGGTGACCGACAAGCTCGGCGTGTCCTCTGCGCATGTCACCTTCGCGCAGGAGAGCGACGTCGCGACGTTGGAAGCCGCGGGCTTCCTGCATCGCACCGACCAGCAATTCCATTTTTTCAACGAAGGCTTTTCGACCTACGACGACTTCCTCGCCACGCTTGCCTCACGCAAACGCAAGGCGATGAAGAAGGAACGACGCGAGGCGCTGGCCGATGGCATCTCGATCGACTGGCTGACCGGAAAGGACCTGACCGAAAAGGCCTGGGACGACTTCTTCGCTTTCTATATGGACACCGGCAACCGCAAATGGGGCCGCCCCTACCTGAACCGCCAGTTTTTCTCGCTGATCGGCGAACGCATGGCGGACGACATCCTGCTGGTGATGGCCAGGCGCAACGGGCGCTACATTGCCGGCGCCATCAACTTCATCGGCTCCGACGCGCTCTACGGCCGCAACTGGGGCTGCATCGAGGATCACCCTTACCTGCATTTCGAGGTTTGCTATCATCAGGCCATCGACTTCGCCATCGAACGCAAGCTGAAGGTGGTCGAGGCAGGCGCGCAGGGCGAGCACAAGCTGGCGCGCGGCTACCGGCCGGTGACGATGCATTCCGCCCACTATATTTCCCATCCTGGCCTGCGCAACGCGGTCGCCGACTATCTCAGGCGCGAGCGGCGCGAAGTGGAGCGGATGGGCGAATATCTGGAAGAACATACCCCGTTCCGCAAGGATATTGGCGACCTCGGTTGATCGCGGCGCAGCTTCGCCTTGCTGCTCGCAGGCGGCTTCGCTACACCGGACGGCAAGGCACATTTCGGAGCGTTCGCCATGACTGAGGCCGCCTACGATACCGGCAACATCTTCGCAAAGATCCTGCGAGGAGAGATCCCCTCGCATCGCGTTTACGAGGACGAAGCCGTCGTGGCTTTCATGGATGTGATGCCGCAAGGGCCTGGCCATACGCTGGTGGTGCCGAAAGCGCCGTCGCGCAACCTGCTCGACGCCGCCCCATCGACATTCGGTCCGCTTTTTTCAACCGTCCAGAAAGTGGCACGCGCCGTCAGGAAAGCTCTCAACGCCGACGGCGTCACCGTCATGCAGTTCAACGAGCCGGCCTCCGGGCAGACCGTCTATCACCTGCATGTCCATGTCATCCCGCGTTTCGACGGCATCCCGCTGAAGCCGCACACGGGCACAATGGAAAAACCTGAAGTGCTGGCTGAGAACGCCGAAAAAATACGCGCCGCGCTGGGAAGCTGATCCCGCGCGGTCTCCCCAGCACTCAAGACATTTCATTTGGCCGCTTGCGTGAGCCGTTCGATCGCACTCGGCCGCGGACGTTGCATCAGTCCGACCCGGATTGCAGCCCTATTCCGGGACGATAGCGCGGCGGCGTGATCTGCTCATAGCTGTCGACGCCCAGATTCATCCACGGGCCATCAAAGCTTTCCCCGATGGCCCTCGCGATATTCGACTTTCCTGAACGCGGCGCGCCATTGAGAATGATGATTTGACCGGTCACGCGCCACCTCATCGCCCAAATGAAAAAAGCCCCGTTCCCAGGGCTCTCTTCCAGTTTTTTATCAGGCCTCAGCCTTTTCTGGGCAGTTGAGGCACAAGGCTACGCTTGCCGCCGTCCTTGCCCTTGGGCTCCGGCTTCTGCGCCACGGCCTTCTTTGCCGCAGGCTTCTTGGCCACCGCCTTGGGCGGCTTCGGCGCGTCTTCCGGCTCTTCCTTCTTCGGCTTCACCGGCGCCTCGTCGGCGAGCGATTCGAGCTTCAGGCCGGTCTCGCCGGTTTCCTTCTTCTCGACGGTGACGCGCACCGTGCCGCCCTTCTTCAGCTTGCCGAACAGCACCTCGTCGGCCAGCGGCTTCTTGATGTGCTCCTGGATGACGCGGCCAAGCGGACGCGCGCCCATGCGTTCGTCATAACCCTTGTCGGCAAGCCAGGCGATGGCGTCCGGCGACAGGTCGAAGGTAACGCCACGCTCGGAGAGCTGGGCTTCCAGCTGCATGACGAACTTCTGCACCACCTGATGGATCACCGGCACCGGCAGCGATCCGAACGGGATGATCGCATCGAGACGGTTGCGGAATTCCGGCGTGAACAGCCGGTTGATCGCCTCGACATCGTCGCCTTCGCGCTTGGTCGAACCGAAACCGATCGCCGCGCGCTGCGCATCGGATGCGCCCGCATTGGTCGTCATGATCAGGATGACATTGCGGAAGTCGATCTGCTTGCCATTGTGGTCGGTCAGCTTGCCGTGGTCCATCACCTGCAACAGGATGTTGAACAGGTCCGGATGCGCCTTCTCGACCTCGTCCAGCAGCAGCACGCAGTGCGGATGCTGGTCGACGCCGTCGGTCAAAAGGCCGCCCTGGTCGAAACCGACATACCCGGGAGGCGCGCCGATCAGCCGCGAGACGGTGTGGCGTTCCATATATTCCGACATGTCGAAGCGGATCAGTTCGACCCCGAGCGAGGCGGCCAACTGCTTGGCGACCTCCGTCTTCCCGACGCCGGTCGGGCCCGAGAACAGGTACGAGCCGATCGGCTTTTCCGGTTCGCGCAGGCCGGCCCGTGCAAGCTTGATCGCCGAAGTCAGCGCCGTAATGGCGGTGTCCTGCCCGTAGACGACGCGCTTGAGCTCAATATCCAGGCCCTGCAGCACCTTCTCGTCATCGGCCGAAACCGTCTTCGGCGGAATACGCGCCATGGTGGCGATCGTCGCTTCGATCTCCTTGATGCCGATCGTCTTCTTGCGCTTGGCTTCCGGCACCAGCATCTGCGAGGCGCCGGTCTCGTCGATCACGTCGATCGCCTTGTCCGGCAGCTTGCGGTCGTTGATGTAGCGCGCCGACAGTTCCACAGAGGCCTTGATCGCCTCGTTGGTGAACTTCACCTTGTGGAATTCCTCATAATAGGGCTTCAGGCCCTTCATGATCTCGATAGCATCCTCGATGGTCGGCTCGTTGACGTCGATCTTCTGGAAGCGCCGCACCAAGGCACGGTCCTTCTCGAAGAACTGGCGGAACTCCTTGTAGGTGGTCGAACCGATGCAGCGGATCGCACCGGAAGACAGCGCCGGCTTCAACAGGTTCGACGCATCCATGGCGCCGCCCGAAGTGGCGCCGGCGCCGATCACCGTATGGATCTCGTCGATGAACAGCACGGCACCCGGATAATCCTCGAGTTCCTTGACGACCTGCTTCAGCCGTTCCTCGAAATCGCCACGATAGCGCGTACCGGCCAACAGCGTGCCCATGTCGAGCGCGAAGATGGTGGCATTGTGCAGCACTTCCGGCACGTCGCCCTCTACGATGCGCTTGGCCAGCCCTTCGGCGATCGCCGTCTTGCCGACGCCGGGGTCACCGACATAGAGCGGGTTGTTCTTGGAACGGCGGCACAGCACCTGGATGGTGCGGTTGATCTCGCCTTCACGGCCGATCAGCGGATCGATCTTGCCGGCCTTGGCCTTGTTGTTGAGGTTGACGCAATAAGCGGTCAGCGCGTCCTGCTGCTGCTTCTTCTTGCCGCCCTCCTCCTGTGGCTCGGCGCCGTTCGGGCCGCCCTGCTCGTCATCGGCGCCGCGCGGGCTGCGGCTCTCCGACGCGCCCGGACGCTTGGCAATGCCGTGCGAGATGTAGTTGACCGCGTCGTAGCGGGTCATTTGCTGTTCTTGCAGGAAATAAGCGGCATGGCTTTCGCGCTCGGCGAAGATCGCCACGAGCACGTTGGCCCCCGACACTTCCTCGCGACCCGATGACTGCACATGGATCACCGCGCGCTGGATGACGCGCTGGAAGCCGGCGGTCGGCTTGGAATCCTCGTCGTAGCCGGTAACCAGATTGTCCAGCTCTGTATCGATATAGGTGAGAACGGTGTGCTTCAGCTCGTCGAGATCGACGTTGCAGGCGCGCATGACGGCGGCCGCCTCGGTGTCGTCGATGAGCGCGAGCAGCAAATGTTCAAGGGTTGCATATTCATGGTGCCGCTCATTGGCGAGCGTCAGCGCCTGGTGAAGCGCCTTTTCCAGGCCTTGGGAGAAAGCCGGCATGTTACCTCACTTCTTCTCCATCACGCATTGCAGCGGATGCTGATTCTGTCGGGCGAAATCCATGACCTGAGACACTTTGGTCTCGGCCACCTCGAATGTATAGACCCCGCACTCGCCCACTCCATGATTGTGAACATGAAGCATGATGCGTGTGGCGGCTTCGCGGTCCTTCTGGAAAAAACGCTCCAGCACATGAACCACGAACTCCATCGGAGTGTAGTCGTCGTTGAGGATGAGGACCCGGTAAAGGCTGGGCTTCTTGGTTTTGGTTTTGGTGCGCGTGATGACGGCCGTCCCGCGGCCGGCCTCATTGCCGTCGCCGCCGCCGTTTTGCATCCGCGCCACTTGTCTCGTGGCAGTCAAACCGATCGTCACGTAATCCTGCCTCTTTCGAATCCCCATGCGAGTTCAACATGTAGGTGTTCGATGGACGATTTTAAGCCCTTCTGGTTAGCTGACAATATGGCTAGGTGACCAACCTGGCGGTTTTTCGCAATCGAGAAGCGCTGGCATGAAAAAACCCGGCCGCGTTTCCACGGCCGGGTTTGTCCTGCGCCCAAAGAGCCGGATCTTTAATTCTCGGGCGAAAATTACTTTGCCTTGGCAACGATCGATTCGAACGGCTTGTAGGCCTCCTTGGCGAGTTCGGCGTAGAGGTCGCCGATCTTGGTAGCCTCGGCGACGAACGCCTCGTAGGACTGCTTGGCATAGTCGGATTGAATCTCGATCGCCTTGTCCAGCGACTTGGCCGAGAACAGCTTCTCGCACGCGACGCTGCCGGCTTCGAAGCTCTTCTTGGTGTATTCGCCGGCCTCGGTGGCGATCGCCTGCGCGCCCTTTGACAAGGAGGCGAAGCTCTTCAATCCGGTGTCGGCGAACTCCTTGCCGTATTTGCTGAAGTCCTCATAGGTCTGGGTCATTTCGTACTCTCCCTGGACGGTTGACGCGCCCTGCCCCGAGCGCCGTTGTGCAATGCATAATATATATTGTGCAGCGCACAAAAGTCAAGAAGTCGGGGGCTCGCGACCCTCCAGGCAGCGGCAATGGCTAAAATTCGAATAAAGGAAGGCTCAAACTCCCGGAAAATGGTGAACGCGGCGGTTACCATAAACGGATTGGTAACGCTGCCCCGCTAGCTTGGCCGGAAGTGAGGCAGGATCCCTTTGCCGCCTCCAACGCAACGAGAAATTCAAAGGAACTACCAGTGCGTCAGGCGTTGTCGGGCATCGTTTCCAAATCCGCGTTCCCTCTTAAGACGATTATGATCCTCGCCATGGCGATGACATTCGTCGTCGCGGACGTCGCCTCGTCGCTCGCGGCGAAATCCGCGGCCATCGTCGTCGATGCCAAAACCGGCAAGGTGCTTTACTCGGCTAATGCCGATGGCCGGCGCTACCCCGCTTCGCTGACCAAGATGATGACGCTCTATCTGACCTTCGAAGCGATGGCGAAGGGCAAGATCAGCAGAAACTCGCCAGTCGTGTTTTCGGCCCATGCGTCAGCCGAGGCGCCGACCAAGCTCGGCGTGAAGCCGGGCGGATCGGTGGCGGTCGAGACCGCGATCCTGTCGATAGTGACGAAGTCGGCCAACGACTCGGCGACCGCGCTCGGCGAGATGCTCGGCGGCAACGAAACCAACTTCGCCCGCATGATGACGGCCAAGGCGCGGCAGCTCGGCATGAACGGCACGGTCTTCCGCAACGCCAACGGCCTGCCGGATCCGGGACAGTTCACCACGGCGCGCGACATGGCCACGCTCGGCATTGCGCTCAGGGAACATTTTCCCCAGTACTACGGCTATTTCGCGCAGCGATCCTTTCTCTACGGTCGCCAGCGCATCAATGGCCATAACCGTCTGCTCGGACGCATCAAGGGCGTCGACGGCATCAAGACCGGCTATACCCGCGCCTCCGGCTTCAATCTCGTCTCGTCCGTCAATGACGGCAACCGCCGCCTGGTCGCCGTTGTCATGGGCGGCACGTCGGGCGGCAGCCGCGACAACCAGATGGCAGGCCTGATCAACACCTATTTGCCGAGGGCCTCGACCCGCGGTGGCGGCGACCTCGTCGCCAAGGCGGACAGCAATGCGATCAGCGCACTTGCAAAGGTTCTCCTCCCCAAGCATGACGCGACGACCCCGGACGAAAAGCCGGTGGCCGTGGCGGAAGCCGATACGGCCGTCGCCGACGACGCGACCGTTGCACAGGGCGACAGTGAGGACGAGGATACAGCCCAAGCGGAGGCACCCAAGCTGGTTGTCCCGGCAAAGAAGGTAAAGACGGTCATCGTCTCCGCTCCCAAGGTCGCCACCGCCCAGGTCGTGGCCGCCTATGCCGAGCCCACCCCGGCTGTTGATCCGGTCAACACCGCGTCGGTTCCGCCAGGCTGGGCCATCCAGGTTGCCTCCTCGCCGAAGCAGTCCGAAGCCCAGGCTTTCCTCGACAAGACCATCAAGCAGGCTCCCAAGGTGCTGGCCGACGCTTCCGGCTTCACCGTCGCTTTCGACAAGGACGGCGCCACCTACTACCGCGCTCGCTTCGGCGGCTTTGGGTCCAAGGATGCCGCCTGGAAAGCCTGCACCGCTTTGAAGAAGAAGAAAATCGAGTGCTACGCCGTCCAGCAATAGGACTGCGTGGAAGATATCTCCCGGAAAATTTTTGCGTCGAAGGAGACTAGTTGTGATTGGAGAGCAAGACGTCCTTGGCTTCGTTAATCCGCGCCGCCAGGAAAGACGTGCCGCCGACATCGGGGTGCAGGCGCTGCATCAGGCGGCGGTGCGCCTTGCGGACATCCGCCGCGGCGGCCCCCGCTTCAAGACCAAGGACCTTGTAGGCCTCCTCCTTAGTCATGGCGCCCGCACTTGGCGCAATACCCAGCCCTTCGCCACCGTTCGTCTCAGCGTATTTGCGCCAGACGGGAAATCTGCCGTCAAGATACGTCTCTAGCAACTGCGAACTCTCCGGATCGCCGGAGAGTTCGCGGTAGAGATGCTGCAATTGCGCAAGGGTCATCGAGCCAAGCATCTTGCCATCGTGGCGGCCGGCCAGAACCAACCCTTCTAGGCCGCCAGTATTGTGATCGAGTTCCATCTCAAGTGCCGCCGTCCGCACGGTTGAGCGTTTTGCAGCAACCGGCCTGGCCCTTGGCCGGCCGGTATGCATGGCGCCGTACCAGGCGATTGCCACGAACAGGATGATGCCGCCGATGCCTTGGCGCCCGACCAGGAGCACGGTGCCGCCGACCAGCGCCAGCAGGATCGGTCCCAATTTTCTCATTCCGCTTGCGAGTTGAGCCGGATCCGCGCGGAGAAAGGCGGTCGCTACCCCCAGCAGCGCCAGCAACAACGCGACCACAATGATAATTGCGCCTAACATTTTGCACCGCCCCGCAGGGATCCTGTCCGCTCGGACAGCCGCGTGATGTCCTTCAACACTTTTCCTGCGCCAGAATCATGGCCTTTAACCGGGCCGGCAGCGGCCTGTGTCGACAGTTCCTCATCGCGCATGGATTTCAAGATGTGGCGTTGTCGCGTCGCTTGCAAGTCCAGGGCGGAGCAAGATTGAGGGCCAGAAAACGCGGGCGCGGCAGCAGGCATTCCTTCGCTCAAGCCCTAGAGCAGGCCGAGGTCGGCCAGCTCGCGCCTGAGTTTCGGCGGCATCTCGACCAATCCCGCCTTGCCCTTGCCGAGGTCGGCCGGGGCGTCCGCCGGCTTCAGGTAACGCCAGCCCTGGAAGGCGCGGCGCGGCTGCCAGTCAGTGCGCACCACCTCGGGATCGAGCATCAAATGGCAGCGGCCGATGCCGTCGTCATCGGTGAACGGCCGGATTTCCGTGATCAACTGGCGGCACTGCACGCTGCCCTTGATCACCCAGTAGAGCGAACCGCCGTCGGTCACCTCGTCGCCACGTGTCGGCATCATGCGGGTGGTGTGCCAGTGTTCGGCTGGTTCGCCGGCACGGCGGCGCTCGTCAAGACGGAAGGCGATCCACTCTTCGAGATCCTCGACACTGTCGCAACCGACGCAAAGCTTTAGGAGATTGAGACCCATCGCCCAAGGTTAGCCCGGAGCGCCGACACGTCAACGGCCTGACTGACTTCTCCACAGTGCCAGCTTGGGCCAGCCTCAACATTCAACGACATTGACGGCCAGGCCGCCAAGGCTGGTTTCCTTGTACTTCTCGTTCATGTCGAGGCCGGTTTGGCGCATCGTCTCGATCGCCGCATCGAGCGGCACGAAATGCACGCCGTCGCCTTTGATGGCCAGTGACGCGGCCGTCACTGCCTTGACGGCACCCAATGCGTTGCGCTCGATGCAAGGCACCTGCACGAGCCCGCCCACCGGATCGCAGGTCATGCCCAGATGATGTTCCAGCGCGATTTCGGCAGCATTCTCGACCTGCTCGGGCGTGCCGCCCATGACCGCGCACAGACCGGCCGCAGCCATCGCCGAGGCGGAACCGACCTCGCCTTGGCAGCCGACCTCGGCGCCCGATATCGACGCATTGGACTTGATGATGCCGCCGACCGCCGCTGCCGTCAGCAGGAAGTCGCGAATGCTCGGCTGGTCGGCCTCGGGATGGAAATGCAGCCAGTAGCGCAGCACCGCCGGCAGCGTGCCGGCGGCACCATTGGTCGGCGCGGTGACGACACGCCCGCCGGCCGCATTCTCCTCGTTGACCGCCATCGCATAGATCGACAGCCAGTCATTGGCGAGTAGCGGGTTCGGCCGGTTCTGTTGCCACTGCTCCTGCAGCTTGTCATGGAGCTGCCTGGCGCGGCGGCGCACCTTCAGGCCGCCCGGCATGATGCCGTCCTGCGACAGGCCGCGGTCGATGCAGCCCTTCATGGCGTCCCATATCGCGTCGAGGCCGGTGTCGAGCTCCTCGCGCGACATCTGCGTCTCCTCGTTGACGCGCTTCATTTCGGCAATGGAAAGGCCGCTCTTGGCCGCCATCTTCAGCATCTCGACCGCGTTCTTGAAGGGATACGGCACTTTCTTGCCCTCGGTTGTGACCGAGCCCTTCGACTTCATCCGTTGCAGCTCTTCTTCCGAAACCACGAAGCCGCCGCCGATCGAATAGTAGATGCGCTTGAGCAGCAACCGGCCGCCGGCGTCGTAAGCGTGGAACGCCATGCCGTTGGCATGACCGGTGAGCGGCGTCTTGCGGTCCAGCACCAGATCGGTGGCCGGATCGAAATGGTAGGGAGGGTGACCGGGCGGTGAAACCAGCTTGTCGGCGGTGATGCGGCTGACAATGTCGTCGGCTCGGTCGGGGTCCACCGTTTGTGGCGTCTGGCCGGCAAGGCCTAGAATGACGGCACGGTCGCTGCCATGGCCGATGCCGGTATAGGCGAGCGAGCCATGCAGGCTGGCGCCGATGCGGTAGACGTTGACGCCGGCGGGACGCGGCCAGTCGTCGCCCGCGACCTCTTCGAGGAAGCGGCGCGCGGCCGTCATCGGCCCCATCGTGTGCGAGCTCGAGGGGCCGATGCCGATCTTGAACAGGTCGAAAACCGAAAGGAACACGCTGTCTCCTGGGTCACGTCGAGGATTACATATAGGAATTCCAGCGATGTTTCCGCTCTTTTGACAGTCGCGGCGCAGCACCTGCCGACCTTGTTTGCTCCGGCAGCGACATCGAGTGCAACACGCCGTCCAAGGTCATCGAAGCAACCGGGCCGAATATGGTAGATTCGGCGCCATGGGCGATTCCTATCTTTCGACGGCCGATCTCGCGGCGCTGGGCTTTTTCCTCCTCGCATGGGTGCTGCACACGCTCGCCTCGGACGGCCACCTGGTCAGCCGCGTGTCGCTGACCACCGCCATGAATGCGCAACGCGAGGCCTGGATGCGCACCATGGCCGAGCGCGAGATCCGCATCGTCGACACCGCCATCATGAGCGGCCTGCAGCAGGGAACCGCCTTTTTCGCCTCCAGTTCGCTGATCGCGCTCGGCGGCTGCTTCGCCCTGCTTGGCGCGTCGGACCGGGTGCTTGAGGTGCTGAGCACCCTGCCCTTGGGCGGCGCGCCGTCGCGCTCGGCCTTTCAGATCAAAGTGCTGGGACTGGTGTTGATTCTGGCCTTTTCCTTCTTCAAATTCGGCTGGGCCTACAGGCTGTTCAACTACTGTTCGATCCTGATCGGCGCCGTGCCGATCCCGCATGGCGAAGCCTCGCGCAATCCCCTCACGCAAACGGCCGTGTGGCGCGCGACGCAAATGAACATGCTGGCCGGCAAGCATTTCAACTCGGGCCTGCGCGGTGTGTTCTTCTCGATCGGCTATCTCGGCTGGTTCGTCGATCCCCTGGTGTTCGTGCTGTCGACGCTTCTGCTGCTGGCCGTCCTGGTACGGCGCCAGTTCTTCTCCGCGGCGCGGCGCGCTGTGATCGGTCAGCCGCCGGGCGTCGGAAACGGCTGATCGATGCGCCCGGAAAGCCAATAGGCGAAAAGCCCGATCCATTCGCGAACCGCGATGGTCGTGTTCTGCAGCGAATCGGCCGCATTGTCGCGAAACAAGCCGACGCCTTCCCGACCCGAGGTGCGATAGTCGACCGGCCATTGGACAGTTGGAAAACCTGCCTTGTAGAACAGGGCCTTGGCGCGCGGCATGTGAAAGGCTGATGTCACCAAAAGCCATGTCTCGCCCGGTTTGGGCTTGGCCAGTTCGCGGCTGAAGACCGCGTTCTCGTATGTGTTGCGGGATTTATCTTCGAGGAGCAGCCGGTCGGCCGGGACACCCAGCGCCTCGAGGAGGCGCGGCGCGGTGTCGGCATCACCTTCGCCGTCGAAGAACAGTGAGCCGTTTCCACCGGAGACCACCACTTTTGCCTGCGGGAAACGCCGGGCGAGGATCGCTGCCTCGACCATGCGATCGCCGCTGCTGTTCAATTCATAGCCCCGGCGCGCGAGGTTGATAGCGCCCTCGAAGCCGCCGCCGAGCACGACGATGCCGTCAACCTTCTTCGGCAGCGGCGGCCTGGGAAAGCGTTCCTCCAGCGGATTGAGCATCATCGCTCCAAGTGACGTCCAGGCCGACAGCGCAAGGATCAGAAACGCCAGCACGCCGCCGCTGACGGCAAGTCGCCGGCGGCCGACGATCCCGGCGAGCAGCCCTGCCGAAAGCAGGAAGATCGTCAGGTTGAGCGGCTGGATGACGAACCAGAATATCTTGGAAAGATAATAGAACATCGCTCACTCATTAAAGTCCGCAAGGCTGTCCAAAAATCGATCGTGATTTTAAGGATCATGCGTCAGGCGAGCGATATCCTTACCACCACTTCTCCGGCTGGAATGTGCCGGCCGCCTGCTCGATGACGGCGGCGGTCTGGAAAAGCGTCTCTTCCTCGAACGGCCTGCCGATCAGTTGCAGGCCGAGCGGCAGCCCCTTGGGGTCGAGGCCGGCGGGCACGGCGATACCGGGCAGGCCGGCCATGTTCACGGTGACGGTGAAAATGTCGTTGAGATACATCTTGACCGGATCGGCGGCCATGTCCTCGTCGGCAATGCCGAAGGCGGCCGACGGTGTCGCCGGGGTCAGGATGACATCGACCCCGGCGGCGAAGACATTTTCGAAGTCGCGCTTGATCAGATTGCGCACCTTCTGAGCCTGCAGGTAGTAGGCGTCATAGTAGCCGGCCGACAGCACATAGGTGCCGATCATGATGCGGCGCTTGACCTCGCGGCCGAAGCCGGCGGCGCGGGTCTTCTCATACATCTCGACGATGTCCTTGCCCGGCACGCGCAAGCCGTAGCGGACGCCGTCATAGCGGGCGAGGTTGGAAGAAGCTTCCGCGGGCGCCACGATGTAATAGGCCGGCAGCGCGTATTTGGTGTGCGGCAGGGAGATGTCGACGATTTCGGCGCCGGCATCCTTGAGCCAGGAAATGCCCTTCTGCCACAACGCCTCGATCTCTTCCGGCATGCCGTCGACACGGTATTCCTTGGGAATGCCGACTTTCATGCCCTTGATCGGCTTGCCGATCGCCGCCTCGTAGTCCGGCACCGGCCGGTCGACGGACGTGGTGTCCTTGGGATCGACCGAGGCCATGGATTTCAGAAGAATGGCGGCGTCGCGCACGTCGCGGGCGATCGGTCCGGCCTGATCGAGCGATGAGGCGAAGGCGACGATGCCCCAGCGCGAGCAGCGGCCATAGGTCGGCTTGATGCCGACGGTACCGGTAAACGCGGCTGGCTGGCGGATCGAACCGCCGGTGTCGGTGGCGGTTGCGCCCGCACACAGAAAGGCCGACACCGCGGTCGCCGAACCACCGGAAGAACCACCTGGCACCAGCTGCGCATTGTCGAGGCTACGCTGGGTTTTCGTGCCACCTGCCGAGACGAAGCCGCCATCACCCTGATGCGTCGTCGGCATCACCACCGTATCGAGGCGCGAACGCCGCCACGGGTTGATGACCGGGCCGTAGTAGGAGGTCTCGTTGGACGAGCCCATGGCGAATTCGTCCATGTTGAGCTTGCCCAGCATGACCGCGCCGTCGGCCCACAGATTGGACGTGACCGTTGATTCATAGCGCGGCTTGAAGCCGTCGAGCACGTGGCTGCAGGCCTGGGTATGGACGCCCTCGGTACCGAACAGGTCCTTGATTCCCAGCGGAATGCCTTCCAGCGCACCGCCCACGCCCTTGAGCAGCCGGGCGTCCGACGCCTTGGCCATGTCGCGCGCCTTGTCGCCGGTCACCGCCACATAGGCATTCAGCGCCGGATTGGCGCGATCGATCGCCAAGAGATAGGCTTCGGTCATCTCGGTCGCGGTGATTTCCTTGGCGCGCAGCTTGGCGCGGGCCTGCGAAATCGTCAGTCGGGTCAGGTCGCTCATCAAAGGCTCTTTTCGTAAAACACCGACCACTCGGAATCGGGATAATCCAGCACCGGGCCGCAGCGCGAGAACCCGGCACGTTCATAGACGGTCCAGGCGGCGGGATGGCGATCGCCGGTCTCCAGCACCAGCCGCTTCAACCGTTCATCGCGCGCCAGCGCCTCGACCCGTTCGACGATTCCAGCGCCGATCTTGCGGCCACGATGCGAAGGCCTCGTGTACATGCGCTTGACCTCGCCAATGGCATTGTCATGCCGCTTGAGTGCACCACAACCAATGGCGACGCCGTTGTCGCGAGCGATGAAAACGGTCGTGTCCTTGCCCGCCATCTGCTCGACCGTCAGGTGGTAGCAGTGCTCCGGCGGCGTCAATTCGAGCAAGGTCGCGTTGAGTTCCGCGACCAGGCCGCGCACGTCGTCCTGCAGCGGAGTTTCGATGGCAATCTTGATAGCCATCGGCGCCCTACTCCACGACCTTCGGCACGAGGAAGAAATTCTCGTCGGTCGCCGGTGCGTTGGCGACGATGTCGGCCGCCTTGTTGCCGTCGGTCACGACATCGCCGCGCTTCTTCATTTCCATCGGCGTCACCGACGTCATTGGCTCGACGCCGGAAACATCGACTTCGTTCAACTGCTCGACGAAGCCCAGTATGGCATTCAACTCGCCGGTCATACGCTCGGCATCTTCCTCGCTCACGGCGATGCGGGCGAGATGCGCGACGCGCTTCACTGTCTTGACATCAACGGACATGTATTTGCCTCGGGGAAAACCAGTCCGGGCTATAGCGGCGCGGCGCGCGACGCGCAACATGTGCCGCCCGACAATCGGGCAACAGCCTCATGGCAGGGCGATGCCCTCGCACAGATAGTAGCTGCCGCTGTTGCCGCTCGCCTCGCTTTCATCGTCAATCGGCCGGACCGACACGAGATCGACCTGCGTCGGGTTCATCTGCGTCACAGACAGGACGTCAGGAAAGACATAGCCCGGCTCCTGGCATATCGCCGTCACCGCCCAGCTCGGCGAGCGTGTCGCCTTGCTGACCTGAACGAATTCGCAATTGTATTCGACGCCTTGCAGGCCGTTCTTCGAAAGAACGATGTTGCCGGCATCGATTAGCGTCTGCAGCGTATCCTTCTTGGCCTGGGTACAGAGTTCCTCCGACTGGAGATAGACACCTTCGATGAAATCATCCGCGGCAAGCGCGGGCGACGCCGCGACAAACATCGATACGCAAAGAGATCGCCCTAATGCCATGGATTTGTTCCGCTTTGGCTGTTTCTAGATGGTAATCGTTTCACCAATCTTCGGCACTGCAAGCTTGACCCCAGATCCTTCCAGCCCGGCTTCGAACTTCTCGGGCGTCGGGTCAATCATTGGAAACGTGCCGAAATGACAAGGGACCACCGTTTCAAACTTGAAGAAGCGGCGGCAGGCAAGGGCCGCCACCGCACCGCCCATGGTGAAGCGGTCGCCGATCGGAACGATGCCAATCTTTGGCTCGTGCAATTCATTGATCAGCGCCATGTCGGAAAAGATGTCGGTATCGCCCATGTGGTAGAGCGTCTCGTCTTCCGGGAAATGCAGAACCAGCCCACCCGGGTTGCCGAGATAGACGTTCTTGCCGCCCTCTTCGCCAAAGGAGGACGAATGCAGCGCCTGAACGAAAGTGGAAGTGAAACCGCCGCAATCGACCGTGCCGCCAATGTTGCCGGGATTGATCTTCTTGTCGCTGACGCCCCTGCCGACAAGGTACATGCAGATCTCGAAATTGGCGACCAGTTGCGCGCCGCTCTTGCCGAGCACTTCCAGCGCACCGCTGATGTGGTCACTGTGCCCGTGCGTCAAAAGAACATGCGTGATCCCTTCGGCCGGCCCTTCCCACCCGCCCGTCCAGGAGGGGTTGCCGATCAGATAGGGATCGATGAGGATTTTCGCGTCACCGGTTTCGATGCGGAAGGCCGAGTGGCCATACCAGGTCAGTTTCATGAATGCATTCCTCGATTTTTCCCGAGCCAAAGGATAGAACGCCGATAGCCTTGAGATCAAAGGGTATAGTGTCCGCCGGGTATCCGAAAGGACGCGTGCCGTCGAAAAACACGAGGGGAAACCGTTGGCCGTCATCACGATTGAGCAATTGCCGGCACGGCTCGCCAACGGCAGGACCTTGGCGGGGCTCGATCTCGGCGACAAGACGATCGGCGTGGCGGTTTCCGATCGGGGGTTCTCCTTCGCTCATCCGCGTCCGGTCATCATCCGGCGGAAATTCTCGCTCGACGCCGCCGTCCTTTTGGCATTGCTGAAGAAGGAGAATGTCGGTGCGGTGGCGATCGGATTGCCGATCAACATGGATGGGTCGGAAGGTCCGCGCGCACAGAAATCGCGCGCCTTCGTGCGCAACATGGCGCAGCTAAGCGACCTGCCCTTCGTGTTCTGGGATGAGCGGCTGTCGACCGTCGCGGCCGAACGGACGCTGATCGAGATGGATTTCTCGCGCGCCAAACGCGCCGGCAAGATCGATTCGGCGGCGGCCGCCTTTATTCTGCAGGGAGTCTTGGACCGGCTTCAGTCGCTCGATGCAGCCGATCGAACGGAACCGGACCCGTCCAGCGACGCCTGACCCAGCCCAATATCTCGCGACGTCTGCGAAACACCCATATCGCCACGAGCAGCAAGCCATCGAACACGCAGGCTTTTGCCACCATGCCCGGGATGGTTGCGGGGTCGATGCCGAGCATCTGACCGTAGAGCTGGAACACGAAATCGTGCAGCTGCCGGCTGAGCATCACATAGCCGAAATTCATGTCGTTGAGCGACAGGTAGAACCAGCCCCAAAACAGCGCCATCGGAGCGGCCCACAACGCGAAGATGTAGCGCATCAGCGGCCCCCTTTCCCGTTCGGGCCGGTCCGTCCCGATATCATGGAGAGCAGGGAATTATGCGCTGCGGCCTTCGCCATGCCGTGCGCCGTTGCGTGGAAATCCTTCTCATCCAGCGCAGCTACCGAACGCCGTTCGGCGAGCATCGCGACATAGGAGACCAGAAGTGCGGCCAGTTGCACGGCGATCACCATGAAGAGGCCGTTGATGCCTTGGGCGGCACCGCCGATCAGGATCATCGACATCACCCCGGAAGCGGAAATAAAGGCGATGCGAACGACGCTATCGGCGCCGGGGCTGGACGCGTCGTTGATCAGTGTATCGACAAAGGCCCAGAAGAACAGCACCGCCACGACCAGCAACGCGATCGCCAGCGGAGCGACCACGACGATGTTCTCCAGATTGACAAACTGGGCGCTCTCGACGGTCACGCCGAGCACGCCGAGAGCCGCCGTCACACCTCGATTTCCATCGACACAGATCAGCGCGAGCAGAGCAAAAACGATCGCCCAGTGCACGGACAGAAAGGAGGTCAGTACGTGTCGCATCGTGGCTCCTGCTTCGACAGGAATGACAGTGGGCTTTGCGGTTCGCCGCCGCAACGGAAACCATTTGTTAAGGTTAACGGCGACGACGGGGTCACTGGGGATTCCGGCAACGCCCCTCGAACATGAATGGCGTCTCCGTCAATTCACCGGCGGATAGAGCGTATCGATGATCATGCGCGCGTCGTGGCGCGAATCGAGCATGCCGTAGGTATTGCGCCACTGGCCCGCGAGCCGCGTCTCGACGAAAGCATCGGCGATCCGCCCTGCCCCGAGCCGACGCAACTCGGCGGCCGCCGCGGAGAGCGCAAGCTGTTCCGTCAGCAGCCGGGCCGAGCCCTCGTCGGTCGAAGCGACCTGCATGGCCGCCTTCAGGACGCCGATCGTGCCGCGCCCGCCGGCGCCGAGGTCGCGGTCGATACCGGTCAATACCTCTTCGAAAAGCCCCGGCGCGCGGCCAAGCACGCGCAGCACGTCGAGCGCCATGACATTGCCCGATCCTTCCCAGATCGCGTTGACAGGCGCTTCGCGGTAATAACGGGCGAGCGGAGCTTCCTCGACATAGCCATTGCCGCCAATGCACTCCATCGCCTCGTAAAGCAGCGGCGGCGCGATCTTGCAGACCCAGTATTTGACGACCGGCGTCATGGCGCGGGCGAACGCCGCCTCGCCGCGATCGCTCGCCGCCTCGTCGAAGGAACGCGCCAGCCGGAACGACAGGGCGGTCGCCGCGGCAACATCGAGCGCCATGTCGGCCAGCACGCGCTGCATCAACGGCTGCTCGATCAAGGTCGAACCGAACACCTGGCGATGGCGGGCATGATGGATCGCTTCGGCCAGCCCCGCCCGCATGATCGCCGAAGACGCCACCGCGCAGTCGAGCCGGGTCAGCGTCACCATGTCCATGATCGTTTTGACGCCGGCGCCGGGTTCGCCGATCATCTCCCCGATGGCGTTGACGAATTCAACCTCGGAAGACGCGTTCGAGCGATTGCCGAGCTTGTCCTTCAGCCGCTGGAAGCGAAAGCCATTGCCAGACCCGTCGCCGAGCACGCGCGGCACCAGGAAGCAAGACAGTCCCTCCGGAGCCTGTGCCAGCACCAGGAAGGCATCCGACATCGGCGCCGACATGAACCATTTATGTCCCGTCAGGCGGTAGAAGCCGTTGCCGACGCGTTCCGCCCGGGTCACATTGGCACGCACATCGGTGCCGCCCTGTTTCTCGGTCATGCCCATACCGAGCGTCAGTCCGGTCTTCTCGACCGGCGGCTTCTGGCTCTGGTCGTATTTGCGCGTCGTCACGCGCGGTGCCCATTCGCGAAACAGTTTTGGGCTTGCCATCAATGCCGCCAGCGAGGCGCTGGTCATGGTGATAGGGCAGAGATGCCCGGTTTCGAGTTCCGCCGTCAGGTAAAAACGGGCGGCCCGTACCTGATGGCGGCGGCCGATCTCGGCGTCGCCATTTTCCCAGACAGAGGAATGCAGCCCGTTGGCCACCGAGCGGCGCATCAAGGCGTGATAGGCGGGATGGAATTCGACCAGGTCGATGCGCCGTCCCTGACGATCATGCGTCCTGAGTTTCGGCGTCTCGACATTGGCGAGGCGCGCCAGCTCCTGCGCTTCTTGCGTCAGCACGAAACGGCCGAGCCCGTCGAGATCCTTGCGCACCGGATCGGAAAAGCGCTCGGCAAGTTGGATCAGCAACGGATCGCCTCGCCAGGCGTTGCCGCCCGTCAGCGGCGGCGGCTGATTCGTTACGTCGTCGGTCACGCCCAATCCTTCTAGCCAATTTTCTGGAAAGGCCCTTTGTCGGAAGGCCTCGAATCCGGGGCCGTCGGCTTAGGTATAGCCAAGCGTTGCTGCGCGCGCGATGAAAATACCGGCCGATTCAATCGGCTATCTACACGAAAAAATCGAGGAGAACGGCGTCAATCCAAAGCGGGTGCTTGCGGGCGCGAAATCCGCACCCTATAGCAGCCCCTTGAGATGACCGACGCTTCGTCCCTGCCACTCTACCCTCACCGCCATCTTCTGGGCATCAGCGATCTTTCGCCCGCCGACATCGAGCTTTTGCTCGACAGGGCGGATCGGGCGGTCGCGATCTCGCGCCAGTCCGAGAAAAAGACCTCGACGCTGCGCGGCCGCACCCAGATCAATCTCTTCTACGAAGCGTCGACCCGCACGCAATCCTCGTTTGAACTGGCCGGAAAGCGGCTTGGCGCCGATGTCATGAACATGTCGGTGGCGAGTTCCTCGGTAAAGAAGGGCGAGACGCTCATCGACACCGCGATGACACTCAACGCCATGCGGCCCGACATATTGATCATCCGCCATCAGTCGGCGGGCGCGGCGGCGCTCCTGGCGCAGAAGGTCGGCTGCTCGGTGGTCAATGCCGGCGACGGCGCCCATGAACACCCGACACAGGCGCTGCTCGACGCGCTCACCATCCGCCGCGCCAAGGGTGCGCTGTCGAAGCTGATCGTGGCCATCTGCGGCGACATCCTGCATTCGCGTGTGGCACGCTCCAACATCATGCTGCTCAACGCACTCGGCGCACAAATACGGGTGGTGGCGCCCTCGACGCTGTTGCCCTCGGGCATCGACAGAATGGGCGTGATCGTCTGCCGTTCGATGGCGGAAGGCCTGAAGGACGCGGATGTGGTGATGATGTTGCGCTTGCAGCGCGAGCGCATGGAAGGAGCCTTCGTGCCGTCGGTGCGCGAATATTTCCGTTATTTTGGTCTGGACGCCGAGAAACTGAAGGCCGCCAAGGATGACGCGCTTGTCATGCATCCTGGCCCGATGAACCGCGGCGTCGAGATCGCGTCCGAAATCGCCGACGGCCCGCAAAGCGTCATCCAGGAGCAGGTGGAAATGGGCGTCGCCGTGCGCATGGCGGTTATGGAAGCGCTGCTCGATCCCCGCCGTAATCAAGAAGGCCGCGGCGCATGAGCATCGCGGTCTTTGAACGCGCCCGCATCGTCGACCCGTCACGTGGCCTTGATGAAGTCGGCTCCGTCATAGTCGAAGGCAGGAAAATCGTTGCCGCGGGCAAGGCGGCGCTGAACCAGGGCGTCCCCGACGGCGCTACGGCGATCGACTGCGCTGGCAAGGCGATCATCCCCGGCCTGATCGATGGTCGGGTCTTCATCGGCGAGCCCGGCGGCGAACATCGCGAAACCATCGCTTCGGCAAGTGTCGCCGCGGCGGCCGGCGGCGTCACGTCCATCGTGATGATGCCAGACACCGATCCGGTGATCGACAATGTGGCGCTGGTCGAATTCGTGCTGCGCACCGCCAAGGACACGGCCGTCGTCAATATTTTTCCCGCCGCCGCCATCACCAAGGGCCTCCACGGGCGCGAAATGACGGAGTTCGGCCTGCTGCGCGAGGCGGGTGCGGTCGCCTTCACCGATGGCAGGCATACCATATCGAGCGCGCTGGTGATGCGTCGCGCGCTAACCTATGCGCGCGATTTCGGCGCCACCATCGTCCATGAAACGCAGGATGCCGATCTTGGGTCGTCGGGCGTCATGAACGAAGGCCTGTATGCCAGTTGGCTCGGCCTCTCCGGCATTCCGCGAGAGGCCGAATCCATCCCGCTCGAGCGTGACCTCGCGCTAGCGCGCCTGACGCAAGGTTCGTACCACGCCGCGAAGATCTCGACGGCAATGGCGGCAAGCGCCGTGGCGCGTGCGAAGGCCGACGGCGCTGCAGTGACATCGGGCGTGTCGATCCACAATCTGTCGCTAAATGAAAACGACGTCGGCGAGTACCGCACCTTCTTCCGCCTGACGCCGCCGCTGCGGGCGGAGGAAGACCGGCTGGCGATGATCGACGCGGTCAAGGACGGAACGGTCGATGTCATCGTCTCCTCGCACGATCCGCAGGATGTCGATACCAAGCGCCTGCCCTTCGCCGACGCCGCGGCCGGTGCCATTGGCCTCGAGACCCTGCTGGGCGCCGCCCTGCGCCTCTACCACAATGGCGACGTGCCCCTGCTCAGGCTCATCGAAACCTTGTCCACCGCGCCAGCGAGGCTGTTTGGATTGGCCGGCGGCACGCTGAAGCCAGGCGCCGTCGCCGATCTTGCACTTGTCGACCTCGATGAACCCTGGATAGTCAGTGAAAGCGGTATCCGCTCGCGCTCGAAAAACACCTGCTTCGAAGGCGCGCGGCTGCAAGGCAAGGTCTTGCAAACGCTGGTGGCGGGCCGCACAGTATTTTCTGCCTGAGCCGGCGGTAGCCATGCGACATCAGGCATGGTTGGGGGAACGCGGGGGGAACAATGACTTACAGCCCAATCCTAGCGCTGGTATTCGGCTATCTGCTGGGCTCGATACCATTCGGCCTGCTACTTACCCGCGCGGCCGGCCTTGGCGATGTGCGCAAGATCGGTTCAGGCAATATCGGCGCCACCAATGTGCTGCGCACCGGCAACAAGGGGCTTGCCGCCGCGACTTTGCTGCTCGATGCGCTGAAAGGCACGGCCGCCGTGCTGATAGCGGGCCATTTCGCGCCTGAACCCGCGATCTGGGCAGGTCTCGGCGCCTTTCTGGGTCACCTGTTCCCGGCATGGCTCGGCTTCAAGGGTGGCAAGGGCGTCGCCACTTATCTCGGCGTGCTGGTCGGCCTTGCCTGGCAAGTCGCATTGATCTTCGCTGTCGTATGGTTGGTGATGGCTTTCCTCTTCCGCTACTCATCGCTGGCGGCGCTGGCAACTGCCGTGGTGGTGCCGATCGCGCTTTATTTCCTGAGCATGCCGCGGATAGCCATTCTGTTCGTGGTGATGAGCATCATTGTCTTCATCAAGCACCGAGAAAACATTTCGCGGCTGATTGCCGGAACCGAAGGCAAGATCGGAGCCAAGGGATGAGCGAACCGGCCGCCGGGCCGCGTCTCACCGATCGCCAGCGGCTGAGTTGGCTGCGGCTAATCCGCACCCAGAATGTCGGCCCGGCCTCCTTTCGCGACCTGATCAACCGTTTCGGTTCGGCCGAAGTCGCGTTGGAAATGCTGCCGGAACTGATGATTTCCGGCGGCGCCAACCGGATCGTGCGCATCCCTTCCCTTGCCGAGGCCGAGGCCGAGATGGAGGCCGCGCGGCGAGTTGGAGCACGCTTTGTCGGTATCGGCGAGGCAGACTATCCGCCCCTGTTGCGCAGCATGGACAATCCGCCGCCGCTGCTGGCGGTCAGGGGCAATGCCGCGGTCTTCCGGTTGCCGGGTGTTGCGATTGTCGGCGCGCGCAACGCATCGCTTGCCGGAATCAAGATGGCGCGCATGCTGGCAGCCGATCTCGGACGAGACGGCTACGGCATCGTCTCCGGCCTCGCACGTGGCATCGACACGGCGGCGCATCAGGGCAGTCTCTTGACCGGTACGGTCGGCGTGCTCGCAGGTGGGCTCGACCTGCCCTACCCGCCCGAAAATGCCGGTCTGTGCGATGACATTGCGGAGCGTGGCGCCGTCATCTCGGAAATGCCGTTCGGCTGGCAGCCGCGTGCCCAGGACTTCCCGCGCCGCAACCGCCTTGTGGCGGGCGCGGCTCTTGGGCTGGTGGTGGTCGAGGCAGCGCAGCGCTCAGGCTCGCTGATCAGCGCCAGGCTTGCCGGCGAGATGGGCCGGCTGGTCTTTGCGGTACCCGGCTCCCCGCTCGATCCGCGCGCGGCCGGTACCAACGGTCTGCTCAAGGACGGCGCCACGCTGGTCACCGAAGCTTCGGATATTTCCAGGGCGATCCTTCCGCTGACCGGCATGCGAGCGCCTGATCTGCCGCCGTTTGAGGACCCACCCGACTTTTCGGCCACACCGCCACCAGGCGAGAGCGACCGAACCCAGGTGATCGAGGCGCTGGGGCCGACACCGGTGCCGGTCGACGAGATCATCCGCCACACCGGCCTGCACCCTGCCCAGGTCTTCATGGTGCTGCTTGAACTCGACCTCGCCGGCCGCCTCGAGCGTCACGCGGGTGGAAATGTGTCGCTTGTTTTGGGGGAAGGCTAACCGCCCTTAATGGCGGCCGGTCTTTTTATCTCCGGTCTCGTCGTGATCCTGCATGTTGGCGCCTAAGAAATCCTTTTGAACAAACTGGCGCCAGACCTCGTCCGCGTCCTGCGGGCGCGACGGATCGAAACTCTGCTGGCTCTCGTGCGTATTCGGGAGCGACCGCCGGCGTAGCCAAGCAGGCATGATCTCCAAGATGAGACTGGTGAATTGGGTCATCACGGACTCCTTCGGTGCAAGGGGTCGACCAGACCGGTCGATCCATCTAAATTCCGCTTGCACACCGCACCCAGCCAAGCCAAGGCCTCACCGACGTCGGCAAGCACATGGCGCGCCGCTGTCGGTCCGTGCGGTTTGATGCGGATCGACATGCCGTCAATCTCATTGACGGCCTCGAAACCATTTTCGTCGGATGTGTCGTCGCCAAGAAACACCGGCCGCCGCCCCTCGAACGCCGGCAGATCCAGAAAGCGCCTGATGGCCGCTCCCTTTGCTGCGTCCAGCGGCATCAATTCAACGCCGGCATTGCCGGCCAGCACCCGATATCCCGTAGGCAACCTGCCCAACGCCTGTTCGACCAGTTGCGTCGCGCGCTGCAACAGTTGCGGTGCCGCGCGCGTGTGGACTGCCAGGATCGGTCCCTTGCGCTCGATATAGACGTCCGAACTGCCCAGCTCCGCTTCGATTTCCTCGGCGAGTGCCGCAATGTCGGCCGGCTCTCCCGCCGCCTCGACCGGGCCATCACGGGTGAGCCTGTGCTCAAGCCCATACAGCCCGGCGGCGCGCAATCTGAGCGGCTGGAAAAGATGATCGACCGCGGCGATCGATCGTCCCGTGATGAACGCCAGAGCTCCATCCAATTGCAATTCAAGCCTCGCCAGCAGCGTACGCAATTCATCGCCGACAACCACCGCATCGGGATGCGCGGCATGTTCGAGAAGCGTGCCGTCAATGTCCAGGAACAAGGCCCACGGCCCTGTCGGGAGCTCAGGCACGGGGAGTTTTGGCAAAAGCGACATCACAGCGCCGCCACCCGTCTGCGATCGAGTAGCGAGATCACGTTGCCGGACGACGTCGGGGCTGCGCCGACGGCGCGATCGACCGCAACGCGTTTGCGCAGGCGCGCGGCATCGAGAAGCATGCTGCCTGCCCACCGGTAGACATTGTTGTCGCGAACGACCTCACGCATCCTTTGCATGCGCTGCCGCTGCTCGTCCGGCGACATCGTCAAAGCCTGCAGCAGGGCGTCGCCCATCATTGTGGCGTCGTACGGATTGACGATCAGCGCTTCCAGCAGTTCCTTGGAGGCGCCGGCGAACATGCTGAGCAGCAGGACCCCTTGTTCGTCATCGCGCGCCGCGACGAATTCCTTGGCCACCAGGTTCATGCCGTCATGCAGGCTCGTGACCATGCAAACGTCGGCGGCCCGGTAGATTTCGTAGACCTGTTCCTGCGAATGATGTTCCGTGACCATCAGGACGGGAGTGTAGCCGTCGCGGCCATAGCGCCGGTTGAGATCCTCGGCTTGACGCAGACACTCGTCGTGCAACTGTTGGTATGCGGGTAAGGTGCCGCGGCTGGGGGCCGCGATCTGCAGGAAGGCGACCTTGCCAATCCATTCCGGATGGAGCCTCAGCAGTTCGTCGAGTGCGGTAAAGCGATCGAGGATACCCTTGGTGTAGTCGAGACGTTCGACCCCGACACACAGCCTGACATCGTCCGCCAGCCCGAATTTTTCACGAACATGCCGCCGGCATTCCGCCACGTCGGGCAGTTGGGCCTGTCGCGCCGGCTCCCATTCGATTGAAATCGGATACGCGTGAACCAGGCTGATCTGGCCGCCGTAGGAGATGGCGGAATCCTCGCGCTCGATCCTGCTCTCCAGGAAGCGGTCGACGCTATCGATGAAGTTGTTGCAATGGAACTGGGTGTGGAAGCCGACGATCGAACTGCCCAGCAATCCTTCGAGGATCTTCTCGCGCCATGGGCAGATGCTGAACACCTCCGAATTCGGCCAAGGGATGTGCCAGAAGGTAATGATGATCGCTTCCGGCAGTCGCTCCCGGATCATCCGCGGCAACAGCGCGAAATGGTAGTCCTGGACCAGCACGATGGGCCGCTCATTGCGTGCCTCCGCGACGACGGTGTCGGCGAATTTGCGGTTGACCGCCTCGTAGGCCTCCCAGTCGGAGGCACGGAATATCGGTCGGGTGAAGGCTATGTGGCACAGCGGCCAAAGCCCCTCATTGGCAAAGCCGAGATAATAGCCTTGCTGTTCTTCCTCGCTCAGCCAGACACGGCGCAACGTATAGGAAGGGTTTTCCGGCGGCACTGCAATGCGGTCGTTTTCATCGACCACCAGCGTATCGGCCGAACCGCCGCCATAGGCGATCCATGTGCCCGCACAGGCGCGCGTGATCGGCTCCAGGGCGGAGACCAGCCCGCTGGCGGGCACGACCAGCTGGATGTCGTCGCCGTCGCGGTTATGGATGTAGGGTTCGCGATTTGACACCACGATCACCTGCGCATCGGGAAGTTCCTTCGCCAGAATGTGACGCAACGTTTCCGGCGACCATTGGACGAGCGCGGCGGCTGCGGATTGCCCGTTCTTTTCGAACTCCGGCAATGGACTGCGAACGGATCCTGCTTCCAGACGGGCGAGCTTGCCGTTTCCGGCCCGGCGCGCCCGTGACAGCACCACCGCGAGCGTGAGGCTTAAGATACCGACAATTACGAGAATGAGGAGCCACAGTGCGGCCGAGGGGACGACCAGGTACGAACTGTTGTCGGGCATTTCGAACTGATTACCTTTCAATGCGATACGGAAGGTCCACCGACAGGAACTCCAGCATCCTTGGCGTGGTGATCCAACGTTCAGCACACATGATGGTTCCGATTTTTCAACTCTTGACCACCAGTGGCACCAACCCTTCATGCGCATCCGCGAGGAAGGCGCCGACACGATCCCCCACGCGCTGAAACGTCAGGTCCACAGCCACATGTCCAACCGAGAGATGGCGAATGACAAGATTGTCGATGCCGATCGGCAAGTGCGGCCGGGTCACGTGAATTTCGTTCGTCCAACCGTCGATCTGTAGGCCGAGACAGGCCTGCATGAGCATGAAGGCGGAGCCCGCGGACCAGGCCTGCGGCAGGCAAGCCACCGGATAGGCAATCGGCGCTTCGCCGGCCGAGCGCGTGAACCCGCAGAACAGTTCGGGTAGCCGCATGTTGAAATGAACCGCGGATTCGAAGGTCCCGCTCATCAACCGCACCACGCTGTCGCGGATGCCGTATCGTGCTAGCCCAGCAGCGCAGATCGCGGTGTCGTGCGGCCAGATCGAGCCGTTATGATAGGACATCGGATTGAAGAAGATCGCGTCGTCCGCCAACGTTCTCAGCCCCCAGCCCGAATGGAACGAAGCCGACAGCAGCTGGTCGGCGACCATGCGGGCGCGATCCGGATTGGGAAGGCCGACATAGAGCAGGTGACCCGCATTTGACGTGCGCACCTTGCAGGGTTGGCCATCGCCATCGATCGCCAGCGCATAGTAGCCAAGCTCTTCGATCCAGAAATGGCGTTCGACTTGTTGGCGAATGGCATCGGCGCGCAGCTCCCAATTCTCCGCCCGCTCCTCTTCGCCGCGCAGCCGCGCCAGCTTTGCCAATCCCCGGAATGCCGCAAAGACGTAACCCTGCACCTCGACCAGCGCGATCGGCCCTTTCGGAATGCGGCCGTCGGCATGGAAGACGGAATCGAAGCTGTCCTTCCATCCCTGGTTGGCAAGGCCGGATTCCGCGGCGCGCTGATAGGTAAGAAACCCTGTCGAACGGCTCGCTGTCTCGATCCACTCGGCGGCGGCGCACAGCGATGGCCAAAGCCCATCGATGAAAGCCGTGTCTCCCGTGCGGTCCGCATAGGCGCAGGCGAGATGGATGTAGAGCGGCGTCGTATCGACGCCGCCATAGTAGCGGCCGAACGGCAACTCGCTCAGCGCCGCCATCTCGCCCTTGCGGGTCTCGTGCATGATCTTGCCGGGCTCGGAATCGCTGAAGGAAGAGGTCTCGGTCGCCTGGTGCTGGGCGAGAAAGGCAAGCACGCCGCGAGCCAGGCCAGGATTGAGCCAAAGCATCTGCAGAGCTGAAATCACGCCGTCGCGGCCGAAGGCGGTGGAGAACCACGGGATCCCGGCATAGGGGTAAGGCCCGGTAGCCAGTTCCGTGGTGAGCAACGCCACATCGGCACGCGCCCGTTCCATCCAATCATTAAAGACGCGGCCTGAACTGTGCAGCGTTGCCCCATGCCGGCGCTTGGCGCGCATGCCGAAACGGGCGCGCGCCGCGGCGGACCGGAACCGATCAGTTTGCGGGCGGGCCGCTGTCTTGCTTCCCACCTCTACGTACAGCGTCTGGCGGCTGCGCTTGGTGACAGCAATGAAGAAATCCGCCCGCTCGGAGGTCAGTTGATCCGGCGGCTGTGAAAACGAAATGGCCGATGTCCGCACGACCTTGTCCAGCCCTTCGTAGCGGTGCACGACCGAACTCTGATCCATCTCGGCCGTGTGCGCGGTGCCACGCCTGGAGCGGGTCGAGCCCCGGACTTCGAACATGTCGCGAAAATCGACACCAAAGCGCAGTGATACCAAGACCGTCGAATGCTCCCGGCTATAATTCGAGAGCGTGATGCGTTCATATAGCCTCTCCTGCCACAGAAGCCTGACCCGCTCGATATGGATCGCGCCCTGCGGGATCTGGCGGCCCGCGGCGCTCTCGATCGGCAGATTGGTCAGGTTGCTGGTGAACAGGACGTTGTCCTGGCTGAGCGATGCGCCAAGCAGCGACAGCGATCGTCCGCCAACCGTCAGGCGAAATTCGGAGAGCACGCGCGTGTCGTCGCGGAAGAAGCCGTCGCCGGCGCCGCGTATGTCGCCGTAGGCGTCGGCGACGGCAAAGCAATCGCCATGCTTGAGCGCGTAAAGCCGATGCGGCTCCCTGGGCGCGGTTTCGTCCAGGGAAGCCAGTGCTATCGCAGGATCGAGCTTGCGCTCGTCGAGTTGGGTAATGGTCAAGAAGATTGTCCCGTGCTGGTTTCCGAACGGGTTGAAGATCTACGAGGCCCTGCTCTCTTCGTGGCCGCTGGTCAGCCGCGAATAAGCCTCGACGTAATCCCTGGCCATTCTGTTGGCCGAAAACCGCCTTTCGAAGGCCGTTCTTATTCGTCGCCTGTCGAGTTGCAGGAGAACCGGCATCGAGGCGACGGCATCTTCGATGGTTTCGACGACAAAGCCGGTGACCCCATGATCGATGATCTCGGGCATGGCGCCGCAACTCCAAGCCATGACCGGGGTTCCGCACGCCATGGCCTCGATCACCGCAAGCCCGAAGGGTTCTGGCCAGTCGATGGGAAACAGCAAGGCGGCCGCATTGCCCAGAAACCGGGCCTTCTGGTCCTCGCCAATCTCGCCGACATACTCGACCCGGTCGCCATCGATCAGCGGCTGCACGACTTCCTCGAAATAAGCGCGGTCGCCATCGCCGACTTTGGCGGCGAGCTTCAGTTTCAGGCCGGTTCGGCGGGCAATCTCGATTGCCCGGTCCGGCCGCTTGTCGCGTGACATTCTGCCGAGAAAAGCAAGGTAGGTACCGTCCGAACCGGCCTCGAAATCGGCCTCATAAAGGTCAAGCGGCAGCCCGTGATGGATCGTCGCCAGCCAGTTCGCGGATGCGAACCGCGCCCGCTGGCTGCGGGATATGGAAATCATCGGGAACCGCGGGAACCGGTCATAGGCCTGCGCGAGGTCCGCGTAATCCAGCCTGCCATGCGGCGTCGTCACCGTGCGCTGCGGCATATCACGGAAAAACGGGAAATGCAGGAAATGGCTCAGATGGAAATGCACGACGTCGAAGTCGTCGGCCCGTTTGCGCACTTCGTCGAGCATCGACAAATGCGCAGCAATCTCCGACTTCAGCGGACGCGGATCGAGACGAAGCGCCCTTTCGCGGCATGGCACCAGTTTGGCGGAGCTCTTCGTGTCGCCGCTGGCAAACAACGTCACCTCGTGGCCGAGATCGACGAGAGCTTCGGTAAGATATGAGATGATACGCTCGGTACCCCCGTAAAGTCGTGGCGGCACCGATTCGTAGAGTGGTGCGACATGGGCAATCTTCATGTCCGGCGTCCCTCAATGAGCTGGTCATAGAGGCAAAATGCATCAGGGCCCGTATCGTTCCTATATCAGCGCAAGATGCGTCGAATGATCGATCCGTCCCCTGTTTGAGTAGATCCGCCGCCCTATTTCCTTTTGGTGCTGTCGACCTTGCGCTTGCGGCAGTCGAAGGAGGCCCAGATGCAGGAACCCAGGAATATCGCAGCCCGGCGTCTGAGCATGATCATCGAGCAATATGTCGAGGCCAGAAAACGGCATTTTGGCTTTGTGTCGACGGACCAGGCTGCCCGAGTGATCCGCAGAACCCTGAGGCCCGATCCTTCGGAGCCAGCGTTTTCCGATCACGACCTCGACGACATGGTCGCCGCCCTCGCCGTGAAAAACGGCTTGGCCGTTATCTTCGACCGTGGCGTGCGGGGACCGGCCAACGGCGCCGAGGCCGACCTGAACAGAAAGGAACCGATTATGCGAGCACCGAAGGAGACCCCGGATGTTGCCGGCGCGGTGGACGCTATCCTGAGCGATCGCACGGCCCAGCTTTCGATGAGCGCGGTGATCTCGTTGCTGCGCGAACGGACCGGAACCAAGCGATCCGACGCGGATCTGGAAGGTTTGGTTGCTAAGAAAGCCGCCGTTTTGGACGTGCACCTGTCACGGGGCGTCTGAGCAGTCGTTGCACCCGCACAGGCAAATCAAAGCGCTGGCATGTCATTTGACAATGGTGAGCGCGATGGGATTCGAACCCATGACCTACTGATTAAAAGTCAGTTGCTCTACCGGCTGAGCTACGCGCTCCCGGGGGCTCGAAAAGGCCGCCCTCGAAATTGCGCGGAACATAGGGAGAGTGCCGCGACCGGTCAACCGGAAAAGATGGGTCTCAAATCCGCTCTCTGCCCTAAATCGCTGCCCCTTGCTTGTTCCCCGGTTCTGGCGAGCAGCCCGGCGGTTTTGGTTCAGTCCGGCCATGGAGGCCAGCAGGGGGAACAAATCCGACGCACTATCGTTTTTCGCCAAAGGGACGTTCGCAAACCCTCGAGGAGAATACCAATGAATAGAATTACGACAGGCCTGCTTGCCGCCACCCTTTCGGCCACATTCGTCGCGGCGGAGGTGGTGCCGGTCAACGCCCAGCCCAACTATGTGCCACTCTCCCAGGCGGCAACGCCGGATGTTCAGACGGTGCAGTACCGGGAGTGGAGGAGAAACCGCTCTTTCGATCGCAATTTCTCGCGCAATCGAAGCTTCAGCCGCAACGGTGACATGTATTGGAATGGCCATCGCGGCTATCGTGAATATCGCCGCGGCTATCGCCGTCATGGCGACTACTGGTTCCCGCTGGCCGCCTTCGCGACTGGCGCGCTGATCACCGGCGCGATTGTCAACAACGAGAACAACCGCGTCTATGAAGGCAATTCGCACGTTCAGTGGTGCTACGATCATTATCGGAGCTACCGCGCTTCCGACAACACCTTCCAGCCGAACAATGGTCCTCGTCGGGAGTGCCGTTCGCCTTACTGATCTGGTTGGCGGAATTCGCCGATCCTTTGAAGCCCGCGCCGCAAAGCGCGGGCTTTTTGCGATGCATTTTTTTTGAACTCGTACACAGCGAACCGAAGGCCCTGCATCAGCTAGCCCACTTTATGCTTTTCAAGATCAGATAGAGCCCTCCACCTGCACCCCGCGGGGAACGATAGGCGCCGAGGGCCTCGCAAACTCGAACCATAGTCCCGGCCAATTCCCAACCGAGCGCTTCAAGATCATCGCCGGCATCCGTTACATAAGGGTGAGCAAGTTCGTCGATGCCGTTGTCCTCTCCGAAGGATCGAACGCGTTTTGCATCCTCAAGCAGTTCACCAGGCATATTCGAATTGGCCCAGGCCCAAAGCCAGTAGCCGGCCTTGCCGCTCGTCGAGCCTGCAACCTGAACCTCCGTGACCACCTTGACGATCCCTTGCTCCGAGAAGAGCAGCTTTCCGGCCGTCAGATCGTAATCATAGCGTGGCCAGTTGCCGAGGCGGAAATCTTTCTCCAACTGGGCATTCTTGGCGACGAGCTGTTTGAAAGCATCGTCACGCCATGCGGGATACCAGTCCGGCTGCATGTCCCCTCCTCCTCACCGAGTCGCGCTCGTGTTATGGCATGCTCAGCGTCCTGCGCACAGCATCGCGCCACCCAGCAAGCTTGGCGGTGCGCACGGAGGCGTCCATCTGCGGCTTGAACCGTCGCTCAAGCGCCCAGCTTTTCGCGAACTCCCCGATCTTCGGCCATACGCCCGCCTTCGAACCAGCGAGCCACGCCGCCCCCAGCGCGGTCGTCTCCAGAATTGTCGGCCGGTCGACCGGCGCGTCGAGAATGTCGGCCAGGCGCTGCATGGTCCAGTCCGATGCCACCATGCCGCCATCAACCCTGAGCACCGTCTTTGCCTTGGCGCCCTTCCAATCCTTGTGCATGGCGTCGAGCAGGTCGCGGGTCTGGTAGGCAACGGATTCCAAAGCCGCACGGGCAAACTCGGCCGGGCCGGAATTGCGCGTCAGACCGAAAATCGCCCCTCTCGCGTCCGCGTCCCAGTGCGGCGCACCAAGCCCGACAAAGGCCGGCACCAGATAGACGTTTTGCGTCGGATCGGCCTCCGCCGCCAGCTTGCCGCTCTGCTCGGCCTTGCCAATCACCTTGATGCCGTCGCGCAGCCATTGCACGGCAGCCCCAGCGATGAAGATCGAGCCTTCCAGCGCATAGGTGGTCTTGCCATTCAGCCGATAGGCAATGGTGGCCAAGAGCCGGTTCTTCGACCGCACTAGGTCGCTGCCGGTGTTGAGCAGCGCAAAACAGCCGGTGCCATAGGTCGATTTCATCATGCCCGGTTCGAAACAGGCCTGGCCAATCGTTGCTGCATGCTGGTCTCCGGCAACGCCGAGGATTCTGATTTCGGCCCCAAACAGGTTTTTCTCAGTGGTTCCATAATCATCGGCGCAATCCTTGACTTCGGGCAGTATCGCGGCGGGGATACGCAGGATGGCCAGCAGCTCCTCGTCCCAGGCATTCTCCGCGATGTTGTAGACCAGCGTGCGCGAAGCGTTGGTGGCATCGGTGGCGTGGACCTTGCCACCGGTCAGCCGCCAGATCAAAAAGCTGTCGATGGTGCCGGCGAGCAGCTCGCCCCTCTCGGCACGCTTCCTCGCGCCCTTCACCTTGTCCAGCATCCAGGCGATCTTGGTGCCGGAGAAATAGGGATCGAGCAGCAAGCCGGTCTTGCGGGTGAATTTCTTCTCGAGCTCCTGCTTCCTGAGCTTCTGGCATAGCGGTGCGGTGCGGCGGTCCTGCCAGACAATGGCGTTGTGGATCGGTTTGCCGGTCACTTTGTCCCAGATGACGACCGTCTCGCGCTGGTTGGTGATGCCGATCGCAGCCACGTCCGAAGCGTCGCGGCGGGCATTCTTCAGCGCGGCCTTCACAGTCTCAACGACGCTCGACCAGATCTCCTCCGGATCGTGTTCAACCCAGCCTGAGGCCGGATAATGCTGGGTGAATTCCTTCTGCCCGCTGCCCGCGACCTTCATCGAGCTGTCGAACAGGATCGCCCGGCTCGATGTCGTACCCTGGTCGATCGCAAGGATATATCCGGTCATTCTCCCTCCCGGTAAGCAGCTTATACGAACAGGGGAGACGGCAAGATGCCGCCTCCCCGATCATTATGACGCCGGCGCGAACGCCAGCACCAGAATTTACTTCTGCCAGCTCTTCACCAGCTCGTCGTAGTTGATGGTGATCGGCTTGTCCTTCTCCTTCTCGAGCTTCAGCTGAGGCGCCAGATTGCCGCTCTTAACCGCATCGGCGTTCCAGTAGGCAAGGTCATGCTCCTCGGCCATCTTCGGTCCGATGTCGCCCTGGACACCGGATTTCTCGATACGTGCCATCACTTTTTCCTGATCGGCGCAGAGCGAATCCATGGCTTCCTGCGGTGTCTTGGCACCAGACGATGCGTCACCGATGTTCTGCCACCAGAGCTGCGCCAGCTTCGGATAGTCCGGCACGTTGGTACCGGTCGGCGTCCACTGCACACGGGCCGGCGAGCGATAGAACTCGATCAGACCGCCGAGCTTCGGCGCACGTTCGGTGAAGCTCTTGTCATGGATGGTGGAGTCGCGAATGAAGGTCAGGCCAACCTGACTCTTCTTCACATCGACGGTCTTCGAGGTGACGAACTGGGCATAAAGCCAGGCGGCCTTGGCGCGGTCGGTCGGCGTCGACTTCATAAGAGTCCAGGAGCCGACGTCCTGATAGCCGAGCTTCATGCCGTCCTTCCAGTAGGAGCCGTGCGGAGACGGCGCCATGCGCCACTTCGGCGTACCGTCGTCGTTCATGACCGGCAGGCCGGGCTTGACCATGTCGGCGGTGAACGCTGTGTACCAGAAGATCTGCTGGGCGACATTGCCTTGCGACGGCACGGGGCCGGACTCGGAGAAGGTCATGCCCTGGGCTTCCGGCGGCGCATAGGCCTTCAGCCAATCGAGATACTTCTGGATGGCATAAACCGATGCTGGTCCATTGGTGTCGCCGCCGCGCGCGGTGCACGAGCCGACAGGCCGTGAATTCGCATCGACCTTGATACCCCATTCGTCGACCGGCACGCCATTCGGCAGGCCCTTGTCGCCATTGCCGGCCATCGACAGCCAGGCGTCGGTGAACCGCCAGCCGAGCGACGGATCCTTCTTGCCGTAGTCCATGTGGCCATAGACTTTCTTGCCGTTGACGTCGCGGCCAGTGAAGAATTCGGCGATGTCCTCATAGGCCGACCAGTTGACCGGCACGCCGAGATCGTAGCCGTACTTGGCCTTGAAATCGGCCTTGTTCTTCTCATCGTTGAACCAGTCGTAGCGGAACCAGTAGAGGTTCGCGAACTGCTGGTCGGGCAGTTGGTAGAGCTTCTTGTCTGGCGCGGTGGTGAACTTCGTGCCGACGAAATCGTCGACGTCGAGCATCGGATCGGTAACGTCCTTGCCTTCGCCCGCCATCCAGTCGGTCAGGTTGCGCACCTGCTGGTAACGCCAGTGGGTGCCGATCAGATCGGAATCGTTGACCCAGCCGTCATAGATGTTCTGGCCGGTCTGCATCTGGGTCTGGATCTTCTCGACGACGTCGCCTTCCTGAATGACGTCATGCGTGACCTTGATGCCGGTGATAGCGGTAAAGGCCGGCGCCAGCACCTGAGACTCGTACTGGTGGGTGGTCAAGGTTTCAGACACGACTTTGATTTCCATGCCGGCGAAGGGCTTGGCCGCGTCGATGAACCACTGCATTTGCTTTTCCTGGTCGGCGCGGGAAAGCGTCGAGAGCGGGCCTATCTCCTTGTCGAGAAAGGCTTTTGCTTCATCCATCCCGGCATAGGCATTACCGGCCCCGAGCAATAGGACAAGGGCCGTCGTCGATGTTAAAAATTGCCGTCGCATGTGTTCCTCCACAGTTAAAATGTTTCAAGTACGATCTGGAGCGGCCACCGGCACGCGACCGCTCCAACAGTTTCCCCCTCTATACGTAGCGGAACACGCCGATGGCGTAGACCACGGAGAGAGCGAGAGCCCACCACAGGTTGGGTCCGACTAGACCCAGCCAAGCGAGATGGATAAAGGCGCTGCCGAGCAGCGACAGGAAAAGACGATCGCCGCGCGTCGTCTCGAAGCGCAGGACGCCGACGCGCGGATTGCCGCCCGGCGAGGCGTATTCCCAGACGCCCATGCCAAGCAAAAGCAGCGCTATGACGGTGAAGAACGCGGCCGTCGGCCAGGTCCATGCCATCCAGGAGAAGTCGAGGTTCATGTTACACCCTCCCCAGGGCAAAGCCCTTGGCGATATAATTTCGCACGAACCAGATGACGAGCGCGCCGGGGATCAGCGTCAGCACGCCGGCGGCGGCGAGCAGGCCCCAATCCATGCCCGAGGCCGATACCGTACGCGTCATGGTGGCGGCGATCGGCTTGGCGTCGGTGGTGGTCAGCGTGCGTGCGATCAGCAATTCGACCCACGAGAACATGAAGCAGAAGAAGCAGGCCACACCGATGCCGCTCGCGATCAGCGGCATGAAGATCTTTACGAAGAAGCGCGGGAAGGAATAGCCGTCGATATAGGCGGTCTCGTCGATCTCCTTCGGCACGCCCGACATGAAGCCCTCGAGAATCCACACCGCCAGCGGAACGTTGAACAGGCAATGCGCCAGCGCCACCGCGATATGCGTGTCGATCAGCCCGAAGGCCGAGTAGAGTTGGAAGAACGGCAGTGCGAACACCGCCGGCGGCGCCATGCGGTTGGTCAGCAGCCAGAAGAACAGATGCTTGTCGCCAAGGAAGCGGTAGCGCGAAAAGGCATAGGCCGCCGGCAGCGCCACCGATACCGAAATCACCATGTTCATGACAACATAGGTGATCGAGTTGATGTAGCCGGAGTACCAGGCCTTCTCGGTGAAGATGGTGACGTAGTTGGCGATTGTCGGTGTGTGCGGGTAGAGCGTCATCGAGTTGACGATCTCGGCATTGGTCTTGAAGCTCATATTGATGAGCCAGTAGATCGGCAGCAAAAGTACGATGATGTAGAGCGTCGGCACGATCCACCACCAGCGTGATTCCTCGCCGCGCCGGCGCATGCGCCTGTCGAGATCGCTCTGCGACAGCGTACCGGCCAGACTTTCCGAGGCGGTCCGGTTCATCACATTGCGCTCGGTTCGTTCATTGGCGCCAGCCATTTCAGCGCTCCGCGTCGTAATTGGTCATCACGGTGTAGAACACCCATGACAACAACAGGATGATGAGGAAGTAGACCAGCGACATGGCGGCCGCCGGGCCAAGGTCGAACTGGCCGAGCGCCGTCTTGACGAGGTCGATCGACAGGAAGGTCGTCGAGTTGCCCGGCCCGCCGCCGGTGACGACGAACGGTTCGGTGTAGATCATGAAACTGTCCATGAAGCGCAGCAGCACGGCGATCAAAAGCACGCGCTGCATTTTCGGCAGCTGGATATAGCGGAATACCGCCCAGCGCGAGGCCCCGTCGATCTTTGCCGCCTGGTAGAAGGCATCGGGGATCGAGACCAGGCCGGCGTAGCAGAGCAGCACGACAAGGCTGGTCCAGTGCCAGACATCCATGACGATGATCGTCACCCAGGCATCGAACGGATCCTGCACGTAATTGTAGTCGATCCCGAGCGCGTTGAGGTAATATCCCAACAGCCCTATGTCGTTGCGACCGAACACCTGCCAGATGGTGCCGACGACGTTCCACGGGATCAGCAGCGGCAGCGACATCAGCACCAGGCAGACCGGCACGCCCCAGCCCTTCTTCGGCATGTTGAGCGCGATGAAGATGCCGAGCGGCACCTCGATTGCCAGGATGATGAAGGAAAAGATCAGGTTGCGGACCATCGCTTCCCAGAAGCGGCTGGATGAAAGCAGTTCCTCGAACCATTCGGTGCCGGCCCAGGTGAAGACATTGTTGCCGAACGTGTCCTGCACCGAATAGTTCACGACCGTCATCAGCGGGATGACGGCGGTGAAGGCCACCAGCACCAGCACCGGCAGCACGAGGAACCAGGCCTTGTTGTTCCAGGTCTTGTCCATCTATGCCCCCATCTCGACACGCCAGGAATCGGCATAGATGTTGATGCCGGCCGGATCGAACCGCACCTTCGGTTCGGCCGGCACCGTCTCGTCCTCGCCGATCACCGCCGCGATCTCCCGGCCCTCGAGCTTGGCACGCACCACCTTGTGGCGGCCGACATCCTCGACCTTGGTGATTGAAACAGCCATGCCGTCGCGGCCGAGTCGAACATATTCCGGACGAATGCCAAGCTCGACGGCGCCGGGGGGCGCCTTCGGCGCGCCCGGCAGTTCGATACGCTGCGAGCCGAGGGTCGCCGTCTTGCCGTCGATCGCCACAGGCATGACGTTCATGCCCGGCGAGCCGATGAAATAACCGACAAAAGTATGGCGCGGCCGCTCGAACAGCTCTGCCGGCGTGCCGATCTGCACGATGCCGCCATCATACATGACCACGACCTGGTCGGCGAAGGTCAGCGCCTCGGTCTGGTCGTGCGTGACATAGACCATCGTGTAGCCGAAGCGGCGATGCAGCTGTTTCAATTGCGAGCGCAGCACCCATTTCATGTGCGGGTCGATGACGGTCAGCGGTTCGTCGAACAGGATGGCGTTCACGTCCGAGCGCACCAGCCCACGGCCGAGCGAGATCTTCTGCTTCTGGTCGGCGGTCAGGCCCCTGGCCTTCTTCTTCGCCCAGGAAGCGAGGTCGATCATCTCCAGCGTCTCGCGAACCTTGCGGTCGACATCTGCCTCCGGCACGCCGCGATTGCGCAGCGGGAACGCCAGATTGTCGTAGACGGTCATGGTATCGTAGATCACCGGGAACTGGAAAACCTGCGCGATATTGCGTTCCTGCGTCGACAGATTGGTCACGTCCCTGCCGTTGAACAGCAACTGGCCGTGCGAGGGATGCAGCAGGCCCGAAATGATGTTGAGCAGCGTGGTCTTGCCGCAGCCGGACGGTCCGAGCAGCGCATAGGCACCACCATCCTCGAAAGTGTGATGCACTTCGCGCAGCGCGAAATCGGCATCCTTGCGCGGGTTCGGCAGATAGGAATGCCTGACATGGTTGACGTCGATACGCGCCATATCGTCCTCCTACGCCGCCAGCTTCGCCGCGGTCACGGCGCGGCCGTGCTCGTCGAAGACCATGATGTGACGCGGATCGATGAACACTTCGACCACCGCGTCTGTCTCGAAATCCCTGATGCCGTGGGTCAACATCACCCAGCGCACATCGGCAAAGTCGAGATGGATGAAGCTTTCGGATCCGGTGATTTCCGTGATGGTGACCTTCGCCCGCACCGGCACCGCGGAGGCATCGGGCCGGTCGAGCGAAAGATGGTGCGGCTGGAAGCCGACCGTATAGTTCGCATCGGCGATGCCGACGAGGTCAGCGGGCACCGGCAGCTTGACGCCGCCCTCAAGCAGAAAATCCGCCCCCTTCTTGGCCAGCACGATGGTGTTGAGCGGCGGATCGGCGAAGGTCCTCGCCGTCACCAGGTCGACCGGTTTGCGGAATACGTCGATGGTCGGCCCGAACTGGGTGATGCGGCCTTCCGACAGTGTTGCCGTATTGCCGCCGAGCAGCAGGGCCTCATGCGGCTCGGTGGTGGCATAGAGGAAGATGGTGCCGGCGGCCGCAAATATCCTCGGCAGTTCGGCTCGCAACTCCTCGCGTAATTTGTAGTCGAGATTTGCAAGCGGTTCGTCGAGCAGCACAAGGCTGGCATTCTTGACGATGGCGCGCGCCAGCGCGGTGCGCTGCTGCTGCCCGCCCGACAGACTGAGCGGCGTGCGGTCGAGATAAGGGGTCAGTTTGAGGAGTGCCGCCGCTTCGCGCACCTGGCTGTCGATCTTGCCCTGCTCGACGCCGGCCACCTTGAGGGGTGAGGCGATGTTGTCATAGACCGTCATCGCCGGATAATTGATGAACTGCTGGTAGACCATGGCAATCTTGCGCTTCTGCACAGGCGTGCCGGTGACATTCCGGCCGTCGAACCAGACCGAGCCGGAGGTCGGCACATCGAGGCCGGCCATCAGCCGCATCAGGCTGGTCTTGCCCGAAAGCGTGGGCCCAAGCAAAACGTTGAGCGAGCCATGCTGAAGCGTCAGCGACACGTCCCGGATGTGCTCGACCGCACCGACCGTCTTGGTGACGTTCCTCAGTTCCAGCATGACGCCTCCTCCCAGGCTTTCCGCATCAGCTCAAAACCCTCTTCATTCGGCGGCCGCGACGTGCTGCCGGCTTATGCCGCGCATGAATTCATCGAGTGCCGCGACCTGCTCGCGGTTAAGATGCAGGCCGCGCTTGGTCCGCCGCCACAGCACGTCTTCCGCCGTGACAGCCCATTCGTTTTCAACGAGATAGCGCACCTCGGCCTCGTGGAGATCGCCACCGAAATTGCGGCCGAGATCGGCAATCGACTTGGCCAAGCCAAGCAGCATCTGCGCGCGCGTGCCGTAGAGTCTCGTCAGCCGGCGCGCCAAGCGCTGGTCGAGGAAAGGATAGGCGCTTTTCAGCTTCGCCACCTGCGCATCGAAACCCGTGGCAGGAAAATCGCCGCCCGGCAGCGGCGCATCTGATGTCCACGGCTTGCCGCGCTTGCCGAGGAAACCTTCGATCTTCTCCAGCATCGATTCCGACAGCCGGCGGTAGGTGGTGATCTTGCCGCCAAACGCGTTGACCAGCGGCGCGGCGCCCTCGCCGCCATCCGCCTTCAGCACATAGTCACGTGTCGCTTCCTGCGCCTTGGAGGCGCCGTCGTCGTAGAGCGGACGCACGGCCGAATAGGTCCAGACGATGTCGGAACGCTTGACGGGAACCGCGAAATATTCGCTGGCCGCGGCACAGAGATAGTCGATCTCGGTGTCGCTGATCTTCACATCATGCGGATCGCCGGGATAGTCCTGGTCGGTGGTACCGATCAGCGTGAACTCGTCCTCGTAGGGGATGGCGAAGATGATGCGACCATCCTTGTTCTGGAAGAAATAGGCGCGCGGGTCGTCGAACTTCTTGGCGATAACGATGTGGCTGCCCTGCACGAGGCGGACATTGTGCACGTCGTTGAGGCCAACAACGCCGGACAGCACGTGGTCGACCCATGGACCCGCCGCATTGACCAGCAACCGTGCCTTGACCTCTTCGGTCTCGCCGGTCTGCAGGTCCTCGATCTTTATCGCCCAGATTCCGCCCTCGCGGCGCGCTCCAACCACTTGGGTGCGAGTGCGGATCGTTGCGCCCCGGTCAGCGGCGTCACGTGCATTCAGCGCCACCAGCCGCGCATCGTTGACCCAGCCATCCGAATATTCGAAAGCCTTTTTGAACAGCGGCTTCAAAGGCTTACCTGCCGGATCGCTTGCCATGTCGAGCGTCCTGGTCGCTGGCAGCAACTTGCGCCCGCCGATGTGGTCGTAGAGGAAAAGGCCGAGCCGGATCAGCCAGGCCGGGCGCAGACCCTTGGCATAGGGCAGCACGAAGCGCATCGGCCAGATTATGTGCGGAGCGTTCTTCCACAGAACCTCACGCTCCATCAGCGCCTCGCGCACCAGGCGGAATTCATAAAATTCGAGATAGCGCAACCCGCCATGTATCAGCTTGGTCGAACCGGATGAGGTTGCGCTGGCGAGATCGTTCATTTCGGCGAGAAAGACCGAGAACCCGCGTCCCACGGCATCACGGGCGATGCCGCAGCCGTTGATGCCGCCGCCTATGACGAAAATGTCCTGGACTGAAGATGTGTCCACCTAACTCCTCCACGATTTCGCATTGCACCATTTTTGCTCTTATGCGAAACCGTGGAGGGATTATTTCGAACTCATAACGAATGTCAAACGAAATATCGCGCGCCTTTGAGAAGACCGTGAATTGCGTCAGCCAAGCGACGTCTCGATGAGCTGAACCTCGGCCTCCTGGCAGATCTTGCGCACGGACGGGATGTCGCAGCGATCAGTGATGAAGGTGTTGACCTGCGACAGATGGCCGATACGCACAGGCGCCGTGCGTTCGAACTTGGTCTGGTCGGAAACCAGAATGACGTGCCTGGCATTGGCGATGATCGCTTGCGCCACCTTCACCTCGCGGAAATCAAAATCGAGCAGCGCGCCATCATGATCGATAGCCGAGGCGCCGATGACAGCGTAGTCGACCTTGAACTGCCTAATGAAATCGACCGCCGCCTCGCCGACAACACCCCCGTCGGAGCCGCGCACCACTCCGCCCGCAATCACCACCTCGATCGAGGGATAGACGCGCATCCTATTGGCAACATTGATGTTATTGGTGATGACCATCAGGCCGTCATGATCGAGTAGCGCCTTGCTGACTGCCTCTGTCGTGGTGCCGATGTTGATGAACAGCGAGGCGTTGTCGGGAATCAACCTGGCCGCCGCGCGGCCTATCGCTTCCTTCTCGTCGGCCGCGATCTTGCGCCTGGCTTCATACTCCATGTTCTCGATACCAGACGGGAACAAGGCCCCCCCATGGACGCGCGAAAGCAGCCGCTGGTCGCACAAATCGTTGAGGTCCTTGCGTATGGTCTGCGGCGTCACGTTGAAATGCGTAGCCAGGTCATCAACCAGCACGCGGCCGTTGTCCTTGGCCATCTGGATGATCTCGGCATGGCGCGGCGACAGATACATAAGGCAAGCTCCCGTTTTCGTTTTTCTTGCTTATAATAGAAAACGAAACCGATGAAAAGGTGCAAGCCGGCTAACGAAATCTGATGATTGTACGGGTGAACCCTCCGCGCGACCTTCATGCCGCCTTTTCAGGCCGTGGCACGCGCAATTTCGGTAATGGCGGTGAAAGCGGCATCGACGTCTCCCGCCGTCGCGTCGAACTGGCCGACCTGGAAGCGGATCGCCACCTTCCCATCGACCTTCGTTTGCGTCAGGTAGATGCGGCCATCATCGTTGATCGCGTTGACGAGCCGCAGATTGTGCTCGTCGGCATCGGCGGCCGAGGCAGCCTTGTGCCGGAACGAAAACAGCGACAGCATCGGCTCGGTGACGATCTCGAAATCCACCTCCCTTGCCAGCCGTGCGGCAAGGCCCTCGCTCCAGGCGACATGGTTGCGAATCATGGTTCGCAGGTTTTCCAGTCCATGCGCGCGCAACAGAAACCAAAGCTTCAGCGCCCGGAAGCGCCGACCAAGCGGCACCGACCATTCGGAATAGTTGATGATGCCGTCGCGGCCGTGTGTCTTGAGGAATTCGGGCTTGATGGCCAGCGTGCGAACGAGGTCCTCGGGCCGGCGAATGAACTGCATCGAGCAGTCGAATTGCGCGCCCAGCCATTTGTGGGGGTTGAAGACGATGGAATCCGCCAGCTCGGCGCCAGCCCAAAAATGCCGGTACTCCGGACAGATCATCGCCGACCCGGCCCAGGCGGCATCGACATGCAGGTAGAGCCCATGCCGACCGGCGACCGCCGCAACGGCTGCAATATCGTCCGTGCCCCCGGTGCTGGTGCCGCCGACGCTGGCGATGATGCCGGCGGGCAACATGCCGGCCGCGCGGTCGGCGACGATTGCCGCCTCGAGTGCGGTCGCATCCATGGCGCGAAAACGGCCGGCGACCGGAATGCGCACGAGATTGTCCTCGCCTATGCCTGACACCCAGATCGCCCGATCGATCGAAGTGTGCACCTGGTCGGAGGAATAGATGCGCAACCGCCCCTGCCCGGCGAAACCTTTTTTGTTGCCTTGCCAGTCCAGCGCCCGCTCGCGCATGGTCAATACCGCGTTGAGTGTCGCCGACGAGGCCGAATCCTGGATAACGCCGGAGAATCCTTCCGGCAGGCCGAGCGCCTGGCGCATCCAGTCGACGGTCCGCATTTCAAGCTCGGTCGCCGCCGGCGAGGTCTGCCAGAGCATGCATTGCGCTGCCATCGCCGACACCAGATATTCAGCCACCACCGAGACCGGCGCCGCGTTGGCCGGGAAATAGGCGAAGAAGCGCGGGTGCTGCCAATGCGTCATCCCCGGCACGATCTTCTCTTGGAAATCGGCGAAAATCCTGTCCATCGACTCCGCGTCTTCGGGCGGCGACGCCTCGATGCTCCTGTAAATGTCGCCCGGCTCGATCAGCGGCCGCACCGGCCGCTCACGCAAATTGTTGCGGTAGTCGGCGCCCCAATCGGCGGCGCGTTGCGACCATTGCCGGAAATCGTCATTGTTCATCTTGTCCTCCCGACATGATCATTCGCTGCCGGTGGTAGCCCCCCGGCTCCTCAAGATCGGATATTAGTCACCACGTGAAACATTTGAAGTCGCCGACGGGCGGCGAGATTTGCGGACTAGCCAGGAAAATCCGGCAGGCTGGCGAAGGCCGTCTTCAGCGCATTCGACCATCCATCGGAGATCGTGCGGTAATACTGGTCGTCCTGGCCGATCCGCTTTTTAAGGCCGACCTGAAAGGCGTCCTGCTCCAGGAAAAGCAGATCGAGCGGCAGGCCGACCGACAGGTTCGACTTCAGCGTCGAATCGAACGACACCAGAAGCAGTTTCACCGTCTCGGCCAGGCTCATCGTCTTTTCGTAGGCGCGAATGATGATCGGCTTGCCGTACTTGGTCTCTCCGATCTGGAAGAACGGCGTGTCCTCGGTCGACTCGATGAAATTGCCTTCGGGGTAGATCATGAACAGGCGTGGCGGGCTGCCCTTGATCTGCCCGCCGAGGATGAAGGAGGCATTGAAATAGGAATCTGCCTTCTCGCCGGCGGGCGACGATTGCGCGATCACTTCCTTCACCGTGTCGCCGAGCAGCCGCACCGTCTGATACATGGATGGCGTCTCGAGCAGCTTCTCATGGCGGTCGGTCACCGCCTTGGTGCGTTCGTCGAGCAGGCTGACCACGGCCTGTGTGGTCGCCAGGTTGCCGGCCGACATCAGCACGATGACGCGCTCGCCCGGCTGTTCCCAGACATGCATCTTCTTGAAGGTCGAGATCGAATCCATGCCGGCATTGGTACGCGTGTCCGACATGAACACGAGTCCGCGATCGATCTTGAGGCCGACGCAATAGGTCATGGAATCTCTTAAGGCGGTAATCCCTGGGGGATTACTGCTCTACCGTGACGGTGACCGCAAGCAGTTCTTCCGCCTGTCCCAGTCGAATTCCCGACACCGGCGAAGCGTCACGGTAGTCGCGACCGGTGGCCACCTTCACATAACGTTCGTCGGGAGAAATACCGTTGGCGGGATCGAAGGCAACCCAGCCGAGGCCCGCGACATGCGCTTCGGCCCACGCGTGGCTTGCCGCCTGCTCCACCGCATCCATCATCAGATAGCCGCTGACATAGCGGGCCGGAAATCCCATGGCGCGCGCGGCGGCGGCAAAGATGTGGCTATGGTCCTGGCAGACTCCGGTTTTCAGTACCAAAGCTTCCTCGGCCGAGGTCGTCGCATTGGTTGTTCCCGGCGTGTAGGCGACGCGCTCGCCAATGGCGGCCATCAGCCGGTGCAGCCTGTCAAGGTCGGTGCCCTTGCCGACTGCCTCGGTAAGATCACGGATGCCGCCGCCTATGGTGGTCAAAGCGGTCTCCTGCGCGAACAACCAGAGTGGCGCGAAGCCTTGATGAGGCCCGCAAACACCCGATGTATCGCGCGTCACCACCTCGCCCGACGCTTCGACAGTGATGAAGTCGTGGTCACCCTCGACGCTCAACAGCCTGTTGTCGTTGCCGTAATGGTCGGTAAATCGCACTTCCTCGCGCGCACCCTCGACCTTCAGCGCCCAGGACAGCACGGTCTGAGTCGGCCCGCTCACCGGAAGCAGCCGCAGCCTCTGGAGCAAATACTGCACCGGTGCATCGTAGCGGTATTCGGTCCGGTGCGTGATTTTCAGCCGCATGGCCATCTTCCGTTCGCGTGCACGATCTCTAGCGAAAAACGATATCCACTTCCCGGCATCATGCTCAATTAAACCTGTAATCCTGCGCGATCTCGTCGCCGAGCTTGGTGTTGTCGCGAATGAACCCTGCCAGGAACTCGTGCAGTCCGGCGTCGAATATGTCCTTGATCGATCCTGCTTGCAGCATTGCCTGCGTCTTTTCCGCCGTCGCATGGCAGGCATGGCGCTTGCCATAGTCGTCACCCAGGAACTTCAGATGCTCTGCCAGGAAGCGATAGCAGAAGGTCAGCGATCGCGGCATGCGGACGTTGAGGATCAGGTAGTCGGCGATGTTGGTCGGCTTGTAGTCGGCATCATAAACCCAGCGATACGAGCGATGCGCCGACACCGAGCGCAGGATCGATTCCCACTGGTAGTTGTCGAGCGTCGAGCCGACCCAGGAGATCGACGGCAACAGCACGTAGTATTTCACGTCGAGGATGCGCGCGGTGTTGTCGGCGCGCTCGACATAGGTGCCGAGCTGCGAGAAATCGAAGATCTCGTTGCGCAGCATGGTGCCGTAAAACGAGCCGCGGATCAGCGCGGTCTCGCGCTTGATCGCGTCGAGCACGTTGGGCAGGTCGCGCTCGTCGATCGGCCGCGCCAGCATCCGTTTCAGCGCCATCCAGGCTTCGTTGATGCTCTCCCACGTCTCGCGCGTCAGCGCGGTGCGCACCATGCGCGCATTGTTGCGGGCGGTCTCGATCGACGACATCGTGCTCGATGGGTTCGACGTGTCGCGCAAGAGGAAATCAGAGACATTGGCCGCGGTATAGTCCGGGTATTTCTGCTTGAAGGTGATGTCGGAGCCGGCGCTGAGCAGCACCGAATTCCACTCCTCCGACGCGCTCTGGGTGCGGGTGAGCGCCATGCGCAACCCGGCGTCGACCAGCCGCGCCATGTTTTCCGCCCGCTCGATATAGCGGTTCATCCAGTAGAGCCCGTTCGCGGTGCGGCCGAGAAGCATGTGAGGCCCTTCGGGCTAGTGAATAAGAAATAGTGAATAGGAAGTAGAAAGCGATTGAATCCCAATGGAATGTGGCATTTCTTTCCCTCTGCTTCACTACTGACTACTGACTACTGACTACTGACTACCGACTACTGACTACTGACTCAGCTCAATCATCCAGTACCCAGGTATCTTTCGTCCCGCCGCCCTGGGATGAGTTCACCACCAGTGAGCCTTCCTTCAGCGCGACGCGCGTCAGCCCGCCGGGCACGATCTGGATGCGATCCGAGACGAGTACGTAGGGCCTGAGATCGACGTGGCGCGGCGCCAGCCCCTTTTCAGTCAGGATCGGACAGGTCGAGAGCGCGAGCGTCGGCTGGGCGATGTAATTAGACGGTTTGGCCTGCAGCTTCTTGGCGAAATCCTGACATTCCATCTTGGTCGCCGCCGGGCCGACCAGCATGCCGTAGCCGCCGGAACCATGCACTTCCTTGATGACCAGTTCGTGGATGTGCTCGAGCACATATTTCAGGCTGTCCGGCTCCGAACAGCGCCAGGTCGGGATATTGCCGAGGATCGCCTTGCGGCCGGTGTAGAACTCGACGATCTCCGGCATATACGAATAGATCGCCTTGTCGTCGGCTATACCCGTGCCAGGCGCATTGGCGATGGTGATATTGCCGGCTCGGTAGACGTCCATGATGCCGGGTATGCCAAGCGCTGAATCCGGCCTGAAGGTCAGCGGATCGAGGAAAGAATCGTCGACGCGGCGGTAAAGCACGTCGATCTGCTTGTAGCCTTCAGTGGTGCGCATCGCGACATGGCCGTCGACGACGCGCAGGTCCTGGCCCTCCACAAGCTGCACACCCATCTGGTCGGCAAGGAAAGCGTGTTCGAAATAGGCGGAATTGAAACTGCCCGGCGTCAGCACCGCGATGGTCGGGGCACCCTTGGTGTTCTGCGGCCGCACGGCCGCCAGCGACTGGCGCAGCAGCTGCGGGTAGTTCTCCACTGGCCGCACCTTGATCTTCTGGAACAGCTCGGGGAACAGCTGCATCATCGTTTCACGGTTCTCCAGCATGTAGGAGACACCGGACGGCGTGCGCGCATTGTCTTCCAGAACGTAGAACTCGTCCTCGCTGATGCGAACGATGTCGACGCCGATAATGTGGGTATAGACGCCGGCCGGCGGCCGCACGCCGATCATCTCCGGGAGGAAGGCCTCGTTCCTGGCGATGAGATCCCTTGGAACGCGGCCGGCGCGCAGGATTTCCTGGCGATGGTAGATGTCGTCGAGGAAGGCGTTCAGCGCCTGTACGCGCTGCTCGATGCCTTGCGTCAGGCGCCGCCACTCATTGCCGGAAATGATGCGAGGGACGATGTCGAAAGGGATCAGCCGTTCGGAGGCTTCCTGTTCGCCATAGACGGCGAAGGTAATGCCCGTCTTGCGAAAAACGCGTTCGGCGTCCTGCATCTTCTCGGTAAGCCGGGCTGGATCCTGCTCCTTCAGCCAGTGATCGTAAGCCGAATACGGTCTTCTCAATCCGGAGACTTCCGGAAGCATTTCATCGAACGCTGCCAATCGCATACTCCCCTGTGAGGCCATTTCACTGGCGTCGTGGGAGAAAATCAAGCGCAATCGGTGATTTGGGGGAAGCGGACGACCAGTATGTTGCGGCTGCCTAAAATTAAGGCAGCCCAAATACAAGCTTGATCAGCCTTTGCCTCGTGCCCGGGCAACTGCCTCGCACTGTTAGAAAGCGCGGAAGGTGACGACGGTGAACGTGTCCTTGATGCCGGGGAGAATCTGCACCTTCTCGTTGACGAAATGGCCGACGTCTTCTTCGTCGTCGACATAGAATTTGGCGAGCAGATCGTAATTGCCGGCGGTGGAGTAGATTTCCGAGGCGATCTCGGCGTCGGCAAGCGCGCTGGCAACCTCATAGGATTTGCCCAGTTCGCATTTGATCTGCACGAAAAACGCCTTCATGGCTTCGTCCCGCTAAACTTCCAGGTCAAGCGGCCCTTCTGGCAGACTGGAGGCGGCCTTTCAAGCACTGGAATGCGCACTTAGCCGGCGCGGGCCCTGGCCACCGCCTCGCGCGGCTCCGCAACCGGCATGCCGCTCTTGGACAGCCTGCCGCCGATCACTAGCGCCGGCGTGCCCTGCAATATCGTTCGTGCATGGCTTCTGCACCGGGGCGGGACGAATATTGGCGGCCGCTGAAACCGTGAAGCGCCCGCGCGCGTATGTTAGGGTGTCTCCTGGAAAATTTTCTGGAGGCGGTTCGAGGGACGGTGGAGACAAGCCATGCGCCGCGGCTTTTTCGCATTCGCGTTCGTTTCGCTCATTTTGGCTTCCCAGGCGCTTGCCGGAGATGCCGAGATCAAGGCTGGTCAGTCCGTCATCGACGGTCAGTTGAAGGCCCTCATCGCCGATGACGGCGCCAAGGCCTACAGCTTTGCCGCCCCGAACGTGAAGCAGATATTCCCGACTGTCGATGCCTTCATGAATATGGTGACCAACGGCTACCCGCCTGTGCGCAAACCCCAGTCCTACGCTTTCGGCAAGGTCGAGCAGACTGGTCCCGGTTCTATCGTCCAGCAGGTACTGATCGTCGGCCCGGACGGCAAGGATTATGAGGCGGTGTACACGCTGCAGCAGCAGCCTGACGGCACATTCCGGATCACCGGTTGCAGCCTGCGGGCGTCGAACTCGCTCAGCACCTGAACGGGTTTACAGCGCCGGGATATCGCCCCCCGCCCAGCCTTCGCTGATCTCGGCCCCGCGCGTCTCGAAGGTGCCGGTTTCGATCGCGGCGCGGATGTGCTGCATCAGCTTCTGGTAGTAGGACAGGTTGTTCCAGGTCAGCAGCATCGCGCCGAGCGCCTCCTGCGAGCGCACCAGATGGTGCAGATAGGCACGCGAATAATCCCTGGCTGCCGGGCAGTCGCTCTCTTCATCGAGAGGGCGCGGATCGTCGGCATGGCGGGCGTTGCGCAGGTTGACCTTGCCGCGCCTCGTATAGGCCAGGCCGTGCCGGCCGGCCCGCGTCGGCATCACGCAATCGAACATGTCGATGCCGCGCGCAACCGATTTGAGGATATCGTCCGGGGTTCCCACGCCCATCAGATAGCGCGGCTTGTTATCTGGCAGTTCGGGACAGGTGATGTCGAGCATGTCGAGCATCACCGCCTGCGGCTCGCCGACGGCCAAGCCGCCGACAGCATAGCCCTTGAGCTCCATCGCGCTCAGCGCCTGTGCCGAGCGCACCCTGAGCGCCGCGTTGTCACCACCCTGCACGATGCCGAACATCGCTTTGCCCGGCTGGTCGCCGAACGCCGTCTTGCAGCGCTCCGCCCAGCGCAGCGACAGTTCCATGGCGCGCTCGATCTCCTTGATCTCGGCCGGCAGCGCGGTGCATTCGTCGAGCTGCATCTGGATGTCGGAATCGAGCAGACCTTGAATTTCGATCGAGCGCTCCGGCGACATCTCGTAAGCCGCACCATCAATGTGCGAACGGAAGGTGACGCCCTTTTCCGTCAGCTTCCTCAGCTTCGACAGGGACATCACTTGAAAACCGCCGCTGTCGGTCAGGATCGGATGCGGCCAGCGGGCGAATTCGTGCAGACCGCCGAGCCGCGCCACGCGCTCGGCCCCGGGCCGCAGCATCAGGTGATAGGTGTTGCCAAGGATAATGTCGGCGCCAACGCCGCGCACCTGGTCCATGTACATGGCCTTGACCGTGCCACCGGTGCCGACCGGCATGAAGGCCGGCGTGCGGATTTCGCCGCGCGGCATGTCGATCAGACCGCGCCGCGCCTTGCCATCGGTCGCCAACACCTTGAAGGTGAAATTCTCAGCCATTGAATTCCTTGTCGAATACCGGAGCATCCGGCGCCTGCTCGTCGAGCGCCATCCGGTATTGGATGCAGCCGCGCATGAATTTTGGCCAGGGCGGCACTGCGATTGACGGCTCGGTCTTTTCCGGCAGCAGGTCCCACAGATCGGGGTGATGCCAGCAGAGATCATGACCTGTGGAATCCCGGTGCGCGCGAATGCCGGCGCGCAGCTTTTTCACTTCCGCGATCAGCCTGTCGCGGTCGAAGGTTTGCAGATCATCGTCCATCGTTCTCCTCCCTGAACAAGAGACTGGCGTCTCCATAGGAATAGAACCTGTAACCGCTCTCGATGGCATGCGCATAGGCGGCACGCATCGTGTCGAGGCCGCTGAAAGCCGAGACCAGCATGAACAGCGTCGAGCGCGGCAGATGGAAGTTGGTCATCAGCATGTCGGCCGTGCGAAAGCGGTAGCCGGGCGTGATGAAAATGTCGGTCGGTCCGGACCATGGCGCCAAGGTGCCGTCTTCACGCGACGCACTCTCGAGCAGGCGCAGCGAGGTCGTGCCGACGGCAACAATGCGCCCGCCCCTCGCCTTTACGGCGTTGAGCGCATCGGCGGTCGCCTGGCTGACCGAGCCGATCTCGGCATGCATCTTGTGGTCCGCGGTATCGTCCGCCTTGACCGGGAGGAACGTACCGGCGCCCACATGCAAAGTGACGAAGCGGCGTTCGACGCCTTTGGCGTCCAGCGCCGCGAAAAGCGCCGGCGTGAAGTGCAGGCCCGCGGTGGGCGCCGCTACCGCACCTTCTTCCCGGGCATAGATGGTCTGGTAGTCGGCACGGTCGCGCTCGTCGTCATCGCGCTTCGAGGCGATGTAGGGCGGCAGCGGAATGTGGCCGACCGCGTGCAGCGCCTCGTCGAGGAAAGGACCGGATAGATCAAAGCCGAGCAGCGCTTCGCCGCCCTCGCCTTTTTCAATCACGGTGGCGTCGAGCTGGCCGAGGAAACAGGAATTGCCGTCATGGCCGAAATGGATGCGGTCGCCGGCGGCAATGCGCTTGCCCGGCCGCATGAAGGCCAGCCAGCGGTCCGGCGCCATGCGCATGTGCAGCGTGGCCTCGACCTGTGACTGTGCTTCGCCGCGCCGCCTGATGCCTTTCAACTGCGCCGGAATGACCTTGGTGTCGTTGAAGACCAGCACGTCGCCGCCGCGGAGCAAGGATGGCAGGCAGCCGACCGTCGTGTCCTCCAGCCCCTTGCCTGGCTTGACCACCAGCATTTTGGCGCTGTCGCGCGGATCTGCCGGGCGAAGCGCGATGCGCTCCTCCGGCAAGTCGAAGTCAAAGATGTCGACGCGCATCGGGACTCAAAACAGCCGAACGAGCAGCGCTCCGGCCAGCAGAAGCACCGCGCCGGCGACGCGGCCGAGCGAGATTTCACGCACGGCGACGCCAAGGAAGCCGACGCGGTCGATGAGCATACCCGCGAGCAACTGGCCGGCCACCAGGAACGCCATCAGGGCGGCGGCACCAATGCGCGGCGTCAGGATCGTCGACAGCGTGACGTAGAAGCCGCCGAGCATGCCGCCGGCGACAAACAGCCAGGGCGCCGGCGCCTTCCAGTCGAGCGAGATGCCTTGCAGCTTCACCACCGTCACGGAGATGATGCCAAGCACGACCGCGCCCGACAGGAACGAAAACGCGGCTGCAGCTACGGGGAGACCCAGGCCGCGCGCAAGCTGCGAATTGATCGGCGCCTGGATGGCAATGAAGGCGCCGGACAGGATGCCGAGAAGCGACCAGACGACGCCCATCATTGTCGTTTGTCCTTACTTGACGTCGGCCGCGACCTTTAGCGACACGATCTTGTCGGGATCCTGCACCGGCTCGCCGCGCTTGATCTTGTCGACATTGTCCATGCCCTCGATGACCTGGCCCCAGACCGTGTACTGGCGGTTGAGGAACGCGGCGTCGTCGAAGCAGATGAAGAACTGCGAATTGGCCGAGTTCGGGTTCTGCGAACGAGCCATAGAGCAGGTGCCGCGGCCGTGGTTCGCGTTGGAGAACTCGGCCTTCAGGTCAGGCTTTTCCGAGCCGCCCATGCCGGCGCGAGACGGCGCGAAGCTGGGCTTGCTGGAATTGCCGAATTTCACGTCGCCGGTCTGCGCCATGAAGCCTTCGATGACACGGTGGAAGACGACGCCGTCATAGGCGCCTTCACGCGCCAGTTCCTTGATGCGGGCGACATGGCCGGGAGCCAAATCGGGAAACAGTTCGATGACGACCTTGCCCTTGGTCGTTTCCATGATGAGCGCGTTCTCGCGGTCCTTGATCTCAGCCATGTCAGATATCCTTTTGTAAAAATGAACCTATTTGTCGGCGGCGATGCGCACTTTGATCATCCGGTCGGGATCGGTGACCGTGCCATTGTCCGCCTCGTCGCCCTTCTTGATCTTGTCCACCAGGTCCATGCCGCTGACGACATTGCCGACGATCGTATACTGGCCATCGAGCGGCGGCGCCGGTCCGAACATGATGAAGAACTGCGAATTGGCGGAGTTCGGATCCTGCGAACGGGCCATGCCGACCACGCCGCGCTTGTAATGCTCGGCCTGCGAGAACTCGGCAGGCAGGTCGGGCAGGTCGGAGCCGCCGGTGCCGACGGCCTGGGCATTGAAGCCCTTGTTCATGTTGCCGAACTTGACGTCGCCGGTCTGCGCCATGAAACCATCGATGACACGGTGGAATGCGACATTGTCGTAGGCATGGTCACGCACCAGCTTCTTGATCTGCGCGACATGCTTGGGCGCCAGATCGGGGCGCAGCGCGATCGTCACGTCGCCATCTTTCAGCGTGATGATCATCGTGTTTTCCGGATCTGCTGCATAGGCCGAGACCGATGCGGTCACGAGACCGGCGAGCACAACAAAGAATGAGGCGAGCCTTTTGAGCTGCATGAGGGTTCTCCGAGCTTATTTCGCGAATTTTGCGGTGAGCGCGCCGGCCACGGCCGCCGGCACGAAGGGGCGGATGTCGCCACCCATCGAGGCTATCTGGCGCACAAGTGTGGCGGTAATGGTGCGCACCGACGGGCTGGCGGGCAGGAAAACCGTCTGCAGCTCAGGCGCCATGGTTTCGTTCATGCCAGCCATTTGCATTTCGTAGTCGAGGTCGGTGCCGTCGCGCAGACCGCGGATCATGATCGAGGCGCCTTCTCTCCTGGCCGCATCGATCACCAGCCCATCGAAGGCAACCACCTTGATGCGGGCGCCGTCGCGGCCGAATTCGGCTTTCGCGGCGGCTTCGATCAACTGCACCCGATCTTCGAACGAAAACAGCGGCTTCTTGCCCGGATGAATGCCGATCGCGGCATAAACAATGTCGGCAACCGTCAGCGACGCTTTCAGCACATCGAGATGGCCGTTGGTCAGCGGGTCGAAGGAGCCGGCATAAAGGGCGATGCGTTCGGTCATGGCGGAGCTTCTAGCGAGCCTCTATCACAAAGGCAAATCCGATTGGCAGGCGGCCCATGAACCTTTTCGGCACATGAACGACAGATGAACAGCTGATCACGAAGCCTTCACGCAGCGTTCACTAGGCTGCACCCTTAATAAGATGAAACCAAAGTCCCATATCTCCGTTGTAAGGCGCAGGAGAACACGCACATGCTGATCTACATGCTCGCCACCGCAATGACCGTCGCCATGCTGATCGCCACGCTATTTGGGCTGCATCAGGAAGCACAGCGCATCCGCGTCAAGGCCACCACCAAACGCTTCGAAGGCTTTGGCCTGCGCAAGCCGTATCGCCACTATTAAGACAGTCCGCACTTGCTGCCGCGCCGGCCGACAGGCCGGCGTTGCTATGTCAAATCTACTCCAGGACTATTCGGCGTTATCCGGACCGCTGTCAGTCGAATCCGACCCCGCGCCACCCTCGACGGCCTCTTCCACTTCCTCGTCCGATTGCGGCTCCGAAATCCGCTCGACCGAAACCACCTTTTCACCTTCAGCCGTATTGAAGATCGTCACGCCCTTGGTGGCGCGGCTNCCGACCGGGAAGGTCGCCACCAGCTGGCCGATTTCGGCCGCCTTCGACACGTCGGTGGCGCGGATGCCCTTGCCGCCGCGGCCGGTCAGGCGGAAATCGTAGGACGATGAGCGCTTGCCGTATCCATATTCGGTCACCGTCAGCACGTACTGCTCATGCGCCTTGAGGAATTCGTAGCGGTCGTCCGGAAGCTCCGTCTCCTCGCCGATCTCCTCATTGGTGAGCGCGATCTCTTCTTCCTCTCCGACCGTCTCGGCGGCAAACCGCCGCTCCAACGCCGCCCGCTTGAGGTAAGCAGCGCGTTCCGCCGGTGAAGCATTGACATGCTCGATCACCGACATGGAGATGATGCGGTCGGTTTCAGCCATGGTTATGCCGCGAACGCCGACCGAATTGCGGCTCTGGAAGACGCGCACGTCGCCGACGGAGAAGCGAATGCACTGACCCGAATTCGCCGTCAGAAGCACGTCGTCATTGTCGGTGCAGGTCTCGACGCCGAGAATTTCGTCGCCCTCCTCCTCCAGCTTCATGGCGATCTTGCCGTTGCGATTGACCTGGACGAAGTCGGACAATTTGTTGCGGCGCACGGTGCCGCGCGTTGTGGCGAACATCACGTCGAGATCGCCCCAGCTGGTCTCGTCCTCGGGCAGCGGCATGATGGTGGTGATGCGCTCGCCCTGCTCCAGCGGCAGCATGTTGATCAGGGCCTTGCCGCGTGACTGCGGGTTGCCGATCGGCAGCCGCCACACCTTTTCCTTGTAGACAATGCCGCGCGAGGAGAAGAACAGCACCGGCGTGTGTGTGTTGGCCACGAACAGCCGGGTGACGAAATCCTCTTCCTTGGTCGACATGCCGGAGCGGCCCTTGCCGCCGCGGCGCTGCGCTCGATAGAGCGACAGCGGCACGCGCTTGATGTAGCCGGAATGGCTCACCGTCACGACCATGTCCTCGCGCTGGATCAGATCCTCGTCTTCCATGTCCGCGCCGCCGTCGGTGAGCTCGGTGCGGCGTGGCGTGCCGAACTCGTCGCGCACGGCGGCGAGTTCGTCCTTGACGATCTGCTGAATACGCGCGCGCGACGACAGGATGTCGAGGTAGTCCTTGATCTCGTCGCCGATCGTATTCAACTCATCGGCGATTTCGTCGCGGCCAAGCGCGGTCAGGCGCTGCAGGCGCAGTTCGAGGATGGCGCGAGCCTGTTCCTCGGACAGATTGTAGGTGCCGTCCTCGTTGATACGGTGGCGCGGATCGTCGATGAGGAGGATCAGCGATTCAACGTCGCCCGAGGGCCAGCGCCGCTCCATCAATTGCTCGCGCGCCGTCTGCGGGTCCGGCGCGGTGCGGATCAGCTTGATGACCTCGTCGATGTTGGCGACGGCGATGGCAAGGCCAACCAACACATGGGCACGGTCCCGCGCCTTGCGCAGCAGGAACTTCGTCCGCCGGCTGATCACCTCCTCGCGGAAGGTGACGAACGCCTTCAGCATGTCGGTCAGGTTCAGCAGCTCCGGTTTGCCGCCGTTCAGAGCCACCATGTTGGCGCCGAAGGAGCTCTGCAGCGGCGTGAACCGGTAGAGCTGGTTGAGGACGACGTCGGCAACGGCGTCACGCTTGAGTTCGATGACGACGCGATAACCCTGACGGTCACTTTCGTCGCGTATATCGGAAATGCCCTCGACGCGCTTGTCGCGCACCAGTTCGGCCATCTTCTCGATCATCGAGGCCTTGTTCACCTGGTAGGGAACCTCGGTGATGATGATCGACTCGCGGTCATTGCCGCGCTGCTCTATGTTGACCTTGCCGCGCATGACGATGGAGCCGCGGCCGGTGGAATAGGCGCTGTAGATGCCGGAGCGGCCAAGCACGATACCGCCGGTCGGGAAATCGGGGCCTGGAATGATTTCCATCAGCGCCGGCAGGTCGATCGCCGGATTGTCAATGACGGCGATGGCGGCGTTGCAGACTTCACCGAGATTGTGCGGCGGAATGTTGGTGGCCATGCCGACGGCAATGCCGCCCGAACCGTTGACCAGCAGATTGGGAAAGCGCGCCGGCAGAACCTTCGGCTCGGTGTCCGAAGCATCATAGGTGTCCTGGAAATCGACGGTATCCTTGTCGATATCCTCCAACAGCTCGTGCGCGACCTTGGTCAGGCGCGATTCGGTGTAGCGCATCGCCGCAGGCGGATCGCCGTCGATCGAACCGAAATTGCCCTGCCCATCGATCAACGGCACGCGCAGCGACCAGTCCTGCGCCATGCGCACCAAGGCGTCATAGATCGAGGCGTCGCCATGCGGATGGTATTTACCCATCACGTCGGCGACGGGGCGCGCCGATTTCACATATTTGCGATTCCAGTGATAGCCGCTCTCATGGGCGGCGTAGAGGATGCGACGGTGCACCGGCTTCAGGCCGTCGCGCACATCGGGCAGCGCACGGCTGACAATCACGCTCATGGCGTAATCGAGATAGGAGCGCTGCATCTCCTCGATAATGGATATCGGCTCGATGCCGCTGGGGCCGCCGTCTGTGCCGCGCGGTGTCTTCTGGTCGGTCAAATCGGATCACAATCTAATCAGGAATCACTCGCTGCTTATATAGGAAGCGAGGCCGAAACTCCAATGTCCGGGGCACTTTTCCAGTGTCAATTTTAGCGGTAATTTCAAATGGATACCACTGATTGCGACGATATGGCCACAACCCTTTCGCCGCCAGCACGGCAAAAGCCGCCAATGGACCGTTTTCCCCAGACGAACGCCGCGCGCGCGATCAATTGGAGCTCGTGGCAACTTTTCAGCGGCTGCCAACGCGCCCGGACCGATACCGGCCCGGCGTTTCACCCATGACGCGTCGAAACCGGCGATTGAAGGTCGACAGATCGTTGAAGCCGGCCTCGAAAGCAATTGTCGAGATGGCATCGTTGGACGTGCGCAATCGCACCGCCGCGCGATGCAACCGGGTCCTGAGCAGGTACTGATAGGGCGTCATGCCGGCGACCTGCCGGAAGGTGCGCAGGAAATGATAGGGACTGGTCGCGGTCTCATCCGCCAACGCTGGAAGCGAGACCGGTCCGTCGGAATCCAGTTCGATCCGCCTCATCGCCTCGGCAACCCTTTTCTGATCGCGGCGGCTTGGATCGCGACTGGCGTGCCTTGCGCCTGAGATTGTCGCCACGGCGGCACCTGCCATGCGCAGGGCGAGTTCCTCGAAGGCGCCTGCGTCGGCGATGTCGCGCGCGGCTTCCGCCTCGGCCAGCAGCGGTGCGATGGCGGGTAACGGCGGCAGCCGTGGCGTCTCGAAGGTCAGCTTCCCAGCGCCCGGTACGTCGGCGACGATCCGGTCCATATAGGCCGGCCCGAAATGGAAGGAGAGGCAACGGTCGCCGCTGCCATGCTCGTGCCCGCATTCGTAGCATGTGCCGGAATTGCCAAGGAGGAGGCTGCCTGGCGCGAGCATCGCGGTGCCTTGCTGTGCGCGATAGCGGAACGTGCCACCGGTGACCGCCGCGACGCAAAAATCTCGATGCACTTCCTCGAACGGCCGATCGCCGGCGCTGGCCGTGCAGATCACATCCGCCACATGCCAGCCAGGTCCGGATGCAAGGGTATTCGCGGTCGCCGTCATGGCCGAATATAGCAATTTTTCCCAAGCTCATAACCCCGCCGGCACCTATTGTTTGCGGTCTCCTGACAAGAAGAGGCCGCAGCCATGCTCGACCAATCCACATTTGCCGAAGCCTTGCACAGTCCCGGACCGATCGACGGGCTTGCCGAAAAACTGAACCTTTACGGCCGCTTCGCGGGTGCCTGGACGTTTGACGCCGCGCGCCATCTCAAGGACGGGACGGTGCTGACCGGACGCGGCGAGGTGCATTTCGGCTGGGCGCTGGAAGGCCGCGCCATCCAGGACGTCTGGATCCTGCCCGCGCGTGACGCCGGCCCCTCGCGATCGCTCGGCAGATGGACCTTTTACGGCACGACGCTGCGAGTCTATGACCCCGGAGTCGATGCCTGGCACATCTTCTGGAGCGACCCGCGCAACCAGTATTTCAGCCGCCAGCTCGGCCGCGCCGAAGGCGACACGATCGTGCAGGTCGGCGCCGACGGCACCGGTTCGTCGGTACGCTGGAGCTTTTCGCGCATCACCGAGAATTCCTTCCGATGGCTCGGCGAGCGCTCGCATGACGGCGTGGACTGGCGCATGGAGGTCGAGTTCCTGGCGCATCGTCAATCTAAAAGATGACATCACAACCCTTTGTATTAAAGGAGAAAACCATGTTCGATCCTATCTCGATCGGCGTTCGCGACGTCACCGCCTCCAAACGTTTCTACGATGCCGCGCTGGGGCCCCTCGGCTTCACTTGCGTCAGCCAATCGCCTGCCTCGCTCGGCTATGGTGTCCAGGCTGTCGCGCTCCAGGCTGTCGCGCTATGGGTTAACGAGGCGGCGCGCCCGGTGCCGGCGGACGAGAGATCCGGCCTGCATTTCTGCTTCGCCGCGCCGACACGGGATAGCGTCGTTGCCTTTCATGCCGGGGCGCTGCGCGAAGGCGGCAGCGACAATGGCGCACCGGGCCTGCGCGCCGATTATGGCGAGAACTATGACGCGGCCTTCGTCGTCCATCCGGACGGTTATCGCCTGGAGGCCTGTTGCGGCGCTGCCGCCTAACCTGCGGTTCTGACTGTTCCCACCGACCGGGGTTTGCTCTACCAGTGTGGGTACGGGCTTGGCCCGGCGGGAGGGGTCAGCAATGCCGAGTTTCGACAGCCTGTTCAATGCCTTCGTCACCATTCTCGTGACCATCGATCCGCCTGGGCTGGCGCCTCTGTTCCTGGCCGTGACGCGCGGCATGAACCGCGAGGAGCGCAGCCAGGTTTCCGTGCGCGCCTCGGTCATCGGTTTTCTGGTGATGGCGCTGTTTGCGGTGGCCGGGGCGTCGATCCTGTCGGTGTTCGGCATCACCCTGCCCGCGTTCCGGGTCGCCGGCGGGTTCCTGCTGTTCTTCATCGCCTTCGAAATGGTGTTCGAGCGCCGGCAGGACCGCAAGGAAAAGATCGGCGATGTCGCCATCACCAAGGACATGATTCACAACATCGCCGCCTTCCCCCTGGCGATCCCGCTGATCGCCGGTCCCGGCGCGATTTCAGCGACGGTGCTGCTCTCCGGCTCGTTTCAGGGTTTTGCGGCGCAGGCGGCCCTGGTCGGCATCATTCTTGTCTGTCTCGTCATAACCTATCTGGTCTTCGTGCTGTCGGAACGCATCGACCGCATCCTCGGCCAGACCGGCCGCTCGATCCTGACCCGCCTGCTCGGGGTTATCCTGGCGGCACTGGCCGTGCAGTTCGTGGCAGATGGCATCAAGGCGCTGATGGCCGGTTGAGCGGTATACCTACGGCCCTATTTCGCCGTCGTATCGACGATCTCGAAATCATGCGTAATCGTGGCTGTCTTGGCCATCATGGCGGAAGCCGAGCAGTATTTGTCGATCGACAGGTCGATCGCGCGTTTCACCTTGTCGGGCGACAACGCACGGCCCTTGATGATGAAATGCATATGGATCCGGGTGAACACTTTCGGGTCGGTCTCGGCGCGGTCGGCGTCGAGTTCGATCACGCAGTCCTCGACCGCCTCGCGGCCCTTTTCGAGGATATGGACGACATCATAAGCCGAGCAGCCGCCGGTGCCGATCAGCACCAGCTCCATCGGGCTCGGTCCCGGCGTCTTGCCTTCCGGGCTTGACGCCGTGCCCAGCACGACCTTGTGACCGCTGCCGGACTCGCCGACGAAGGTGCGCTCCTCGACCCATTTTACCCGTGCCTTCATCGCCAGTCCTCTTTACGTCTCCGATCGCGCCAAGGTCAGTTCAAAACCACCATGCAAAACCCCGAAAGTCCATGCGGACCCTCGGGGCATATCAAGCAAAGGTATTCGCTATTTGGTACGGCTTTCGATCAGAATGGAATTTCGTCGTCCAATTCGCGCGACGAACCACCGCCACCGCCGCCTCTGGGAGCGTTGCCGCCACCGCGGTTGAACCCTTCGTTCGGGCTCGACTGGCCGAAATCGGAACCACGGCTGCTGCCGCCACCGCTGTAGCCGCCAACCTGACCGCCCTCACCCTGGCCACGCGCATCGAGCATCTGCAACTCGCCGCGGAATTTCTGCAGCACGACTTCGGTCGTATATTTGTCGGCACCGGTCTGGTCCTGCCATTTGCGCGTCTGCAGCTGGCCCTCGACATAGACCTTCATACCCTTCTTCAGATACTGCTCGGCCACCTTGGCGATGCCCTCATTGAAGATGACGACGTTATGCCACTCGGTCTTTTCCTTGCGCTCGCCGGAATTCTTGTCGCGCCAGCTTTCCGACGTCGCGATGCGAATGTTGACGACCGGCTCGCCCGAGTTCAGGCGGCGGATTTCAGGGTCAGCGCCGAGATTGCCGACCAGAATGACCTTGTTGACGCTACCCGCCATGATATTTCTCCGCGCTATCCGAAAAAAATTTTTGTCGCAGCACCTTACAGGCTACGCACGTCAGCCGCTTGCCAAGGCTGGCTTTTCCCACAACGTTTTTGTTCCCTTTTCGTTCCTATATGCACCGCCCCCGATTGTCAAGGAATGGCAGCAATACCCGAGCGATGCATATGGGTCTCAAAACACCGCTTGCCAACTCGATAAGTATCGACTTATGCTTTTGTCATGATCGAAGCAGAGATTTTCCGCGCCTTGGCCGACCCGACACGCCGTGCTGTCTTCGAGCGTCTCGCCACAAGTGAGATGAGTGTGTCGGAATTGCGCAACGGCCTGACGGTGTCGCAGCCGGCGGTGTCGCAGCATCTGGCGGTGCTGCGGGGCGCCGGCCTCGTGGTCGAGCGACGGGCCGGCCGCAACGCCTATTATCGTGCGGATCCGCGGGGGCTTGCCCCGCTGCTCTCATGGATCGAACGCTACCGTACCTTCTGGCCGGAGCGCATCGAAAGGCTGAAGACGGTTTTGAAGGACATGGATCAATGAAAAGCCAAAGCGAAGTCTCTCCCGATGCGATCGAGTTCGAATACGATCTTGCCGAGCCGCCGGAAAAGGTTTGGCGGGCGCTTACCGTGCCGGAACTGCTCGCCGCCTGGATGATGCCCAACGACATCAGGCCGCAGACCGGCAGCCGCTTTGCCTTCGCCGGTCAAGACGCGGCGATCGAATGCGAGATTCTCGATGCCGAGCCCGAGCGCCTGCTGCGCTATTCCTGGCACGAGAAGTCGGACGATGCCGCGCACCCACTCGACAGCACCGTCACCTTCACACTCGCCCGTACCGTTTCCGGCGGCACGCATCTGCGCATCGTCCATGACGGCTTTGCTCGCAAGGCGATGCCGGCCGTGGCCATGGCGGGGGCCGGCTGCCGGCTTTCGCTGCGCGGGGCCGGAACGCCTATAGCCGCGAACACACCACGCCTTCTGCTGCTGCACGCGGCCTGAACACGGAAAATTGGAGACAGAAAAATGAGCGGTGTTGCCAGTCTTGTGCCGATGGTAATCGAGCAATCGAGCCGCGGCGAACGCGCATTCGACATTTTTTCGCGGCTGCTGCGCGAGCGCATCGTCTTCGTCAACGGCGAGATCAACGACGACGTCTCGGCGCTGGTCTGCGCGCAGCTTTTGTCGCTGGAGTCGGACAATCCCGAGAAGGAGATCTCGCTCTACATCAACTCGCCGGGCGGCATGGTGACCAGCGGCTTCGCCATCTACGACACGATGCAGTATATCAGTTGCCCGGTGTCGACCGTGTGCATGGGCTTTGCGGCATCGATGGGATCGTTCCTGCTGATGGCTGGCACGGCCGGGCGCCGCATCGCACTGCCCAACGCCACTATCCTGCTGCATCAGCCGCTGGGCGGCTTCCAGGGCCAGGCTTCCGACATCCAGCGGCACGCCGAACGCATCGGCCAGACCAAACGCCACATGACCGAACTCTACGCCCAGCACTGCGGCCGCAGCTATGAAGACGTCGAGCGCACGCTCGACCGCGACCATTTCATGACCGCTCGCGAGGCCAAGGCCTGGGGCATTGTCGACCATGTGTTCGACACCCGCAAAAAGGCTGCGTAGCTGCTCGTCGAAGATTTGACGATCCCGCTCTGGTTCCGGTGGCGGCAGGCCCCTATAACAAGGGGATGACCGACACTAATCGATCAAGAACATCGCACCGTGTCACCGCCGCCTTGGTGCTTGCCATCGTTGGCCTCGTGTCCAGATCGGCACTTGCCGACGACGCCTCGTCGTCGGTCCGGAAAAGCGCCCTGCCCGGCGTAACCGGCGACTATCGCATCGCCAAGCCGGCCCCGGCGCCCGAACCCGACGACGCGTTCCCCAGCAGCGGCAACGGGCAGTTCAAGATCGGCAATACCGACGTCAGGATTTCCGGCAGCATCACCGTCGATGTCGGAGCTGGCGGGATCAAGCCACCGAGATAGGCAAAGATCGGGCCTACCAACTGGAGCCGCCCAAAAGAACAGCCCCGCCGTGCCTTGGCAAACGGACGGGGCTTTTCTGGATCTCAAATCCATTTTTTGCCGGGAGTGTACTGCCGGCGTTTGATTTCGGATGCTTCGCGGCATTCAGCCGACGATCCGACTAGCAGTCTCTGATTTTCAGGGATACGGCAGGTCACGGTTTGTCGGGCGGCGAAAACGCCTGCCCTTGGCACTTATGCCTGCCGCGGCTCCAGTAACAACTGAAGCCCTGGGGGACTATCCGGTGGCGTCATGCTCCGCTCCTCTTGTCCGTTGCGACATTGTCGTCGTGAAGCGCAAATCGCAAATGCCTGCGGCGTCTCGCAGGCCGCCTTGGGGCGGCGAGGCCATCGATAGACGGCCGGCTTCGCTGACTTTCGAAGACTGCTCCCGTGCGTTGGCCGCGTCAACCATCAATAGCCGGTTACGGAAAAATGTGATCGCCGAGAGCCTACGTTCGGGTCAGTTTCCGCACAGCTTTGTCAGGAGCGTGTTCGGCCTTTGTTCTTTCCGCTTGCCCCCTCGCGCGAAAGGCGGTTAAACGACTTCTGTCGAGAATTGTGGCGTCTCTCGACGTGGCGGCAAAAATAACTACATACGGAATGGTCGGGGAAACCCGCCGATCCCACAAATCCAGATCCGAGGCGGCGACCTGACATGGCCGACCATAAATATCTTTCCATTCGCGGGGCGCGCGAACACAATCTGAAGAATGTCGATCTCGACCTGCCGCGTGACAGCTTGATCGTCATGACCGGCCTGTCGGGCTCCGGCAAATCGTCGCTCGCCTTCGACACCATCTATGCCGAAGGCCAGCGCCGCTATGTCGAGAGCCTCTCGGCCTATGCCCGGCAATTCCTCGAAATGATGCAGAAGCCGGACGTCGACCAGATCGACGGCCTGTCGCCGGCCATCTCGATCGAGCAGAAGACCACGTCGAAGAACCCGCGTTCCACGGTCGGCACCGTCACCGAGATCTACGACTATATGCGCCTTCTGTTTGCCCGCGTCGGCGTGCCCTATTCGCCGGCCACCGGCCTGCCGATCGAGAGCCAGACAGTCAGCCAGATGGTCGACCGGGTGCTGGCCGTCGAGGAAGGCACGCGCCTGTTCCTGCTGGCGCCCATCGTGCGCGGCCGCAAGGGCGAGTACCGCAAGGAACTGCTGGAGTTGCAGAAGAAGGGCTTCCAGCGCGTCAAGGTCGACGGCGTCTTCTATGAAATCGCCGATGTGCCGGCGCTGGACAAGAAATACAAGCACGACATCGATGTCGTCGTCGACCGCATCGTCGTGCGGGGCGACCTTGCCACAAGGCTTGCTGACTCCATCGAGACGGCATTGAAGCTGGCCGAGGGGCTGGCGGTGGCTGAGTTTGCCGACAAGCCGCTCGATGCCAGCCAGACTGGCGAGGATTCGGTCAACAAGTCGAAGAACGAGACGCATGAGCGCATCCTGTTCTCGGAAAAGTTCGCCTGCCCGGTCTCCGGCTTTACCATTCCGGAAATCGAGCCCAGGCTGTTCTCCTTCAACAACCCGTTTGGCGCCTGCCCGACCTGCGACGGTCTCGGCAGCCAGCGCGCCATCGACCCAAACCTTGTGGTGCCCGACGAGAACGTGTCGTTGCGCGACGGCGCCGTCAGCCCATGGGCGAAATCGACCTCGCCCTATTACTCGCAGACGCTCGAGGCATTGGGCAAGGCTTACGACTTCAAACTCGGCGACAAGTTCAAGGATCTTTCAACGTCGGCCCAGGAAGCGATCCTGCGCGGCACCGGCGAGCGCGAGATCACCTTCCAGTATGATGACGGCCTGCGCTCCTACAAGACGACCAAGACCTTCGAAGGCGTCATCCCCAATCTCGAGCGCCGCTGGAAGGAGACCGAATCCGCCTGGATGCGCGAAGAAATCGAGCGTTTCATGTCGGCAACGCCCTGCCCGGTCTGCAAGGGCTACCGGTTGAAGCCGGAGGCGCTGGCGGTGAAGATCGGCGGCAAACACATTGGCGAAGTGACGGAACAGTCGATCCGCAACGCCGACAAATGGTTCACCGACTTGCCGGCGCAGCTCAACGACAAGCAGAACGAGATCGCTGTCCGCGTCTTGAAGGAAATCCGCGAGCGTCTGCGTTTCCTCAACGATGTCGGGCTCGACTATCTCACCTTGTCGCGGAATTCCGGCACGCTGTCGGGTGGCGAAAGCCAGCGCATCCGGCTGGCCTCCCAGATCGGCTCGGGCCTGACCGGCGTGCTCTATGTGCTGGACGAGCCGTCGATCGGCCTGCACCAACGCGACAACACGCGCCTGCTCGATACGCTCAAGCACCTGCGCGACATCGGCAACACCGTGATCGTCGTCGAGCATGACGAGGACGCCATCCTGCATGCCGACTATGTCGTCGATATGGGTCCGGCCGCCGGCATCCATGGCGGCGAGATCATCGCCCAGGGCACGCCGCAGCAGGTGATGGCCAACCCCAATTCGATCACCGGCAAATATCTGTCGGGGGCGCTCGAAGTGGCAACGCCCGGCATGCGCCGCGAGGCGAAGAAAAACCGGCGGCTGAAGATCATCGGCGCGCGCGGCAACAATCTGAAGAACGTCACCGCCGAAATCCCGCTCGGCACCTTCACCGCCGTCACCGGCGTATCGGGCGGCGGCAAGTCGACCTTCCTGATCGAGACGCTGTTCAAGGCGGCCTCGCGCCGCATCATGGGTTCGCGCGAGCATCCGGCCGAGCATGACCGCATCGAGGGATTGGAGTTTCTCGACAAGGTCATCGACATCGACCAGTCGCCCATTGGGCGGACGCCGCGTTCGAACCCCGCCACCTATACCGGCGCCTTCACGCCGATCCGCGATTGGTTCGCCGGGCTACCGGAAGCGAAGGCGCGCGGCTATCAGCCGGGCCGCTTCTCCTTCAACGTCAAGGGCGGCCGCTGCGAGGCCTGCCAGGGCGACGGCGTCATCAAGATCGAGATGCACTTTTTGCCCGACGTCTACGTCACCTGCGACGTCTGCCATGGCAAGCGCTACAACAGGGAGACGCTCGACGTCCTGTTCAAGGGCAAGTCGATCGCCGACGTGCTCGACATGACCGTCGAGGAAGGCGTCGATTTCTTCGCCGCCGTGCCTGGCGTGCGCGACAAGCTGGAGACGCTGAAGCAGGTTGGGCTGGGCTACATCCACATCGGCCAGCAGGCGACGACGCTGTCCGGCGGTGAAGCGCAGCGCATCAAGCTCGCCAAGGAACTGTCGCGCAAGGCGACCGGCAAGACGCTCTACATCCTCGACGAACCGACGACCGGCCTGCATTTCCACGACGTCGCCAAGCTGTTGGAAGTGCTGCACGAACTGGTCGACCAAGGCAATACGGTGGTGGTCATCGAGCACAATCTCGAAGTGATAAAAACCGCCGACTGGGTGCTCGACCTCGGCCCCGAGGGCGGTGACGGCGGCGGCGAACTTGTCGCCTCGGGCACGCCGGAAGCGATCGTGCGCGAAAAGCGCAGCTACACCGGCCAGTTCCTCAAGGAGTTGCTGGAGCGTCGCCCCGGAGGCAAGCGCGAAGCGGCGGAGTGATGGGTAAGGATGATCCCATCACGATCCAGAGCAGCTTTGGCGTGAGGCTTGCCGGCCCCGAAGACCTCGCCGCGATCATCACGCTGACGCAAGCCGCCTACGCTCCCTACTCCGCTATACTCGACGCACCGCCGCTCCCGGTTACCGAGGATTATGCGCCGCGTATCGCCCAAGGCGAGGTCTGGCTGCTGGAGAGTGACGGCGAACTCGCCGGAGTGATCGCGCTGGAGCGGCATGAAGATCACGCGATGATTTTCTCCGTCGCGGTGTCGCCTGCCTTCCAGGGCAAGGGGTTCGGTATTGCATTGCTGAAACACGCCGACGAGCAGGCGCGGCAGTGCGGCCTGCCGGAGATACGGCTCTACACCAACGCGAAAATGGAACGCAACATCGCGCTCTATCTTGCTTATGGTTATCGCGAAACCGGTCGCCGGCCCAATCCCTACCGGCCAGGATGGGTGCTCGTCGACATGGCGAAGGCGTTCGACACAACCTCTGCGTCGTGATCGCTGTTGACTATCGGGGGGACGGCAATGAGCAATGATGGGGATATCCGGCCTGGCATGGACGGCCGGATTTTCGGTCCTTGGATCGTGGCCCCGGGAGAAACATCGTGACCACACGGGTTCTCATGATCGCGCTCGACGGAGCGGATGGAGCCTTGGTCGACCGGGCCAGCCAGGACGGTATGCTGCCCAGTCTCACCGCGTTGCGGGCACGTGGCAGGGTCAAATATCTGACCGCACATGCGGGCGCAACGGATGATGCGCTGTGGGCCTCGTTTCAATACGCGTCCGGGATGGGTGAACACGGTCGCTATCACTATGAGCAACGGCTGCGCAGCGGCAAATTCGGCTTGGCCTGCGCCGATGAGATCGACCGCGAGACCTTCTGGGAAACGGCGCCGGATCTCAGGATAGCCGTCTTCGACATTCCGAAATGCCGCCTCCCGCGACAGTTCAATGGCATCCATCTCGCCGACTGGCTTGTCCATGGACGTTATTTCCGCGCCCCCAAAGCTATCCGGCAGCGCTTGCCAATGACGTCGTCACGCTTTTCGGCGCAGCGCCGCCGAGCAGATGTGACCATGAAGGCCGATTGGACGACACCGAGGCCATGGCGGTCGTGGCCAATCTACGCCTTGCGGTCGCCCGGAAAGGTGCCGCCGCCCTGCACTATCTGGGCAGCGAAGCTTGGGATCTGTTCATTGTCGGGTTCAAGGAGGCTCACTGCGCCAGCCATGCACTTTGGGATCTCGTCGACGCAGCCGATCCGAAGTTCGACCCGGCCCGCAACAGTCGGCTCGGCGCCCCAATCGACATGATTCTTGGCGACATTGATCGAGCAATCGGCGATCTCGTCTCCTCAGCCGGCCCGGACACCGAGATCGTGGTCTTCTCGACGACTGAAATGCAGCCGAACGCTACGCTGGCTCACCTGATGCCAGCAATTGTCGACCGTATGAACCGCATTCTCGGTGAAACGCATTGGACTCGGTTTATGCGCAATGTCGTGAAAGCCAGGGACCAGCACTGGTGGCCGCTTTGCGAAATGCTGCCTTACAACGAGAACTGCACGGCTCTTCGCATCAATCCATCCGTGGTTTTCAAGGACGCTGGCATTGAGATCGAGCGATTGAGACTGCTCGACCAAATTGAGTTCCTCCTGATGGAATTGAGGGACGATCAGACCAGCCAGCCGGTGATCACGCTGATCGACAGGGCGGCTCTACAGCATGCCGGCACGCGCGCGACCGAACTGCCTGATCTCTTAGTGCATTATGGCGCTGGCTTGTGCCCGGGCGCGGTGCGCTCATCCAGACTCGGACGTATTGAAGCCAAGCCACCGGGATTGAGGCCCGGCAATCACGCCCCGGGCGGCTTCCTCATTGTCGTCGGGGACAAGCTCGATGCCTCGAAGGTCATCGGCATGCAGAACCTGGGGCCGATGGCAATGAGTGTCCTCAACGGTTCTGGTGGTTTAGCAACGGACAAGAGCGGGTTTGCCGGTTTCCTTGACCCTCGTGGGACGACCGCGCACATCAAGCGACAGGGAGAAATACAATGAGCAAATCGGGAACAATCCGCGCCGGCGTGGGCGGCTGGACCTTCGAACCCTGGGACACGTCCTTCTATCCCGAGAAACTGTCGAAGGCCAAGCAACTGCACTACGCCACCCGGCAGGTGCCGAGCATCGAGGTCAACGGCACTTATTATTCGAGTTTCAAGGAGCCGACCTTCGTCAAATGGGCCAACGAGGCGCCTGACAATTTCGTCTATTCGCTGAAAGGCAACCGGTTCGTCACCAACCGGCGCGTGCTGGGCGAGGCCGCTGAATCGATGATGCGTTTCCTGGGTTCCGGCGTTGCCGCGCTCGGCGACAAGCTGGGACCGATCCTATGGCAGTTCGCGCCGACCAAGAAGTTCGATCCGGACGATTTCGAGGCGTTTCTGAAGCTGCTGCCGGAAAAGCAGGACGGTGTCGCGCTGCGCCACGCGCTGGAGGTGCGCAACGACAGTTTCATCGTGCCGGAGTTCCCAGCGCTCGCCCGCAAGTACAAGGCGGCGGTCGTCTATGCCGACCATGCCAAATATCCTGACATCGCCGACATCACTGGCGATTTCATCTATGCGCGGCTGCAGACCGGCAGCGACGACAATCCTGATTGCTATACGCCAAAGGGCCTCGACGAATGGGCGGCGCGGGCCAAGGTCTGGGCGGTAGGCAAGCAGCCCGCCGATCTGCGGCGCGCCGACCCCGCCACCGACGCCCCGGTCCAGCCGCGCGACGTGTTCGTCTACTTCATCAGCGAGGGCAAGGTGCGGGCGCCGTTCGGGGCGATGGCATTGATGAAGCGGGTAGCCGACTGAAAAGGCGTCGGTCGGTTTCCAGCTACACACAGTAAGCACATAGCCTGTGCGTATTGAGCGTAGCAAAGCGCCTGTTCCTGGGCATCTTCGCCACGATCGTAACCTTATCGACACTTCCTTGCCGCATGAATGCGCCGACGCCAAGCCGCAGAGCTGGGACCGCCGCCGGCAGGGAAAGAGGGCATGTCGCTCGACTACACTTCGCTTCTGCTGGCCGTCGGTTTCTCTGCCGTTTGCCTCAGCCTGACATTGTTCGGGATGTGGCTGACCGCCCGCTCGGAAAAATTCCTGCTGACATGGGCGATCAGCCTGGTGTTCGTGGTCGGCGATATTTTTATTTATGACGCCTATATCGAGATGCCGGGACGCCTGCTCGGCATCGCGACCTCGGCGTTTCTGCTGATCGGCTTTTCGGCCATGCTGGGTGCGGCCTATCAGTTCCGAACCGGCGGCTCGCCACTGCCGCGGGCCGTGTGGGGGTGCTATTCGCTCGCGATAGCGTTGCCCCCCATGGCCCTGGGTTATGATGGCCTCGGCTTCATGGCGGAGAACATGTTTGCCGCCGTGCTCCTGTTCGTCACGGCGTTCGAATACTGGAAGGGCCGTGATGAAGCACCCGCCCTGACGATCGGCATCACTGCGCTCTATTCGGCCACGGCCACCTCCTTCGGGCTCTGCGCCATGGTTCTCGCCTGGGAAGGAAAACTGGTGCTCGGACATGCACCAAGCAATTGGGCCGAGGAACTCAGCCTCATCGTGGTTATCGCCAGCATGACAGGCATTGGCGCGCTCTCGCTTGCCCTCAATCAGGGGCGCCTGGCGAGGCACCACCATCGCGACGCCCAGACGGATTCCCTGACTGGCCTGCTCAACCGGCGAGCGCTGTTCGACATGCATGGCCATGTCCCGGTCGGCGCCTTTACAGCGGTGGTCGTCTTCGACCTCGACAACTTCAAAACCATCAACGACGAATTCGGCCATGCGGCGGGCGATGAAGTGCTGAGGGTGTTCGCCAACGAGTTGACAGCCAACCTTCGGCCGGCCGACGTCGCAGCGCGCATGGGCGGCGAGGAATTCGCGCTGGTGCTGAAGCGCACGCTGCCGGAGACCGTCGAGCAAGCAGCCGAGCGCATCCGGGCGGCTTTCGCGACGCGACTGATAGAAACCGAAGCCGGTTCCCTCACCTGTACGGTCAGCGCCGGATTTGCGTTTGGCAGCAAAGAGGGGATCAGCCTGGACAAGGTGCTCAGCGCCGCCGACAAGGCGCTCTATGACGCCAAGCGCGGAGGCCGCAACCGCGTCACCGCCTCTCCATTCCGACGCGCGAGCTAAACGCGCGTGTCATGCCAAGCCCGCCAGGCGACATGCATTAGGCCGCCATGACGATTTCATTGAAGGTATCGAGGTCGACATAGAAGACCTTGGTGATCTCCTCGATCAGGTCGTCGTAGTCACAGCCCTGTGACCTCAGAATGTTGATGGCGGCGATGATGTCGACGCGTTCGGTAAGCCGCCGCTTCTGGTAGTCTTCGACGTAACGTTCCATGGCTGTCCCTTAGCCTGTGTGCCCAAACGCGTTTGAACGACAATCAGATCGGGAAGCTAGGAAGCCTTGCTTGCGTGGAACTTGCAGGGCCTTTGCCGCGCCGCGATCCGTGATAACCAGACTGATACGGAAACGGCCGACTCACAAAGCCACGGAAAGACTAGCATGCGATGTTGCATGTGCCAGAGGCGCAGATGATGGATGTAAGAAATATTGGACTTGCCAATAAACTTCAAATCTTCAATGAAGTCCGGTGCCGATTCTAGACCGTGAGGAATTTGCGGACATCAGCCCGGTCTAAATCTTCCGCCGGGCCGGTGTGGACGATCAGGCCGCGATCCATGATGTTGACCTCGTCGGCGAGTTCGCGGCAGAAATCGAGATACTGTTCGACCAGAAGCACCGCAATGCCGGCCTGGTCGCGCAGGTAGCGTATGGCGCGGCCGATATCCTTGATGACGGAGGGCTGGATGCCTTCGGTCGGCTCGTCGAGCACCAGCAGCTTCGGTCGCATCACGAGTGCCCTGCCGATGGCGAGCTGCTGTTGCTGGCCGCCGGAGAGATCGCCGCCACGGCGGCCAAGCATCTGCTTGAGCACTGGAAACAGCTCGAAGACGTGCGCCGGCACGTTACGGTCGGCGCGCTTCAAGGGCGCGAAGCCGGATTCGAGATTTTCCCGCACGCTGAGCAGCGGAAAGATCTCCCTGCCCTGCGGCACGAATGCGATGCCCGACCGGGCGCGGTCATACGCCGCGCTCCGGTCGAGCGCCTTCCCCTCGAAGGCAACGCTTCCGCTCGTCAGCCTGTGGTGGCCGACGATCGATCTCATCAAACTGGTCTTGCCGACGCCGTTGCGGCCGAGCACGCAGGTGATTTTGCCCGCACCCGCCTTCAGCGACACCCCGCGCAACGCCTGAGCGGCGCCGTAGTGGAGCGTGGCATTGGAAACCTTGAGCATGTCAGCCCCTTCTCCAGAACCGAAGAAACGACATGTCGAAGCGATGGAATTGAACCCGCCAATGCATGCTCATCTCCCCAGATAGACTTCGACGACGCGCTCGTCGGCCGAAACGAAATCGAGCGTCCCTTCCGAGAGCACCGAGCCCTCATGCAGGCAGGTAACCTTGACGCCGAGTTCGCGGACGAAATGCATGTCGTGCTCGACGACAATGACCGAGTGGTCGCGGGCGATATCCCTGAGCAGCCGCGCGGTTTCCTCGGTCTCGGCATCGGTCATGCCGGCAACCGGCTCGTCGACCAGAAGCAGCTTCGGGTCCTGCGCCAGCAGCATGCCGATCTCGAGCCATTGTTTCTGGCCATGGCTTAGATTGGCGGCGAATTCGCGGCGCTTGTCGCCCAACCGGATGATGCCAAGGATATTATCGATCTGCCGCGCCTCGGCGGGCGATTGGCGATGGAACAGCGCCGGGAAGATCGAACGCGGCCCCTTCAGCGCCAGCATCAGGTTTTCTTCGATCGTGTGGCTTTCGAAAACGGTCGGCTTCTGGAATTTGCGGCCGATGCCCATCATGGCGATCTCGGCTTCGTCATGTCTGGTCAGGTCCACCTGGCCGTCGAAGAACACTTCGCCTTCATCCGGCCTCGTCTTGCCGGTGACGATGTCCATCATTGTCGTCTTGCCGGCGCCGTTGGGGCCGATGATGGCGCGCATCTCGCCCTTGTCGAGCACCAGGGACAGATTGTTGATGGCGCGAAAGCCGTCGAAGGACACCGAGACGCCGTCGAGATAGAGAATAGTGTTGGATTTGCTCATGGGCGCTTACTCCGCCGCCTGCGGTTCGGGGCCGGACAAGGACCATTCGCCTGGATTTCGCGCTGGCGAGCGGGCAGGTTTGGATGCCGCGGACGCCATGCCAACCTCGGTGCCGGCTTCTTCAGTCAGGGACGCCACGCGCAGCGCCCTGACATTGCCGCGCCAGCTGTCCCACATGCCGATGATGCCCTTGGGCAGGAGCAAGGTGACGGCGACGAACAGGCCGCCGAGCGCGAACAGCCAGAATTCCGGCAGCACCCCGGTGAACCAGGATTTGCCAGCATTGACCAGCAACGCGCCGATGATCGGCCCGACAATAGTGCCGCGGCCGCCGACCGCCGCCCAGATCACCACCTCGATCGAATTGGACGGCTCGAATTCGCCTGGATTGATGATGCCGACCTGCGGCACATAGAGTGCGCCGGCAATGCCTGCCATGACGGCCGAAACGGTGAAAGCGAACAGCTTTACGTTCTCGGCCCGCCAGCCGAGGAAGCGCGTGCGGCTCTCGGCGTCGCGCACGGCCATCAGCAGCTTGCCGTATTTGGAGCCGACGATCGCCCAGGTGATGAAAACGGCGAGTGCCAGCATCACCGCGCTGGCCGCGAACAGTGCCGAACGCGTCGTATCGGCCTGCACGTTGAAGCCCAGGATATCCTTGAAATCGGTCAGGCCGTTATTGCCTCCGAAACCCATGTCGTTGCGGAAGAAGGCAAGCAGCAGCGCATAGGTCATCGCCTGGGTGATGATGGAGAGGTAGACACCTGTGACCCGGCTGCGGAAGGCGAACCAGCCGAAGATGAAGGCAAGCAGGCCGGGCACCGCCAGTACCATGATGGCGGCGAACCAGAAATGGTCGAAACCGGTCCAGAACCAGGGCAATTCCTTGTAGTTCAGGAACACCATGAAATCGGGCAGGATCGGGTTGCCGTAGACGCCGCGCGAGCCGATCTGGCGCATCAGATACATTCCCATCGCATAGCCGCCGAGCGCGAAGAAGGCGCCGTGGCCGAGCGAGAGGATGCCGCAATAGCCCCAGACCAGATCGAGCGAGAGCGCCAGCAGCGCATAGCAGAGATATTTGCCGGTCAGCGCCACGATATAGGACGGAATGTAGAAGGCGCTTGTCGGCGAGACGGCTAGGTTAAGCACCGGCACGATTATAGCCACTGCCAGCAGGATGAAGATGGTGATGGCGATGCGGCGGTCCGCGCCAGCGGCAAAGAATCGTCCCGATATCATGCTTCCACCGCCCTGCCCTTGAGCGCGAACAGGCCGCGCGGGCGCTTCTGGATGAACAGAATGATCAGCACCAGCACGACGATCTTGCCGAGCACCGCGCCGGCATATGGCTCGAGAACCTTGTTGACGATGCCGAGCGAAAAGGCGCCGACCAGTGTACCCCAGAGATTGCCGACACCGCCGAAGACGACCACCATGAAGCTGTCGATGATGTAGCCGCGACCAAGATTGGGCGAGACGTTGTCGATCTGGCTGAGCGCGACGCCGGCGATGCCCGCAATGCCGGATCCCAGCGCGAAGGTCAGCGCGTCGACCCAGGGCGTCCTGATGCCCATCGAGGCGGCCATGCGGCGGTTGGCGGTGACGGCGCGCATCTGCAGCCCCCAGGGCGTGCGCTTCATCACATAGAGCAACATGCCGAACACCGTGAGCGCGAACACCAGAATCCACAGACGGTTCCAGGTGATGGCCAGTTGCCCGACGTCGAAGGAGCCGGACATCCAGGACGGATTGCCGACCTCCTGGTTGGTCGGTCCGAAGATCGAGCGCACCGCCTGCTGCAGGATGAGCGAGACGCCCCAGGTCGCCAGCAGCGTCTCCAGCGGCCGGCCGTACAGGAACCGGATCACGCCGCGCTCGATGATGAGACCGACGAATGCCGCGACCAGGAAGGCGAGCGGCAGCGCGATCACCAGCGACCAGTCGAACAGGCCGGGAAAGGACGTCCGGATCACCTGCTGGACGACAAAGGTCGTATAGGCGCCAAGCATCACCATCTCGCCATGCGCCATGTTGATGACGCCCATGACGCCGAATGTGATGGCAAGCCCGATCGCGGCCAGCAGCAGCACCGAACCCAGCGAAATCCCGTACCAGATGTTCTGTCCGGCATCCCACAAGGCCAGCGTCGAATTGATGTTGGCGATCGTTGCCGTCGCCGCGTCCTTGACCGCGCCGGAGGCACTGGCCTCGACCGAAGTGAGTAGCGAAACCGCGTCGCGGTCGCCACGCGCGCCGATCAGGGCGACCGCGGCGAGTTTGTCGGTCTCGGGCCTGTCGGAAACAAGCACCGAGGCCGCGCGGGCCTGTTCGAGCAGAGCCTTGACGCTGGCCACGGTCTCGCTGGCGATTGCCGTGTCGAGTGGCTCGATGTTGGCTGCATCGGGCGTCTTGAACATGGTGCCGGCGGCGGCCAGCCGCACGGCCGGATCCTTGGCGCCAAGCGTCAACGTGCCGAGCGCATCGCGGATAACGCGGCGCAGCGTGTTGTTGACCTTGATCTTGGCGACGTCGTCCTTGGCAGCCTCGCCCGATGCTTCGCTGCTGAGCGGATCGAAAAGCTGGACGCTTTCGCCGGCTTCCTTGCCAACAAAGACCAGGGAATCGGCTTCGCGGATATAGAGATTGCCGTCGGCGAGTGCCGAAAGCGGGTGTTCGACCAAGGAATCGCCGGTGGCGGCGAGGTCATGCACGACGGCTCCGATCTCGGAAAAGCCCTTGGCGGTAGCGAACTTGGCGATGATGGCGCGCAGATCGGCTTCGCCTGCGTCCGACGACGACAGTGTCGCCAGCAGGAACAACAGCGTCAGGCCAATCGTGCGGATCAAGGTCATCGGCTTGTGTTAATCCCTGAAGGTTTGAAATGGCGCGTCCGGACAGTGGAGGAAACCGTCCGGACGCGTGCGGTCTTGGGCGTGAAGGCCCAGCCCGGGAGGATCAGTTTGTGCCCTTGCCGCCGCACTTGCCGGTGGCAACGTTGAAGTTGCCGCACGACAGCGGCTTGCGCCAATCGGAGATCAAATCCTTGGAGTCCGGCAGGTAGTCGGACCATTCGTCGCCCATCACAAGGCCCGGCGTGCGCGAAACCGTTTCGAACTGGCCGTCAGCCTGGATTTCGCCGATCAGCACCGGCTTGGTGATGTGATGGTTCGGCATCATCGTCGAGTAGCCGCCGGTCAGGTTCGGCACGGAAACGCCGATCATGGCATCGATGACCTTGTCTGGATCGGTGGTGCCGGCCTTCTCGACCGCCTTGACCCACATGTTGAAGCCGATGTAATGGGCTTCCATCGGGTCGTTGGTGGTGCGCTTGTTATTTTTGATGAACTTGTGCCAGTTGGCGATGAACTTTTTGTTCTCAGGCGTGTTGACGCTCTCGAAATAGTTCCAGGCGGCGAGATGGCCGACCAGAGGCTTGGTGTCGAGACCGGCAAGCTCTTCCTCGCCAACCGAGAAGGCCATGACCGGGATATCCTCGGCCTTGATGCCCTGGTTGCCGAGTTCCTTGTAGAACGGCACGTTGGCATCGCCATTGACGGTCGATACGACGGCGGTCTTCTTGCCGGCCGAGCCGAATTTCTTGATCGCCGAGACTTCGGTCTGCCAGTCGGAGAAGCCGAACGGCGTATAGTTGACCATGATGTCTTCGGCCGCGACGCCCTTGGCCTTCAGATAGGCTTCGAGGATCTTGTTGGTGGTTCGTGGATAGACGTAGTCGGTGCCTTCGAGCACCCAGCGCTTCACCGAACCGCCATCCTCGCTCATCAGGTAATCGACGGCCGGAATGGCCTGCTGGTTCGGCGCGGCACCCGTGTAGAAGACGTTGCGCTCGCTTTCCTCGCCCTCATACTGGACCGGATAGAACAGGATATTGTTGAGTTCGGAGAACACCGGCAGCACCGACTTGCGCGACACCGAGGTCCAGCAGCCGAACACCGCGGCGACCTTGTCCTTCGAGATCAGCTCACGCGCCTTTTCGGCGAACAGCGGCCAGTTGGAAGCCGGATCGACGACGACGGCTTCAAGCTTCTTGCCGAGCAGGCCACCCTTTGCGTTCTGCTCGTCGATGAGCATCAGCATGGCGTCCTTCAGCGTCGTCTCCGAAATCGCCATCGTGCCCGACAGCGAATGAAGAATGCCGACCTTGATCGTATCATCGGCGGCCCTGGCCGGAGCAGACATCATCAGGCCGGCGGCAACTACGCTCGCCGAGAACATTTTTGCTATTGTCGAGAAATTACCCCTCATACGGAAGACTCCCAAGCTGGTTGATTGCACCGCGACTATGCAATGCAACCCCCGTGCCAACCGCTTTAGGCATGCCGAAACACACAGAATAGCCCAACGTTATCAGCGCGTTGCTATATTGGATTGAATCAAACAAAGAGAGCCGGTTAAAAATTGATTGAGGGAAATTTACGCAACGCATAAAGCATATGCCTAAGTTTTGCCCATTTTCCCCACATGCCTATATTTTGACCTTAGAGGCAGATCGCCGACGGCAAATGTTGCGGCGCGACGCAAAAATAGGGCAAGCTTGGTCGTTCAAGCGGACGGCATCATGACATCAACCATTTCACGCATATTCATCGGCATAGTGACTCTGGCGGCGGCAACCGGAGCCGCCCGAGCCGACTTCAGCGAGGGCAGGATGCCCGACGGCATCTACCACTGCGAGGCCTACCTGCTCGGCATGTTCCTCAACCTCGGCGACATCACCATAAAGGGAAATGTCTACCGCGGCCCGGTCACGTTCGGGACCGCGCAGCAGGGCTACAACTACCAGATGGATGCAAACGGCGTGATCTCCTGGTTGGGACCGGTTGGCGGTTACACCACCGGCGGCAACTCGCTCTCGCTCACCCAGGCAACGCTGGACGGCCAGAGTCCGCCCTCCTTCGACATCATCATGAAACAGCCCGACGGCGCCTTCACCGCCACGACTTGCACCAGGGGAAGCAATCAGTAGATCTTCCTGGCAACGACACCACCTCGGTCCGCAATCCTGCCCGCCTTCTCATGTCATCTGGATGTTACCAAGGACGGCCAGCCGGTCGGCGCGATATAGTCGGCCTGGCGGATCGCCAGCGAGACGCCGTCGGCGGCCTTCTCGCTCATCCGGTTGGTGCCGAGATTGTGCGTCGAGGGATAGGGTGGCGTCGGGAAGGTGCGTGTGGCGCCGACCGCATCGTAAAGCGCCGTGGCCTGCTTGTAGGCATGATTGCGCATTGCCGTGTCGTTGGCATGGTCGTCGAAATGCACATCGGCGATCGGCATGCCGTGCTCGTCCTTCTCGTCGCCATGCAGCGTGATGCGGTTCTCCTGGCGGGGCATGTCCTCACCGACGATCCACAGGCCGGCCATGTGGTCTAGTGGTCGAGCGCGGTGGTGAAGGAACGCCCCCAGCCGCCATGGAGGAGGTGTTGAAGCGAGAGGCCGCCTAGCGCCCTTCCGTGGCGACTTCGAGCGCGAGCCGGCTCATGTCGGTGAAAAGCGCCTGGCGTTCGGAATAGTCGGTCTGTTCGCCGGTAAGCAGATTGTCGACGACGGTCAGCAGCGACAATGCCCTCGCGCCGAAATGGGCCGATATGCGATAGAGAGCGCTGGTTTCCATATCTACTNGGTCAGCAGCGACAATGCCCTCGCGCCGAAATGGGCCGATATGCGATAGAGAGCGCTGGTTTCCATATCTACTGCCAGCGCCCCGAGCGCCCTTGCGTCGGCATAGCGGGCACGCGCTTCAGGATGGTAGAATATGTCGGTGCAGGCTGTCAGGCCGGCGTGGTGGTCGATGCCAAGTGCGGCTGCCTTGGTCAATGCGCAAGCCAGCAGCGCCGGATCCGGGCCAGCATCGGCTTCGTAAAGGCCAAAGACCTGACCGCTCTCGGTATTTTCAGGCCGTGCCGATTGCGAGATCACAAGGCCGCGCAGCTTTGCCTCGGCCCTCAGGCTGCCGCAGGTACCGGTGCGGATCAGTGTTCGGACGCCATAAAAGTCAAGCAGTTCATGGGCGTAGATCAGGAACGATGAAACACCGATGCCCGTCGCCTGAATGCTGACAGGCTTGCCGCGAAACAAGCCGGTAAAGCCGAGAGCGCCGCGTCGGCGATTGACGCAGGCCGGCGCGTCCAAGAATGTCCGCGCCATCCACGCCGCGCGCTCCGGGTCGCCCGGCAACAAAACCGTGTCGGCGTAATCGCCTTTGCCTGCCTCGATGTGTGGCGTCAACAGCCGCTCCCCAAGCCCGCCTGCTGTATTTTCAAGAATCATGGCGTTGTTACGGCGTCGTGCAAGGGCGCCGCATTGGAAGCACCTAGGATTCAAGGACATCCTTGACGATCGTGGCCAGTTGCTTCAGCGAAAACGGCTTTGGCAGGAAGCCGAACTGCGCCTCCGCCGGCAGGTTCCTGGCAAAAGCGTCCTCGGCGTAGCCGGAGACGAAGACGAACTTGATGTCCGGCTGGCGTTTGCGCAACTCACCGAGCAGGGTCGGTCCGTCCATTTCCGGCATCACCACGTCGGAAACGACGATGTCGACCTTGCCGCCCAGCGCTTCGAACACTTCCAGCGCCTCGACGCCCGAGGATGCCTCGTGAACGGTATAGCCGCGCGAGGTCAGTGCCCGCATGCCGCCCATGCGCACGGCGTCCTCATCCTCGACCAGCAGGACCGTCGCCGACCCGGACAGATCCTTGGTGCTATCGGCCAGTTTGACTGCCGCTGCCGCCGGCGCTTCACCGGCTTCGGCTGCGGTTTTCGCTTCCATGATGTGACGCGGCAGGAAGATGCGGAAGGTCGACCCCTTGCCGACTTCGGAATCGCAGAAAATGAAGCCGCCGGTCTGCTTGATGATACCGTAGACCATGGACAGACCAAGGCCCGTGCCCTTGCCGACCTCCTTTGTGGTGAAGAACGGCTCGAAGATCTTCTTCAGCACGTCGGGCGCGATGCCTGAACCGGTATCCTCGACTTCGACCACCACATAGTCGGCGGCCGCGAGTTCGCGATAGGGAAAGGTCTTGCATTCCTCGGCGGTCACGTTGCGGGTGCGCACGGTGAGATCGCCGCCGGCCGGCATCGCGTCGCGCGCGTTGACCGCCAGGTTGACCACCACTTGCTCGAACTGCCCGATATCGACCTTGACCGGCCACAAGTCGCGGCCATGGTCGACCTTGAGCTTGATGTCGTTGCCGACCAGTCGGGCAAGCAGCATCCTGAGATCGGCGAGCACGTCGGTGAGATTCAGCACTTCCGGCCGCAGCGTCTGCTTGCGCGAGAAGGCCAGCAACTGCCTGACCAGGGAGGCGGCGCGATTGGCGTTCTGCTTGATGTTCATGATGTCGGGGAAGGACGGATCCGACGGCCGGTGATTGGTCAAAAGCAGGTCGGACGCCATGATGATGGCGGTCAGCACATTGTTGAAGTCGTGCGCGATGCCACCGGCGAGCTGGCCGACGGCCTGCATCTTCTGGCTTTGCGCCATCTGCCCTTCGAGCGCCTTCTGCTCGGTTGTCTCGACGGCGTAGACGATGGCCGCTTCCTCGGCCCCTTCGCCGCCGGTGCCATCGGCCACGGCGTTGACGTAGAAACGGATATGCCGCTCATCATTGCCGGGCAGCACGGTCTCGATTGGATCGATGTCGGCCTGCCGCTGCCGGGCTTTCTCGAACGCCGCCGCAAAGGCCGGCCGGTCGCGCTCATGGATCACCGTGTCGAGCCGCACGCGGCGATCCACGGCATCGCGATCGACCACCGAGGAAAACAGCGACAGGAACGGCGCGTTGGTGCGCAGGATGCGCCCGCTGGCATCGACACCGGCAATCGCCATCGGTGTCGAGTTGAAAAAGCGGGTGAAGCGCACTTCCGAGGCGCGCAAGTCGGCCGAGGCATCCTCGCCCTGTGTGCGGTTGAGCACGATGGTGCGGGTTGGCCCGCCGACGCCCTCACGGCTGGCCGAAACGCGATGCATGAAGCGCACCGGCAGCGCCTCGCCGGTCATCGTCGTCAAATCGAGATCGATGACCGCATTGCGCGTCGTGCCGGGGTCCGCCTTGACGGAGCGCACCAGCGCCATGCCGTCACCGGCAACAATATCCGGCAAGGCGACGGCACCGGGGGTGAAGCTGGCGAGATCGATGCCCAGCCATCCGGCGAGCGTGGCGTTGATGTAGGTGACGCGGCCGTCCTGGTCGGCCGAAAAGAAACCGGCCGGCGCGTGGTCGAGGTGGTCGATTGCCTTCTGCAGATCGAGGAAGAAACGCTCCTGCTCGGCCCGCTCTTGCGAAATGTCGGCGAGCTGCCAGGCCAGCATCGGCAGCCGCTGGCCCGGAACGCTGAACGCGCGGGCGCGTGCCCGGTACCAGCGCGCGCCCGGTTCGGCCCCGGGCCGGATCGATTGCGCGAGCCGGAACTCGCCGTCGCCCGGCTGCCCGTCACGCAAGCCGGACGCCAGCCGGTAAATGGTCACCGAGGCTTCGGGGACATCGGAGAGCAATCCTTCGACCGTCTTCAGGTCAGCGGCCGACGAGGCGCCGGTCATATCGGCATAGGCGCGGTTGGCGTAGACGACACGACCCTTGGTGTCCGTGACCAGCAGGCCCTGCGACATCGAATCGACGAAGGCCTTGGACAGTTCGTCGCCCGTCGAGCGCGGTGTGATCTGCACGAAGCCGATCGCGGTCGCGAACAGGAAGCCGACACCGATCATCGCCAGTACGCCGAGCATGCCGAGCAAGAACGGATCGCCGAGGCGCTCGCGGAAAAAGCCGAAGACGATTGCGGCGCCCGTCAGGACGACGATGAAGATGATAAGCCGGGTGACCGCGCCCGGTCGCGTATTCTGGTCGACGATCGGTGCCGGATAGAAATCGCCGCGCGCTTCCTTGGCCATATGCCCCCTGCTCATGAAATCCGATGTTCCGACACCCGCCCCCAATGCATGTCGCCCAAAATGACTTCGGTTTTGGGAAAGCGACATGCATGAAAAACACGGACCTGAAACGCGTCGCATGAATCCGTTTCAGCGCGACGCGCTTTAGCCGGTTGAATCACATTCTCCTGGTCTGGAAAAGGCCCGGGCGGCAAATGTCGGATAAAAATGCTGTCGGCTGGCCTTCCCTGTGTTTCAAGCTGTTCACGATGCGTGAAGGCAACTTGCGGTAGCCAGTCGCAACGGTCTAGTGTCGCGTCACTTCCAAACCGATCGGGGGAAACCAATGCAGTGGCTGGATAGCGTGGCGGGTCCCGGTTATGCGGCGGCACTCCTGTGGACCTTCGCGGCGCTGATCCTGCTGGTCATCGTTCTCATCATCGTCAGGCTGGTGCGCAACCTGACCTTCGGCACGTTTGTCGCCGGTGGTCGCAACCGCAAGACACGGCTCGCCGTCATGGACGCAACCGCCGTCGACAGCCATCGCCGACTGGTGCTGGTGCGACGCGACGACATCGAACATCTGCTTCTGATCGGCGGCCCGACCGACGTCGTTGTCGAACGCGACATCCGCCTCGCCGCGCCGCGCCGTCCGGCGTTGACCGGAGACGGCGGCCTGCAGCCTGTCCCGGCGGCCGCGGCCCCGGCTGCGAA
>NZ_AYWT01000009.1:0-167023 GCF_000502915.1 Mesorhizobium sp. LNHC209A00
TCGAGCCGGTCGCGCGTCAGCAGCGAATAGAGCAGGCCCAGGCCGATCAGCGACCACATACCCATGTAGACATAGGTGCGCGGCCGAAAGATCTTGCGGATATGGAAATGCGCCACCTTGTCGGAGAACAGGCCATCAGCCGCCCTGACCAGCGACGGATCGACCGAACTCGCACCGCCTGCGGTAGCCAGCATCATGTTGGCGTTGTAGTCGGAGAGCGTGGCGTAGGAAATCAGCCCGCGCTCCTTGCCGAGCTTGTCCATGACGCCGTCACAGGCGTCGATGCAAAGCGCGCAGGTGATGCATTCGAGCTGCTGGCCATCGCGAATGTCGATCCCCATCGGACAGACAGCGACACAGGCATTGCAGTCGACGCAGTCGCCGACGGGCTGCCCTGCGGCGAGTACCTTCTTGGCGTGACGTGAGCGCGGTTCGCCCCGCCAGTCATTGTAGGTGACAGTGAGCGAACTTTCGTCGAGCATGGCTGCCTGGATGCGCGGCCATGGGCACATATAGGTGCAGACCTGCTCGCGCATCAGCCCGCCGAACGTATAGGTCGTCGCCGTCAGCACGGCGACGGTAATGTAGGCGACAGGTGCCGCAGCGCCGGTGAAGAGCTCGCCGACCAGCGTCGGCGCATCGGCGAAATAGAAGATCCATGCGCCGCCGGTCAGCGCACCTATGACCAGCCAGATGGCGTGCTTCGACACCCGCAGCACCAGCTTGCGGGCGGTCCAGGGACTGGCATCGAGCTTGATACGAGCATTNCGATCGCCTTCGATGGCCCGCTCCACCACCAGGAACAGATCGACCCATACGGTCTGCGGGCATGTATAGCCGCACCAGGCACGGCCGACAGTCGACGTGATGAGGAAAAGACCGACGCCGGCCATCACCAGAAGTCCGGCCACATAGTAGAATTCCTGCGGCCATATCTCGATCAAGAAGAAATAGAAGCGCCGGTTTGCAAGATCCAGCAGTACCGCCTGGTCCGGAGCAAACGGGCCTCGATCCCATCGCAACCACGGTGTCAAATAGTAGATGCCGAGCGTGATCGCCATTACCAGCCATTTGAACCGGCGAAAGCTTCCCGAGGCCCGCTTTGGGAAGATCTTCTTGCGCGCGGCGTACATTGGCTGGCGCACTTTGGCGGAGTTGACCGCCTCGGCTTCGAGCCGTTCTACCTGCGTATTGTCCAGCACTGGTTTCTCCGTCGTGCAGCTTGTGATTTCGCCGGGCAAGTGACCTTGCTGGGTGCAGAGAGGTCCGCGAAATACAGCGTCGATCGGATTGTGCCGTCGACTGGATTGCGCCGCGTTGATGCAGGTCAATCGCCTGGACCACGGAAACAAATCGAGGCCCGGCAGAGCCGGGCCTCGTCGCTTGGGCGGTGAAGGGGAGGGAATAGGCCCCCGTTCCTATTCCCCACCGCCTAGCGAATGGACGTAGACCGCCAGTTCCTTGACCTTGGTTTCGCCAAGGCGGCCGACCCATGCCGGCATCACGCCCTGTTTCGGCGCACGGACCTGGGTGGCGATTGCTGTTTCGCCTGACCCATAGAGCCAGATCGCATCGGTCAGGTCGGGGGCGCCGAGTTCCTTGTTGCCCTTTGCATTGTCGCCGTGGCAAGCCACGCAATTTTCGGCAAAGACCTTTGTGCCGGGTGCGACCAATGCTTGATCGCTGACGGTGCCCGACAGACTGGCGACGTAGGCGCTGACCTGTTGGATCTGATCGGCGGTGATGATGTCGCCAAAGGCCGGCATTTCCGACAGGCGCGTATCCGGGTCGGAGGCGAAGCGGATGCCATGNTTCGGACAGGCTGGCCACATAGGCGCTGACCTGTTTGATCTGGTCGGCGGTGATGATGTCGCCAAAGGCCGGCATTTCCGACAGGCGCGTATCCGGGTCGGAGGCGAAGCGGATGCCATGAGCGATCGTCTGCTGAATCTGCTCCACCTCGCCGCCCCACAGCCAGTCGTCGTCATTGAGGTTCGGAAAGCCCTTGGACCCCTGGGCGCCGGAACCGTGGCACTGCACGCAATTGACCTTGAAAGCGGCGCCGCCGGCAGCGACCGCAAATTCGCGCAACGCATCGTCGGCGGCAATCTCCGAGACGGTTTTCGATTCGACCGCAGTGACATATTTGCCCTTCGCAACTTCGGCCGCTGCAAGCTCGTTCCCGACATCGTTGCGGCTGGAATAGCCGAGCACACCCTTGGTTGCCGAGTGCAGGAGAGGCCATGCCGGATAGGCAATGGTGTAGCCGATCGCCCAGACTATGGTGATGTAGAACGTCCAGACCCACCAGCGCGGAAGTGGGTTGTTGAGCTCCCTGATGCCGTCCCACTCATGGCCGGTGGTCGAAACACCAGAGATTTCATCGATGTGCTCGTCGCTCATGATCACTCGTCCTCAAGGGGAATCCGGGCAGCTTCGTCGGCGAGCTTGCGGCTGCCAGGGCGAAGCGCAAAGGCGATTGCGCCAACGAAGAAAAGTGCCATGGCGACCAAGCCCCAGCTATCGGCAAACTCTCGCATCAGATTGTAATGCATGGATAAAACTCCTCAGCGGTAGCCGGCGGCTTCGTCGTAATTCTTGAAATCGACCAGCGTCCCGAGCATCTGCAGGTAGGCGACGAGGGCATCCATCTCGGTCACCTGTTGCGGGTTGCCGTCGAAGTCGCCGATCTTGGCTTTCGGGTAGCGGGCCTGGAGGCCGGATGTGTCGGCGTTAGGATCGGCCTGCGCCATTAAATCCGCATTGGCGTGCGCGATCATGTCATCGATGTAGGGGACGCCGACCCGCCGGTTGGCGACCAGATGCGTCGAGAAGTCCTTCACGTCGATCGGCGCGTCTTTCAAGAACGCGTAGCTTGGCATGATCGATTCCGGCACAACCGAACGGGGATCCGTGAGGTGCTCGACGTGCCATACATTCGAGTAGCGGTCGCCAACCCGAGCGAGGTCCGGTCCGGTGCGCTTCGATCCCCATTGGAAAGGATGATCGTACATCGACTCGGCCGCCAGGCTGTAGTGACCGTAGCGTTCGACTTCGTCGCGGAACGGCCGGATCATCTGGCTGTGGCAGAGGTAGCAACCCTCGCGCACATAGATGTTGCGCCCGACAAGCTCGAGCGGCGAGTAGGGGCGCATGCCTTCGACCTTCTCGATCGTGTTGTCGAGATAGAAGAGCGGTGCGATCTCGACGATGCCGCCTACGGTCACCACAAGAAGGGAGCCGACGAGAAGAAGCGTGGCGTTCTTCTCGATGAGTGCGTGTCTGTCCATCAAGCCCATTTTCTGGCTCCTTATTCGGCAGGCTGAAGGGCAGGAACGGAACCGGGCATCGGCTCCTCCACGCGCTGGTATCCGAGAATGGTCATGCCGATATTCCAGGCCATGATCAGGGTGCCGGAGAGGTACATGGCTCCGCCGATGGCGCGCATGACATAGTAGGGGTGCATGGCGGCCACGGTTTCAGCGAAGGAATAGACGAGGAAGCCCTGCTCGTCGTACTCGCGCCACATCAGGCCCTGCATGATGCCCGACACCCACATGACAGCGGCGTAGACAACGATGCCGAGCGTCGCCAGCCAGAAGTGCCAGGTGACGAGCCTGAGTGAATAGAGCCGTTCACGGTTCCACAGCTTCGGCACCATGAAGTAGATTGCGCCGAACGAGATCATGCCGACCCAGCCGAGCGCGCCGGAATGGACGTGGCCAATCGTCCAGTCGGTATAGTGCGACAGGGAATTGACCGTCTTGATCGACATCATCGGGCCTTCGAAGGTGGACATGCCGTAGAAGGCGATGGCCATCACCATCATGCGGATGATCGGATCGGTGCGGAGCTTGTCCCAGGCGCCCGACAGCGTCATCAGGCCATTGATCATGCCGCCCCAGGACGGCATCCACAGCATGATCGAGAACACCATGCCGAGCGTCTGCGCCCAATCGGGCAAGGCGGTGTAGTGCAAATGATGGGGTCCAGCCCAGATGTAGAGAAAGATGATTGCCCAGAAATGGACGATCGACAGCCGGTAGGAATAGACCGGCCGGTTCGCCTGCTTGGGTACGAAATAGTACATCATGCCGAGAAAGCCGGCGGTCAGAAAGAAGCCCACGGCGTTGTGGCCATACCACCATTGCGTCAGAGCGTCCTGGACCCCGGAGAAAGCCGAATAGCTCTTCGAGCCCAGGAAGGAGGCGGGCATGGAGAGGTTGTTGACCACATGCAGCATCGCGATGGTGACGATGAAGGACAGGTAGAACCAGTTGGCGACGTAGATGTGGGGTTCCTTGCGCTTCAGGATCGTGCCGAGGAACAGGATGAGATAGGCGACCCAGACAATGGTCAGCCAGATGTCCACATACCATTCCGGTTCCGCGTATTCGCGGCTCTCGGTTATGCCGAGCAGGTAGCCAGTCGCTGCCATGACGATGAAGAGCTGGTAGCCCCAGAACACGAACCAGGCGAGATCGCCGCCGAACAACCTGGCGCGGCAGGTGCGTTGGACNGAGCTGGTAGCCCCAGAACACGAACCAGGCGAGATCGCCGCCGAACAACCTGGCGCGGCAGGTGCGTTGGACGACATAGAGAGACGTGCAAAGCAGCGCGTTGCCGCCGAAGGCGAAGACGACGCCCGACGTATGCAGCGGCCGCAGCCGGCCGAAGTTGAACCAGGGCTGGATGTTGAGATCGGGATAGGCGAGCTGCAGCGCGATGACGGCGCCGACCAGCATGCCAACCACACCCCAGAACATGGTGGCGATGGCGCCATAGCGGATTGGCCCGTCCATGTAAGCGGACGGGTCGATCGGCGCGGCAGGCTTGAACTCAGTGTTGCGCAACAGGATCGCAGTGAAGCCAGCCAAGGCGAAGAACAAGACCCACATATGCTGGCGAAAGGGTTCATCCACCCCAGCGCCAGCGGCCACCAAAGCCGCGAATGCGAACAGGCTTAGAAGCACGATTTCTTTGCCGAATTTCATCGCAAGCCCCGATTTCCAATTCCGGCGGATGCCAAACCGCGGTGCCTTATCGCGCAGCCCTCGCCTGCTCGCCCTGATCCATGTCAGAGCCGCACCATTTTGCTTCGAGCAGCATCGAGTTCGGTGCGATCAGACTGTGTCGAATGTGGAAGTGCAGCAGCGGCCGCCGGTTTATGGACAGGCCCGGCGTCCCCGAGTTGGGGCCCGGGTATGGAGGCGATCGCGGGCGTGTGGGGAAGCGCACCTTCTGTGACGCTGGTAAGCAGGCCGATGCCTTACCGAACGTCGATCGTTTCAATGCCTTGGAACAGCCAGCGCCAGCGTTGCGCTGCCTTCGTCACATTTATGGTTTGGACGGCGATTTTCGCCTGCGTATGTGGCATATTGACTTCGGCCAAGTGTGGATGCTTCGCCGACGAGCCGAAACGCAACTGGCGTATACGATCGGATGGAGAACGGGCTGTCGCTACGCGATGTCTTCTGAGCCCAACGCGAGCATGCCCTGCCCGAATGAAGTAAGTGGCGTGGGCCATGCAGCTTCGTGTCATTCAAACGGCTGTTGCGCCTCGGCCGCCGCAGCGCCGTTCCAGCCGGCTCATGCTGTCCACGGTGACGCGGCGGTTGTTCTCGATCCGAATCACGCCGTCCATTCTCAGGCTGGTCAGCTGACGGCTCACGGTCTCGTTTGTGATTCCAAGGAAATCAGAGATGTCGGCACGCGTCATCGGCAGCTCGAAGCACGCCGACCTAGCCGCCGGGTCAACATTGGAGTCGATGTTCCGGGCAATCATGAGGAGAAAGCTCGCCACCTTCTCTGGTGCGGTCTTGCGCCCCACAGTCACCATCCATTCGCGGGCCTCGTCAAGTTCGTTCAGCGCCTGCTTGAGCAGGCGATGCACAAATTCGGGTGACTGCTTCATCATCCGTTCGATGGCCGCTCTCGGAAACGAGCATAGCGAGACAGCTGTTGCCGCTTCCGCATTGATCGCACTTTTCATCTTGAAGGGCCGTCCCAGAAAATCCGGCGCGAACTGGAGACCGACGATCTGCTGGCGGCCGTCCGAAAGGCTCTTCGTGAGCTTCACCACGCCTGAAAGCACGTTTGAATAACAGTCGACCGCCTCGGCGTCGCCGATCAGTTCGACCCCCGGCTCGATATTGTGCCGCGACGACGTCTTGGCGAGCTGAGCCAAATCGTCTGGCTCGAGCGCGCCACAGACACCGCGGCGCCGTGCCTCGCAAGGCAGGCAAAGAACGGGAATGCCGGAACTGTGAATATCCTGCCGTAATGTCATTCGATCGCTCTACCGGTCCAGTGCGGGCAGGATAGCAATCCACGGTAGAAAAATCCTTGCGGCAGTTTGTCCGTGCTGAAGGTTGATCGAAATCAGGGCTTAGGCTTATCCAAGCATCCACAGTTCGGGCGACGCAAACACGGTGGACCACGACATGCGACAAAAGCTAGCTACCAGACTTGGCGAGAACGTCCCGCGCTATACCAGTTATCCGACTGCGCCCCATTTCCATGCGGGCGTCGATGCCGTCGTTTACCGAGGCTGGTTGGAGGCGCTCGAAGGTGGTGACGAGATATCGCTTTACCTGCATATTCCCTATTGCGACAGGCTCTGCTGGTTCTGCGCGTGCCATACCAAACAGACGCGCCACTACGAGCCGGTGGCCGCTTATCTGCGCTCGCTGTATGGGGAGATCGCCACGGTTGGCGGCCTTGTTACCGGCAAGGGCCGAGTTCGCGCGGTTCATTTCGGCGGCGGTTCCCCGACGATGCTGGAACCTGAGGATATAGCGGCGCTGGGAAGCGTCCTGCGCAACAGCTTCGCCTTTCTTCCCGGCGCCAAGATCAGCGTTGAAATCGAACCCAATGATATGGACGATGCCCGCCTCGATGCGCTTGCCGAAATCGGCACGACCCGTGCGAGCCTCGGCGTCCAGGACTTCGATCCGAAGGTTCAGAAGGCAATCAACCGCGAGCAGAGCTTTTTGCAGACCAAAGCGGTAGTCGACGGTGTTCGTTCGCGCGGCGTCGAATCGGTCAATCTAGACCTGCTGTACGGCTTGCCGCACCAGACGAGGGAGAGCGTCTCCTCCACCGTCGCGCAGGCGCTGACCTTGGAACCCGACAGGATAGCGCTTTTTGGCTACGCCCATGTGCCGTGGTTCAAGAAACATCAGACCATGATAGACGAGGCATGGCTGCCCGGTCCCGCGGAGAGATTTGCTCAATTGCAACTGGCGGCGCGGGCGATCGTGGACCAGGGGTACGAAGCAATCGGCCTCGACCATTTCGCCAAACCCGGCGATGCCCTGGCCCTTGCCGCCCGCGCCGGAACACTGCACCGGAACTTTCAGGGTTACACCGACGATTGCTGCGAAACCTTGATTGGGCTAGGCCCATCGTCCATCAGCCAGTTTCGGCAGGGCTATGCGCAGAACATGCCTTCGACCAGCGAATATCGATGCACGGTTGATGACGGCGGGCTGGCCGCTGTTCGGGGTATCGCACTTTCCAACGACGACCGCGTCCGCGGCTGGATCATCGAACGTTTGATGTGCGACTTCGCCTTCTCGGCCATCGATCTGGTGGAACGCTTCGGCGAGGCCGGCCAGAGGCTCCTCCTTCAGTCAAGTTCCATGGCCCTCCACGATCCGGTTCGATTGCTTGAACTTGATGGCGACAGATTCGTTGTGCCGGCTGAAAGTCGCCCTTTCGTCCGAAGCATCGCGGCCAGGTTCGACAAATATTTCGAAACTGGAACGGCCAGGCACTCGGCGGCAGTCTGAGCACCGCAGAGGAACGGTCATGGCTCTCACTCGATCGTGAACCGATTGCGATCGTTTTCCACTGTTGACCGGCGACCGTCGGCCGGAACGGTTCGAAGCGGACCAGACGCGTCTTGGCATGGCGACGATATCGCCCGCTCATGCCCTGCCTGTCAGATCATGGTTGTCGGCGACACTCCCTTCGACCTTGCAAGGAGAATGCAAGGTGCCGTGCAAGCGGCTGACAACACTTGGGCCGGTGGCAGAAGTCCGCAAGCACCCCGGCAGCGCGGTCAACGTTGAACCACCCGTTCACCCGAATATGCCGGTGCAGTTCCGGTGGAAAGGGCCTGGCCTAGACGGCTCTCTTGTTACCCCAGAGCATAACGTGCAGCTGCGGTAGCACGCGGGCTTCGAACCATTTGTCGCGGGTCACGCTGTCAACCAGCCACTCCATGCGCTTCAATATTCCGTCAAGGTCGACGGGCGCGTCATCATTTGCCGGGTGTGGCGGCGTGTGATTGCCGGGTTGCAAATAAATCGGAAGTTGCGGAAATCGCGCAGCGGCGTCTTTCGCGTAGGCGTAGTCCCTTTCGTCGAAAACAATGAGCTTGAGCACGATTTGGGGCTTGCCTTGTGCCGCCTGGAGGCACGCCTCGACAGCGGCCCAATCTGTCGTCATTTGGCTTGACGGCGGCTTTGGGCTGAGGATCAGCACGTCAAGGTGCGCAAACCAGTCCCTGGCAAGCGAACCTTGGGTTTCCAGCGCAAAACGGTAACCGTCACCACGGCCTCGGTCGATGAGCGCGCCGAGCGGCTGGATGGCCGGATTGCCGCCTGACAGCGACACCATAAGCGGGCGGCCACCGGAAAGCGCAAGCACATTTTTCCACACCACGCCGACGGACATCATCTCCCATTCATGGCGGAATTGATTGTCCACAGCATGCAGGCTGTCGCACCAGGAACAGCGATAGTCACACCCGCCGGTTCTGACGAAGATCGTCGGCAACCCGATGAGCACGCCCTCGCCCTGGATCGTCGGCCCGAAAATCTCGCTCACGCGGATTGCGGGATGCGTATTGGTCATGGCCGGTATTCCGCCCAGGTTTTCGGCGTTTCGCTCACCCGCACGGCCGCGGTTTCGCTCAGGCGTGCCTTGCACCAGTGGTAGAAATGTCTGGCCAGATATTCCGCCGTGACTTGCTCGTGTCCCAGCACGTCGTTGAGATGTCGGTGGTCGAAGCTCTCGTCGATGTAGCGTTTGAATGGCGCCAAATCGTGGTAGTCGCGCACGAAGCCGTGATCGTCCAGTCCATCCGCTGAAAGCTCCACTTCGACGATGTAGTTATGTCCGTGCAGGCGCGCGCATTGGTGATCGGGTGGCAATGAGGTGAGCTGATGCGAGGCTGAGAAGTGGAATTCCTTGGTGATGCGGAACATTACGCGGTGGTCCTTCGCAGCGCTCCGAGCCAGAAGTCGGAGTCCTCGTACTCGGTTGGGTCCGGGTGCCCAGCGATGTGAAACGCCTCACGCCGCTCGACGCAGGTTCCGCACCTCCCGCAATGACGCTCGGCGCCCCTGTAACAGGACCAGGTCTGCGCAAACGGCGTGCCGTATGTGGCTCCATCCCTAACAATGTCCGCCTTCGTCAGGTTCACATAGGGTGCATAAAGGCGAATCTGCGCGTAGCCGTCGAGCGCGTGGTCCTGCATCATCTGGAAAGCATCGATGAAGGCCGGACGGCAATCGGGATAGACAATATGATCCCCACCATGCACGGCCGTCGCCACCGCGTCAGCGTCTTGCGCTGCGGCGAGGCCGAAGGCAATGGCCAACATGATGGCGTTCCGGTTGGGCACCACCGTTACCTTCATCGTATCTTCGGCATAGTGCCCGTCGGGCACGTCCACATTGTCGGTCAGCGCGGAGCCGGAAAGGCCGCCGCCGATCTCGTGGATATCGATGATTCGCTGCGGGACGCCCAGGCGCTCCGCGCAAAGGGTGGCGAAGCCCAATTCCTTCCTATGCCGTTGGCCGTAATCGAACGATAGCAGGCCGGTAAGCTGGTGCTCCGCTGCCAGCTTGTGAGCAAGAGTAACGGAATCCAATCCGCCGGAGCAGACGACGAGAGTCTTCATCGTTGGGTCCTTGTTTTAACCGGGTAGGCTGCGACCGGAGATTTCTCTGCGCTCCAGTACTTCAGGAAAACCATTTTGTGAAGTGAACGGAGACCAGTTTCGTGCGCTTGCGTGCGGTGCGCAAAACACCCTCGCGGTGAGCTGCAAGGACACGGACTTGTGAGACGTCACGCTTCAGCGGAATGCTCAAGCGAACGCTGCTCGCGGACAAAGTTCTCGACGAGCAGAGCCTGGCGGTTCCGAGGGCCGAGGGACGCCACTGCAACGGTTGCAGGGTACAAGGAGCCCGGATGGCTTGCCGCAAAGATGACCGGCAAACCCTGAATAACCGGTGATGAGCCGACACCTGTGAACAAGCGGTGTGGTCGATTGCAATCACCCATGTCTTGCGCACAGGTACCTTATGTCAGTGGATGAACTGAACTTGATGGTTTTACAGATGGCAGTCGAAAGCGTCTGCTCGCTCTCGTTGAGCTTCGCTGAAAAAGCCGCCGAGATAGCCACCAGGAGCCGCGGCATCCTGCTTTTCGACGTGCGGATCGACGGTGACGCGCAGGTCCAGCGGGTCGCAGCCATCCGATATCACGGCGGCCAATTCGGCGTGCTGGCGTTGGATGTACACGGCCTAGTTACCCACTATTGCATCGTTAACGGTATGTTCTCACATTACATTGCGTCCTTGGAGAGCTGGCACAGGATGCCCCTGTCAATGCAGGCCAAGATGGATGCCAACGGCAATGCCCGTCTCTTCGTAGCCGCGTTGCGGGATGCCGGACATATGCTGGGCACCTAGCATTGGGCGAGAATGCATCTGTGAATTTTGCATGTGCGTCACTGCGATGTCGCCGGCATGATCGTCATGCTCCAAAACGGCTGCGGCCCCCGCGAAGCGGTCACCGCGATGATGGTGATCAACGGCGTTGCATCGATGCGAGCGTTTAGACAGAGGTCTCCTCCTGGCATCGAGCGCATGCAAGGAGCTACGCAAGCGCAACTGCATCAAGTATTTTGAAGGGACGACCTCATGCATGGAGCTTGCGCTGCATACGGGCGGCGCGAGCCGCGTTGCCATCCAGCAGAGAGGGTGCTTGCGGTACTCTCAATGACCCGAGATCGCAAATGGACGTGGGTAAGCACCAGAACTGGCACCACCCATGGTGGTCCGCTGGACTCGCTGGAGGAAGCACAAGGTGTCGGCGGGCAGAGCGCAGCGAGTGCCTACCTCGATCTTTCTAGAAGCGCGCCGGCAGCCTGGGCGGGGGGCTTGGGGTTAGACTGCCGGCGCACGCCACTCACGAAGAGCGGCCCGTTTTCGTGGTTCGAACACCCATAGTCAACCCGGAAACGTCAGGATGCCCGCCATGTTATTTTCAGAGCGGCGCGATGCCGGCCATGTTGGCCGATTCAGCCTAGGAGTAGCCACTCTCGTAGGCCGAGTTGATGCTCAAGCGCCAGCATCGCCTCGCCGAATTACCAAGAGTTCGCCGTTACAATCCTTCGTCGCGAGCCGATGCCCTCGTGCACGTTTCGTAGCACTCCGGGCGGCTATATCGCCTTGTTATTCGCGAGCCCATGTGAAGGGTTCCTGCATCGGAAAGTTGACGAGATTCTCTTGGCGGTACTGCGCCAGAGGCATCCCAACGGAATCAGCGTCTACAATCAGCCGCAAGCTTCACATCACAAGAGCGGTAGTCCACCCATTGCGGATCATCCGACTGATCAGGCGGCGTCCGAAATGTGCGACTCTGCCTCAAGGATTCCCACAGGTATGGAAAGCGATCTCGCTATCCGATCCCGATATCCCTTGTTGTACCTCAGACCTCGCTCGATGTTTTGAATTTCCTCAGCGGCAAGCCCGCTCGCGACCGTCAGGTCCTCGATCGAATACCCAAGGTGCTCACGATAAGCGCGGACGATGTGGGTCCCCTGCGACATAGCCGTCAAGACTGGTTCGGGAATGCGCGAATCGTTCATAAACATCTCCAAGAACATGGGAGCTCCCTCGGGAGATACGTCCCCGCGGCGCACACCCAGCAAATCAAAAAATGGACATCCATTCGGCCGGACCGGCCTCATCCATGGAATGGGCCACCTGAATTGGGAGCCGGGTCGGAATATGGCGGCTCACCTCCTTCTGATCAAGTTCCAGGGCGCCCTCCTGAGATGGCCTGATCGGCTGTAGCGCATCCGACCTGCGATACTCCGCGAATAATTCTCGCCGATGGCTTTCTTGAACAGCAACTCGAACTCCCGGTTGACGCCTCCAGTGGCTATTCGCGGCACCGTCCATCCACCCTCAGCGCTTTCGATGGACGATCATCGCCATCTATACAGGTTCACAATCATTCGACCGTGACGGATTTTGCGAGATTGCGTGGCTGGTCTACATCTGTCCCCATGAAGAGCGCCGTGTGGTAGGCAAGAAGCTGTATCGGCAGCGAGAAGATCATCGGCGCGATAATTTCGTCGACAGCCGGCAGCACGAGCGTGTGCATGGTGTCGAGTTTCGATGCGGCTGCCCCATTTTCATCGGTGATGAGGATAATCCGCCCTCCACGGGCAGCCACTTCCTGCATGTTGGAGACGGTCTTGTCGAAAAAGCGGTCATGGGGCGCGATGACGATCACCGGCATGTTCTCGTCTATCAATGCGATCGGCCCGTGCTTCAATTCACCAGCTGCATAGCCCTCGGCATGGATGTAGGAAATCTCCTTGAGCTTCAGCGCTCCTTCCATCGCTAGCGGGAAACTGGTGCCACGGCCGAGATACAGGACGTCACGACACTTTGACAGTTCGCGCGACAAGAACTCGATCTCCGGCTGGATGCTGTTGAGTACCTGGCCCATGACGCGCGGCAATTCGGCGAGGCTCCTGACGAGCGCCTGCAGCTCGCCTTCGGGGACTGTCCCGCGGGCTCTGGCGGCGCCGATGGCGAGTGCGGCTAGAACGGCAAGCTGGCAGGTAAAAGCCTTGGTAGAGGCGACGCCGATCTCCGGTCCGGCAAGGATCGGGAAGACCGTATCGGCCTCCCGAGCGATGGTCGATTCGCAGGCATTGACGATAGCGCCAATTTTCAGCCCACGCTCCTTGCAGTACCTCAACGACGCAAGCGTATCGGCGGTTTCGCCGGACTGCGAAATGAAAAGAGCGGCCGATTGCGGCGGCAACGGGATGTCGCGGTAACGGAATTCGGACGCAACGTCGATTTCAACCGTCAGGCGCGCATAGCGCTCGAACCAGTATTTTCCGATCAGTCCGGCGAAATAGGCGGTCCCGCAGGCAGAGATCGCCAAGCTCGGAACCTTGGCGAAATCGATGCCAGGAACCATGTCGTAATTCTCTATGATGTTCGTGTAATGACGGAGAGTATGGGAGATAACCTCGGGCTGCTCGTAAATCTCCTTCTCCATGAAGTGGCGATGGCTGCCCTTGTTGGCCAGATCGGCCGCGGCCGTGGAGATATGGCGCGGACGCTCGACGGGATGGCCGTCGATATCGAAGATATGGGCGCCCGAATTGCCGACAACGGCCCAGTCGCCGTCTATGAGATAGGTAATTTCGTTGGTGAAGGGAGCAAGCGCGATCGCGTCGGAGCCCAGGAACATCTCGCCGTCGCCGTGACCGATCGCCAGCGGTGGTCCGTTGCGCGCCGCCGTGATGGTGGACGGTTCATCTTCGAAGAGCACGGCAAGCGCATATGCGCCCCTGACGCGTTTCAGCATGGCACGCGTCGCTTCTTGCGGCCTCATGCCCTCCCGTCGGTATCTTGCCAAGAGATGCGCGACGACCTCGGTGTCGGTGTCGGTCTGGAACTCGGCGCCCACCGCCGCCAATTCGTCCTTCAGCTCTGTGAAATTCTCGATGATGCCGTTATGGACGACGGCGACACCGTCGGTAAAGTGCGGGTGCGCATTGCGTTCCGTCGAGGCCCCGTGGGTTGCCCAACGCGTGTGGCCGATGCCGATATTGCCGCTCAGCGGCTCTTCCTTCAGTCTCCTCTCGAGATTGACGAGCTTGCCCTCGGCGCGCCGGCGATGCAAGGCGCCCTCGATGATCGTCGCAACGCCGGCGGAATCATAGCCGCGATATTCCAAACCCTTCAACGCGCCGACCAACCTATCCGACACCGGCTGTTGCCCAACGATGCCAACAATCCCGCACATGTTCGTCTCCGCATTCTTTCGGGCAGCTTCAGAGGCGAGACGGATACCCACCGGCCGCTTTATGACGGACCTTGTAGTAGTATTCCGTAATATTGGTACAATTGAATGTAGTGATAACTACCATCCACCCCATGGATAAGGCCGCGTCTTGGGCCCTGACCTAACTTCCATTCGTGCCTGACGCTCTTATGACATCGCAAACTCACACGCGGCAGGATCACGCCACGGTGAAGCCTCAGAGAGGCCAGCAGGCCTTGGACAGCGCACGTACGACGCCGCGCCCCGCCGATCTGGCAGCCGATGTTGAGCAAGGCGTCTTCCCACAAGGTGACATGCTCGGCCCTTCGGCGGTCTCGCTTCGCCTCGTCAGGGCGCACGGCGAAACTGTATCGTGGGGCCCAACGCCAACGACCGCGTTGCACTACAACGTCTGGTGAGGGCGAAGGCGACTGGAACCGGGCTCGCCTCGGGACGCTATTCGGACAGGAGAAGGCCTACCGCATCATTGCCATTCTTGACCGCGAGCGCGGACGTCGCAGACACGAGCGGAATCGTCACGCGCAACTCCGAGACGGCAGCCCGCGCGGCGGCCATGTAGGACATCGCGCAAAAGCCGGCCCTGGCTTTTTCTCTCGGCACTCAATCTTCGATTAGCGTACTCAGCAGATGCGGTGGACAGGATTATCGGTGTCGCAAAGTGCGCATCTCAGCGTACATCAAACTCGGAGCTGGCGCGTCTGCTTGCGTCCATCGATCCGGCCATGGGTCTCGCGAAATGTGCAACTCATCCAAGCCGCGTTACGGCAGGTGGGATAAGCCATCTAACCTCGATTCACACAGGCACTCATGCGCTGGCTGGAGTAATGACGAGACTCATTGCACCAGCCCAGTTCAAAGCATGTGTAGACAATCGCTTTGGGCGCCGAACAGATCGATTGGCGGCATAGCCTTATCTTGCCTCACAAGACTGCGGTCCGGGAAGGCTGTTTCGGGACTTTTCGAAATCAGCGGATCACAGGCTCGCCATGGAAGCGGCGGCGCGATGGAGGAGAAACGCCGAAGCCAACTTCCATCATCAGCCGTGGCCTGTGCGCCGGCACGGTGCCCATATGGAACCCGAACGGATCCTCGACGAAACCGAAACCGGCCTCGCCGGTCAGCGTGACCGGGCTCTGCTTGCCGTACACGTCCAGAATCTCTTGGGCGGGATGGCCGACGACAAGCGTAAGTTGGTGCTTGAGGGCGCGGCGATCGTGGCTGCCGCGAACATAGACATGCGGGCCGGTCCCCTCGTCGACGGGCACCAGATAGAAAAAGAACTTCAGCATCCGCCAGTCGTCCAGGTCAAAGTGGTATTTGCCGAGCGAAGCCTGGTTCTTGTCGGCATCGGAGGCCTGGCCGGTCGGGAAACTCCACCAGACGCGCGTTGTGATCAGCGTCGCCTGGCCGCCGAGATAGTGCGCGGCGATATCCATGAGCAGCGGATCGTTTTGGATGGCAACGGCCGAGTTACAGCCCAGAATGCGCTCGAAATAATGGCCGCTGAGCAACGGACGGCCAAACCGCGCCTCAGCCTCCACATGCTCCGCCGGCATGAATTCGAGTCGGCGATCGAAATTGCCGAAACAAGGTGTGCACCTGGCGAATGCGGCTACATCTTCAGCCACCATTGTTGGCAGGACGAGGCCGGGGAAAAGCCCATCCATCCGCAGCGCGTCGACAACGTCGTGGCAATTGACACCGGCAAACATCGTGTCCAGGGCTCTTTGCGACCTTCGGACCGGCTTTGCACCACGCCAGTGCATTCTCCGTGCCGGCATGGTGCGCGCCAACATGAACATGGGAAGCCACGCCGGGTTCTCGCGAACATCCGACAGGTAGGTCGGAATGCGTACGGCTATGCGACGCAGCATGCTGCCGTTTCGCGCGATTGTCTCAAGGCTTGCAGCGCCGGCTTTGTCGGGGTTCATAACGGTCATCGGGATCCTCAGGGCATGAATGCACTTATCGACGAAGCGTTGGGTCTCAGTGCTTCGCCGAAACCCGATTCGCCGCGGAAGAACTAGGCGCTTGCCACGTTTTGTGCAACGCACAATTGCAGTGAGCAATGGAGGTTGCGCGTTCGAATAAGACAATCACAACCACCCCAATTACCTCAGGAACTGTCTGTAGCCGCCGCCCATCAGGTAGCGGCCACGTTGGATGGCGCGACGTACCTGATCGCGAAGATGGCCACCTGGATGACGCCAATCTTCTTCGACACGGCATCTCCCGAACAAAGCAATGGCGACCTCCTGATGAGATGCTCCCGCAAGCGAGCCATCCAAGGCCTGGAGTACGATACGCAGACGCGCTCCGCGGTGTTCCGGCGGAAAGCATGCAACTGACAGGCGGCCGCAACCGTTGACGTCATTCAGGAACTGAAGGGCAGCGACGTGGAACTTGAAGTGCTGCGGCTGGACGATTGCGTCGACATATAGCCGCAACCGGCCGAGGACGGACGCACCGGAAACGGCGATCTGCAGAGTCCGGCAGTTCTCTCTCAGCAGCACGTGCTGCACGCCCGCAGCTGTCAGCAGGATGTCCTTGCAGCATGAGAGCGAAGAAAGATGAAGCGGTTCAAAATCGTGGTCGAGCCCAAGCGGCTCCGCGGCCGCTCGTAGAATACAGGCGCAATCGCGCGGATCCCAAAAGACCCTTGCCGATGTAGCGTCCGACTGTGGCGCGTCCGCGAAAAAGAAGGCTCCATTGTCTTAGCAAAGCTGATCCTGTCGTCAACTCGATTATCTGCATGTCGCCTTGGGGTCCGACAATGCAGGCGGACGGTGCCATTTTGGCGTGGTCGCGCTGGAATTGTGGATTGCGCCGAAGAAACTCCCAGGCCCAGCCAGTGCGTGGCAATCGTCTGGCGTAGTGGTAAGCGTCCTGGCGCCGCCAGTCCGGCCAGCATACAAGACCGACCGTCGCTTCCTTGGACAGACCAGCATCCTTCATGGCTCAGGTGTCCACTATGGCGCTATGCTGACGGGCCCAGAACTGGTTGCCACAGTACCGGTCCGCTCAGACGTCCCCTGCTGCGGATGCGCAAAAGGCTCGCGTGAGAAATCTCGAGAAATCCAGCCACCGCCTCCGTTTTGCCGACGGACTTGGGTTGTCCGATGCGTGACAATGGCCACGTAGCCAGGCGGAGGATCCGCTCCATGCGCGTGTCCGTCACCGTTACTATCCGGGTCAGATCCTTGGCCAAGCCGAACTCGATCATGGCCGCGAAGAGCTCGTAGGTCGCTTGGGCCAGCCCGCCCGCAGCCTTGGGCGCCGACGGAGGAAGATCGAGCGCAAAACGACTGCTCTCCCATATGTCGGTGGTCGAGGGCACGACGTCAGCACCCAGCAGCACCGGGAACGTGTCGCGCAACATTGTGGGTCCGGTGCTGGGCAGAAGACGCACGCAACCGCGAATTCGCCAGTCGGATCCTTTGAGGAGCAGATAGACGGGCTTCAGAGCATCAAACGAATCGGATTCCATCTGGTCTTCGGTATCAACTTCCCAATCGAGCCTTTCCTTGAACACCCGAAACCTGAGCCCGTGCATCTCTTTGAGTTCGCCCGCAAACTCGTTGTAAAAGCCTGGTGTTATCAGTTGCATCATGGTCGCCTCCATGTGGGATGTGTTCCCGCCATCGAAGGGCAAAGCTGACAGCGATGCAGCCTGTAGAGGTTTACAGGTATCGTGGCTGAAGAATCAGGATCTCGTCTGGCCGGAGGCAGCCATGCGTGCAACGGCCTGGTTGATCGTTCGAACGCCAAACTTTGCCTTGGCGTTTTCCAAGTGAAAAGTCACGGTGCGCTTTGAGACGCCGAGAAGCTGGCTGATATCCCAAGCCGACTTGCCGCGCGCCGCCCATTTCAGGCACTCGAACTCCCGCGGGGTGAGCGTTACACCATCCACCACGCGATCGTCGGCGAGCCTGCGCCGGACGTGGATATGAAAGTTGATGGCCACCAGCTGCAATGCTTTTTCGTAACGTGCCAGTGACCGTAAAAGAGGCGGACGGGACTCGTCGGAAGCAAAGGTCAGGGCAGCAAACCGGCCGAGATGATCATGCATGGACATCGTCAGGCCGCCGCAGATGCCAAACTCAGCCGCACTCTCCAGAATTTGTTGCTGCGAATTCGGCAGACAGTGTCGAGCGCGATCCACACCCCAATCGAATGTATCCCAGCCTTGGAGCCCGCGCAGGATGACCGGATCAAGACTGTGGTACCGCTGTTGCAGATAACGTGATGTCCAGCATGAAGGATAGTTTGAAATCAATTGGGGGGCGTCGCCGGAGGCCGACGGGTAAGTGAAATAGGCGAATAGCGGGAAGTCGAAGCCGGCTGCAGCGGAGGCCATTGCCTCACAGAGATCGGCAGCATCAACACTTGCAGACAGTTGCTCGACGAAGTTCTCAAACACGCGATGCATTTGCCCTGTGCGTAACCTCCGTTCGCTCAATGCCAGGCAGAGACCTTGTTTTTAGATCATCCCGGACGGATACAGCGCGTGCCGAGAACGTGGCTAATCTGTTGAACCAATCCGAAATAGTCTGACGTTATCTATGAGACGTGTGCCGCCGAGCCAGGCCGCGGCAAGCAACCGTGCCGGTCGATCAAGGCTTGTCATCGGGTGCAGATCTGCCTCTTCGCGAAGTTCCAGGTATTCGACCTCGCGATAGCCTGCAGCCAGAATTGCTGCGCGAGATTCTGCAAGCGTTGGCAGGACGGGTGAGCCGCGCCCAAGCCGCTCAGCCGTCTTGAGCAGGACCGATGATAGCTTGGGAGCAACAGCGCGTTGCGCTGGCGAGAGCCGCACATTGCGCGATGATAGCGCAAGACCGTCGGCTTCACGGACTGTCGGACAGGCAACAATGGTGATTGGAATATCCAGATCCCGGGCCATGCGCCTGACCAGGTGAATTTGCTGAAAGTCCTTTTCGCCAAAGAAGCCGAAGTCAGCGCTAGTCTGCAGGAAGAGCTTGGCGACGACGGTCGCCACGCCATCGAAATGTCCCGGCCGGAAGGCACCGCACAGGCCCTCGCTGACACCGGACACCGAAACGGTGGTGGCGAAGCCCGCCGGATACATCTCCTCTGCATCTGGCGCATAAAGCAGGTGCGCGCCAACCGGTGCCAGCTTGGCGGCATCCTCGTCCTCGGTGCGCGGATACGCGGCAAGATCGGCCTGGCTATTGAATTGCTTCGGGTTGACGAAGAGCGTCACGATCACACGGTCTGCCTTCTCGAGTGCAGCGCGCACCAGGCTGAGATGGCCCTCATGCAGGACGCCCATCGTTGGCACCACGGCAATCCTCACGCCCTCGCGGCGCCATGCGGCGACGATTTCGCGAAGCTGGTCAACGCTCCTGACGATCGGCACGCTCACGCTGCTTCTCCGCTCTTGGTGGCGTCCGTGTCGGCGGGCTTGGGCGCATCGGCAAACACGTGCTTGGCGGCCGGAAACTGGCGCTCCTTCACCTCGTGCGCATAGGAAGCGATCGCAGCCGCAGCCGCCTCCCCCAGTTCAGCATAGCGCTTGACGAATTTGGGTCGGAAGTCGCCGAAGAGGCCCAGCATGTCGTCGACGACGAGAATCTGGCCGTCACAGGCTGCCGAGGCACCGATGCCAATGGTCGGGGCCGCCACCTCCCCGGTGATCCGGCGGGCGAGCGCTTCAGGAACCTTTTCCAGGACGACCGCAAAGGCGCCCGCTTCGCTCACCGCAATTGCGTCGCGCCTGATGCGCTCGGCATCCCCGCCCCTGCCCTGCACGCGGTAGCCACCGATGGCGTTGATGGCCTGCGGCGTCAAGCCGACATGAGCCATGACGGGCACGCCGCGTGCGGCGAGGAAGCCGATCGTCTCTGCCATCGTTTCGCCGCCTTCGAGCTTGACGGCCGTGCAGCCGGTATCCGAAATGACGCGCGCAGCATTTCGGAAAGCCTGCTCTGGGCTTTCCTCGTAGGAACCGAACGGCAGGTCGACCACCATCAGCGCCTGCTTGATGCCACGGCGCACCGCCTGGCCGTGCGTGATCATCATCTCCAGCGTGACACCGAGCGTCGAGGGCAGGCCGTGGAGAACCATGCCGACGCTGTCGCCGACGAGCACCACATCACAATGGGGATCGACAAGCCGGGCGACTGGGGTTGTGTAGGCGGTAAGGCAGACGAGCGGCGTCCCACCTTTGCGCGAACGAATATCCGGCGGTGTGATCGCCTTGGTGTCACCAAACGCGCTCAATGGATCCTCCTTCCCCTACGTTACCAACCGCGGGTGTCGCCTTTGGCACATTTTTGTGCAGGTGCGAAGAGCTAAAAATGCCCGGGCAGCTATGGGGTGTTGACGTGCCGACAGGCGCGCTTAGACTAAATCGATTAAGGTCCCCCGAGCTGGCCAAGTAATTCGCGAACATGGACGATCAGGCAATACGACTCAGGAAAGACAGAGCCGCCGTCAAGGCCGACGACGTCAAAGTGGACCTGATCGCCCTTGTCGTCGCCGTAAACGACAGTGAACCCTGTGTCCTGACCATCGGCCAGTCAGACACCTTGCCCTCTGGACCCTTTGCGCTTGAGCACCGATCGCTGCAATCCGGCTTGAGGGGGTGGGTCGAGCAGCAGACCGGCCATCGGCTGGGGTACATTGAGCAACTTTACACGTTCGCTGATCGGGATCGCATCGGCGCCGAGCGCCAGCAGCGCGTCATCTCCATCAGCTATCTTGCATTGACCCGCAAGGAACAGGCAGCGGGCTCGCCCAAGTGCGGATGGCAGAGTTGGTATGAATATTTTCCATGGGAGGACCACCGCTCCGGCACGCCTCCGATCGTGCTGGACGTTCTGCGACCACGCCTGATTGAATGGGCAAACGGCGTCCGCGATGCGGCCACGCGACGTGAACGCTGGCACCGGGCGACGATAGCCTTCGGCTTCGACGACCGCCTTTGGAACGAGGAACTCACGCTTCAACGCTATGAGTTAGTCTACGAAGCGGGCCTGGTCCAAGAGGCCGTAAGAGGGCGGGACGCGGCGCCCCCTCCGCTGGTGCCCAGCAAGTCCATGGTCGCCGATCATCGCCGCATCGTGGCGACCGGCATTGCGCGGCTGCGCTCCAAGATTAAATACCGGCCGGTCGTCTTTGAGCTGATGCCGCCGGTCTTCACGCTTTTGCAGCTGCAGCGAACCGTGGAGGCGCTCGCCGGCAGGCTCATCCACAAGCCGAACTTTCGCCGACTGATCGAACAGCAGGAGCTGGTCGAGGAGACCGGAGAGACCACCACTGAGACCGGCGGCCGGCCAGCGAAGCTTTTCCGTTTCCGCCACGCCGTTCTCGACGATAGGCTCATCGCCGGGACAAAATTGCCGCTGGCGCGGGGTTGACATCCCTTATACTCACAGCAAGTATATGCTGGTTATTTTCAATTAGAGTATAAGCGGGAGGGGGTCGATGAGCGCCATGCTGCCTACGGCCGCGTTGCTCTACGAGCACGTCCGACGAGTGATCCCGCCGATCGAATGGCCGGCTTTCGCGGAGGATATCGAGGCGATCCTTGCACTGAAGCGCGAGCGCAACGCCATCATCCTGGCGCACAACTATCAGACGCCCGAGATCTTCCATTGCGTGGCCGACATCGTCGGCGACAGCTTGGCATTAGCCCGCACGGCTGCGACGATCGAGGCGCAAGTCATCGTGCTGGCCGGCGTCCATTTCATGGCCGAAACGGCCAAGCTCCTTAATCCGGACAAGACCGTACTCATTCCGGATCTCAGCGCCGGTTGCTCGTTGGCGGAATCAATCACGGCAGAAGACGTGCGCTTGATGCGCCAGCGTTATCCCGGCGTTCCGATCATCACTTATGTAAACACGTCGGCCGAAGTGAAAGCCGAGTCGGATATCTGCTGTACATCCGGCAACGCCAAGGCCGTCGTCGAATCCCTTGGGGTTCTCCGGGTGATCATGCTGCCGGACGAATATCTGGCCCAGAATATCGCCGCCCAGACCGATGTGCAGATCATCGCCTGGAAAGGGCATTGCGAGGTGCATGAGCGCTTTACACCGGCCGACATCCGCGAGTTGCGCGAAAGCCATGCCGGCGTGGTCGTGCTCGCCCATCCCGAATGCCCGCCCGACGTCGTGGCTGAAGCAGATTTTTCCGGCTCGACGGCTGCCATGTCCGACTATGTCGAAAGGCAAAGGCCGCCACGTGTCGTGCTGATGACGGAATGCTCGATGAGCGACAACGTCGCGTTAGCGCACCCAGAGGTCGAGTTCATCCGGCCCTGCAATTTGTGCCCGCACATGAAGCGGATCACGCTTGCCAACATCCGCACGGCGCTCGAGCAGAACCAACATGTCGTAACCATCGAACCCGGGATCGCCGGGCGCGCGCGGCTTGCGGTCGAACGGATGCTGGCAGTTTGAGCGCCGACCTCCGCAGCTTCTTCGGGCGGCCGATCATCATCGGCGGCGGCATCGCCGGACTGATGACCGCGCTTCAACTGTCGCCGGAGCCGGTGCTTCTTCTGTCAAGGTCGCTGCTGGGAGCTGACAATTCGAGCACCTGGGCACAGGGGGGTCTGGCTGCAAGTTTCGGCGAAGACGACGATCCGGCAATGCACCTGGCCGATACGCTTGCCGCCGGGGATGGTCTCTGCGACAGAGACGTGGCGAGCCGCATCCTCCAAGCCGCGCCCAAGGCGATAGAGGGGCTTGCGGGCTTTGGGGTTCCCTTTGACCGCACGCCGAAAGGATCACTGTGCCTCGGATTGGAGGCCGCACACAGCCGACGTCGCATCGTTCATGCGCATGGGGACGGCACCGGGCGTGAGATCATGCGTGCCCTGATCGCGGCTGTGCGTTCCACTCCGTCGATAGTTGTCGTGGAGGGCGTGGAAGCGCGCCGGCTGGCCGTGCGAGAGAATGCGATCCGGGGCGTCTGGGCGAGCTGTTCGATCGGACCTTTCTTCTTCGGCTCACGGCGGGTCGTCCTCGCCACCGGTGGCATCGGGGGACTGTTTCTCGACACCACGAACCCTTGGGGCAGTTGCGGACAAGGCCTTGCACTTGCGGCCCGCGCTGGAGCTGTCCTAGCCGACCTCGAATTCATCCAGTTCCACCCGACCGCGCTTGACGGCCCAGAACGCCCTATGGCGCTGGTCAGCGAGGCTGTCCGAGGCGAAGGTGCTGCCCTGATCGATGAAACCGGCCAGGCTTTTCTTCAAAGCGTGCCAGGGGCGGAACTTGCGCCTCGCGATGTCTTGGCCCGCGCCGTTTGGAACCATCTTGCGAACGGCCACCGTGTTTTTCTCGACGCCCGACAACGGCCTGGCCCGGCATTCGCTCGGCATTTCCCGACAATCGCATCAGCCTGTCGTGGAGCGGGCATCAATCCCGCGCGCGATCTCATCCCCATTCGTCCGGCCCAACACTACCACATGGGTGGCGTTGCCGTGGACAGCTTTGGCAGGACCTCCGTCGAGGGGCTGTGGGCCTGCGGCGAAGTCGCTTCGACAGGACTGCATGGCGCCAACAGGCTCGCCAGCAATTCCTTGACCGAGGCAATCGTGTGCGCCCGCTGGGTCGCTGAAAGTGTCGCCGGAACGCCTGCTCGCAGAACAAGACCTGCGTTTGCGAACGTTTACCCACCGCCCGCTCCGATACCCGTGCGTGTTTTCCTGTCGCGCGCACTCGGCATCGTCCGGGACGGTGAAGGGTTGAAAGCAGCCGCGCGTGCCTTATTGCCGCTCGCCGAAAGCAAGGATGCGGTCTCGGATCCGGCGGCTGTCGGGCTAATGATCGCGGTTGCCGCCTTGTTGCGCGAAGAAAGCCGCGGCGCTCATCACCGGACAGATTTTCCTCATCATGCGACTGCCGCCCGACGGTCCGAAATCACGCTCGAAGCCGCCTTGGCCGCTGCGCGCGAACTCGGACACTCGCCAAACTTGGAAGGGGCAAAGTGATGAGGCTCTCACCGCTTCCCACGGTCATGCTTGAGCCGCTTGTACGGGCATCGCTTCTTGAAGACCTTGGCAGAGCCGGCGACTTGACCACGGATGCCATCGTCCCGAAGGAATACCAAGCGGGAACCGTGTTGGTGGCGCGACAGTCCGGAGTTGTCGCCGGCCTCGATCTGGCGATGCTCGCTTTCCACTTGATTGATCCTGATGTCGAAATCTCGGTGGAGCGGGCAGACGGCTGCAATGTCGTGGATGGAGAGATCATTGCATCAGTGGTTGGCCCGGCCCGGGCCATTCTCACAGCCGAAAGGACGGCACTCAATTTTTTGTGCCATCTGAGCGGCATCGCCACAGCAACGGCATCGATCGTCGCTGCGGTTCGTGGATATGGCGCGAAGATCGTCTGCACACGCAAGACGACGCCTGGATTGCGGGCAGTCGAAAAATATGCCGTGCGCGCAGGTGGCGGGTCCAATCACCGCTTCGGCCTGGACGATGCAATTTTGATCAAGGACAACCACATCGCCCTCGCCGGCGGCGTCCGCCCAGCGCTCGAGCGAGCACGAAGAGCGGCCGGTCATCTCGTCAAGATCGAAGTCGAGGTCGATACTCTGGCCCAGTTGGAGGAGGTACTTGGCTTCGCTCCCGATGCGGTTCTGCTCGACAACATGTCCCTCCCCGATCTTCGCCGCGCCGTCGCAATCGTCGGTGGCCGCGCTATCACCGAGGCTTCTGGCGGGATCACGTCCCATACAGCGCGAGCGGTTGCCGCGACCGGCGTTGATCTGATTTCGATCGGCCGACTCATCCACAGCGCGCCGGTCCTGGATATCGGCCTCGACCATCGGGCTCATGATTGCCTGAGTAACGAACAGGATTTGGTCAACTATCCTCTCCGATCGTCGACAGTCAGATGGCAAAGACCCCGCAAGACAGACCGGAGGAACAGCATGGACATGCAAACGGCAAGTTCAACGCAGACATCGCCACAGGCTCAATCCCCTGACGCTGGAGCGTGGACCCTGGAAAAGGCTCAGGCACTTTACCATGCCCCCTTCAACAATCTCCTCCTCCTGGCGCAGACCGTGCACCGCCAGAATTTCGATCCAAACAAGGTCCAGCTCAGCCGGCTGCTCAGCATCAAGACGGGCGGATGCCCGGAGGATTGCGGCTATTGCAGCCAGTCGGCGCATCACGAGACCGGCCTGAAGGCGTCGAAGCTGATGGAGGTCAGGCGCGTCGTCGCCGAGGCGAAGAAAGCGCGTGACGCCGGCGCCACGCGTTATTGCATGGGAGCCGCCTGGCGGAACCCCAAAGCGCGCGACATGGATGCGATGGTGGCGATGGTCGAGGGCGTCAAGGCGCTGGGCATGGAGACCTGCATGACGCTGGGCATGCTCGATCTTGAGCAAGCCGCTCGTCTGAAGCAGGCGGGTCTCGACTATTACAACCACAACATCGATACGTCGGAACGCTATTACAGCGAGGTCATCAGCACGCGGAGTTTCGCCGAGCGGCTCGAGACACTCGAGCACGTTCGCCAATCTGGCATCAAGGTCTGCTGCGGCGGCATTATCGGCATGGGCGAGGAGCCGGTGGACCGGATCGACATGCTGGTGACGCTGGCCAATCTGCCGGAACATCCGCAAAGCGTTCCGATCAACATGCTGATTCCGATCGCCGGCACCCCGCTTGCCGATGCCAAGCCCATTGAGCCGATCGAATTCGTGCGCGCGATCGCGCTGGCGCGCATCATGATGCCGAAATCGCATATCCGTCTCTCCGCCGGCCGTATGGCCATGACCGACGAGATGCAGGCGCTGTGCTTTTTTGCCGGCGCCAACTCGATTTTCGTCGGCGACACGCTGCTGACGGCGGACAATCCCGGTGAGGACAAGGATACCCTGCTGTTCCGGCGCCTTGGCATCGAGCCGATGGAACTCGAAGCGCAATGAACGGGGCGCCGCTTGCCAGTTATGATGCGACCTTGAAGAGGCTGGCGCGCAAGGACCGGCTGCGGACGCTTTCGCCCCGCGCCGGGCTGGACTTCTCGTCGAACGACTATCTCGGGCTGGCATCGTCCAGGAGACTTGGCGATGCTGTTGTGGCGGCGATTGCGCGGGGCACGCCGGTTGGCGCCACCGGGTCGCGGCTGTTGCGCGGCAATGCACCGGAACACGAGCAGCTCGAGGCAGACGCGGCGGCATTCTTTGGAGCCGACCGCGCGCTGTTCTTCGGCAGCGGCTACATCGCCAACTTCGCTCTGCTGAGTGCCCTGCCGCAGAAGGGCGATCTTTTGGTTCTCGATGAGCTCGCCCATGCCAGCATGCATGAGGGTGCGCAGGCCGGGCGCGCACAGTTCGTGCTGGCCGCGCACAACGATGCCACCGCTGTTGAGGATGCGATCACACGTTGGCGCGCCGCAGGCGGCATGGGATGCGTCTGGATCGCGGTGGAAAGCCTTTACAGCATGGATGGCGACTGCGCGCCTTTGGAGAGCCTGGTCGCGCTTGCCGATCGGCACGGCGCATTCATCGTCATTGACGAGGCGCATTCGACCGGCGTCTGGGGACCGGACGGCCGGGGGCTTGCCGCCGCTTTCGAGGGCCGCGACAACATCGTCGCGCTCCACACCTGCGGCAAGGCGCTCGGCGCATCTGGTGGGCTCGTGACCGGGCCGAGGACACTGTGCGAGTATCTGATCAACCGTTGCCGGCCATTCATCTACGCCACCGCGCCATCGCCGCTGATGGCAGTGGCAGTGCGCGAAGCACTCGCAATGCTCGCCGACGAGCCTATGCGGCGTGTTCAGCTGCATGAACGCGTTGCCCTCGCCGGCCGCCAGCTGGCCGAGCGCTGCGGCGTGATACCCAGCGGCTCGCAGATCCAGCCCCTCGTAATCGGCGATGTCAGGCGCACCATGGCAGTGGCGGCGCGCCTGCAGGCCCGCGGCTTCGACATACGCGGTATTCGTCCTCCGACCGTGCGCACGTCGCGGCTGCGCATCTCACTGACGCTCAATGTCGGCGAAGCCGACATTTCCGCCATGGTCGAGGCGCTGGTCGAGGTGTTGGCCCAAAGATTGCCGGAGGCGATATGACCCAGCGCATCGTCATCACCGGAACCGACACGGGAGTTGGCAAGACCGTGTTTGCGGCTGGGCTCGCCGGCCTGCTCGACGGCTTTTACTGGAAACCGGTGCAATCGGGCCTCGACGGCGAGACCGACAGCGAGGTGGTCGCACGGCTTGCCGGCTTGCCCTCAGAGCGCGTGCTGCCGGAAGCCTACCGCTTGCGGAGCCCGCTGTCGCCGCATCGTTCGGCCGAGATCGACAGCGTCGCGATCAAGGCTGACGATCTTAACTTTCCCGTCCTACCGACGCCGCTCGTCATCGAAGGCTCCGGCGGCCTGATGGTGCCGCTCAACCGGCGCACAAGGTTCATCGACATCTTCGCTGAATGGCGGCTGCCCGTTATTCTGTGCGCCCGCACCACGCTCGGCACCATCAACCACACCTTACTCTCGGTCGAGGCGCTCCGCGCCCGCTCCATCCCGTTGGCCGGCATCGCTTTCATCGGCGATGAGATGGCCGATACGCAACGGACCATCGTGGAATTCAGCGGTGCGCCGCAGCTCGGCAGGCTGCCGCACCTCGATGTGCTGACGGGCAAAACACTGAGGGACGCAATGATTGCCGGCTTCGCCTTCGCCTCGATTACTGGAGGTGACTGATGTCGCAGTCCCATGTCTGGCATCCCTTCACCCAGCACGCGCTCGAGCCTGCGATCCCAGAAATCGTCCGGACTGAAGGCGCCTATCTCCGCAGGGCCGACGGCGCCCGCATCCTGGACGCCATCTCCTCCTGGTGGGTCGTCACACATGGCCACCGCCATCCCCGCATCATGAAGGCAATCGAGGCAACCGCGTCGAGCCTCGACCAGATTATCTTTGCGGGCTTCACGCACGAGCCGGCAGAGCGCTTGGCCAAGGCGCTTGTCGGCCTCGCTCCCGCTGGACTCGACTGGGTGTTCTATTCCGACAGTGGCTCGACCTCGGTCGAAGTAGCGCTGAAGATGGCACTCAGTTATTTCCGCAACATCGGCCCCCCACGCTCGCGCATCGTCGTCATGGATCACAGCTATCATGGCGACACGATCGGCACGATGAGCGTCGGTGCGCGTGGCGTGTTCAACGCCGCCTACGAACCCTTGCTGTTCGAGGTCGACAACATCCCCTTTCCGGCAGCGGGGCGCGAGCAGGAGACGCTGGATCGTTTAGAGGCTGTGACCCGCGATCGACGAGCCGCAGCCTTAATCGTCGAGCCGCTGGTGCTGGGCGCCGGCGGCATGCTGATGTATCCGGCTTCAGTTCTGGCCCAATTGAAGAAGATCACTGAGGCCTCCGGCACGCTGCTGATCGCCGACGAAGTGATGACCGGCTGGGGGCGGACCGGAACCATGTTCGCCTGCGAGCAGGCATCGATCTCTCCAGATATCCTGTGCACCTCGAAAGGCCTGACCGGCGGCGCCATCCCGCTGGCCGTAACGCTTGCCACCGATGCCATCTTCCAGGCTCATTATTCCGAGGACCGGAAGAAGACGTTTTTCCATTCGAGCTCCTACACTGCCAACCCGATTGCCTGCGCGGCAGCACTTGCCAATGTCGAGATCTGGCGGGACGAGCCGGTGGCCGAGCGCATTGCGGCCTTGAGCGCAATGCAGGCCACCGGGCTTCGACGCTTTCGCGACAACAGCTTCTTCACCGACTGCCGGGCGACCGGCACGATCGCGGCGCTCGACCTGCGAACCGGTTCCGCAGGTTATCTCGCCGAGATCGGACCGAAACTGCGCGCTTTCTTCCTCGAGCGAGGACTCCTTGTGCGCCCGCTCGGCAATGTCCTCTACCTTCTGCCACCCTATTGCATCACCGGCGACGAGCTCGAGCGACTCTATGACGCCATTGAGGAGGCCGGCGAACGCTTCGGGTCCAGGCCATGAGCAAGTCGTCGCGCATTCTCGGGTTTGGCCATCATGCGCCTGGGCGCAAGGTGGCGAATGCCGAAATCGAGAGCAATCTCGGTCTTGATCCAGGCTGGATCGAAAGGCGTACCGGGATACGGTCGCGCTTCTGGGCAACCGACGAAGACACGCTGTCTGGTCTTGCCACCCAGGCTGGCGACATGGCGCTGGCGAACGCCGGTGTTGCGCGCCACGACATCGGTCTGCTGTTGCTTGCCACCTCGACGCCCGACCATCTTCTGCCGCCGAGCGCGCCGCTGGTCGCACACAAGCTTGGCCTTGGCCGCGCAGGCGCGGTGGATCTGACCGGCGCCTGCGCCGGCTTCATCTATGCGCTGATGTTTGCGGACGGATTTACCCGCCTGCACGGCAAAGCGAGCCTTGTCATCGCCGCCAACATCCTCAGCCGCCGCATCAATCCAGCCGAGCGCGCAAGCTCGGTCCTGTTTGCCGATGCCGCCGGCGCCCTGGTGATCGGTCAGTGCGACGATGCTGATCGGGGCAATCTCGGTGCCTCGGTGGCTTCCGACGGCTCGCGATACGGGCTGATCCATATTCCCGCAGGAGGAAGCAACAAGCCGTTCCACGGTGACCTCGATCTCGCGCAAACCCGAATGAGGATGACGGACGGCCGCGAAGTGTTCGCAAAGGCCGTCGAGATGATGACCGATTGCTCGATAAGCGCGCTAGCCGCTGCCGGAGTGCGGCCACACGATCTCGGCCGGTTCGTGCCGCATCAGGCCAATACTCGGATTTTCGATGCGGTCGGAAGGAACCTCGGCATCGCGGACCAGGCAATTGTCAAGACGATTGCCGAATACGGCAACTCTTCGGCCGCGACGATCCCGCTGTCGCTCTCGCTCGCCAACCAGGCGGACCCATTCCAGCCTGGAGAGAAAATCCTTCTGGCGGCGGCGGGTGCGGGTCTCAGCGGCGGCGCTCTCGTGGTTGGAATCTAGCCGGCCGGCTCACGCGCGCAGGACTGGTCATGAATGGCGATAGGGCAACAGAACCAATGCCAAAATGGCCTTCTGAAGCTCGACATGACCGAGCTGACGCAGCACGGCGCGTGCGAGCCTCTGGATGAGTTCAAATGCATCACCCGTTGCACCAATCGTGCCATCTGAATAAAGCTCAATTACTAGGGGTGAGCCGCCCCATATATGTCCGATCCCCGACATTGTTCACATAAAAGGCTCGATGCTTACACGCTCTTTGCTCTCTTCTCTTGGTGTCTGCTCTTTTCTCTTTGCTCTTTTGCTCTTCCGTCTTGACTAGCAGGAGCCTGCGGCTTATCTCATTGCCGCGTTAGCACTCGCTTCGGCTGAGTGCTAAGCACGCTCCGGCAACGGAGAACCGTTCAACATCCGCACCAAGGAAATCCAAAAATGGCAAAGTCGAATTTCCGGCCGCTGCATGACCGCGTGGTCGTTCGCCGGGTCGAATCCGAATCCAAGACCGCCGGCGGGATCATCATCCCGGATACGGCGAAGGAAAAGCCGCAGGAAGGCGAGATTATCGCCGTCGGCTCCGGCGCTCGTGACGAAGCTGGCAAGCTGGTCCCGCTGGACGTCAAGGCCGGCGACCGCATCCTGTTCGGCAAGTGGTCGGGTACCGAGATCGGAAGAGCGTCGTGTAGNGTGACGAAGCTGGCAAGCTGGTCCCGCTGGACGTCAAGGCCGGCGACCGCATCCTGTTCGGCAAGTGGTCGGGTACCGAAGTCAAGCTCAATGGCGAAGACCTTCTGATCATGAAGGAATCCGACATTATGGGCATCATCGGCTGACACGCTGCCGCCTTTCCTTCGCACCATCAAATCTGAATTTCGGGCGAAATGCCCAGGAGTAAAAAAATGGCTGCCAAAGACGTAAAATTCTCCCGCGATGCCCGCGAGCGCATGCTTCACGGCATCAACATCCTCGCCGACGCGGTGAAGGTGACCCTCGGTCCCAAGGGCCGCAACGTCGTCATCGACAAGTCGTTCGGCGCCCCGCGCATCACCAAGGACGGGGTCACCGTCGCCAAGGAAATCGAACTTTCCGACAAGTTCGAAAACATGGGCGCGCAGATGATCCGCGAAGTTGCTTCGAAGACCAACGACATCGCCGGCGACGGCACCACAACCGCGACCGTTCTGGCGCAGTCGATCGTCCAGGAAGGCAACAAGGCCGTTGCCGCCGGCATGAATCCGATGGACTTGAAGCGCGGCATCGATCTGGCCGTGACCGAAGTCGTCGCGGCGCTCGGCAAGGCTGCCAAGAAGATCAAGACCTCCGAGGAAGTCGCCCAGGTCGGCACGATCGCCGGCAATGGCGACGAGTCGGTCGGGAAGATGATCGCCGAAGCGATGCAGAAGGTCGGCAACGAAGGCGTCATCACGGTTGAGGAAGCCAAGACCGCCGAGACCGAACTCGAGGTCGTCGAAGGCATGCAGTTCGACCGCGGCTATCTCTCGCCCTACTTCGTCACCAACGCCGACAAGATGGTTGCCGAACTGGAGGACGTCTACATCCTCCTGCACGAGAAGAAGCTCTCCAACCTGCAGGCGATGCTGCCGGTCCTCGAAGCCGTCGTGCAGACCTCGAAGCCGCTGCTCATCATCTCGGAAGACGTCGAAGGCGAGGCGCTCGCCACGCTGGTCGTCAACAAGCTGCGTGGTGGCCTGAAGATCGCCGCCGTCAAGGCGCCGGGCTTCGGTGATCGCCGCAAGGCCATGCTGGAAGACATCGCCATCCTGACCGGTGGCCAGGTCATTTCGGAAGACCTCGGCATCAAGCTCGAGAATGTCGGCCTCAACATGCTCGGCCGCGCCAAGAAGGTGTCGATCTCCAAGGAGAACACCACCATCGTCGACGGCGCCGGCAAGAANGTCGGCCTCAACATGCTCGGCCGCGCCAAGAAGGTGTCGATCTCCAAGGAGAACACCACCATCGTCGACGGCGCCGGCAAGAAAGCCGAGATCCAGGGCCGCGTCGCCCAGATCAAGCAGCAGATCGAGGAGACCACCTCGGACTACGACAAGGAGAAGCTGCAGGAACGTCTGGCGAAGCTCGCCGGCGGCGTTGCGGTGATCCGCGTCGGCGGTGCGACGGAAGTCGAAGTCAAGGAAAAGAAGGACCGCGTCGATGACGCCCTCAACGCGACCCGCGCGGCCGTGGAANGCGACGGAAGTCGAAGTCAAGGAAAAGAAGGACCGCGTCGATGACGCCCTCAACGCGACCCGCGCGGCCGTGGAAGAAGGCATCGTTGCTGGCGGTGGCGTTGCCCTGCTGCGCGCTTCGGCCAACATCAAGGTGACCGGCGTCAACGCCGACCAGGCCGCCGGCATCAACATCGTGCGTCGTGCGCTGCAGGCTCCGGCCCGCCAGATCGCGGCCAACGCTGGTGCGGAAGCCTCGATCGTTGCCGGCAAGATCCTTGAGAACAAGGGCGCGACCTTCGGCTACAACGCCCAGACCGGCGAATATGGCGACATGATCGTCATGGGTATCGTCGATCCGGTCAAGGTCGTGCGCACGGCCCTCCAGGACGCGGCCTCGGTCGCCGGCCTGCTCGTCACCACCGAAGCCATGATCGCCGAAGCTCCGAAGAAGGACTCTGGCGCCGGCGGCATGCCTGGCGGCATGGGCGGCGGCGGCATGGGCGGCATGGGCGGCATGGACTTCTAAGAAGTCCATAAAGCACGCCCATGAATCCAAGTTGCTCAAGCCCGCAAGCGGGCTTGAGTGGCGGNATGGACTTCTAAGAAGTCCATAAAGCACGCCCATGAATCCAAGTTGCTCAAGCCCGCAAGCGGGCTTGAGTGGCGGTATGGACTTCTAAGAAGTCCATCCTCGACAATTATTGAAAGGGCGGCCGAGTGGTCGCCCTTTTCTTTGCGTCTTGAGGCTGGTGCTCCACCGCGCTAGTTGGGACTAGCGGTCAGACAGCGGCAGTCTCCGCTTGCTGGGGCGCCTTGCCGGCGAGCACGGCCTGCTCGATAAGGACGGCCACCTCATCGGCAACGGCGTTGAGCGACGAGCGGTCGCGGGTGGCGCGGGCAATCACCATCAAGCCTTCCAGCGAAGACTCGACCAGCAGCGCCAGTGCCTGCGCGCGACGCTCGGGCACTCCTGCCCTGACGAAAGCCTCACGCAGCAAGCCGATCCACTGTTCGAATGCAGAGCGGCACAGTTCGACAAGGTCGGGCACATCGCCTGGCGAGTCCAGCACGACCGGCGCGACCGGGCAGCCGAGTGAGAACTCATTGTCTTCCAGCATGCGTCCCACCGATTGATAGATGTGGTGGACGGCGACCGCAGGGTCCCGTTCGGCGGCCAAAGCCTCGCCCAGACGCTCGGTTACCTCGGCGACGCTGGCGCGCGTCACCTCGACGACCAGCTGATCCTTGCCACCGGGAAAGTGGAAGTAAAGCGAGCCGCGCGGCGCGCCGCTGGCGCTCAAAATGTCGTTGAGCGACGTGCCGTGATAGCCGCGCCGCCGCAACAGCAGTGCCGTCGCCTCGATCATTCGCGTGCGTGTGTCCGTCGCCATGTCAACCTCTGTCAGGAGTGCGCATTATAGGGCTTGCCCGCAATATGACAATCGGTCTACATAATATGTAAATCGGTCTACATACTGGGGCAGAGATAGATGTTTTGGCGGGAAGGGCAAGACGGCGTCCTGGCTCGCGAAGCGGTCGCGGAGCCTTCATTTCATCAAGCAGAGGAGACGTAGCAATGACAATTCGCGAAGCATCGGGCGGATGGCACGGCCCGCTTAAGGAAGGTTCCGGACGGCTCCGGCTGGGCAGCGGCGCGTTCGAGGGTCCCTACTCATTCCCGTCCCGCTTCGAAAATGGGCCCGGCACCAATCCGGAGGAACTGATCGCGGCCGCCCATGCCGGCTGCTTCTCGATGGCGCTCACCGCCATCCTCGGCAGCGAAGGTCACATCGCAAGCGACATCCACACGATCGCCAAGGTGCATCTGGGCGCCACCGCGGCCGGGCCGACCATTACCTGCGTTGAATTGGAGACGGAGGCGAACGTCCCCGGGCTCGCCGCCGCCGACTTCGAGCGGCTGGCGCAGTCGGCCAAGGCGCGATGCCTCGTCTCGCGGGCGCTGGCCGGCGTCGCCACGATCACGCTGAAAGCGAAGCTTATAAGTCAACGGAAGGAGAAATCGCATGACCCAGGAATTGATCATCGACATCACCACGGCCAACCGCTCGGGCGAAACGGCTGAAATCATGCGGCGCTATAACGATGTGTTCCAGCGTCACGATCCCTCGGCTCTCGACGATCTGGTGGCGCAGGACTGCGTGATCGAGAACACCACGCCGGCACCGGACGGCGCGCGCCGCGCCGGCAAGGCAGCATGCGTCGAGCTGTGGTCGGCGATCGCCACCGCACCCGGTACGCGCTTCGACCTCGAAGAGACTTTCGTGGCCGGCGACCGCGCCACGATCCGCTGGCGCTACTGGATGGCCGACGGCAATTCGCTGCGCGGCGTCAACCTGATGCGCGTCGCGGACGGGCGGATCGTCGAGGCGATGGGTTATGTCAAGGGCTAGACCAAGCGCCTCGATCACCTATCCGCCAGCGCCAGCTTGGCGCCGAGCATGACGAAGGCGCCGGCAAAAGTCCGGCGCATCCAGGTCAGCACCATTGGCCGCGACACGACATGGCTGCGGATCGACGCCGCGAAGATGCCGTAGCCGACAAAAACCACGAAGGTCAAAAACATGAAGACCGAGCTGAGCTCCAGCATCTTCGACAGTGCGTTGGGTTCGGTGGTGCTGACGAATTGCGGCAGGAAGGCGAAGAAGAAGATCGACAGTTTCGGATTGAGCACGTTGACGAGGATGCCGGTGGCGATCACCTTGCCAGCCGAGCGCGGCGCGACATTGTCGTCGACGCTCAGGCCGCCTTTTTCCTTCAGCGTGTTCCAGGCCATGTAGAGCAGATAGGCGACGCCCAGATATTTCAGCGTCTCGAAGGCGACAGCACTGGTGTGCAGCAGCGCCGCCAGGCCGGTGATGGCGGCCGCCATATGCGGGATGATGCCGAGCGTGCAGCCGAAGGCGGCAATGATCGAGGCGCGCGCACCACGCGAAAGCCCGGCGCTCAGCGTATAGAGTACGCCGGTTCCCGGCGAAGCCACGACGATCAGCGACGTCAACAGAAATTCGATGCTCACGATGATTTCCTCCGGCGCCCTACCCTGACGCAGCCTAGCCAGCAAGCGGGGTGTGCACAAGCGACCAGTAATTACAGCATGTCGCGGCGACAGGATTCGCCGACCTGCTGTAAGCTTCCGATTTTCTGCATGTCGCTGTCCCGGAACCGAGGACGCTTCGGGCGACATGCATTCGCCGCCAGGAAGCCGCCGCTAAGAGGCGGAAAATCCGAGCGCCCGGCGCGCCATCAGGCACTCGTCGTCGCCAGGCATGCAGGCGCGGCAGACATCCGGGCGCAGGTCATAGATCGTGCAAGCGGTCGACTTGCCGACTTCGCCAGACAGGGCCGAACAGCGCACGCCGTCACAGCGCATGCCCGACAGGTCGGCCGCCACGTATTTCTCCGGAATACGGTCGAGCTGCGCATCGTCCTCGGTCGAAAAGCGCGGCCAGTCGGCTGAATAGGAACAGCACGCGCCGCAGCTCTGGCAATCGAACATGGGAGCGATGCCTGGTTGAGCCGACGGCAGGCTAGTCGTGGCTGGCTGGGCAAACAGCCCCGGCTTCGCAAGATTGCGATCGGTGTCCCGCGGCAAGGCGCTACTTCTTCTTGCCGGTCTTGCCCTTCGGTGCGTCCGCTGGCGACTTGAAAAGATCGGTCGCTGCCTGGTCGGCCTCGGCGGCCTTCGGCGCGACAACCGGCTTGGCCGGCTTTGCGGCGGGAGCCGGTGCTGCCGGCTGGTCCTTGGCGGAGAATTTTATGGCCATTTCAATCCTCGTCGGCGAAACGCGATGATGGTGCGCGCGGATTGCGCAAGCGGCCGATCAACGCCGAAACCGCCGTGATGTTCATTTCCTCGGGCGACCAATTCCTGGCTTCCGCGATGTGGTGCGCCGCCAGCTCACGATGCGTGCTGCCGCTATAGGCGGCATCCTGATAGGTGACCCGCTCACGGGTCTTGGCGTCTTCGCGGACATACTCGATGAGGTAGTTCGGGCACTCGGCCCGGCCGCGCACGCCGACGCGCACCTGGGCATCGCCATGGGCGCGCTTGCAGCGTTCGAGCTTTTCCAGCACGCGCCGGACATATTCGACCGGCTTGTCCAAGGTCTCGACCATATCGGCGATGGTCACATCGGCCGCGATTGGCGTTTGCGGTACGCGCTTGGTGGCCATCAGCGTTTTCCGGCTCGTTTCGGCAACGCCGCGAGTGCCGCGGCGGCCGCCATCGCGTCGGCCTCCTTCTCCAGCCGCAACTCGCGCAGGCGCGCGGTCTTGGCTTCCCGCGCTTCGCTGACGGCGTCGCGTTCGGAAATGATGCGGTTAAGCGACATCGACTGGGTTTGCGTTTTGCTGAACAGCGACACGGCCGGATCGACGGCTGTCTTCGAATGGGCGGTCAAAATCTTTCTCCTGTCAGGAGCCTGGTGCCGATAGGACGAGACCGGGTCTTCGGTCCGGACCATGCACAAAGCGATGCGGCAGCGGATTCAAGATGCTGGAGCGTCCCTTAGCACGTTCGGCCCAATGCGCAGCGCATTTTCGGCGGCAACAAGCGTAAAATGAAAAAGGCCAGGCACCGCCTGACCTTCCCTGGGAGCGCCGCGCATCCAACTGGACGCACATGGCTAGCTCCTTATGGGCAGCACAGGCCGTGGAAACTCAGGTTCCCGTGGCCATGCGCCCGAATTCGCCGTTCACCGGTGCCAGTACATCCGTGGTCACCGGGACGGCTGAATTCTTTCTTCAGGCCGCCTTCAACTGGTCGGCGGACATCTTGCCCGACTTGTTGTCGCGGACCATCTCGTAGCCGAGCTTCTGGCCTTCGACGATGTCGCGCATACCGGCGCGTTCCACGGCCGAGATGTGAACAAAAACGTCGGCGGAGCCGTCGTCAGGCTGAATAAAACCAAAACCCTTGGTGGCGTTGAACCACTTAACTGTGCCGGTGCTCATGACGAACCCTTTCCATGGCAAATATTCGTTCGCCGTTATGCGGATGCACAACGTCGTTTGTCTCGATTTTTGATGTGGGAAGTTCGTCAAAGGCGCGCTCGGAAGCGCGGATAACAAAAGTCAGTCAAACAAATATCGACAACTTTCTTCTACGCGTGTTTCAGACGCCTGTCAAATGTTGCGCCATCGATCCGAGAATTCGACGGCTGAAAGCGCGTCATCTGGCCAACATCCATGGTGAACAAGCGTCCGCACCTGAGCGTTGCCGGCGGTCGCTCAGCGTTCCTGGTCGGTCGGTCTGATGACGATCTCGTTGACNCTCGTTGACGTTGACGCGCGCCGGCTGACCGACGGCATAGAGGATGGCGGCGGCGACATCCTCGGCGGTCAGCGCTTCCATCGTGGCGAGGCGCTGGTCCAGCCCCGCCTTCGAGGCAGCGTTGGTGATATGGTCGCCAAGCTCCGTGCGCACGAGGCCGGGCTCGATCACGGTGACGCGAACCTTGTCGGCATAAACTTCGCGCCGCAGTGATTCCGAAAAACCGACGACACCAAATTTCGTCGCCGCGTAACCGCTGGCGCCGGGATTGGCGACGCGGCCGGCGACCGACGAGACATTGACGATATGGCCCTTGGCAGCCTTGAGATGCGGCAGCGCCGCCTTGGTGACGCCCATCAGCGCCAGCAGGTTGAGTTCCACCATATGGCGCCAGTCGTCGAGCGTTGCCTCCGCTGCCGGCGAGAGCAGCATCACGCCGGCATTGTTGACGAGGATGTCTAGCTGACCCCATTCGGCCACGACCCTCCCGACCATGGCCGCGACATCGTCACTGCTGGTGACGTCGGCCTCGATGCGCAAAGCCGTTCCGCCGATTTTTTCGATGCGGGCGGCCAGAGCTTCGAGCCTCTCGACCCGACGGGCGGCGACCGCCACCCTTGCCCCGGCAGCGGCCAATGCCGCAGCCGTCGCCTCGCCAATGCCCGAGGAGGCGCCGGTGACGAGAGCAACCTTGCCGGCAAGCATGGAAGAAACGGTCATTGCAACATCTCCAAAAGGCGCCGCGCCAATGCTCCTAGATAGGCCGTCCCGATAAACGGGGAAGGCGGCTTCGCAGAGAGGTCCTATTCGTCCGGCCCCGGCTCCGGCCACGGCTCCTTCGCCGCTTCCGCATACCACTGGCGCATCGCCGGCAGCGCGAGGATGGCGTCGACATAGGCCCTGGTATCGGGCGCCAGATCCCCGCCATAGGTGTCGAAGCGGGTAATGACAGGCGCATACATGGCATCGGCCGCGGTGAAATGGCCGAACAGAAACGGGCCGCCCTTGCCGTGTTTCTCGCGGCACTCGCGCCACAGCGCTTCGATGCGGGCGCATTGCGCCTCGCCCTCGGCGTCGAGTGGCTTGTGGGCCCTCGGTCGGCGCAAGTTCATCGGCCAGCCATAGCGGACTTCGCGAAAACCGGAATGCATCTCGGTCGCCGCCGAACGCGCCAGCGCCCGGGCGCCGATATCGGCCGGCCAGAGCTTTTTCTCCGGAAAGAGATCGGCGAGGTATTCAAGGATGGCAAGGGTTTCCCAGACCATTCCGCCAGTGTGATTCGAGGACTTGTGAACCAGGACAGGGACCTGACCTGTCGGCAACACTTTCGCCAGGTTGGCGGCGGTCTCGGGGGTGCGCAGCCGCACCAAGACCTCTTCGAACGGTATCTCCAGGTGCCGCATCGCCACCCAGGGCCTGAGCGACCAGGACGAGAAGCACTTGTTGCCGATATAGAGCGTGAATTCCGACATTTGTCCCCCTTGGCGGTTTGCTCCTTGCGGAGTGCGCTGGCCGGCACCCTAGCCTGCCGGCGCGGCGCCCGAAAGACACCCTGTTTCGCCGACATAAGCGGCGGCTGTTGGAACCGAAACCGTGCCGGCTCGTTTGCCAAGGCGAACCAAACCCGGGAGATGAGAAAATGGTGAACAAGGATCAGGTCGCCGGTGCGGCCAAGCAGGTAAAAGGCTCGGTCAAGCAAGCCGCCGGCAAAGTGACCGGCGATAGGCAGACGCAGGCAGAAGGCATGGCAGACAAGGCCACCGGCAAGGTGCAGAAGGCCTATGGCGACGCGAAGGACAAGGTCAAGAAATCGCTTGACCGCTGAGGAAAGGGGCCGCGTCGAGCGGCCCTTTTCACGTCTTCAGCGATTTGCTGAAAGCGTTGGTGAAAATCACGTCGCCATGATCGTCGCCGGCTTCGCCCAGCACGACATCCAGGCTGTTGCTGGTGACACGTGCCAAGGCGAAGCCGCCCATCTAGGCGGCTTTCGGCTTGAAGAGATCGAGGCCGGCGCGTTGATAGATCATCGGCACCTCGTGCTGGTGACCGTGGAAAGACGGCAACGACGTTCTAGCCCTTCAGGGCGGGCAGCAAGGCCTGGCGGTCCGCATCGCTGCACACCAGAAAACCACGTCGTGAAAACAATAGGGACGGAAGTCGATTCATCATCGGGGAATTCAGCACAAGCGGCGTCTGTCCGTCCAGTTGGTCGAGACATCGGCCACATAGCCGGGCCCTAGCGATCCACCTGCCTCAAGTAGCGCCGTGCCGGCGCAGCACCCTGCGACGTCGCCTCGCCACCGGCTCGCCCTGCGGTGATGCGGCGAGCGAGGCGCTCCGCTCCAGCGCCGCAACGCAATCGCGCAAGGGGCCGGCGTCCTGCGCTGTCTTGGCCATCGACATGGCGCCGGAATAGGCGGCGACCGCAAACACCGCAAAATGCTCGGGATCCGTGCCTTGCTCCCTGCCCTCCCGCTGGTCGGCCCTGATCTTGTCGGCGATCGCCTGGCGCCAGGCCGAAAAGACGCCGGCAAGAGCATTCCGAAATTCGGGATCGGCGAGCGACAGTTCATGCGCCAGATTGTTGAGAGGGCAACCGCGCACGAAACCTTGCCGTTCCAGTTCCGCCGCCACGGCGTCGAACACTTGACGCACGCCCTCGCGAGCCGAAACCGCCTGCCGCACCGGCGCGATCCACGTCTCCTCGACCGCCGCCGCCACGCGCTCGTCGATGACCGCCAGAGCCAGCGCCTTCTTGGTCGGGAAATGATGATGCAAGGCGCCACCGCTGACGCCTGCCGCCGCCATCAGGTCGCCGAGGCTGGAAGCATGGTAGCCGCGTGCCTGAAACGCCGCCTCGGCGACATCGAGCACTTTGCGGCGCATGCCTTCGGGGTCATTGATGCGTTTACCTCGGACTCGCCGCGGCCGGATGTTGAGCTCTGCTGACATTGTCGAAGGATAGCATGTTGACAAAACAGGGCAACCGGTCTGTTTATAAACAGGATGATCAACCTGTTTTGGAGACTCCGCGGATGAACCCGATCCCGAATGCCACGCCTAAGCCGGCGGTACTCACCTCGCCGATAGTCGAATTGCGGCAGTACACGTTGAAGCCGGGCCGGCGCGAAACGTTGATCGATATCTTCGACACGCAGTTCATCGAAAGCCAGGAAGACGCGGGGATGACCATCATCGGCCAGTTCCGCGATCTAGACCGCCCCGATATGTTCGTCTGGATGCGCGGTTTCGAGAGCATGGATGCGCGCAAGGACGCTCTGAGTGCGTTCTATGACGGCCCGGTATGGGCGGCGCACCGCGACGCCGCAAACGCGACGATGATCGATTCCGACGATGTGTTGCTGCTGCGGCCGGCGTGGCCGGATGCCGGTTTCGATCTGTCAGGATTGCACCGGCCAACGGCCGACACGGCCAAAAGCACAAGCGAACGGAGCGGGTTGCCCAGCCTGGTTGAGATTTCGATTCATCATTTGCGGTCGGGCATCGGCGCCGACCTCGCCGGGCGCTTCCGGGCGGAGATGGTTGCGCGGCTTGCCCAGACCGCCGCGCGTCTGCTGGGCGCCTTCCTGACGGAGCCAGCCGCAAACACCTTCCCGCGACTTCCCGTGCGCGCCGGCGAAAACGTCTTCATGACCGTTATCGGCTTCCCCGACGGCGATGCCCATGCCAGCCATCGCCTCGCCACTTCGCCGGTGTGGCAGGCGCTTGGCCAAAACATGCAGGCCATCAGCATAAAGCCGGTCGAGACATTGCGGCTGGCGCCCACGGCCCGGTCGCTGTTGCGGTGATCAGCGGCCGGTCAATTGTCCCGTCATCGCCGAGGCGACAAAGGCCGGGTCCTCCCAATGGGATCGCGACCGCAATTTTGCGCCCAGACGAGACGGGATCAGGTCGGGCGCTTGCGCCGAACGCCGGCCGAAGTTCATACCCTTGGATAGCCTGATGGCTTGACCCCGTCACGGACTTGCGGTGCGATCCCTCTGTTTGAGGGCAAACGCATGGTGAGGTGCGTGATGAGGCTTCGCGGCAAGCGGGCGGTGGTCACCGGCGGATCGGACGGCATCGGCCTGGCGATCGCCGAGGCATTCCTGCACGAGGGCGCCGATGTCCTGATCGTCGGCCGCGACGCGGGCAAACTCGACACCGCTCGCCATAAGCTGACGGCCCTCGGCTCGAATGGCATGGTGGCGATATTGTCGGCCGATCTCGCCACCAGCCCCGGCCTCGCAGCGGTCGTCGAGCAGGTGAAAGAATCCGGCCGGCCACTCGACGTTCTCGTCAACAATGCCGGTGTCGCCTATCTCGTGCCGTTCGAGAGTGTCAGCGAGGCACAGTTCCAGCACTCTTTCGCGCTCAATGTGACGGCGGCCTTCTTCCTCACCCAGGGGCTGCTGCCGCATCTCGGTGCAGGTGCATCCGTCATCAACATCTCCTCCTATTTCGCCAACAAGATGATCCCGAAGCGGCCATCAAGCCTCTACTCCCTGTCCAAAGGCGCGTTGAACTCGCTGACCAAATCGCTGGCCTTCGAACTCGGCCCGCGCGGCATCCGCGTCAACGCAATCGCACCCGGTACGGTGGACACGGCAATGCGGCGCAAGACTGTCGACAACCTGCCGGCCGAGGCACAGGCGGAACTGAAAGCCTATGTCGAGCGCAGCTATCCCCTCGGCCGCATCGGCCGCCCTGACGACCTCGCCGGGATGGCGGTCCATCTCGCCAGCGATGGTGCCGCCTGGACCAGCGGCGGCATCTTTTCGATTGACGGGGGGTATACGGCGGGGTGAGTCATCTCCGCCGCGATAGGGGAGACCGGCTATAGCTTCAACCGATTTGCATCCTTACCGTTCGCATTCTCCGCTTGAAGCCATTTGTGCAACGCGATACGCCGTTGCCCAAATCGACAGACCGGAGCCTTGCCGTGAGCACGCAAAAGACGAGAACCGAAACCGATACGTTCGGCCCCATCGAGGTCGCCGCCGACCGTTATTGGGGCGCGCAGGCGCAGCGTTCCCTCGGCAATTTCAAGATCGGTTGGGAGAAGCAGCCGGCTTCGATCGTGCGCGCGCTGGGCATCGTCAAGCGGGCGGCGGCGGAAGCCAACATGGAACTCAAGCGGCTCGATCCGGTTATCGGCAAACCGATCATCGAGGCCGCGCAGGAGGTCATCGACGGCAAGCTCAACGACCACTTTCCGCTGGTGGTTTGGCAGACCGGCTCGGGCACGCAGTCCAACATGAACGCCAACGAGGTGATCTCGAACCGCGCGATCGAGATGCTGGGCGGCGTCATGGGCTCGAAAAAGCCGGTCCACCCCAACGACCATGTCAATATGAGCCAGTCCTCCAACGACACCTATCCGACGGCCATGCACATCGCCTGCGCCGAACGGATCATACATGACCTGATCCCCGCGCTGCACCACCTGCACAAGGCGCTCGCCGCCAAGAGCCGGGATTTCAACCACATCATCAAGATCGGCCGCACCCACACGCAGGATGCCACGCCGCTGACGCTGGGCCAGGAATTCTCCGGCTATGCGGCGCAGGTCGCCTCCTCGATCAAGCGCATCGAGCAGACGCTGCCCGGCTTGCAGGAACTGGCGCAGGGCGGCACCGCCGTCGGCACCGGCCTCAATGCGCCGGTCGGTTTCGCCGAGCGGGTGGCCGATCGCATCGCCGCCATTACCGGCGTCGCCTTCGTCACCGCGCCGAACAAGTTCGAGGCGCTCGCCGCCCATGATTCCATGGTGTTCTCGCACGGTGCCATCAACGCCGCGGCCGCGGCACTGTTCAAGATCGCCAACGACATCCGTTTCCTCGGCTCCGGCCCGCGCTCGGGCCTCGGCGAATTGTCGCTGCCGGAAAATGAACCGGGCTCCTCGATCATGCCGGGCAAGGTCAATCCTACCCAGTGCGAGGCGATGACGCAGGTCTGCGTGCAGGTGTTCGGCAACAATGCGGCGCTGACCTTCGCCGGCAGCCAGGGCCATTTCGAGCTCAACGTCTACAATCCGCTAATGGCCTACAATTTCCTGCAGTCGGTGCAGTTGCTCGCCGACGCTTCGGTCTCCTTCACCGACAATTGCGTCGTCGGCATCGAGGCGCGAGAGGACAACATCAAGGCGGCGCTCGACCGTTCGCTGATGCTGGTGACTGCGCTTGCGCCCACCATCGGCTACGACAACGCCGCCAAGATCGCCAAGACCGCGCACAAGAAAGGCACGACGTTGCGCGAGGAAGCGTTGGCAACCGGACTGGTCAGCGAGGCCGACTATGACCGCCTGGTGCGGCCGCAGGACATGACGCATCCGGGGTGAAGGCATTTTTCGGCGGGAGAATGTCCTCACTCCAGCGCATCGATTGACACGAATTTCCGTTTTTTACCGGCTCACAGAAACGTATGCCCTGTGAACAATGTGTCGCCGGACAGGCGGCTTTGGTGAACAGTCGGCATGGTCTATCTGATGGGGCATCAACCTCTTTCGGAGAGCCACCATGTCCACAAACACCTCCTTCGCCGGCAGCGGCACCGCATCCAACAGCTCCGTCACCATCCTCATCGGCCGTATCCTGCTCGCGGTCATTTTTCTGCTTTCCGGATTCGGCAAGCTCACAGCCATTTCCGGCACCGCCGCCTATTTCGGCGGCCTCGGCCTGCCGGTACCAACGGCGACGGCCGTCATCGTCGGATTGATCGAGCTGCTTGGCGGCCTTGCCGTCCTCGTCGGTTTCCAGACCAGGGTCGCCGCCTGGGTGCTCGCGATCTTCACGATCGCGACCGGGCTGGTCGCCCACACCGGCTGGGCCGACCAGATGCAGATGATCCAGTTCCTCAAGAATGTCGCCATCACCGGCGGTTTCCTGCTGCTGGCCTCTTCGGGTGCCGGCGCATATTCGATCGACGCCAAGCGCGGCTGAGGTTTTCCTCCAAGGACCTGAAATGAGCGGCGCGGAATTTTCCGCGCCGCTTTTTCGTTATGGGATCACAGGCCTACAGCATGTCGCGGCAATTCGCCCACCCTGCTGTAAGCTTGTGATTTTATGCATGTCATTGTCCCGGAACCTAGGACACTCCCGGGCAACATGCATTAGATTGCAACGGCGCCGGCGACCGTGCCGGCAAGGGAGGGAGCCATGGGTCGCAGTGCATTGCTTCTGGTTTCACGGCTGTTGTTTGCCGTGCTGTTCGTGCCGTCCGGCTTCCAGGCGCTCGCCAACATTGCCGGCACCACCAGCTATTTCGCCAGTCTCGGCATGCCGCTGCCGGCGCTCGCCGCCTGGGGCACTGGCCTTTTCGAGTTGATCGCGGGGCTGCTGATCCTCGTTGGTTTGCAGACGCGGATCGTGGCACTCCTGCTGGCCGGCTTCTGCGTCGCGGCCGGCTATATCGGCCATTACGGCCAAGGCGCCGAGGATGCGACGCTCGCCTTCCTGCACCAGCAGATGCTGATGAAGGATATCGCGATATCGGGTGGGTTCCTGGCGCTTGCCATGGCCGGCGCCGGCGCATGGTCGGCCGACAGTCGCGGCTTCGGCATCGGCGCCGACGCGACTTGACTATTTCGCCGACACGCTCTGCCCGCCCTCGACCGCCAGCACCAGACGCCGGTTGGTGATGCGCGCCAGTTGCGCCAGCCGGCCGGCCGGGCGCTCGCCGTACAGGTTGGAGAGCGAAGCCGGTAGTACTAGCGCCAGCGCGCCGTTCGGGCGGCTTTCCCATTTCAGCCTCGGCATGATGCCGGGCATGGCGGCCGTCAGCAGATAGACGACGCGCATCATCGCTGCCAGCACGCGGGCGCGCTCCAGCAGGCGCGGCGGCGCCAGCGCCTTGATTTCGGGCGCCACCAATTCATTGAAGACGCCATCATGACGGTAGGCGTTGGTCAGCGCTAGGTAGGCGCGGCCGGGGTGATCGACACCGATGAACGAGGCATGCGCGATGATGTTGAGCGACTGCTTGCCGCGATATTCCGGATGAGCGCGCCAGCCGATATCGGCGAGCAGGCAGGCGGCATGGCGATAGCGCGCTTCGTCTTCCGTCTCGTCGATGCCGAACGCCTTGAAAGCCTTGCCGGTCCATTCGACCAGGTCATGCGCGTGATGGACCGAACGCGAGCGCAGAAGCGCAAGCTCCTCGGCGGCCGAGATCAGCGGATCGGCCTTCTGCTCGGCCGCATCGAGCAGCGAATAGAGGAAACCCTCACGCACGCCTTGCGCCGAAACGATGATCCTGGACGGCTGCATCGCCGTCATGATCTCCTGCAGCACGAGAGCGCCATAGGGCAGCAGCGAGCGGCGGTTCTTGGAGACACCCTCGATACCCCTCACCTTTTCGACTTCGCCCCTGGTCACCTGCTTGAGGAAGTTCTGAGCGCTTTCGGCCGATATTTCGTAGTGGTGCATGACGCCGAGCGGGTAGTTGTTCATCTCCATATGCAGCCTGGCGAGGTTTCGCCAAGTGCCGCCAACAGCGTAGAAAGTCCTGCCTTGTCCGCCCTTCAAGAGCTTGGCCCGGGCCAGTTCCTGGCGCGCGATCTTCTGTGCCTGGACGAGCGAGTTCTTCGCCATGTCCTGCAGGCGCAGGCCGCCGAGCGGCAGCGTGATACCGTCGCCGATCGCCTCGCCATCAATGTCTATGAGTTCGAGGCTGCCGCCGCCAAGGTCGCCGGCAATGCCGTTGGCCGGGTGGAAGCCGGAGATGACGCCGAGCGCGGAATAATGCGCTTCCTGGCGGCCGGAGAGCACACGGATTTCGGTGTTGAGCACATCCTCGGCACGATGGATGAAATCAGGACCGTTGATCGCCTCGCGGGCGGCGGCGGTTGCCAGCACGTACATGTGTTCGGCGCCAGCCTGGTCGGAGAGCGCGCGGAAACGGCGAAACTCCTCCATCGAGCGCGCCACGCCCTCCGGGTCTAGCTTCCCCGTCGACACGATGCCGCGGCCGAGGCCGGCCAGCATCTTTTCGTTGAACAGCATGGTCGGCGAGCGCGCCAGCCCCTCATAGACGACGAGACGGATCGAATTGGAGCCGATGTCGATGATGGACAGCGGTCGGCGGTCCTGCAGCCGGCCCTGGGAATTGGACAGCATCAGGTGGTGGCGTTCTTCTTGCGGCGCTTGAACTGGGCTATTCGCTTGGGCGCATGCGATTTCAGCGCGTCACCCCGTCCCGACAGGCTCGGATTGGTCATGAAATATTCCTGCGCGTTGAACTGTTCCTCGCCCTCCTCCAGCACCACGCGCCGGGAGGTTCCATCAGCCAATACGTCGAAACTTTGCTGATTGTCCATGATGTTGCCCAGCATGATCTGGCCCAGAATCTGTTCATGCACAGTTGGATTGGTGATCGGCACCATGGTCTCGACGCGGCGGTCGAGATTGCGCGGCATGAGGTCGGCCGAGGAGATGTAGACGATCGCCTCGTCCGACGGGAGGCCGTGGCCGTTGCCGAAGCAGTAGATGCGGCTGTGCTCGAGGAACCGGCCGACGATCGACTTGACCCTGATGTTTTCCGACAGGCCCGGCACCTGCGGCCGCAGGCAGCAGATGCCGCGCACGACGAGGTCGATCTCCACTCCGGCGCGGCTTGCATCGTAGAGCGCATCGATGATGATGGGATCGACGAGCGCGTTCATCTTCATCCAGATACGCGCCGGCCGTCCCTCCAACGCATGGGTGACCTCGTCCGAAATGTGCTGGAGGATGCGGTTCCTCAGCGTGAACGGCGAGATCGCCAGCCGCATCTCGGCGGTCGGCTCGGCATAGCCGGTGATGAAATTGAACAATTGGGCGACATCGCGGGCGATCGTCGGGTCGGTGGTGAAGAAGGACAGGTCGGTGTAGATGCGCGCGGTGACCGGGTGGTAGTTGCCGGTGCCGAGATGGACGTAATTGCGCAGCTTGCCGTCCTCGCGCCGCACCACCAGCGACATCTTGGCGTGGGTCTTGAGTTCGAGGAACCCGAACACGACCTGGACGCCGGCACGTTCGAGATCGCGCGCCCAGCGGATGTTGGCCTCCTCGTCGAAACGCGCCTTGAGCTCGACAAGCGCCGTCACCGACTTGCCGGCTTCGGCCGCATCAACCAGAGCACGCACGATCGGGCTGTCGTTGGAGGTGCGATAGAGCGTCTGCTTGATCGCCACCACTTCGGGATCGGCCATTGCCTGGCGCAGGAACTGCACCACCACGTCGAACGACTCATAGGGGTGATGGACGACGATGTCCTTCTCGCGAATGGCGGCGAAACAGTCGCCGCCATGCTCGCGGATACGCTCGGGAAAACGTGGGTTGTAGGGGATGAATTTTAGGTCGTCGCGGGGAACGGAGACGATCTCGGAGATCTGACTGAGCGCCAGCGGCCCGGTGAGCACACTGATGCGGCTCGACGAGACGCCAAGCTCGCCGGCGACAAAATCGCGCAATTCCCCGGGCATCAGCTTGTCGAATTCGATTCGGATGACCGAACCGCGGCGGCGGCGCTTCAGCGCCGTTTCGAACAGACGCACGAGATCTTCCGATTCCTCTTCGACCTCGATGTCGCTGTCACGAATGATGCGGAACGTGCCGGAACCCTTGACCTCGTAGCCGGGGAAGAGCTTGCCGATGTAAAGGCCGACCGCCTCCTCCAGAGGGATGAAGCGGACATGGTGCTTGCGGTCCGGCAGGCGGATGAAGCGCTTCAGCGCCACCGGCAGGCGCAAGAGCGCGCTCATCTCCTCGCCATTCTTGCGATGGCGAAGCTGCAACGCCATCGAGAAGCCGAGATTGGGAATGAACGGGAACGGATGCGCCGGGTCGATCGAGAGCGGGGTCAGCACGGGAAACACCTGCTCCTGGAAATGGTCTTCCAGCCAGACCTTCTCGTCCTTGGTCAGCGCGTCGCGGGTGATGGTTTCGATGCCTTCCTTGTTGAGCAGCACCGTGAGGGCCGACAGGCTCTTCTGCTGGTCCTCCTGCAGCCGCTCGACCTCACGCAGCAATTGTTCGAGCTGCTGTTCGGGAGTGCGTCCGTCCGGGCTCTTCAGCACGATGCCTTCGCGCACCTGGCCGGCAAGGCCGGCGACGCGCACCATGAAGAATTCGTCGAGATTGGCGGCCGAGATCGACAGGAAGCGGACGCGCTCCAGCAGCGGGTGATGGGTGTTCAGCGATTCCTCGAGAACGCGGCGATTGAACTGCAGCCAGGAGAATTCGCGATTGACGAAGCGGTCCGGATTGCCTTCCGGGCTCGCTGCCGCGACATTGTTGAATTCGCTCTGTACCGGCTTCAGTTCGTTCATGATTCCTGCTCTTCCGCCCGCCTCGGCCGGTTAACCGGCTTAACTTATCCTGTGGCAGGCTTTTGCGACAGTTCTCTGACAGGCTTTTGCGACAGTTTGATTTCATCGAACTTGCAAACAGACTTGATATGATCCAGATGCAGAGCGACTGCGTTAAGGAGACGACGATGGCAGGCGGTTCCATTCCCCATTTCCAGAACGATGCGGGCCACCCGGCGATCGACATCGGGGTCAAGGAATTCATGTGCACGGGCGCCAACCCGCCTTTCGACCATCCGCATGTTTTTCTCGACATGGGCGACGACAATGAGAAAGTCTGCCCTTACTGCTCGACCCTCTATCGCTATTCGCCGAAGCTGAAGGCGACCGAAACGCTGCCGGCGGGCTGTCTCTACATCGACCAGGCCGCCTGACCTTCCGATCATGAGCGAGACGCAGTCCCGGCAAGTCGTGATCGCCGGGGCTGGCATCGCCGGGCTGACAGCAGCGATTGCCTTTGCCGAACGCGGCTATTCCGTGAGGGTGTTCGAACAGGCGCAGCGCCTCGAAGCGGCGGGCGCCGGCATCCAGCTCTCTCCTAACGCGACGCGCATACTGCGCCAGCTTGGCGTGCTCGACACGCTTCTTGCCAATGCCGTCCGGCCGGAAGCCGTGGTGCTGAAGGACGCCGCGAGCCTGCGCCAACTGGCACGCGTGCCGCTTGGCGGAGCCGGCGAGGAACGCTGGGGCGCGCCCTATCTCCTGGCGCACCGGGCGGATCTGCAAGACGCCCTGATGGGGCGCGTTGCGCAACTGCCCGACATCGATCTCACCACCGGTGTGCATGTCAGCAGCGTGGCCTCCGGTTCACTCGTTATCACCAGGACAGACGGGGTCGGCCGCAAGGTCATCGATATCCAAGGATCTCTGCTGGTCGGCGCCGATGGCGTCTGGTCAGCGGTGCGGAGGTTTGCCAGTCCAGGCAGCGGAGCCGGCTTCGCGAAAAGCCATTTCTCCGGCGAACTGGCCTGGCGGGCGACGGTGAGCGCGGACAACGAGGCGGGGCGAGCCTTCGCCGCGATCGGCGCCACCGACTGCGTCACCACCTTCCTGCACCCGGGATTCCACATGGTCGCCTACCCCGTCAGCAGGGGTAGCGCCTTCAACCTTGCCGCCTTCACCCGGGGCGAGCGCATCGCCGAGGGGTGGTCACGCAGTGCCGACCCCGCCATCCTTTCGGGCGCCATGCGCCGCACCGCGCCGGCGCTGGCGCAATTAGTGGAATTCGCTGGCCCGTGGACCGCCTTCCCCATCCACACGGTCGAGCAGCGACGCTGGACTGTGCCGGAAGGCATCGCGCTGATCGGCGACGCCGCGCACGCGATGACGCCGTTCGCGGCGCAAGGTGCTGCCATGGCGATCGAGGACGCCGCGACGCTGGCCAACCTCGTCGCCGACATCCCCGGCGACCTGACGCAAAGCCTCATCATCTGGGAGAACCTGCGGCGGTCGCGCATCGCCAAGGTCATCCGTCGCGGCGCGCTCAACCGGCTTGCCTGGCATGCCCATGGCCCGGTGGCGTTGGCCCGCAATCTGTTTCTGGCGGCGCGACCGGGAGAGAAGCTCGCCGCCGATCTGGACTGGCTTTACGGGTGGGAGCAGCAGCGGATCATCCCTCGGTGAAAGGAGCCAGCGGCAAAGCTAATTATACAGCCGCATGGACAGCCCAAGCGAAACCGGCAGCGGGTTCCACCAGCCGGTGCGCAGGCCGGCAGTGCGCAGTGCAGCCGCCGTCCAGGTGTTGCAACCGATCAGCGCGTTGAAATGGCCATTCGCCTCATAAAAGCGGTCGAAATTGGAGTAGCCGGCATTGTCGACGACGATCGGGCCGTTCGGCCCCTGCTGAAAGCTCGCTTCGATGAAATCGAGCAATGCGGCAAAACGGTCTTCGCCCACGTCGAAGCCTGCGACATCGGGGTGCGGCTCGGGAATATTGCCGGCGACGTCGACATGCATCACCGACGCATCGAGCGTCAAAGCCTTGAATGCGGGCAGCGCCTTCAATTGCGACCATGTCGGCGTTTCCAGGTAGAAGGCGCGCCCGCCCCAGCCGAAGACGAGGTAGCGCACATCGGGCGCGTCCGAAGGCAGGCCGGCATCGGCCAGAAAATGGAAGCGCCGGCGCACCTCGTCATCCACCGGAATGGCGATGTCGGTGTGGATCGGATTTTTCAGCACCAATATGTGCATGATGCCCTCGCCCGCTGCGGCTGCCGGCCAGAGCGGGCGCGGCACCAGCGTGCCGAGCGACACGGCGAGCACCAGTGCTGCAACCAGCATGGCCAGGAAACGCAGGAGTCTCATCGGCGCGGCTTCGCGTGCCCATTCGCGGCTCAATCAAGAAGATCATTATCCGATCGGCCAGAGGCAAGAAAGCCCGGCCGCGGCGCGACCGGGCTTTCTCGAGTTGGCGTCAGTCCGCTCAGTGCAGGATCTGCGACAGGAACAGCTTCGTGCGCTCATGGCGCGGATGGTCGAAGAACTCGGCCGGCGTGTTCTGTTCGACGATCTGGCCCTGATCCATGAAGATCACCCGGTTGGCGACTTTCCGCGCAAAGCCCATCTCGTGGGTGACGCACAGCATGGTCATGCCTTCCTCGGCAAGGCCCACCATCGTCTCCAGCACTTCCTTGATCATTTCGGGATCAAGCGCCGAGGTCGGCTCGTCGAACAGCATGATGCGCGGGTTCATGCACAGCGAACGCGCGATCGCCACGCGCTGCTGCTGGCCGCCGGAGAGCTGGCCCGGATATTTGTTGGCCTGCTCCGGGATCTTGACGCGCTTGAGGAAATGCATGGCGATCTCCTCGGCCTGCTTCTTCGGCGTCTTGCGCACCCAGATCGGCGCCAGCGTGCAGTTCTCCAGGATGGTCAGGTGCGGGAACAGATTGAAGTGCTGAAACACCATGCCGACCTCGCGGCGCACCTCGTCGATCTTCTTCAGATCGTTGGTGAGTTCCTTGCCATCGACGATGATCTTGCCCTTCTGGTGCTCTTCCAGCCGGTTGATGCAGCGGATCATGGTCGACTTGCCCGACCCGGACGGTCCGCAAATGACGATACGCTCGCCGCGCATCACCTTCAGATTGATGTCCTTCAGCACATGGAACTCGCCGTACCATTTATGCATGGCGATGATGTCGATGGCGACATCGGTGTCAGAGATATGCATCTTGGCCGCGTTGACCTTGATCTCTTCCGCGCTGACGGCATTTTCAGTGGCCATGGCTGGGGTCCCCTTGTTCTTTTGTTTAGCGTTTGTAGCCGGTGTCGAGCCGGCGTTCCGTGTACATTGAATAGCGCGACATGCCGAAGCAGAACAGCCAGAAGACGAAGGCGGCGAACACAAGACCGGATTTCGCGGTCTGCGCCGTAGCCCAGTTGGCGTCGGAGAAGTTCTGCTTGACGATGCCGAGCAGGTCGAACATCGAGATGATGAGGACTAGGCTGGTGTCCTTGAACATGCCGATGAAGGTGTTGACGATGCCGGGTATGACCAGCTTCAGCGCCTGCGGCAACACGATCAAGCTCATCTTCTGCCAGTAGCCGAGACCGAGCGAATCGGCGCCTTCATACTGGCCCTTGGGGATCGCCTGCAGGCCGCCGCGAACCACTTCGGCCATATAGGCCGCGGCAAACAGCGACACGCCGATCAGGGCCCTCAGATACTTATCGAAGCTGACGCCGGCCGGCAGGAACAGCGGCAGCATGACGCTGACGAAAAACAGGACGGTGATCAGCGGTATGCCGCGCACGGCTTCGATGAAGATAATGCACAGCATCTTGACGATCGGCATCTTCGAGCGCCGCCCGAGCGCCAACACGGTGCCCAGCGGCAGCGATACGGCGATGCCGACGAAGGACAGGCTCAGCGTGATCAGCAGCCCGCCCCAGCGCGAGGTTTCGACATGCGGCAGGCCGAATACGCCGCCGACCAGCAGGAAGAAGGAAACGATCGGCAGCACCAGGAAAAGCAGGATCGCGTTCAGCCCCTTGCGCGGCACACGCGGCATCAGCATCGGCACCAGCAGCGCCACGAACAGGATGGCGACCAGGATCGGCCGCCAGCGCTCCTCGACCGGATAGGTGCCGAACATGAACTGGCCGAACTTGGCATTGACGAAAGCCCAGCAGGCTCCGCTCCAGCCGTCGGGCTGAATGCCGCCTTGCGCGACGGTGGCGCAGACCGTGCGGTCCGGTCCGGTCCACTGTGCGTTGATGAACGCCCAGTTGATGACCTGCGGCAGAACCCAGGCGACGATGACGATGCCGAGGATGGTGAGGATGGTGTCGCCGACCGAGCCGATCAGGTTCTTGCGCACCCAGGCGATGGGGCCGCTGACGCTCGCCGGCGCGGGCTGCGCCAGCGCCATTTCGGTGCGCACCCAGGACAGATCGTGTTCCTGCATGGTCCTACCTCTCCACCAGCGCCATCCTGGCGTTGACCACGTTCATCACGGCCGAGGTCACCAGGCTGAGTATGAGATAGGCGATCATCATGATCAGCACGCCCTCGACCGCTTGTCCGGTCTGGTTCAGAACGGTGCCGGCCGTTGCCGTCAGGTCGGGATAACCGATGGCGATCGCCAGCGAGGAGTTCTTGGTCAGGTTGAGATACTGGCTGGTCAGCGGCGGGATGACGATGCGCATGGCCTGCGGCACCACTACCAGCCGCAGGATCGAACCGGATCGCAGCCCAAGTGCGGCCGCCGCCTCGGTCTGGCCCTTGCTGACGCCCCTGATGCCGGCTCGCACGATTTCGGCTATGAACGCCGCCGTGTAGCAGGACAGCGCCAGATAGAGCGAAAGGAATTCCGGTTTGACCTGGAAGCCGCCGGTCAGATTGAAGGTCGACTGCTTGGGCAAATCAAAGCTCAGCGGAAAGCCGCTCAGCACGTAAGCCAGCAGCGGCAGGCCGACGATCAGCGCGGCGGAGGTCCAGAACACCGGAAATTGCTGGCCCGTCGCCATCTGCCGCTGACGCGCCCTGCGGGCGACGAACCACGACATCGCGATGCCCACGACAAGGGCGACCAGGATCAGCCAGGAGCCGTCGCCCCAGACCGGGCGCGGAAAATAGAAGCCGCGCTGGTTGAGGAAGGAGCCGAAGGGGAGATGATAGGAATCGCGCGGCGCCGGCAGCACGGCGAGCACGCCGGAATACCAGAAGAAGATGACCAGCAGCGGCGGGATGTTGCGGAAGATCTCGACATAGACCGTGCAGATCTTCTGGACCAGCCAGTTCTGCGACAGCCGGCCGATGCCGATGACGAAGCCGATGATGGTGGCGGTGATGATGCCGGCGACGGCAACGATGATGGTGTTGATCAGGCCGACGACAATGGCGCGGCCATAGGTCGAGTCCGACGTATAGGCGATCGGCGTGTCCGAGATGTCGAAGCCGGCGCGCCCCTTGAGGAAGCCGAAGCCGGAGGCGATGTGCAGGCGCTGCAGATTGTCGATGACGTTCTGCACGATCCACCAGATGGAGCCGAACAGAACGATGACGACCAGCGTCTGAAAGAAGAGACCGCGAATTCTCGGGTCATTGACGAAGGAGCCGCGGCTCGGCTCCTCGCGTAGGATTTCCTGCGATGCCATGTCACGTCCCCTGTGAAAGAGAAACCGGAAGGCAGGAGCCTGCCTTCCGGATCACGTTTCGATCAGCGGATCGGCGGCGCGTATTGCAGGCCGCCCTTGGTCCATAGCGCATTGATGCCACGGGCAATCTTGAGCGGGCTGCCCGAGCCGACATTGCGGTCGAACATTTCGCCGTAATTGCCGGTGGCCTTGACGATGTTGACGACCCAGTCGTTGGAGACGCCAAGGTCGGTGCCGATCTTGGTGTCTGCTTCCTGGCCGAGCACACGCTTGATCTCCGGGCTGGCGGAGTTTTTCATCTCGTCGACATTGGCCTTGGTGATGCCGAGCTCCTCGGCGTCGAGCAGAGCGAAATAGGTCCACTTGACGATGTGGTACCACTGGTCGTCGCCCTGGCGAACGGCAGGTCCGAGCGGCTCTTTCGAGATGATCTCGGGCAGCACGACGTGATCGGCCGGCGAGCCGAGCGTCAAGCGAATGCCGTAAAGGCCCGACTGGTCGGTGGTGTAGACGTCGCAGCGGCCGGCATCATAAGCGGCATTGACCTCTTCGAGCTTCTCGAAGACGACCGGATTGTACTCCATCTTGTTCGCCTTGAAGTAGTCGGCGAGGTTGAGCTCGGTGGTCGTGCCGCTCTGCACGCAGACGGCGGCGCCCGAAAGCTGCAGCGCCGAATTGACGCCGGGCAGCTTCTTGGCGTTGATCATGAAGCCCTGACCGTCATAGTAGGTCGTGCCGATGAAATTCAGGCCGAGCGCGGTATCGCGGTTGATCGTCCAAGTGGTGTTGCGCGAGAGGATGTCGACCTCGCCGGACTGCAGCGCGGTGAAGCGTTCCTTGGCGCTGAGCGGCGTGAACTTGACCTTGGTGCCATCACCGAAGACGGCGGCGGCAACCGCGCGACAGAAATCGGCGTCGATGCCCTGCCAGTCACCCTTGTCGTCCGGCGCGGAGAAGCCGGCCAGACCGGTCGAGACGCCGCACTGGATGAAGCCCTTCGCCTTGACGGTGTCAAGCGTGCCCGCCGACGCGGCCGACGCCATCAATCCGAGCGTGGCGGCGCCAAGAATGCCGATAGCAATGTGTTTCATAACCCACAGACCCTTTTCTGTTTTTTCAGGCAAACCCTGATCTTTTTTCCCTTGTGAACGCAGCTCCCATCCCGTCCCATTCCCGAAACCCCGCATCGCAAACCGACGCGCCGCCTTTCCATTCACGAACAGCATCGAAGGCGATAATTCCCGTGAGGTCAAGGAAAATGACCGAATCCGACCGGGTTTGAAAATCGATTGCCTGAAATGGCTAAATTGCAGACAAACGTGCACGCGATCTGGTCAGAAGCGCGACTTGAATCGGCGAAGCTCATTTGACGCAGATGTGAGCCGGCGCTGTAGAATCCGTTCCGGGCAATACCTCGGCGTTACTGCCCCCGGCACGAAATACGTTGACGTAACGGAATACTTTCGGCCGACGATTACCCCATGATTGCCGGTCGATATTGCTTGTGGACAAAGTGGCGCGCGGTCTCAAAGCGCGGGAAAGCCCAGCCAGATGCCGACCGCAACCATCAATGCACCGGAGATGCGCGGGATCAATTGCCCGGCCGGAACCACCTTCTCCAGAAGAACAAGGACGGCGATGCCGGCGATCCACAGCACGTTCATGACACCGCCGACGAACAGCAGGGTCATCAGCGCCCAGCAGCAGCCGAGACAATAGGCGCCGTGATCCATGCCAAGCCGAAGTGCGCCGGGCGCGGTGGTGCGGAATCCGCCATGGCTCGCCAGGAACGCGACCGGCGCCTGGCATTGGCGCAGGCACACGCCCTTGATCGGCGTCCACTGGTAGAGGCCGGCGGCGATCAGGATGATACCGCCGAGGACCGCGCTGTGCGCCGCCATCAAGGGATCGAGCATCCCGAAACGGGCGAGCAGCCATTGCGCACCCGTCGCCACGATGCTGAAGGCGACCCAGACGACGAGATAGCCGGTAAAAAACCATGCCGTCGAAGCGATAGGCCGGCTGTCCGCCAGCGCCTTGCGGGCGACGCCGGCATAGAGCAGCAACATCGGCGCGACCGACGGCGTCATCATGCCGACCATCATCACGGCCCACATCGTGAAGGTGAAGACGAAATCGACCGATGCCCAGGCCCGGAAACCCGGCGCCACGGCAGCGCCCATATCCATGCTCGCCATGTCCATCCCGGCCATGTCCATCCCGGCCATGTCCATCCCGGCCATGTCGCCTGCCTCGCCGCCCGACATGGGGCTACCAGGCATGGCCATGTCGGCGGCGAGCCAAAGAACATAGGCCCAGGCGAACACGGCAATTACGGCGAGCGCGGCCGTCACGACCGCGCGGTCGCGCCGCAGCACCGCCTCGAGAGCCGTGTCGCCCATCGGATCAGATCAATGCACGATGCCGCTCTGCGTGAGATGCAGGTTGGCGAAATGGCTATGCGTGTCCGCCACCTCGAATTTGATCGGGCTCGTCGTCTTGGTCCAGCCGCGCCCGACCTCGGCGATGGCGTATTCGAAGCCGTGCGGCAGGTCGATGCGCGCCCGATGCTCGGCGCCGGTGACCGGGTTCTTGATCGGCTCACCACGGCCGTCGGTTACGCCCTTGACGTGCAGCCGGCCCGTTCGGCCATCGACGTCGACCTCGAAATCGATCGCGGCGAAGATCGGATCGTGGAACTTCTCCAAGGTGGTCGAAAAGACCTGGAATATTGTCGCGCCCGGTTCGGTGTCCTGACCGCCCAGTATGCGGAGAAGGGCTTCACGCTGGGCTTCGCTGGCCCTCTCGTCGATGACCACCGCGGCCTCCCCCCTGCCCTGGTGTATCGCGCCGGGCCAGCTGAAGATGCCGACGAAGCGCAGCCCGTCGAGCTTGGTGTCGCCATGATGGCCGGTCTCGATTTCCATGCCGGCGACGGCTTGGCAGAATCCGTATGTCGGCATGGCATTGAACTGGCATGGGCAGCCATAGGCACAATTGCAGTTGATGAATTCGCGCGCCTTCATCGTCCATTTGACGTCAGGCATGACATTCCTCCCCTTTCCGCTCGCTGGAGCGGGATGCCCGGATCGGGACCAGGAGGTAGCCGGCAAGAACCATCCGGCAGCATCTGATCGAAGCATCCGGCGATTATCATTAGAAATTTATCATATACCTTTCACAGCCGGCTACAATAGGTTCACCAGCTGGCGAGCAAGCTTTCGACAGGGCGCCGCCGCGCGTCGTTGGTCCATTCCGGATCAGATCGCGGGCTGTCTTCGGGCCCAGGAATTGGCATATTCGAAGTCCATTCCTGGCGAACGGTGGGCTGTTGCACGGTCCACGACGCCGCATTATGGCTAGCGCCTTGTCTAACAAGGCGACCAAGAATGGCGAAAGACGGCAGCGAGCAGGGTTCCGGCACGATGGGCATCAACACGCGGCTCGCCCATTCGGGTAACAACCCGCATGACTATTTCGGCTTCGTCAACCCGCCGGTCGTGCATGCCTCGACCGTGCTGTTCCCAAATGCCTCCGTGATGGCCGCACGCAGCCAGAAGTACACTTACGGCACGCGTGGCACACCGACGACGGACGCTCTTGCGCATGCCATTGACGCGCTGGAAGGCTCGGCCGGCACGATCGCGGTGCCGTCGGGCCTTGCGGCTGTGACCGTGCCGCTGCTGGCCTTCGTATCGGCGGGCGATCATCTGCTGATCGTCGATTCCGTCTATCATCCCACGAGAAACTTCGCCGACACGATGCTGAAACGGCTCGGCGTCGAGGTCGAATATTATGCTCCCAATATCGGCGCCGGCATCGCGACGTTGCTCAAGCCGAACACCAAAGTGGTGTTCACCGAATCGCCGGCCTCCAACACGTTCGAGGTGCAGGACATCCCGGCGATCGCCAAGGCGGCGCATGCGGCCGGCGCCATCGTGATGATGGACAATACATGGGCGACGCCGCTCTATTTCCGGCCGCTAGACCATGGCGTGGACATCTCGATCCATGCGGCGACGAAATATCCTGCAGGCCATTCGGACGTGCTGCTCGGCACGGTCTCGGCCAATGAGGCCTGCTGGGGGCAGCTCTACGAGAGCTTTTGCACGCTTGGCTGCTGTGCTGGACCTGACGACGTATACCAAGTGCTGCGCGGCCTGCGCACGATGGGTGTTCGGCTCGACCGTCACCAGCGCAGCGCGCTAGCCATCGCCTCGTGGCTCGAAGGCGAAGAAGGCGTGGCGCGCGTGCTCCACCCTGCCCTTCCAAGCCATCCGGACCACGATCTTTGGAAGCGCGACTTCCGCGGTTCGAGCGGCATCTTTTCCATCGTGCTGGCCGGTGGTGGCCAGCACGAGCAGCACGCTTTCCTCGACGCACTGCGGATCTTCGGTCTCGGCTACTCCTGGGGAGGCTATGAGAGCCTCGCGGTGCCGGTCTGGCTTGGCGACCGCGTCGTTGCGAAAGGCCCTTATGAAGGTCCACTGATACGACTGCAGATCGGCCTAGAGGATGTCGACGACTTGAAAGCCGACATTCGGAGCGGGCTTGCGGCAGCGGCGCGCGCGGGCTGACCTCAAACAAAGTCAGCAAAGGGGCCGCAAGCCCTTGTCGCTGATGACAAAACGCGAGGCGCTGCCAGCACTCCGGCGAAGGCCGGTGCGCAATATTATTCTCTTACATCATGACTTTACGGATTTGTTTGACTTTCAAATCGGCGAATTCGCCTGCATGCGTGCCGCTCATCTCGACAGATCCAGTCCTCGCAAAGTTCTCCAATGGCCTTTCGTCTTTTTGTCCCCATCCTCGCCGGCGCCACGCTGCGTGAACGCATCCTGGCGTGTATCGGCGCTACGATCGGCATCGCGCTGACGGGCGCGATCAGCGGGCTGGCGATGGGCGGCGGCCCGCATGTGGCCCTGCTGGTGGCGCCGATGGGCGCATCCGCAGTGCTTCTGTTCGCCGTACCGGCCAGCCCGTTGGCGCAACCCTGGTCCATCATCGGCGGCAATTCCATATCGGCGCTGGTCGGGGTGACCGTGGCACATTTCATCCATGATCCGGTGATGGCCTCGGGGCTCGCGGTGGCGCTCGCCATCGCCGCGATGTCGTTCACGCGCTGCCTGCATCCGCCAGGCGGTGCCGCCGCGCTGACGGCGGTGCTCGGCGGCCCGGCCGTCATCAGCGCGGGCTTCCTGTTCCCGTTCGTGCCGGTGGCCTTGAATTCGACCATCCTGGTGGCGCTGGGCTTCCTTTTCCACAAGCTGGCGCGGCGCAATTACCCGCATGTCGCGACACCAGCCGCCAACAGCCACGGCACCGCCGATGCGCCGGCTCAGCAGCGCGTCGGCTTCCGGCCCGAGGATATCGACGCGGCGCTGACCACACTTGACGAGACCTTCGACATCGACCGCGACGACCTCGAACGGTTGCTGAGACAAGTCGAACTGCAGGCCATGGTGCGCTCACACCGCACGCTGCTGTGCGAGGACATCATGTCGCGCGACGTGGTTTCGGTGTCCGAGCAAGCCACCGCCGACGAGGCGCGCCAGCAACTGCTCGATCATAATATCCGTACCTTGCCCGTGGTCGACGCGGATGCCCGGCTGGTTGGCGCCGTTGGCCTGCGCGAGCTGACGAAAGCCACCGACACAGTGAAGAGCGTCATGGCAAAAGCCGGCACCGCCTGGCCCGAGACACCGGCGATGAGCTTGCTCCCGGTGCTGACCGACGGGCGCAGCCATGCCGTGGTCATCGTCGACGGCGAGCGGCATATTCTCGGCCTGATCACGCAGACCGACCTCTTGGCGGCGGCCGCACGCGTGCAGAGGGCAGACAAGGGATTGGCGGCAGCCTAGAATACCGAACCCGGATCCCTCTGGTCCGGGAACCTTTTGCCGGCAGGCGCATCCAATGCGCAGCATTTGCACGAGGAGATCCGGTCGCGATGAGCAAGCAGCCAATGCCCGCCACGGTGCCGGCGATTGCCGAAAGGCCTTCCGGCGACATGCTGCTTGTCCACCGCGCGCTGGCGCGCGAGCCGGATGCTTTTCGCGTCATCATGAAGGTACACAACCAGCGGCTCTACCGCATCGCGCGCGGCATTCTGCGCAACGACGCCGAAGCCGAGGACGTCGTCCAGGAGGCCTATGTCAACGCCTTCGCCAGCCTGGCGGCGTTTCGCGGCCAATCCACGCTCGCCACCTGGCTGTCGCGCATCGTCATCAACGAAGCGCTCGGCCGCCTGCGCAAGAGACGTCGCACGGTGGAGATGCCTGCCGATCCGGAAGCGCGGATAATCAGGTTTCCCCTCAAATCCAACGACGATCCGGAGCGGACGATGGCGCAGCGGCAGATTCTCGCACTTGTCGAACGGGCGACCGACAGCCTGCCCGACATCTACCGCATGGTCTTCGTCGCCCGCGTCATCGAGGGCCTGAGCATGGAGGAAACCGCCGATTTGCTCGGCGTGCGGCCAGAAACCGTCAAGACGAGACTGCATCGGGCGCGCGCCCTGTTGCGCAAGGCGCTGGACGATGAAATCGGCCCTGTGCTGCTGGATGCCTTCCCCTTCGCGGGTCGGCGCTGCGATCGACTGACCCAGGCGGTGATGGGACGGCTGGGTTTTGAATGATGCCGTCCCGATTTTCCGGGAACGTTTCTCTCCGCCCCGCATCCAATGAGCGTCAACTGCAAATTCGAGCCCGGCGCCTCCGCGAGGCCGGGCCAAGGAGGATGCCATGTTCACCCGATATACCGTTGCCCTTGCAGCCCTGCTTCTCGTCGGCGCTGCCCCGGTCTCGAAAGCCGCCGACAAGCCGACCGACCCGCAGATCGCCCATATCGCCTATACGGCAGGCGTCCTCGACATCGAGGCGGCCAAGCAGGCGATCAAGAAGTCAAAAAGCAAGGAGGTCGTCGATTTCGCCAAGGACATGGAGCGCGACCATGAAGCGGTGAACAAGCAGGCGCTCGATCTCGTCAAGAAGCTCAAGGTGAAGCCCGAGGACAACGCCACCAGCCAGGCGCTGACGAAGGCGGCGAAGGAGGAACGTGCCAAGCTCGCCAAGCTGAAAGGCGCGGCCTTCGACAAGGCCTATATCGAAAACGAGGTCGCCTATCACAAACAGGTCAATGGCGCGCTCGAAACCCTGCTCATTCCCTCGGCCAGCAATGCCGAGCTGAAGAGCCTGCTCGAGACCGGTCTTAAGATCTTCCAAGGCCATGAGCAGCATGCCGAACACGTCGCCGGCATGCTGAAATGAAAGCGGGCGCCTTGGATCATCTGGCGCGGCTGGTCGTGCTGGCGTTGGTATCTACAGCGCCGGCAGCGGCGGCAACCATCCAGGTCACCGTCGACAAGCTCGTTTTTTCGCCGGCCAGCGTCGATGCCAAGGTCGGCGACACGATCGAGTGGGTGAACAAGGACGTGATCGCCCACACGGCCACCGTGAAGGGCGGCTGGGAGGTGGTAATCCCGCCGAAGAAGTCGGCAAGCATGACGCTGAAGACGTCGCAAACGGTCGACTATTTCTGCCGCTTCCACCCCAACATGAAGGGACGCTTGCTGGTGGCGCCGTGATCCAAGGCCGAGGAGGCCCGTCTTGCCTCATCGGGTCTCGCGACATGCGTCCACGATCCGTCGTGTCCGGGCCTGTGCCTGCTGATCCAGGCATCTAGCGCCTCGCGCAAATCGGCTGTCGGGGCCATACGGGCGAACTGCTCGGCCTCGACCAGCAAGCCTTCGGCGATGCTCAGATTGAGCCCTCTCGTCACCGCCGTAAGGATGCCCGCGACCGCCAGTCCGGAGTGCCGAAGGACACGCCTGGCCAGATTGAACGCAGCCGGCATCAGATCGTCGTGCGGCACCACCTGATTGACGAGGCCAAGGTCAAGAGCCCGCTGTGGCGGGAACCAGTCGCCGGTCAAAAGCAGTTCGAGCGCGCGCTTGCGCCCTGCGAGCCTGGGCAGGCGCTGCGTTCCGCCGAAAGTCGGCGGCATTGCCAGAGTGATCTCCGGCTTGGCGAACAGCGCGCGGTCGCTGGCAATTGCAAGCGGCACGGCTTCCGTGATTTCGCAGCCGCCGCCGAAGGCGAGGCCGTTGACGGCTGCGATGACAGGCTTGCGAAAGGCTTCCAGCCTCGCCGTCAGCCGCTGTCCCCGCATGACGAAGTCTCGCAGCGCTATCTCGGCGCCCAGCGCCACGCTGGCCGAGAACTCCTCTATGTCGGCGCCCGCCGAGAAGGCCCGCTCGCCGGCCCCGGTCAGAATGACCGCGCGGATGCGGTCGTCGACTTCAATGTCGTCGAGTGTCGCGAGCAGGCGATCGATCAGCGCATAGTTCAACGCGTTCAGCTTTTCCGGGCGGTTGAGAGAAAGGACGGCAATGCCTTCCCTGTTTTCGTTCAGGACAAGATCGGTCATGGCTTCCTCCAGCATGGTGACGAGATGGGAGGTTACGCCATTCGCGGCTTGTGTATATTCACTAGGCGGTATACTTAGACCCATGCCCGAAGCACAAAGTCCTACCCGCAAGCGCATTGTCGACGCAGCAACCAGATTGTTTTACGCGGAGGGGATCGGCCGTGTCAGCGTCGATGCCGTCGCTGAGGAAGCGGGTCTTACGAAGCGGACGCTCTATTACCACTTCAAGAGCAAGGACGACCTCATCGCAGCCTATCTCGACGGCCGCGATCAGCCCAATCTGAAACGGATGGCCGGCTGGTTCGAGGCTGAGCAAGGTGGCGTGGACAGCAAGGTCGAAGCCATTTTTGCCAACCTGGCCCGGGCCACGCGCCATCCGAAATGGAAGGGATGCGGCTTCCTGCGCACCGCTGCGGAGCTTGCCTCGATGCCAGGGCACCCGGCGGTCAAGGTCGGGGCGCGGCACAAAAGCAATTTCGAGACATGGCTGGCGGCAGAATTGTCCGGCCACCATATCGAGGGGCCGCAGGCGCTGGCGCGCGAGATCGTGCTGCTGATGGATGGCTGCTTTTCGATCATGCTCATCCATCGCAACCCCGACTACGTCGACGCAGCCGGACGAGCCGCGGCCACGCTGGTCAGGGCGCGAATGTCGGGCAGCCAGGCCTAGGGCTATCCGCCGAACGCCAGCCACCCCGTACCGGCCAACAGCGTGATCAACGTCAGCGGCAGGCCGACCTTGAAGAAGGCGCCGAAAGACAACGGCGTGCCTGCGGCCTTGGACTGCTCGGCGACGATCAGATTGGCGACCGAGCCGAGCAGCGTGAAATTACCGGCGAGCGTCGAGCTCATGGCCACGACCAGCCAGGCGCGCTCGGGGTTTTCCAGGCCGGGTATGAAAGGCCTGAGCGCCAGCACGGCCGGAACATTGCTCATGATGTTGGACAACACGGCGGTGAAACCCGACAGCCGCCAGACATCGTCGAGCCCGATGTTCTTGGCCGAGGCGATCATGTCAGGTGTCAGCAGCGTCTTTTCCGCGCCGGCAACCACCACGAACAGGCCCGCGAACATGAACAGCAGCGGTCCGTCGATCTCGCGGTAGATGCGCGATGGCTTGATGGCGCGGGTCAGCAGCAGAATGGCGCCGCCGATGAGCGCCGCCTTGGCTACGGGAACACCGGCGAAGAAGGCGATCGCCAGCCCGATGCAGACTACCACCGCCTTCAGCACCTGGCCGCGATGCATGCGGCCGCGCGAAATGTGTGGCGTCAGTTCGCCGTTGCGGGTGAATTCGGCGCGGTAGACGATGCGCACGATGGCGATCACCGCGACAAGGCCGAACAAGGCGACCGGGGCGAGCGCCGCCGAAAAGGCGGGATAGGAAATGCCCGACAGCGCGCCGATGACCATGTTCTGCGGATTGCCCGTGATGGTGGCGACGCTGCCGCAGTTCGAAGCGGTGGCGGTGGCGATCAGATAAGGGATCGGATTGCGGTTGATGACGCGGGTAACGTGGACGACGATCGGCGCCATGACCAGGCAGATGGCGTCGTTGACCAGGAAGGCCGACAGCACGCCGGTGAGGAGCGTCACCATCACCAGCAGCATGAACGGTGCATGTGCGTGCTCGATGGCGATGGCGCCAAGACCGCGAAAGGCACCCGACACCTTCAGATGCGCCACGACTATCATCATGCCGAGCAGAAGCGTGATGGTGTCGAAATTTATGGCCCGGTAGGCATCCTCCATGCTGAGCGCGCCGATGGCGATCATCGCCGCGCCGCCAAGCAGCGCGATGCCTGCCCGGTCGAGCCGCAAGCCAGGTATGCGGCCGATTGCGACGCCGGCATAAGTCAAGATCAGGATCAGCAGTGCCGCGGCGCCGGTCAATGTCATCGGTAGAAGCCCTGCTCGATCTGTCCGCGCGCCGATGCCGGCCGCCCCGCGATTCACGTGATGCCAGCTTTAGCGCGATGTCGGCATCGATGCCAAACGGGGTACGTGGATTGCTGGCCGAGGGTGTTTGGAAAGCCGGACGGCGTGGCGCCGCTAACGCCGATAGAAGTCCGACCGCCGTTGCACCGCCTGTGGCGAAAACAGCTGCTCGACGGTTTGCCGCGCCTTCTGACCGACGGCCGACCGCAGTGCCGGGTCGGCTCTAAGCTCGGCCAGGATCCGTGCTGCCTGTTGCGTCGTTTCGAACAGGAAACCGTTTTCGCCATGCCTGATATGATCGGCGTAGCCACCATGCGAATGGCAAACGACCGGCAGGCCGCAGGCCATCGCCTCGAACACCACACGGCCGAACGTCTCCACATGCAAGCCGGTGCGATAATAGAAGACGTCGAGCGTCGGCAAAAACTGTTCGGCGGCAAATTCACCCTGCGGCAGGAGCTCGAGTTGCGTATGCGGCGCGAGCCTGTCCTTGAGCGGCATGCCGCCCTGAATCCGCACCGCATCGCCGTCGGCCAGCAATGCCTCATAGAGCGCCACATCGTCAGGATGATGCTTGTCCGCCGTATCGCGGCTCAGCCGCCCCACCGTGAACGGACCGTTTGGCCTTGCCTGCCGTGGCGAGAAGCGCTCGATATCGATGGGTGACGGATGCACGACGCCCTCAACCCGCAGCATGCGCTTCTGAAAGTCGGAGATCAGCACCAGTTCGGCACCGGGCCAACCCAGCAGGCGCGGTCTGCGTGTCGTCAGCGCGATGATCTTGGGATGAAAGGTGTTGAAGACATAGATCAACCGGCGCGGTGGCGGGATCAGATAAGGCCACGTCTTGTTGCGCCAGTGCGCACCGAGAAAGACATAGGTGCCGCCAGCCGGCACATTGCGTGTTGCCGGCGAGACGCGGCGTATCGGAAATTCCTGCATCAGGTCTTCGGATACGCGCGACGAGGTTGCCCAGAGGCGCACCTGCGAATCGGCGCTCAACAGCCGATACAACTCCAGGGTTTCGCGCTCACTGCCGCCAAACGGGTTCTGAAAGCCGTTGAATAAGTGGATCATGATCGCGGTGCTTATCGGGCCCGGGCGTTTGGCCATTCAATTCCCTGCATCCGCGGGCCGTGCCGTGCCCGCGGACCGCACGATCGAGGGACTCGAGAAAGCAGGACTGTTTCTGGCGATGCTCCATACATCACTTGCGCGGAGGAAGCACACAGACAGGTATGCGTCAAGGAAGCGGTCGGTGCCAGCCCGGCTGCGAGGCTGCTTTCAATGAACGGTGGCGGCGCTGAGCGGAGACGCTAGAGCGGCTTCCGCCGGATCGAAGCTGACCTGATCGCGTCCATTCGACTTGGCGGCATAAAGCCGTCTGTCGGCGGCGGAGAATATTGCCTCGTAGGTCGTCGGCCCGCTGAAGCTGGTGCCGCCGATGCTGACGGAAAGCGGACAGGACCGGCCATCGGGCGAAAAGTCCATTTCGCGTATCCGTCGGCGGATGCCTTCGGCAACCAGCCAGGATTGCGAGGGGTCGACGCCGGGAAGGAACACGCCGAACTCCTCGCCGCCGATCCGGCCGACGATATCGGTGCCACGCAGTTGGCCCTTGATCGCCTGCGCGATCAGTTTGAGCGCCTGGTCGCCACAATCATGGCCGAGGCGGTCGTTGATCGACTTGAAGTGGTCGGCATCGATGATCAGCAGCGCGCCGGTACGGGTCTCTTCCTGCTTGCGGGTTTGTTCGAGATAGGCCTCGACCAGCATCGAGAAGGCGCCGCGGTTCAGCACCGCCGTCAGGCTGTCCGTCGCGGCAATGACGCTGAGGTCGCGCTGGGCTATCGCCAGTTGGCGGATCTTCCACATCAGGAAAAACAGAAACGAGCCGCCGAGCACCAAGGGCAGCAGGAGGTCGGTCAGCTTGGCGCGCCAGACAGACTCGGGCGAAAGATAGGGGAAATTGAACGAATCGACGAAAAACGCCACGGCAATGAAGAATGCCGTGCCGGCGGCGGTGACGGCCATCACCCTGCCCCAGCTGGTGGGCGACAGGTCCAGCTTCATCCCTTTTTACTCCGTTAGCCGTCCCTACTATGACGTGCCAACGCAAACAAAATGATAAGACTTTCCTTTCAATTCGAGTTCAGGTGGCGACGAGACGAGATCAGGGGGCCGGGAGATGGAGCACGATCGCCAATAGGCGGCCGTGCCCCGATGGTTGGACGCAACTTGCTCACCGGATTTCGGACATGGAAATTCCGAAGTCAGCGGCTAGGCGCCGGCCCGACCGCCTCGGCGACGAAGGATGCCGCGATCAGGTCGTCGGCATCCAGTTGCAAGGAACCGTCGCCAGATCCCATGATGGCGGCGACTTTGTGAAAGGTTTGCATTTCATGGCCGGATATTTCGGCGTCTTGCATTCGGGCCCTGAGATCGGCGATACGCCGCCCCAAGGCTGGGGACGTTCCAATTTCACGTTTCGACATAGCCTTGTTTCTCCTCCACCAACCCGCGCTTGTTTTGCCCCACCCGTTCGCTTGCCCGCATGCTGCCTTTTATGAGGCTCCACGAATACAAGGCCCCGAACGCGTAGTTTTGGCCAAGGTTCCAACAGGGTCGGATCACGAAATAATTCCAGAGCCCTGCGCGGACCGGACCTCTGTTCGCCTTCCGGTAGACGGCGTGGCAGCACTGGCAAGTGACCGCGTGAGGTCATGCAATATAAGCCATTGAAATTATGGCGATCCCGACAGGATTCGAACCTGTGACCATCGGCTTAGAAGGCCGGTGCTCTATCCAGCTGAGCTACGGGACCGTCGGCCGGCCACGGCCGGCTGGATGCTTGGCGCCTGCGCCCTTCAGTGCGTCCAGGGCGTCCTGCGGTCATAGCGGAAATTCTCCGCATAGGAAATCTGGCGGCGCTTGGTCTCTTTCGGTTCCTCGACACGGAAGGCAAGCCCTTCCTTTTCGGCGTAGGCGACCGCTTCTTCGCGCGTGTCGAAGGTGAGCCGGATCTGGCTTCTCATGTCACCCGACGTGGTGTAGCCCATCAGGGGATCGATCTTCTTGCGCATCTCGGGGTCGAACTCCAGCACCCAATGGCCGGTCTTGGCCTTGCCGGACTGCATCGCGGTTTTGGCTGGACTGAAAATGCGCGCGGACATGGCCACCTCTTTGTTGGCAAGGCGGCATCGCCGCCCTCTTCGCCGTCATTACTGCGCATTGGCAGCGGCGGCAAGGTTTTTGCACTTGCCATGTACGACCGAAATGAATAGGCAACAGACCGTTCGGAGTGTAGCGCAGCCTGGTAGCGCATCTGGTTTGGGACCAGAGGGTCGGGAGTTCGAATCTCTCCACTCCGACCATTTCTCTTTAAAATGCGACACCGATGGCACCGAAGGGGTTTTGGCCCCTATCCGCGTGTCGATATTTCATGCTCGCTTCCATCGCCATTGCCGGCTTAAGCTGCGGCAAACGGGGGTTTGCGGTGCTTGGGATCGATGCTTGGGTCTCGCTGTTCGGGCCGGCCTATTTTGCCTATGCGGGCGTGACGGTTCCGTTCATGGTGGCATGGGCGATCGCCTGTGCGGCCTTGGCGATGTGGAACAATCGCGAGAGCCGCAGGCTTGGCAGGCTCGCACCTGGCGTCGTCGCCTCCCGTTCGTGGGCAGCCAGCATCGGAATTTTTGTGCTGGTCGCCGCCTGCTATATCGCCGTGCACTCAGCCGTCTATCTGTTGGTCCGGTATTTCGTCAGAATGTGGCTGTGATTGGCCGCAAGCTCACCGCCAACAGTGCTACGTTGAGAGCACACCCTCGATATCGGTTTTCGAAAAATCGGCTCCGCCCTCCGCGCGGCGCACCAGTTCGGTCAGTTGTCCCTTGGCACGGTAACGGATACCTGCATCGATTACTGCGCATGGACCAGTCTCTGGTCCAAGTTTCAATTGAGAAATAGACCGTCGAGTGGTCCGCTTGAAGAGTTTCGACGATGCTGGGCGGTCACTGTCGTCGGGGTGAATGTCCGCTGCGGCGCAACCGCTCGACGCATTTTGAACGCAAGCTCGCCGGGCGAGAACCCCAACCGCCTCATTCCCGGCGAGCCTACAACCTGATTTGGAACGCAATCAGGACCGGGGTCAGCCGGCAAGCTCACGCAGCAAGATGAGTGCCAGTTTTGTTTCCCAAAATGGACTCTGGTCGAGACGGAGACCTCTGGAAACCTGAAGTCATCAAATCGCGAACTCGCCCTGCCCCTCGTCCATGGCATTGACGGTTTCGGCGGCCAATGCCCTGGTGATCGGCATCTTGCGCTCCAGCGCGGTACGATCCAGGCGCTCCACCACACGCATCGCGGTTGCCAGAGAACGCTCGATGCGCCGCACCAAATACTGCACGACATGCGGCTCGACCTCGACCTGGCGGTCGGCGAACAGCTTGGTGATGACACCGGCGAGCAGGAGATCATCGGGCTCATGGATCTCGACTGTCGCCGCCGCCTTGAGCCGCGATGCAAGATCGGGCAGCGATACACCCCAGGCCGAGGGAAAGCGGCGTGCGGTCAAAAGCAGCGTCGAGCCGGCGCCACGCACCGCATTGATGAGATGGAACAGGCCCAGTTCGTCGACCGCGCGTGCGTCGGCGTCATCGATCAGGGCCGGGCGGGCACCGAGATTTGCGATGCTGTCGCCAATGCGCCTGGCGTCGACAGTCACCGCCTTGGCGCGCGCACCCCAGATCGAGGCCAGATGCGTCTTGCCGGAGCCAGCTGGGCCTGCCAGCACCACCACCGGTGCTGGCCAATCCGGCCAGCGGTCGACCAGTGCGGCCGCCTGGTTGTTGGTGCCGGAGACGACCAGCTCATCACGCGAGTAACCGGTGCCATGGCCGAGATCGAGCGGCAACTGGCGTGGCGGGTCGGTTCGCTGCGCGGTCACTTCAGCGACGCGGTTGCGAGCGGTGGCCGCCGCCGCGATCGGCTGGCAGTGGCGGCGCGGGTTCTGTGGCATGGCCTTTGTAGAGCGGCGACTCAAGATAACGGGCGATGGCAAATCGCACCAGCACCGCAACCGCCGCTGAAGCCGGCACGGCAATCAAAAGGCCGACGAAGCCGAACAGCGCGCCGAAGGCGAACAGCGCGAACATCAGCCATACAGGATGCAGGCCGACGCTTTTGCCGACCAGCCTTGGCTGCAGGATGTTGCCTTCGATGAACTGGCCGATGAAGAAGACCACCGCAACCGCGACGATCATCGTCCAGTCCGGCCAGAACTGGACGAAGGCGACGCCGACGGCCAGCACCAGCCCGGTCAATGAGCCGACATAGGGAATGAAGGAGATCAGCCCGGCGAACAGGCCGATGAGGATGGCGAAGTTCAGCCCGGTCAGCGTCAGGCCGGTGGCGTACATGGCGCCCAGCACCAGGCAGAGCGTGCCCTGCCCGCGCACGAAGCCGGCTGTGGCGGTGTTGACGTCGCGCGCGATGGCGCGGACCGTGGCGACGTTGTCGCGCGGCACCCAGCTGTCGATGACCGCCACCATGCGGTCCCAGTCGAGCAGCATGTAGAAGGCCACGACCGGCGTCACCACGAACAGGCTGACCACCGAGACCAGGGCCACGCCCGAACTCCAGATCGAAGTGAAAACCGTGGTGAGCAGGCCGAAACCGGAGGTCAGCAGCGAGTTCAACCCATCGCGCAAGCCGTTGGCGTTGACGCCGAATTTCTGTTCAAGCCACTTCGGATCAAAGGAGGTGATCAGGCTCTGCAGCCGGGTCAGGTATTCCGGCAGCTTGCTGGCGAAATCGGCCATCTGCGTCGCCAGCACCGGGATGAGGATGACGAAGGCCAGCACCAGCACGATCAGGAAGGTGATGAGGATGACCACGGTCGCCATGAAGCGGCTGAGGCCGAGCCGCTGCAGACGGTCGGCGACCGGATCGAGGAAATAGGCAAGCACCATGCCGGCGACGAAGGGCAGCAGGATGTCGCTGAAGACATAAAGGAAGAGCGCCAGGATCGCGGCCCCCGCCAGCCAGAAGAATATCTGGCGGCGGAACGTGGAAGACGCCTCTGCCTCTGCCGCCGTCTCGCCTTCCGGCACGACCACAACCATCTGGCCGTCGTCGGCCTTGCCCAGCGCCGCCGCCTTGCGGGCGGCCGGCTTGCGGGCAGGCTTGCCGTCGATGGGCTTGTCAGCCTGATTTACCGCCTTCGCCATAGCCGCTCATATGCCTCAGCCAAGCCACGAGATAGGCCGCGGCCGAAGCCACGGTCAAGACCCCGGACAGCAATATGAGGCCTGGCCGCAGAGGGTCGAGGTGCACGGCAAAGGCGAGTTCGCCCAGCACAACCGCCGCCAGCACGATCTGGACGGCGGTATTCGCCTTCGACACCAAAAGCGGTTTCATCTCGACCGGATGGGCCATCGCCGTGGACAACAGGACCGCGCAGACGATCAACGCGTCGCGCGACACCATGGTGACGACCAGCCAGAGCGGCAACTGCCCGATGATGCCCATGACGACGAACACCGAAACCAGCAGCAGCTTGTCCGCGATCGGATCGAGATAGGCGCCGAACCTGGACTGCTGGTTGAACCGGCGGGCTATGAAGCCGTCGACGCCGTCGGAAATGCCGGCAACGACTAAGCCGGCAAAGGCCCAGTCCCAACGAGCCTGCAGCATGGCCAACACCACGGCAGGCACCAGGACAACGCGCAGCATGGTGATCAGGTTGGGGATGGTCAACGCATTGTCCCGCCGTATTATGCGTTGAGATAGATGAGGGCGATGGAGGGCCGAGGCAAGGGAGAGCCGGCTGGGCCAGCCGCAAGCACTGAGTGCGATGCCCCGGCTATCCACGCTTTTGTCGAGCCAAACGGAACCCGGTTCGGCCGTTATCCTTGCCCCCCGAAACCATTCATGCGAAGAGCCCGCAAACGAGCAGGGAAAATGCGATGAGCAAGCGCGACGCATCAAAGCGCGGAAACGGGCTCACCTATGCGCAGGCCGGTGTCGACATCGATGCCGGCAATCTCATGGTGGAGAAGATCAAGCCGCTGGTGCGCGCCACGCGCCGGCCGGGTGCGGATGGCGAGATCGGCGGCTTCGGCGGCCTGTTCGACCTGAAGGCGGCCGGTTTCACCGATCCGGTGCTGGTAGCAGCCAATGACGGCGTCGGCACCAAGCTCAAGATTGCCATCGAGTCGGGGAAACACGACACGATCGGCATCGACCTTGTCGCCATGTGCGTCAACGACATCGTCGTGCAGGGCGCCGAACCGCTGTTCTTCCTCGACTATTTCGCCACCGGCAAACTCGATCCCGATCAGGGTGCCGCGATCGTCGGCGGCATCGCGCAAGGCTGCCGCCAGGCCGGCTGCGCGCTGATCGGCGGCGAGACGGCGGAAATGCCGGGCATGTATCACGGCAAGGATTATGACCTTGCTGGCTTTGCCGTGGGCGCGGCCGAACGTGGCCAACTCCTGCCCACCGACGACATCGTCGAGGGCGACGTGCTGCTCGGGCTGGCCTCTTCCGGCTTGCATTCGAATGGTTTCTCGCTGGTGCGCCGCATCGTCGCCGCCAGCGGTCTGGCGTGGAACGATCCGGCACCGTTCAACGACGAGGCGACGCTTGCCGAGGCACTGCTCGAACCCACCCGCATCTACGTCAAGTCGATCCTCAAGGCGATCCGCAACACGCATGGCATCAAGGCGCTGGCGCACATCACCGGCGGCGGCTTTCCGGAAAACATTCCGCGCGTGCTGCCCAAGGATTTCTCGGCCGAGCTCGATCTCGAAGCCATCGACGTGCCGCCGGTGTTTTCCTGGCTGGCCAAGACAGGCGGCGTGGCGCCGGAGGAGATGATGCGCACCTTCAATTGCGGCATCGGCATGATTTTGGCTGTCGCTTCCGGTCAGGCGGCGCAGGTCGCGGCCGTGTTGCAGGAAGCCGGCGAGACGGTGACGCCGATCGGCCGCATCGTGCCGCGGCGCGACGCCGGCGTCATCTATCGGGGTTCGATCGGCCTATGAGCACGCAGAGAAAACGCACTGTTGTCCTGATTTCGGGGCGCGGCTCCAACATGACCGCGCTGATCGCGGCAGCCAACGATCCGGCCTTCCCGGCCGAGATTGCCGGCGTCATTTCCGACAAGGCGGACGCCGCCGGCCTCGGCATCGCCAAGGCACGCGGCATCGCCACCCAGGTCATTTCCCGCGCCGACCATGGCAGCAAGCAGGCGCATGACGCGGCGATCGACGCGGCACTTGCGGCCTTCAACGCCGACATCGTGGCGCTGGCCGGCTATATGCGCATCCTGACTCCCGGCTTTGTCCAGAAATGGCAGGGCCGCATGATCAACATCCACCCTGCCCTGCTGCCGGCCTTCAAGGGGCTCGACACCCATGCGCGCGCATTGGCCGCCGGCATCCGCATCCATGGCTGCACGGTGCATTTCGTCACCTCCGAGATGGATGATGGCCCGATCATCGCGCAAGCGGCCGTGCCGGTGATGGTCGGAGACAATGCCGATACGCTGGCCGCCCGCGTGCTCAAGGCTGAGCACCGGCTCTACCCTCTGGCGCTTGGCCTGGTCGCCGATGGCAAGGCACGCATGGAGGCCGGGCATACGGTTCTTGCCCACTTCGCCGACGATGCCGACAACGGCACCTCGGTGGTGATGGCGCCCGATCCGCTGCGCGAGGAAGCCGACCTCGAGCATCTGGCGCGGATCACGCCCTGAGCGAAGAGCGCAGCGATGAAACAGCTGCTCCTGCTGCGTCACGCCAAATCGAGTTGGGACGACCCTGACCTCGACGATTTCGACCGACCGCTGGCGGAACGCGGGTTGAAGGCGGCCCGGCTGATCGGCCGCGAGCTTGCCGCGCGCGACTGGCTGCCGGATCAGGTGCTGGTCTCGCCGGCGCTGCGCACCCGCGATACCTGGCGGCTGGTGGCGGCGGAACTGCCAGTGCATCCCCGGGTCGCGTTTGCCGAGGCGCTCTACGATGCTGCAGCGGCGGATATTCTGAGTCAGCTACGCAAAGCGGACCCGTCGAGCGGCTGCCTGCTGGTTCTCGGCCACAATCCAGGCCTTGAGGAGCTGGCAAAACGGCTTGCCGGATCGGGATCGGAGGCGAAGGCGCGCAAGAGGCTCGAGAACAAGTTTCCGACAGCAGCCCTCGCGCGCTTCGTCCTTGAAGACGATTGGTCCGGTCTGTCGGCCGCCAGGCTGACACATAGCCTGCGGCCGAAGGACCTGAGCTAGAAGTCTGATGTCGCGGGTGCGGAAGATCAGACCCGCCGCACCCGCGACATCAGTTACCCCAGATGCCCTGGCCAGGCTCAGGCCAGTCGGTGGCGGGCTTGTCGGCGGTCTCGTGTTTAACTTTCAAAACAGGGGCATCTAGCCCGCGAAAAACATCGCCGGCCGCAGCCAAGCCGCATTTGCCTTGCGTTGCGATCGATACTATCGATCATCCGGGTCCGATTGCCGAATGGGATCGTCGATCGAGCCTTGGTGGCCGTTGAGACCGAAAGTGGGCGATGCTGGAACGGCAATAGACATGCGATTGCTGCTTGTGGAGGACAATCGCGAACTGGCGGACTGGCTGGGCAAGACCTTGCGCCAGGCGAACTATGTCGTCGACGTCGTCCATGACGGCGAGGATGTCGAGCACGCGCTTGCCGCCGGCGACCACGCGCTTGTCATTCTCGACCTTGCGTTGCCCCGCATGGGCGGACTGGAAGTGCTGCGCATGCTGCGAGCCCGCGGCAACCGGGTGCCGGTGATCATACTGACCGCCAATGCCAGTCTCGATGGCCGGGTCAAAGGCCTCAACGAAGGCGCCGACGACTATCTGCCGAAGCCCTTCCAGGTAGAGGAGCTCGAAGCGCGCATCCGCGTGCAACTGCGCCGCGCCAATGACCGGACGGCACCGGTCGTTGCCTGCGGAGACCTCGTCTTCGACACCAACACCAGGCTGTTCTCGCTCGGCGGCGAAACACTGGCCCTGACACCGCGCGAACATGCCGTGCTTGAACAATTGATGATCAAGGCGGGACGCACGGTGAGCAAAGCAGCACTGTCGGCGGCGATCTACGATTTCGAGACCGACGCCGATCCAAGCGCCATCGAGATCTATGTGCATCGTGTGCGCAAGAAGCTTGAAGGGTCGCGGGTCCAGATCACCACGTTACGCGGCCTCGGCTATCTCTTGCGCCATGACGACCGCGTGCCATGAGAACGCGCAGCCTGCGCCTGCAATTGCTGGCCTGGGTCGTGCTCCCTCTCGCCGGGCTTGCGGCCATCAATCTGTGGACCAGCCAGCGCAACGCATTGGCGACCGCCGATCTGATCACCGATCGCATGTTGGTCGGATCGGCACGAATGATTGCCGAGCAGGTCGCAATGACCGACGGGGTGATCAACGCCACAGTGCCGCCGGCAGCGCTCGAGATGTTCGACACGGGCGACCGCGACAGGGTCTACTACGGTGTCGAGGCAGCTGGAGGGCGGCTGTTGACAGGCTATCCCGGGCTGCCCAGGACACCCGGACGCCCCAGCATGGAAGCGACCTATCGCGACCAGACGCTGCGGCTGCTGACAATTACGCATGCGGTGGTCGGCGCCGGCGAAGACTCGCCGATATCCGTCACCGTCGGGGTCACGCTTTTCGGGCACGACGCGATGGTGCGGCATCTCTGGTTCAGCGCCTTCACCCAGCAACTGGCGCTGGTGGCGATAGCCGGCGTCTTCGTGCTGCTCGGCCTGCGGCGAGGGTTGACGCCGCTCATCCGGCTGCGCGATGCGGTGCGCTCACCGAAACGCAGCGAACTCGACCCCATCGAAGTCGCCGGTGCGCAGAGCGAAATCCGGCCGCTGGTCGATGCGCTCAACGCCTATATGGAACGGGTGCGGGCGCAGATGGCGGCGCAGCGCCGTTTCATCGCCAATGCCGCGCATCAATTGCGCACGCCGCTGGCGCTGTTGTCGACGCAAGCGAGCTACGCGCTGCGCGAAAACGCTGTCGATGCGCGCCGGGAAGCGCTCATCGCCCTGCAGGCAAGCTCCGCCCGGTTGGCGAGGCTGGCCGAACAGCTCTTGACCTTGTCGCGCGCCGAACCGGGCAGCCGGCGACCGCGCGCCGATCGCATCGACCTGACGCAAGCCGCGCGCCAAGTGCTGGAAACGCATGCGCCGAGGGCCATTGATCGCAACGTCGATCTAGGTCTCGATGAGACTGGCGCCGTACCGGTCATCGGGGACGGCACTATGCTGCGGGAGATGATCGTCAATCTCGTCGACAACGCCCTGCGCTACACACCGGCAGGCGGCACCGTCACCGTCAAGCTCGCCGCCGCCGGCGGCGAGGCCGTGCTGACCGTTACCGACGACGGGCCCGGCATACCTGCCGACGAGCGCGACCATGTCTTCGAGCGCTTCTATCGGCTGACCGGCGAGACCGACGAAGGCAGCGGCCTCGGGCTCGCCATCGTGCGCGAGGTGGTCGAAAATGCGAGCGGTCGCATCACCCTCGCGGATGGCGCGACCGGCGGCCTGGTGGTCGAGGTGCGCCTCCCGTTGGCCAGCGGCTAGGCTACCCGCTCGGATCTGCTTACTGCGTCTCGTGCAGCGGCTGCGGACGCCATTTCGCCAGCCGGTTCTCGACCATCGTCATCAGATATTCCGCGCCCAGCGCTACTACCATGATGATGACGATCGCGGCGTACATGCCCGCGGCGTCGAAGGAACCCTTGGCGATGTTGATCAAGAGCCCAATACCGTAGCGTGAGCCGACGAACTCGCCGACGATGGCGCCGATGATGGCGAAGCCGAAGCTGACATGCAGGCTGGCGAAGATCCAGCTCATCGCCGACGGCACGATCACCGAGCGGGTCAGCTGCCAGTCGGAGGCGCCGAGGATGCGGGCATTGGCGATCATCGCCCGGTCGGCCTCGCGCACGCCCTGGAAGGCGTTGTGGAAGACGACGAAGAACACCATGATGAAGGCCAGCGCCACTTTCGAAGCAAGGCCAAGGCCGAGGATCATGATGAAGATCGGCGCCAGCACCACGCGAGGGATGGAGTTGATAACCTTGATGTAGATGGAAAAAATGTCGGCGGCCATGCGGTTGCGGCCAAGCGCGACGCCGATGATGATGCCGGCAACCGAGCCCGTGACGAAGCCGAGGACGGACTCCTCCATCGTCACATACAGATGGTACCAGAGCGGCCCTTCGGACGTACCTTCCGTCATCCACTCATAGAGCCTCTGCGCGATCGCACTTGGCGTGGCGTAGAAGAACGGATCGATCCAGGCCTTGCGCCCGGCGATTTCCCAGGCGGCGAGGAAGACGATGAGGATGGCATACCGCCAGAAGATCACCGTGCGGCGGCGATGCTGCGCGGCCTTGGCGGCGGCGGCTTCTATTTCGGCGTCCGAGGTTCCCGGCCTGAAACTTCCTGCCCTGATGTCGATGGCGGCATCGGTCATTGTGTCCTCCCTCACGCGGCAGCGCGGGCGTAGCTGGTCTCGACCTCTTCCTTGAGATCGGCCCAGATGGTGCGCGAATAGTCGATGAAGCTTTGCTCGTAACGGATGTCGGCGACGACGCGCGGGCGCGGCAGGTCGATGGTGTAGACCGATTTCACCGTCGCCGGCCCGGCGGTCAGCACGTAGACTTTGTCGGCCAGCGCTATTGCTTCCTCCAGATCATGTGTGACGAAGACGACCGAGGCCCTGGCTTCGGACCACAGACGGAGCAGTTCCTCGTGCATGAGAACACGTGTCTGCACGTCGAGGGCGGAAAACGGCTCGTCCATCAGCAGAATCTCGGGCCCGTTGATAAAGGTCTGCGCCAAGGCGACTCGCTTGCGCATGCCGCCGGAGAGTTGGTGCGGATAGTGATGCTCGAAGCGCGCCAAGCCGACGCGCGCCAGCCAGTCGCGCGCCGCGGCGGTCGCTTCCGACTTGGCCCTGCCACGGAAGAGCGGCCCGGCCATGACGTTCTCGATCACCGTGCGCCATGGAAACAGCGCATCACTTTGAAAGACGAAACCGATGCGGGGATCGATGCCCTTGACGGGTGCACCCATGACCCGGACCTCGCCCGCGCTTGGGCTCGCCAATCCGGTGACGAGGTTGAGGGTGGTGGACTTTCCGCAGCCGGTCGGGCCGACGACGGCGACGAATTCGCCGCGCTCGACGGTCATGGTGAAATCACGGATCGCGGTCAGCGACTTGCCGGTGGGGGACAGGAAGCGGCGGCTGACATTGATCAGCTCAATTGCCGGTGCGCTGTTTTCTTGTGTCATGCTGGGCTAACTCCCGGTTCGAACGAAGGACCGCCGTCGGCCAAGGCCTCCGGGCGTGAAAACCAGACGATGCCGGCGCGAGGCGGTGCATCGCGCCGGCAGACGGGTCACTTCGCGTTTTTGACGAATTCCGTCGTGTAGGTCTTCGACAGGTCGATCTGCTTGCCTTGCAGTTCCTTCTTGAAGGCGGACAGCACAGTCAGCACCGTCTCGGGGCCGCCCTCGGGCATTATACCGTCGGCGGTGAACATCGCCTTGCCGTCATCAAGAGCCTTCACATAGCCTGCCTTGTCACCGACATAGTAGTCCTTCGGCATTTTGTCGGCGATTTCAGCGCCGCTATGGGTATTGATGAATTTCTGCGTCTTGACGAAAGCATTGGTCAGCTTCTGCACCACATCCTTGTGGGCCTCGACCCAGTCCGTCTGCATGTAAAGAGAGGCGGCCGGGTATGTGCCGCCGAGCGCGGCTTTGGTGCCTTCTATCGTACGCATGTCGACAAGGACTTTCGCTTCACCCGTCTTGAGGAGCCGGGTGATGGTCGGTTCAGTCGTCATACCTGCCTGGATCTTGTCCTGTTGCATCGCGGCGATGAACGTATCGCCGGCGCCGACGGGGATTGAGGTGAATTCACCTAGCTTCAAGCCGTTCTTCACGGCGAGGTATTCAGTGAGGAAGTTCGTCGAGGAGCCGAGGCCGGTGACACCAAGGCTCATGCCCTTGAAATCGGCCGGTGACTTGATTTCAGGATGCTTCGTCGAAACCAGTTCGACCTCGCCAGGCGCCTGGCTGAACTGGACAATGGACTCGACGAATTTGCCCTTGGCCTGGAGGTCGATGCAATGGTCGTAGAAACCGACAACGCCTTGCACGGCGCCGGCCAGCATCTCGTTTTCGGCATCGACGCCGGCCGGTTCGTTCAGCAACTCGACGTCGAGACCCTCGTCCTTGAAATAGCCCAGGGCCTCGGTGAGCTTGGCGGGCAGATAGATCTGCTTTTCGTAGCCACCCACCATGATGGAAATCTTTTCGTCGGCCGCCGATGCCACTGCGGCGCCGGTGGCGGTGATGGCAAGCGTCAAGGCAGCGGTGCGCAAGGCACGCTTCGAGATGAAACCGGTCACAAAACTTCCTCCATTTGGGCGGCGGGCTGTGAAGCCGCGCCGCATTCCTCCCTCGCCGACCGTCGCGGGTCGGACATGCGGTGACACCGCAAAACCGTCATGACATGCCCAAGCTTTCAGCTGGCTTTCAGCCGCAAGGCAAAAACGTTCGCAGCGTCACGCCCGAGCGCTCTGCCCCAGCACGTCGCGCATGTCGTATTCGCCGGGAGCGCGGCCCGCCACCCAGAGTGCCGCGGCGATGGCGCCGCGTGCAAACATGATGCGGTCGCCAGCCGAATGCGACACGGTGACGGTCTCGCCCTCGGCGCGGAAGCTGACGCTGTGCTCACCGACGATGCTGCCGCCGCGCGCCACCGCGAAGCCTATCTCGCCCGCCGGCCGCGCGCCGGTGACACCATCGCGGACGCGCCTCGCAACCGTGTCCAGCCGGACGTCGCGTCCGCCGGCAACCGCCTGCCCCAGCATCAGCGCCGTGCCCGAAGGCGCGTCGATCTTGTGGCGATGATGCGCCTCGAAAATCTCCGCATCCCAGTCGTCGGGGTCGAGCGCCCGCGCCGCCTGTTCGACCAATCCGACCAGCATGTTGAGCCCGAGCGAGAAGCTGCCGGAGCGCACGATGGCAATGGCTTTCGCGGCATCGGCGATGGTGGCTATCTCGGCGGTCTCGAAACCCGTCGAGCCAATCACCAAGGCTGGCCCGCCCCTTTCGGCACACAATCTGGCCAGTTCCGCGGAGGCGGCCGGCGTGGTGAAGTCGACGACCACGTCGGCCATGGCAATTGCCTCGTCGCGGCTCACCAGCCCATCGCCGACACTGCCCGGACGGTGAAAGCAGCCGGCGAGCGCCAGACGCGCATCGGCCCGCACCGCATCCGCCATCTGGCGACCCATGCGGCCGAGAGCGCCAGAAATGGCGATCCTGGTCGGCGGCTGCGGCATCGGCTCCTGCTATTTCCACATGCCGCGCATGCGCGCGCCGATGTCGACGCGCACCTCCGGCCGAGGCGCCCTGCCCTGCGCCGCTTGCGCGGCCGGCCACGAAAGCTGCTGGAACGCGGCGAGGATGGAGGCCGGAATGAAACGGGTGCGCGAGGCGTAGACATGGCGGTCGCCGCGTGCCGCCTGGCCATGCGGAAAGAAGCGCTGTGGCATGACGAGGTTGAGACTGTCCTTGGCCCGTGTCATCGCCACGTAGAGCAGCCGTCGCTCCTCCTCGATATCTTCCTTGGTGCCGACACCGAGATCGGCCGGAATGCAGCCGTCGACCGTGTTCAGCACGAACACGTTCTTCCACTCCTGGCCCTTGGCCGAGTGGATGGTCGACAGGATCAAATAGTCCTCGTCGCGGTGCGGAGGGCCGGCCTGGTCGCTGGTTGCATCCGGCGGATCGAGCGTCAGCTCGGTCAGGAAGCGTTCGCGCGAAGCATAGCCCGAGCCGATTTGCTCGAGTTGCAGCAGGTCGGCGCGGCGCGTGATCGCGTCCTCGTGGATGCGCTCCAGATGCGGTTCGTACCACAGCCTGATCTGTTCGAGATCGGCCGGCCATTTGGCGCCGGCGCGCAAGCCGGAATAGAGCGAGACGAAGCCGGGCCAGTCGTCCGCGGCACGCTGCGGCGGACGCCAGCCGGCCAGGCCCATCGCCTCGTCCAGCGCCGACGTCATGGCCTCGACGATCTGCGCGGCGGCGGAAGGGCCGATGCCGGGAAGAAGCTGCAGCACGCGAAAGCCGGCGACACGATCGCGCGGATTTTCGGCAAAACGCAGCACCGCCAGCACGTCCTTGACATGCGCGGCATCGAGGAATTTCAGGCCGCCGAACTTGACGAAGGGAATGTTGCGCCGCGTCAGCTCGATCTCCAGCGGCCCGCTGTGGTGCGAGGCGCGAAACAGCACCGCCTGTGACTTCAGCGCGGTACCGACCTCGCGCTCGGCGAGGATGGTGTCGCAGACGAAGTTCGCTTGCTCGACCTCGTCGCGCACGGTCACTAGTCTTGGCTTATCGGCGGATTTGCGTTCCGACCACAGGTTCTTGGTGAAGCGCTCCGAGGCTTCGCCGATGACCGCATTGGCAGCCGCCAGAATGGTCTCGGTCGAGCGATAGTTGCGCTCCAGCATCACCACATCGGCTGTCTGCGCGAACTGTCTGGGGAAGTCGAGAATGTTGCGCACTTCGGCGGCCCGGAACGAATAGATCGACTGCGCGTCGTCACCGACGACCGTCAGCCCGGCACCGTCGGGTTTCAGCGCCATCAGGATCGAGGCCTGCAGCCGGTTGGTGTCCTGATACTCGTCGACCAGCACATGGTCGAACCGTCCGCCCAGATGCGTGGCGATTTCAGGCTCGGCCGTCATCTGCGCCCAGTAGAGCAGCAAATCGTCGTAATCGAGCACATTCTGCGCCTGCTTGGCGTCGACGTAACCGGCAAACAATTGCTTGAGCTGCTCGGCCCAGCCGGCGCACCAGGGGAAGGCAGACCCTAGTACCTCACCCAGCGGCGCCTGCGCGTTGAGGGCGCGCGAATAGATGGCAAGGCAGGTGCCTTTGGTCGGAAAGCGCGCCTCCGTCCTGGAGAAACCGAGTTCGTGGCGCACGAGATTCATCAGGTCGGCGGAATCCTCGCGATCATGGATGGTGAAGGCCGGATCGAGGCCGATCTCCAGCGCATAATCCCGCAGCAGCCGGGCGCCGATGCCATGAAAAGTGCCGGCCCAGGTCAGCGCGTCCGTGATCACCGCGGCGTCGCGGCCGAGCACTTCGCCGGCGATGCGCTCGACACGTCGCGCCATTTCGGAAGCGGCGCGCCGCGAAAACGTCATCAGCAGGATGCGGCGCGGGTCGGCTCCCTTGACGATCAGGTGGGCGACGCGGTGCGCCAGCGTGTTGGTCTTGCCAGAGCCGGCGCCGGCGATAACCAGCAGCGGGCCTGCAATCTTGCCGTCGCCATGTTCGACCGCCTGGCGTTGGGCGTCGTTCAGCCGGGCAAGATAAGCCGGCTGGACGGTCTGTTCCAAAAACGTCGAATCATGGGCGGCGAGGTTCATCGCCCATCAAGCATCGTTTCCGCTTTGTTCGCAACAGAGAAGCAACTCCGCCGATATAGCGGGAGCAATCAGCGCTTCGGGTCAACGCCCATCGACGCCGACTGCCGGCGCAGCGCCTGGCGGTCGTTTGCGGGCGCCGGCAGCAAGAGCGGATCGACACTGTCGGGAACCTCGTCGATCATCTTGCGGGCGAGACGGTAAGTGACAAAGGCCAGCGTGCCAACCAGAAGCAAACGGATCATGCGGCGGTCCTCCTTCGCTGGGTCAACCTGAGGCGGGGGATTTTGTTCCCTCGGAGCAATCGTGCAACCAAACCGACACCACCTCGTTCCGCGGGTGGAGGAAGGAGCCATGAAAAAGCTGGGACTGATCCTCGCGCTGGTGACTTTGGGTCTCTCGGCCTGCGACAACAAATTGCCGCCGACAAAGGCAACTGGGGCCGATCAAGATCTCGCCATTCCTGTCGTGAACAATGCCATTGCCAGCCAGTGAAAAACGATGGCGGGATCTTCAACGCATTGCCGCGATGTATTCATCGATACGCTCGAGGCGGAACTTGGCATTGCGCAACTCGGGGCCTGCGTCCTAGCGCAGCTGTCGTGTCCGCGCCGAGGCGGCGGTCAAATCTTGTTCGAGTTGAGCGATGCGGGCGCGCACCCGCCGTGCTTCATCCTCACGCACCGCCTTTATCCAGCTCCGCCCGCGCATCCTGAACCCGTAGCACCCAAAAACGTGCCACAGCCATGACAGCAAAACCCTAACTTCCGCCAACCGCGAGCGCTCTAACTTTAAAATCTAATTTAGCGCAGAGGGAAGAAGGCCGGCGCCGCTTGGGAGGTAATCTGATAGCGCCGGCCAGGCGGATATCAGGTCCGCCGCGTGAGCGAGGCTAGCTGAGTCTTGCCGCAGCGTCATGCGAGATCAAGTATTTCGGCCTTCCCGGGCGTTTTTCCCCCGGTAAATGCCGCGAAAAGCGCCCGTGGATTTCAAGTCGCAAGCCGCTGCCTGGCGATGGCGACATGGAAATTGGCGCCGAACAACAGCCCGTCATCGTTGAAGTCGTAGCTGGAATTGTGAAGCGGTGCCGAGGCCTCGCCGTTGCCGAGGAAGACGAAGCAGCCCGGCACGTGGTCGAGGAAGCGGGCGAAATCCTCCGACGCCGTCATCGGCTCGCGGGCGACCGCGATATTGCCGCGTTCGAAAACAGTCCCGGCGGCGGCAAAGGCCGCGTCGACCAGCTCGGCATCGTTGCGCAAAGGCACGAATTCCCTGGTGTAGTTGACCTCGGCGGCAACATTGTAGGCGGTAGCGATGCCTTCGGCGATGATGCGCATCTGGCATTCGATCTCGGCGCTGACCTCGGAGCGGAAGCTGCGCGCGTCGCCAAGGATGCGGGCAAGGCTCGGCAGTGCGTTGCGGGTGCCGTCGGTGATCAGTTCGGTCACCGAAACCACTGAAATGTCGGCCGGACTCAGCCGGCGCGAGACGATGGTCTGCAGGTTGGTAACCAGCGCACAGGCGGCGACCAGCGTTTCCTGACCCGAATGCGGCCGCGCAGCGTGGCCGCCCAATCCCCTGAGCACGATCTCGAAGATGTCTTCGGCCGACATGACCGGGCCGACGCGGGTCTCGAAATGTCCGATCGGCAAGCCCGGCATGTTGTGCAGGCCAAAGATCTCGTCGAAGGGAAAGCGCTGTATCAGGCCGTCGTCGAGCATCGCCAACGCGCCCTTTCCCCATTCCTCCGCCGGCTGGAAGATGAAGCGCACGATGCCGTCGAACCCGCCCTCCTCGGCTAGGAGCTTGGCCGCACCGAGCAGCATCGCCGTGTGGCCGTCATGGCCGCAGGCATGCATGATTCCGGGATTGCCGGAGCGGTATGGCGCGGCCGATTGCTCTGATATGCGCAGAGCATCCATGTCGGCCCGCAACGCGATCGCGCGGTTGCCGCTGCCGCGCTTCAAAGTCCCGACGACGCCGGTGCCGCCGACACCCTCGGCGACATCGTCCAGGCCGAATTCGCGCAGCTTGGCGGCAACGAAGGCCGCGGTGCGCTCCTCCTCGAAGCCGAATTCAGGGTGCGCGTGCAGATCATGCCGCCACCCTGTCATCTCCAGCTTCAGCACATCACGATCGATTTCAGCCATTGCCTGATACCTCCGGATCCGCAAGGTGGGCGACGATATCAAGCAGGATGTTGGCGCCGGCGACAAGCTCGGCATCGGCGGTATGTTCGCGCGGATTGTGGCTGATGCCGCCGGCGCTCGGCACGAAAATCATCGCCGCGGGCGCGAGCCGCGCCATCATCTGCGCATCGTGGCCGGCGCCTGAGGTCATGCGCTTCGATGCGTACCCGCGCTTTTTCGCGGCAGTCTCGATCAATTCGACAATGCTGACATCGAAGATCACCGGCTCGAAGCGGGCCAGCCGCTCGATCGAGATAGTGACGCCATCGTCGGCCGCGAGGTCCTCAAGAAACGCGGCGAGTGCGGCTTCCTCGGCTTGCAGGCGATGCTCGAAAGGGTCGCGCAGGTCGACGGTGAAGACGGCGCGGGAGGGAATGACATTGATGGCGTTTGGCTCGAAACGCATCGTGCCGACCGTTGCAACGGTCGGTGTGTTCGAGGCCTTGGCGCGGTCGTGCAGGAACGTGACGACACGCGCAGCCGCATGCCCGGCGTCATTGCGCATCGACATCGGCGTGGTGCCGGCGTGGTTGGCGACGCCGTCTATGGTGATGCGCTGCCAGGAGATGCCTTGCAGGTTTTCCACAGCACCGATCGGCACGCCTTCGCGTTCCAGAACCGGGCCCTGCTCGATATGCAATTCGAGATAGACATGCGGCTTGAGGAAGCCCGGCTCCTCGTCGCCGGCATAGCCGATGCGGGCCAGTTCCTCTCCCAGCACGCTGCCGTCGGTGCCGACGGCCGCCAGCGCCTCGTCGATACCGACGCCGCCGGCATGGACCAGTGAACCCATCATGTCGGGGGAAAAGCGAACCCCTTCCTCGTTGGTGAAGGCGGCGACCGCGAGCGGGCGCGACGGGACAAGAGCCGACGCCTTCAGAGTCTCGATCACCTCCAGCCCGGCGAGCACGCCGTAGGAGCCGTCATAGATGCCGGCATCGATGACGGTATCGATATGCGAGCCGATGAGGATCGGCGCATGGCCGGCATTCTCCGACACCTGCCAGACGCCGAAGATATTTCCCATGCGATCGATGGCGATTTCGAGACCGGCCTCGCGCAGCCAGCCGACGAAGCGGTCGCGACCCAGCCTGTCGGCGTCGGAGGCGGCCAGCCGCACCAATCGGCCCTCGCCATCACGACCGATGCCGCCGAGCTCGAGGATGCGGCCAAGCAGCCTTTGTGCGTCGATCGAGGTCATTGCATCGATCAAGGTCATTGGATCGATCAAGGTCATGGCGTCGCTCCAGAAAGCACATTACCGGCAAGCACATCCGCCGGACTCATGCCGACGAGTTCGGCATAGCGGTGGGGATCTGTCGCGCCTTCGGTGTTGACGACCAGCACGCGCGAAGTGGCGTCGAGGCCAAGCTCGGCCTTATGATCGGCCATCGCCCGGATCAGCCCGGCAAGGCCGACGCCGCCGCTTTCACCGGCGACGATGGCCGGATCGTTGCCGGCCGGGCGTGCCAGCCGCCGCATCACGGCGATGGCTTCGTCCTCGTCGACGGTCATGAAGGCATCGGCGACGCGTGCCAGCACGCGCCAGGCGACCGGCGAGGCCTCGTAGCATTCGAGCATCGCCATGACTGTCGCCTCGCCATGCGTGATCTTGATCGGATGCCCGGCCTTGGCGGCGCCGAAAACACAGGCGGCACGGGCGGGTTCCACCACCGTGAAAACCGGCCTGGCTTCGCCAAGCACTATGGCGAGATGGCCGGCGACCGCCGCCGCGATGCCGCCGACGCCGGCCTGCACGAAGACATGGGTCGGCGGTTCGGAGATCTGGCCCAGCGCCTCGCGCACGATCGCCGTGTAGCCCTGCATGACGAGGCCCGGAATGCGTTCGTAGCCCGGCCATGACGTGTCGGAAACCACCGTCCAGCCTTTCTCCGCGGCAACGCGCGCCGCCTGCCTGACCGAATCGTCGTAATTGCCGTCGACGCGGATCATCTCCGCCCCATAGCAGGCGATGGCCGCGACGCGCCCGTCGCTGACACCGGCATGGACAAAGATCGCTGCCTTTGCGCCGACAAGCTCGGCGCCTTGCGCGACGGAGCGGCCATGATTGCCGTCGGTAGCGCAAGCAACCGTCATGGTCGCCGCGACCGACCGGACCTCGGGCCGATCGAGATCGCCGACATCGACGGAGCGGCCGAGCCGCTTGCTTGCCTCCTCCAGGACCAGACGGAAGACCGCATAGGCGCCGCCCAGCGCCTTGAAGCTGCCTAGGCCGAGGCGAAAGCCCTCATCCTTGACATGCAAGGTGCCGAGACCGAGTTCGCCAGCCAATGCCGGCAGGGCGTGCAGCGGCGTCGTCAGGTGATTGTCACGGCAGGCAAGGAAACGCTCGACAGTATCCGCCCCGGCGATGCCGACGGTTTCGGCATCGGCCTCGTCCAGCGGCTGGCGATGCAAGGCATGGCGATTGGGCAGGAACATTGGCGGCTCTCCTTGGCGTCGTCCAAGAGAAGATATTGCAAACCCTGCGCAAAAAGCGCCGTATTTTGGCTCTCGAAATGCAAGTTTGTTTCGTCAGGATAACAATGTCTCGGTGGCCAGCCTCACTCGACAGCTTCGATCTGGCCATCCTTGCCATCCTGCAGCGGGACAACACGACGCCGCAACGGCTGATCGGCGAGGCGGTGAACCTGTCGGCGCCGGCGGTGCAGCGCCGCATCAACCGCATGGAGCAGACCGGCGTCATCGCCGGCAATGTCGCCATTGTCGAGCCGGCGGCCGTCGGCCAGCCAATCACTATCTTCGTCGAGGTGGAGCTCGAGAGCGAACGCACCGAACTGATCGACGAGGCCAAGCGGCAATTCTCGGCGGAGCCGCAAGTTCAGCAATGCTATTATGTCACCGGCGAGGCCGACTTCATCCTCGTCATCACCGTGGCCGACATGGGTGCCTACGAGGCGCTGACGCGAAAACTGTTCTTCGGCAGCGACAATGTGCGGAAGTTCCGCACCTTCGTCGCCATGGACCGCGCCAAGGTCGGGTTGACGGTGCCCCTGCCTGGATGAGCCGGTGGCACCCTTGCCACGTTTCTGACATTCTGGATCGCCAATTGGAGGGGAGGCGCGCATGGACGAAACCACGAAAGTCGCGATCATCGGTGCCGGGCCGGCGGGCCTGGCGGTTGCCGCGTGTCTTCGCCAGGCCGGGCAGGATTTCGTCATGCTCGAAAAGGAGCAGCAGGCCGCGACAGCCTGGCGGCGTCACTATGACCGCGTGCATCTGCATACGACCAAGCGTTACTCATCGCTGCCCTTCGTTCCCTTCCCAAGGGATTATCCGCGCTATGTGCCGCGCCACCTCGTGGTCGAATATCTCGCCGCCTATGCAAAACGCTTCGACCTGGAGCCCCGTTTCGGCGAAACGGTGCGGGCGGTCGCCCGGGAGGGCCGCGGTTGGCGGGTGGAATCGACCTCCGGCGCCTTACGCGCTTCGCATGTGGTGATCGCGTCCGGCTACAATGCCGAACCCTTGCTGCCCAGATTTGCCGGCCTCAACGCCTTCAAGGGCAAGACGCTGCACAGCGCCGACTATCGCAACGCCGCGCCTTTTGCCGGCCAGCAGGTGCTGGTGGTCGGCATGGGCAATACCGGCGCGGAGATTGCGCTCGATCTGGTGGAAGGCGGCGCCCGACCGACGATCTCGGTGCGCGGCGGCGTTCACATCGTGCCGCGCGAACTTTTTGGCGTGCCGATCCAGATGGTCGGTATGGCGACGCGGCTCGGGCCGCGGCGCATCAACGACGCGCTGTTCCCCGTCATCCTCGATCTGGTGCTGGGAAGGCTGGAGAAGTTTGGGCTCAGACGGCCGAAGCAGGGATTGCTGCAGCAGATCGCCCTTGCGTCGCGCATTCCGGTGATCGATGTCGGCACCATCGGCAAGATCCGGGAAGGTGCGATCAAGGTGGCGCCCGACATCGCCGAAATCTCGGAAAGCGGTGCGCGTTTTGCGGACGGCAAGCACGGCGAATTCGACGCCATCCTCTTCGCCACCGGCTACCGGCCAGGCTATGCCAGGTTCCTCGAACCCGGCGCGGAGCCCGGCCCCAGCGGCGTCAATGCCCGAGCTTCGGATCTCGGCCTCTATCTGGTCGGCTTTCACAATGCGGTCACCGGGCTGTTGCGCGAAATCGGCATCGAAGCCCAGGCGGTCGCCGACGACATCCGCCAGCGGCAAAACAGGAAAAAGGTGGCCGAAACCCTGCCGGTGTGATCCCAGACCGCGCCCTCAATCCACCGCGGGCGATGTCCTGAGCATCATGCCGGCGATCTCCTTCGTCAGTTTGGCGGCGACAAGCGCCGTCATGTTGGAGAGGTCTTGGCTCGGATTGTATTCAACGATATCAGCGGCAACGATCGGCTGGTTGATGCCTTGAATCAGGTTGATGACCTGCCGCGTCGACAGGCCGCCGGGCTCGCGGTGGGAGACGCCGGGCGCAAAGGCTGGATCGAGCCCGTCGAGATCCATCGAGATATAGACCGGCGTCTTGAGATCAAGCGACAGGCTTTCGCCGAAATGAGCGGCCTCCACGGCCTCGACGCCGAAGCGCTTGAACTGATCACGGTGATGGTCGTTCACGGTGCGCAGGCCGATCTGGATCAGTCGGTCGGCTAGCCGTTCCTCCATGATGCGCGCGAATGGCGAGGTGTGCGAACGCGGATTGTCACCGTAGGTATGATAAATGTCGGGGTGAGCATCGATATGCACGATCGTCAGGCTCGGGTGGCGACGGCGCACCGCGCGCAGCACCGGCCAGGAGATCGCATGGTCGCCGCCAAGGCTGATCAGCGGGTGGCCAGCGTCCAGGGCGCGACCGACTTCGCTTTCGATGCGCTGCCAGGGATCGCCAGGTTTGTCGAAGTCGATGTCGCCATGATCAACGAAGCGGCCGGTCAGGTCGAAGCCGGTCTCGCTCCATGAGGAGTAAGCATCGCTGGTGAGTTCGCGCCTGATGAGCGGCGCCGCCTTGGCCGCACCCTGGAGGTAGGACGAATTCTCGTCATGCGGTATTCCCAGAAGCGAAATCGCGCCTGCCATCGACACTCTCCCATTCCGACGGACAAATTGACATCAGGCGCAATCGATACTCGCGGCCGCTATGCACTCAGCTCTTGCGCCCGGCGCAGCCAGACCTTGTTGTCGTGAAAGGCAGCGCCGCCGTAGGGTGCCGGGGCGTCGGCGCCGGTCAGCACATTGATGCCCTCGCCGCGCTCATGCGCGCTGTTCGGCCAGATACCTTCGGCGATCACGACACCGCGCTTGACGCCGCCGAACAATCTGGCGTGCAGCACCACCTCGCCGCGCGTGTTGCCGATTTCGACACGGTCGCCCTCGGCCAGCCCTAGAGCCGCCGCGTCATCGGGATGCAGCAGGAGTTCCGGGCGGCCCTCCTTGGCCTTCGACACCGGTGTTTCGGAAAAGGTCGAGTTGAGGAAGTTGCGCGCCGGCGAGGTCGTCAGCCGGAACGGATGGGCTTCGTCAGCCACCTCGATCAGGTCGACATGATCGGGAAATTCGGGCAATCGCACCACCGGGCCGAACAGGCCCATGCTCTTCGGCGGCCGGTTGGGAGCCGCCTGGCCGGTCCAGTCGGCGCGAAAACGGAATTTGCCATCCGCATGGCCAAAGCCCCGGATGAAATGCGCCGTGTCGAAATCCGGCTGCAGATCAATCCACTTCTGCTCTTCCAAGCTGGCGAAGCTGCCCAAGCCGCGCTTGCCGAGGATGATGTCGATATGCTGCTGCTCGGTCAGCCCGAAGCCCGGCCTGTCGGCGACACCAAGGCGCCCGGCCAGTTGCTCGATGACGAAATGGTTGGTGCGCGGCCCTTCCGGCGGTTCGATCAGCTTGGGGCCGCAGGTGATGTGCTGGTTGCCGCCACCCTTGTAGATATCGTCATGCTCGACAAACATAGTCGCCGGCAGCAAGACGTCGGCCAGCTTGGCCGTGTCCGTCATGAACTGCTCGTGCACGCAGGTGAACAAATCGTCTCGCAGGAAGCCCTGCTTCACCAGCCGCTGCTCGGGCGCGACATTCACCGGATTGGTGTTCTGGATCAGCATCGCCGTCACCGGCGGTCCGCCATAGAGCGCGTCACTGGCGCCGGTCAGCACCGGGCCGATGCGGGAATGGTCGAGATAGCGGATCGAGGGATCGCGCATGCGCGTGCCCTCCAGCACCTCCTGGTTGAGCTTGAAGATGCCGGAATTGGAATGGAAGGCACCGCCGCCCTCATACCGCCAGGCGCCGGTGACGGCGGCGATGCAGGACGCGGCATGCATGTTGACGGCGCCGTTGCGCTGGCGGGCAAAGCCGTAGCCGAGGCGAAAATAGGTCTTTTTCGTCGTGCCGACGAGGCGCGCGAAGGTCTCGATCTCGGCGACCGTCAAACCAGTGATATCAGCCGCCCATTCCGGCGTGCGGGTAACGAGATGCGCCTCCAGGCCCTTAGGATCGTCCGTGTATTTCTGCAGATAGGCGCGGTCGGCCAGGCCTTCGCGAAACAGGACATGCATGACGGCACAAGCGAGCGCGCCGTCGGTGCCGGGCTTCAGGACCAGACCGATGTCGGCCTGCTTCATCGTCGCATTCTCATAAACGTCGATGACCACGATCTTCGCGCCGCGTTCCTTGCGCGCCTTGATGGCGTGGGTCATCACATTGACCTGCGTGACCACGGCGTTGGTGCCCCAGATCACCACGCAGTCGGATTTCGCCATCTCGCGCGGGTCCGGTCCTCGCAGCGCGCCTGCCCCCATCATCCAGCCGGTCCAGGCGAGATTGGTGCAGATCGAGCCGAAGAAGCCCGAGTACTTTTTCGCGTGGCGCAACCTCTCGATGCCGTCGCGCTGCACCAGCCCCATCGTGCCGGCATAGTAATAGGGCCAGACCGTCTCCGAGCCGTACTTCGCTTCGGCCGCGTCGAATTTCTCGGCGATGAGGTCGAGTGCGGCCTCCCAGCTCGCTTCCTGCCAGACGCCCTCGCCCTTGGCGCCCTTGCGCACCAGCGGCTTCAGCAGCCGATCGGGATGATGGACGCGGTCGGCATAGCGGGCGACCTTGGCGCAGACGACGCCCGACGTGTAGCTGTTGGCCTTCGCGCCATGGACCCGGCCGATGCGGTTGCCGTCGAGCAGTTCGACCTCGAGAGCACAGGTCGACGGGCAATCATGCGGACAGGCCGAATGGCCGATGCGGAGGTTGGCGTGCTGGTTCATGGGAGCAAACTACCCGTTTACGACGGTCAGGTGTAGGGCCAGATAGCGCCTTCCCTCCTCCCTTGCGGAGAAGGTGGATCGGCGTGATAGCGCCGAGATGTTGAGGGCGTCTTAGCGGATGAGACGCTGGCGTTCCCTGGCATACCCTTCATCCGACCTCGCTTCGCGAGGCCACCTTCTCCCCCAACGGGAGAAGGAGAAGCGCTCATCCTACTCCGCCGTGCCTTGCTCATATTCGGCCGACATGGTCAGCCATTTTTCCTCGTGGCCTGCCAGCGTCTGCGCAAGCTGCGAGCGCTCCTTGGCGAGCCGCGTCGCGGTCGAGGGATCCTTTTCGTAGACCGCCGGATTGGACAGCTCGTCCTCGATGCCATCGATGCGTTTGCGGATGCGATCCATCAGCGCTTCGGTGGCGCGGATTTCCTTGGCCAGCGGCTCAAAGGCGGCGCGGCGTGCGGCCGCGTCGCGGCGTCGGTCGGCTTTTGAAGCCTTGTCCGCTTCGCGCTTGCCACGGCGGTCGCCGGAGACGCCGGTGACCAGCGTCTTGTAGTCCTCCAGGTCGCCGTCATAGGGATTGACCGCACCGTCCTTGACCAGCCACAGCCTGTCGGCGGTCGCTTCCAGCAGATGGCGGTCGTGCGAGATCAGGATAACGGCGCCGGGGAATTCGTTCAGCGCATGGATCAGCGATTCGCGGCTATCGATGTCGAGATGGTTGGTCGGCTCGTCGAGGATGAACAGGTTCGGCCCCTCGAAGGCAGACAGGCCCATCAGAAGGCGCGCCTTCTCGCCACCGGACAGATCCTTGGCGGGCGTATTCATTTTCTCGGTCGTGAGGCCGAACTGGGCGACGCGGCCGCGCACTTTCGATTCGGGCGCCTCCGGCATCAGCCGGCGGACGTGCTCATAGGCATTTTCCTCAGGACGCAGATCGTCGAGCTGGTGCTGGGCGAAGATCGCCACCTTCAAACCCGGCGCCACCGTCATGGTGCCGGTCTCCTGCTTCAGACGACCCGACAGAAGTTTGGCGAAGGTCGACTTGCCGTTGCCATTGGCGCCGAGCAGCGCGATGCGGTCGTCGGCATCGATACGCAACGTCATCTTCTTCAGGATAGGCTGACCCTCGGTATAGCCGACATTGACGTTGTTCAGCGCCACGATCGGCGAGGCCACGGTCTTCACAGGCTCGGGGAAAGAGAATGGCCGTACCGTGTCGTTGACGATGGCCGAGATCGGCTTCATCTTTTCCAGCGCCTTGATGCGCGACTGTGCCTGCCTTGCCTTGGATGCCTTTGCGCGAAAACGCTCGACGAAGGATTCCATGTGCTTGCGGGCGGCTTCCTGCTTGACCCGGCCCTTTTCCTGCAATTCCTTCTGCTCGGTATACTGGCGTTCGAACTGGTCGTAGCCGCCGCGCCAGAACGTTAGCTTCTTCTGGTCGAGATGAACGATCGAATTGACGGCACGGTTGAGCAAATCTCGGTCGTGCGAAATCAGAAGCACCGTGTGCGGATACTTTGAAACATAGTTCTCAAGCCACAACGTCCCTTCAAGGTCGAGATAGTTGGTCGGTTCGTCGAGCAGCAGAAGGTCGGGCTCTGAAAACAGCACGGCGGCCAGTGCAACGCGCATGCGCCAGCCGCCTGAGAAGGAGGAGGCCGGACGGCGCTGCGCGGCGTCGTCGAAGCCTAGGCCGGCCAGGATGGTGGCCGCGCGAGACTCGGCTGAATGGGCGTCGATATCGGCCAGCCGCATGTGGATGTCGGCGATGCGGTGCGGATCGGTGGCGGTCTTTTCCTCGTCGAGGAGCGCGGAACGTTCGAGGTCGGCCTTGAGCACGATCTCGATCAGCGGGTCCTCGGTGCCGGGCGCTTCCTGCGCCACCTGACCGATCCGCGTATTCTTCGGCAGGCTGATCGAACCCGTCTCGGAGGGGAAATCGCCTGTTATGGCCCTGAACAGCGTCGTCTTGCCGGTCCCGTTGCGGCCGACAAGACCGGCCTTGGTGCCGGCCGGCAGGGTGAGCGAGGCGTGGTCGAGTAGCAGGCGCCCCGCCATGCGGAGCGAGAGGTCGTTGATGATAAGCATGGCCGCGCTTTTGCACTGGACATCAACGCTTCGCAAGACCTTGCGGGCCAGTTGGCCGCACAAGGCCTGGAAACGGCGCCCACAACCGCGCCGTCAGAGCCGCGACAGCGGCCTGCCGTGCCAGCCGACAAGGCTTCAGGCAGCAGCCTTGCCGCGCTTTGTCGCCTTGGCCACGACTGCCGGCGCAGCGGCCGGCTTGCGGCCAAGTCCCGTCGACTTCGCCAAGGCCGACCGGGTCGCGGAGTAATTCGGCGCGACCATCGGGTAGTCCGGCGGCAAGCCCCATTTGGCGCGATAGTCGTCAGGGCTCAAACCGTAGTCCGTCCTGAGGTGTCGCTTGAGCGACTTGAACTTCTTCCCGTCCTCCAGGCAGATGATGTAGTCGGGAAACACCGACCTTTTCGGATTTACGGCCGGAACAAGGCTCGGGCTTTCCACGACAGCCGCACCAGCCAGCTTTCGGACCGAGGCGCTGACGCTGGCAATCAAGTCAGGCAGGCCCGAAGCCGGTAGCGGATTGTTGCCTACATAAGCCGAGACAATATCGGCGGTTAGCTCGATAACGATCTTATCCTCGATATTTGACAATTCTTTCACCCTATTTGCGACAAAGTCGTCTACCCAGTGAAGACTTCTGTCGATGTATCTCTTTAACCGCGCCCCCAACGGGCCCGCCAAGTCCCAAAACGAATCAAGACTTGGCGTCAACTACTTTTATGCGAAATCGACGTCGTGCAAATTAGAAAATCTAATACTTGTATACGGCAGACTTGGTTGAACGGCTGTCAGCCAATATCTCAAGAATACGCTTCCAGCGGGCACAACGCCCGAAATCCTTCTGCTCGATCGCCTTTTCGGCCCTCATCGCGGCGTAAAGTGGTGCCTCGGCGCCAAATTCCTCGATGAGCCAATGCGCTTCCTGCCTGGCGAGACGTTCATTGTCGTCAAACATAATTTTCCGCCTCCGAACGCTCCAGTCCAACAGCGATGCAACTGCCGACGACAAGGACGGCTCCGGCAATGGCTGTCGTCGTCAGCCGTTCGCCGGACAAGGTCAGCAGCAGTGTCGAAGCGATCGGCGTGAGATAGGCGATGACAGCCACCTTCGCGCTGCCTCCAAGTTTCAGGGCCCGCGACCAGAAGTAATAACCAAGCCCCATAGGGCCGGCACCGAGATAGAGCCCGAGGGCCAGATCCACTCCGGTGGGCCAGGCGATGCCTTCGCGAGCGGACCATATAAGCGTCAACGCGACGCCAACCAGCGACGATGGCAGCAACAGGCGGTCCGGCGAAGTGGCGAGCCGTCCCACCATCACCGAATAGAAGGCCATGCACAGCGCGGACCCGAATGCGCATAAATAGCCGGCGAGATCACCCTGAAACCAGGTGCGGTCGCGGCCTCCCGAAATCACCAGTGCGACGCCGACGAACCCAAGGGCCGCTGCAAGGCCCAGCAAAGCCGGACGCCGGGGATTTTCGAAGGCGATCACTGCCGCGGCAACCATCAAGGGCCAGGTGTAGGCCACGAGATTGGCTTCGATCACCGGCATCGAGGCGAAGGCGATATATTGCAGCACCATGGTGCCGACCAGACCGATGAAGCCGACCGCGAGCGGCACCAGCGCGGTGCTCGCCGTGATTGCCGTGGCTTTCTCCCGGCTCATCAACCGGATGGCCGCGAAGACCAGTGCGGCCCCAACAAATTGCAGGAACTGCACCTGCGACACCGGGTGACTGGCCAGCAGGGATTTGCCGACCAGCGCATTTGTCGACCACAACGCTACCGCGCCGGTGGCGAAGACCAGCGCGGACACCGAGCCTGATCCATGCCGAAAAAAGCGCCATGGGGCTCTATCTCTGCGCTCGGCCATGATCCTTTCCGAAAACCGGCTCCCTTTTTTCCGGATCATGGACTGTCACCATGATTCCCTAGCCCCACCCGGAACTGGTCCTTCGGCTGGGACCGGCGTCGGATGTTCCGCCTCGAACCGGCGATAGGCCGGCAGCTGATTGGTCCACACGTCCTCGGCCAGCTCATTGACCCATTCGCGGTCGTGATCGTTGTCGGCGGCAAGGTAAAACATCCTGTTGTCGTCGACATAGGGCTTGGCCACGGAGCGCTGGTTGAGCACCAGGGTGACGCGTTCGCCGAACTGGATCGGCGCCGTGCGGTGCAGGACGCCGAGGAACTGCCCGAGCGTCGCATATCTCATCTTGTGATCGATGCGCATGATGCGGTTGCGCGGAATCTCGCGGCCGGATTCGAGAATGGCGCGGCCGGTCTCGGAATCGTCGCAGTAGATTTCGAGATGGCCGCCGACCAGCGGATCGCTGATCGACAGCGGAATGAGTTCGGTGACCGGAACGCCGTCGCAATGCCATTCGACGGCGCCATCCCTGGGATTCATGAAGGTGACGGTCGAACCCACGATCGACAGCGGATAGGGTTCCAGCTTCGTGCCCATCATGTCGGACAGGCTCTCCAAGCGCAACTTGTCGTTCAGCAACTCCTTGATTTCAGGTATGAAACGGTCGGCGCCGGTGATGAAGGTCAGATCGAGGTGCTTGTGCACGGCATGGCTGGCCTTGAGCTTCAGGGCGGCCTCCTCGATCGCGGCAAGCAGTGCCGGATCATAGCCGTGCAGATACTGCGCAACGCCGAAGCTCGACACCTTCCAGGCGGTTTCGTGGCCGATAATGGCCTCGCGGCTCATCGCATAGCGCAATTCGGGTATCGTATGGGCGTTCATTGTACTTCTCCAAGTGGGGGCAAACACTTGGTTAACAGTCAATTAAATTAGCACCCCCTGTAAAATTAGGAATGCTAGTGCTACCGTAAGCCAAGCTTAAGGTCGAAACCGTGCGTCTGCTCAGTCAGGTCAACCTCAATTCGTTGAAAATCGTGGAGAGTGCTGCGAGGCACGGCAATTTCACGCGTGCCGGAGAAGAACAGTTCATCACCGCTTCGGCGGTCAGCCAGCGCGTCAAGAGCCTGGAGGACCAGCTGCGTTTCAAGATTTTCCAGCGAGGCGGCAATGCGGTGTCGCTGACGCCGGAGGGCGAGACCTATGTCTCGCGCGTTCGCGAGGCGCTGGAGCGTATCGTCGCCGCCAGCATGGAAGCGACCGGGCAATCACAGGAACATGTGCTGAAAATATCCGTGCTGCCGACATTTGCCGCGCGCTGGCTGTTTCCGCGCCTGCCGCTGTTCCAGCAGCAACATCCCGATATCGTGATGCGGGTTTCGACCTCGTACGCGACGCATGAGTTCACGACTTCCGAATTCGATCTGGAAATCCGCTATGGCGACGGCCATTTCAACGGACTGCCGTCCGACCTGCTGTTTCGGGAAGACCTGACCCCGGTGTGCAGCCGCAAATTGTTCCATGAGGTTCTCGGCGACAAGCCGGTGTCGAAGGTGACGCCGGACGACCTCAAGCACTTCACGCTGCTGCATTCCGACACCTGCACCCAGAACTGGCAATCCTGGCTTGGTTTCGCCGGGGCCAGTTTTGTGCTCAGCGAGACCAAAAGCATCTATTTCGACTCGTGCATGATGTCCTACGAGGCGGCCAATGCCGGAATGGGTTTTGCCGTCGCCAACCGTGCCTATATGGCCAGCGACATCCGCGCCGAGAGGCTGGTCGCGCCCTTTGCGGTCCATCATCCGAACACGGCCGGCTGGTATTTCGTCTCGCCCCACAAGAGCCTTGCCACGCGCAAGGTGCTGCGGTTCAAGCAATGGGTGATGGCGGAAGCGGCTCAGACACAGAGCCAATTGGATGGCGAAGTCACCGGCCTGGCTTCGGCGGCTGTCTAAAAAAATGCTGCGATAGTCCGCTCCAACCGTTCGCTGTCGAATTTAGAACGAAACCATCTGGATCAGGCGAAAGCCCTGCCCTCTTCGGTGCGCTGGAAATGCGCCAGATCGAGCGGCACTGACGGGCGGCCCAGGACCGTCAGGATCATATGCGCCTGGCCGCGGTGATGGGTCTGGTGATTGAAGACATGAGCCAGCGCGGGCGCCAGGCGTTGCGAGACGGTGCGCATGTCCGATACGGTCATATAGGTGAAACGACCCGACAGCGCCTTGTCGCCCAACCCGCCGAGCCAGTCGATAATCCGCCGGTCCTCGGCCTCGCGCGCTGTCCTCAGGACAGGCAAGGCCCGGAACAATACAGCGTCCAATGTCGTCGGCGCGGCGCCTTCGCCGGTGAAGCGCTTCATCCAGATGCGATCGGCGGCGAGCAGGTGGTTGAGCGTGCCCATCAGCGAGCCGAAGAAGGCGCCGACGTCGCGATTGAACTCCTCGTCGTTGAGATCGTCGGCGGCATCGTAGATGCGGCCGTTGGCCCATTGATTGTATGCCGCAAACATCGTGAAGTGCTGTTTCATTTTTTCCCGCCGGGCCTGTTTCGGGTGTCGGGAGCGATACCTAGACTGCAAAGGAACCCGCGCCAATGACCATTCTGCTTTATGATCTCGTCGGGCGTGACGAGGGCCGTCCGTTCAGTCCGCACTGCTGGAAGGCAACAATGGCGCTGGCCCACAAGGGGCTCGATATCTCGACCGCGCCGACGCGTTTTCTCGAAGTGCCCGCCGTCGAGGGCGGCGTTTCGAAAACCGTTCCGGTGATCCGCGACGGCGACAAGGTCGTCACCGATTCCTTTGCCATCGCGCTCTATCTCGAAGAGGCCTATCCCGATCGGCCTAGCCTGTTTGGCGGCGAAGGCGGCAAGGCGATGGCGCGCTTCATCGAGCGCTGGTCGCAATCGAACATCCACCCTTACGTCACCACAGCGGCGCTCGTCGACCTTCATGCCATGCAAGACGAACAGAATGGCTCGTATTTCCGCAAGAGCCGGGAGCAGCGCTTCGGCAAACGGCTGGAGGACGTCGTCGCCGCACGCGACGCCGGCCTGGCAATCTTCCGGGCGGCGCTGGAGCCGCTGCGCTCCATGTTGAGCTACCAGCCGTTCATCGGCGGCGCCTCGCCGCTGTTCGCCGACTATATCGTCTTCGGCGCACTGCAATGGGCGCGCATCGCATCGCCTTACAAGTTGCTCGAAGACAGCGACGTGGTGGCGCAGTGGTTCACCCGCTGCCTCGACCTGCATGGCGGGGTTGGACGAAAGGTTTCGGCGGCGGCGTGACGCCGCAACGGCCTTCTATCCGCAGGGCAGCTCGAGCACCGTCAACCTGTTGCGAAATCAGGGGCCGAACAGCTGACCTTACTTCGCAGCCTACTTTGGTTTGCTGGCTTTCGGCTTGCTGGCTTTGGCGATGAGCTTTTCTTGCTTGGGCGGGGCTTTTGCCTTGCCGGCGCCAGATGCCTTCTTGGCCGGCTTATTGCCCACCGTCGGCTTCCCCGCGTCCTCCCGGTCGACGTCGGCTGCCGCCTGGTGCCAATGGCGTTCGTGCTGACCGGGCGGGTGCCCTTCTTCCTGCCAGATCTGATGTGCACGGTTGCGAATGCGCTCCTGACGATCGTCTGTCATGGTCATCTTGTCTCCATTCGGGCCGACTTCAGCGCGGCGCCGACCTGGCGACTATAGCAAGCAAACCGTTGCTGTGCAGCCGTCTGATCCCACCGGCCGACGGGATCAGCCACGGAAGCACCGACCATTCCGGCCCTGCGCTGTCGCTCCGGGCGTTTGTCGTCCGGTAAGCCAAGCAATTGGCTTTCCGGATGCCTGCCGGACCACTCCTCACCCCCCGCTCCTCACCCCTCTTGGCAATCAGCCGGGCGGCTTGTATAGAGCCCGCCACTCTCAATTCGAATTCAGACAAGGACGACCCATGGCGCTCGAACGCACTTTTTCCATGATCAAGCCGGATGCAACGCGGCGCAATCTCACCGGCGCCATCACCAGGATGCTGGAAGAGGCCGGCCTGCGCGTTATCGCCTCGCGCCGGGTGTGGATGAGCCGCCGAGAGGCGGAGGGCTTCTACGCCGTCCACAAGGAGCGCCCGTTCTTCGGCGAGCTGGTGGACTCCATGTCCTCGGGCCCGACCATCGTGCAGGTGCTGGAAGGTGAGAACGCCATCGCCAGGAACCGCGAAGTGATGGGCGCCACCAATCCGGCCAGTGCCGCCGAAGACACCATCCGCAAGGTGCATGCACTCTCGATCGGTGAGAACTCGGTGCACGGCTCGGATGCGCCGGAAACGGCCGCGCAGGAGATCAAGTACTGGTTCTCCGATACCGAGATCGTCGGCTGAGCCGACACTGCACGTTGCATGCGAGAAGGCCGGTGTTTCGCCGGCCTTTTTCTTTGCTGGCGGTCAATTCTCGCGCACGAATCGCAGCATATCGGCATGCAGCCGATCCATATGCGTGGACATGAGGCCATGCGGCGCCCTCATAAACGAGGAACGGCAGTCCGGAATGAGCCGGGCCGACGGAATGCCCGTCAATTCGATGGGCGCCGAGCGGTCGCGGTTGCCATGGACGAACAAGGTCGGGCACCAAGCCGAAGACGAAGAACTCGGCGATCCTGTCCAGCATGACCGTTTCCCTTGCCCAGATCAGTCACGTGGCCAGTTGGGGGAAGAATTGCTGTCTTTCCGTGACGCCAGCACGGTATTATTCGGATGGCGGCCGCTTCCAGCGCCGGGCTGCCTGCGTATCGGTTTCCTTGGCCTCGACCCAGCCGCCTTCGGAGCCGTCGGTGCGATGTTCCTTCTTCCAGAAGGGTGCACGCGACTTGAGGTAGTCCATAAGGAAGTCCGCCGCCTCGAACGCCGCCTGGCGGTGCGCCGAAGCGGCCACCACCAGCACGATGTTCTCCCCCGGCGCGATCTTGCCATGGCGATGGATGACGGTGAGGCCTTGCAGCGGCCAGCGTTCGCCAGCTTCGGTCGCGATGCGGCCGATCTCGGCTTCAGCCATGCCCGGATAGTGCTCAAGTTCAAGTGCCGAGAGCGCGCCCTGCTCGTCGCGGCACAGGCCTGAGAAGGTGACCACCGCGCCAATGTCGACGCGCCCTTGGGTCAGTGCGGCGATCTCGTCGGCGACGTCGAAATCCGGGCGCTGAATGCGCACGGTCGCTACCAGGACGGCCGACATGAGTGTCAGCCCCCGGTCATCGGCGGGAACAGCGCGATTTCGCGCGCGCCCGATATCTTCTCGCGGTGGTCGACATGTTCCTGGTTGATGGCAACGCGGATCACGTCGGGATATTGCAGTGCGTGTTCGTAGCCTTCGCCGCGCGACCGCAGCCAGCGCAAGAGGTCGGCGACCGTCTCTATGCCGGCCGGCAGTTCAACATCTTCTTCCGGCATGCCGATCCGTTCGCGAACCCAGGCAAAGTAGATGAGACGGGTCGTCATCTCACTCGTCCATGATGTGCTTGAGGCCGGCGCGGAAATAGTCGTAGCCGGTGTAGAGCGTCACGAGGGCCGCGATCCACAGCAGCACGAGACCGGTCTGCGTTGTCAGCGGGAAGACCTTGTCGCCCGCCGGCCCTGCCAGCAGGAAAGCGATTGCGACCATCTGAATGGTGGTCTTCCACTTGGCGAGCTGCGTCACCGGCACCGAGACCTTGAGTGCCGCCAGATATTCGCGCAGGCCAGAAACCAGGATTTCGCGGCACAGGATGATGATGGCCGCCCACAACGACCAGCCGGCGATGCCGGCATGGCGGTCGGTGTCGGCCGCAAGCAGCAAGAGGCACGTGGCGACCAGCAGCTTGTCGGCGATCGGGTCGAGCATCTTGCCGATGTTGGAGGTCTGCTGCCAGGCACGCGCAAAATAGCCGTCGAAATAATCGGTAACGGACGCCAGCAGGAAAATGACCAGCGCCGACCAGCGAGCGAAGTCGCTCGATTTCAGATGGCCTTCGAGAAAAAAGCACAACACGACCAGCGGCACCGCGACGATACGGGCGTAGGTCAGTATATTAGGCAGGTTGAACGCGCGCTGGGCCATGTCTGGTGGACTCTTTCTGCCTGCGTACTCAAATCAGAAGCTGTTGTAGGGGGTCAACAGGCCAGATTCGACTGGCCAGCTGAAAGTGACGAATTTTTTCAACTATCGTGGAAATGATTGTAGACCAATTTGGCAACCTGCTCGGAAATGCCGTCGACTTTCCTCAGATCCTCGATGGCGGCGCGGCTGACCGCCTTGGCGGTTCCGAAGGCCAGCAGCAGGGCGCGCTTGCGGCCGGGACCGATGCCGGCGATTTCATCGAGCGGGCTCTTGACCATCTCCTTCTTGCGGCGGGCCCGGTGCGAGCCGATGGCGAAGCGGTGGACTTCGTCGCGCAACCGCTGGACGAAATAGAGCACGGGGTCGCGCACCGGCAATGAAAACGAGTCCCTGCCCCTGACGAAGAAACGCTCGCGGCCGGCGTCGCGGTCCTGGCCCTTGGCGATGCCGATGGCCACGACCCGGTCCTCGATGCCGAGATCCGACAGGATCTTGCGCACCGCCGTCATCTGGCCCTGACCGCCATCGATCAGGATGACGTCCGGCCATGCCGGGAAGCTGCCGGAAATGTCGTCCTCGATATCATCGCCCGCCTCGGCCGCCCTCGGCTCGCCCGCTGCCGCATCCTCAGCCATGGCGACATCGCCATGCTCCTTGAGCAGCCGCGAAAAACGCCGCTCCATCACTTCGCGCATCATGCCGAAATCGTCGCCCGGCGTGATCTCGGTCGAGCGGATGTTGAATTTTCTGTACTGGTTTTTCACAAAGCCTTCCGGCCCGGCGACGACCATGGCGCCGACGGCGTTGGTGCCCATGATGTGCGAATTGTCGTAAACCTCGATGCGCACCGGCGGCTTGGCGAGGCCGAAGGTCTCGGCGAAACCGGCAAGCAACCGCGCTTGCGTCGAGGTTTCGGCCAGCCGACGGCCGAGGGCCTCACGCGCATTCTGCAGGGCGTTGTCGGTCAGGTCCTTCTTCTCGCCGCGCTGTGGTACGGAAATCCCCACCTTGCGGCCGGCGCGGGTCGAGAGCGCCTCGGCCAGCAGGTCCTGGTCATCGACGGGCCGCGACAAGAGAATGGCACGTGGTGTCGGCTTGTCGTCATAGAACTGCGCCAGGAACGAGCCCAGCACTTCCGATCCCTCCAGCGCCGGATCGGCCTTCGGGAAATAGGCGCGGTTGCCCCAGTTCTGGCCAGTGCGGAAGAAAAACACCTGGATGCAGACCTGGCCGCCTTCCTGGTGGATGGCGAACACATCGGCCTCGTCGACGGTCGCCGGGTTGATGCCCTGATGGCTCTGGACGTGCGACAGGGCCGCCAGACGGTCGCGATAGATGGCGGCGCGCTCGAAATCGAGGTCTTGCGAAGCCTGCTGCATGGCAGCCGAAATCTCGGTCTTCACCTTCTGGCTGCGGCCGGACAAAAAGTCCTTCGCTTCGGCGACCAACTCGGCATAACCCTCATGCGAAATTTCGCCGGTGCACGGACCCGCGCAGCGCTTGATCTGGTAGAGCAGGCATGGCCGCGTGCGGTTCTCGTAGAAAGAATTGGTGCAGCTTCTGAGGAGGAAGGCGCGCTGCAGGGAATTGATTGTGCGGCCGACGGCACCGGCCGAGGCAAAGGGGCCGAAATAGTCGCCCTTGCGCGACCGCGCGCCGCGATGCTTGTAAATGCCGGGCGAGACATGGTCGCCGGTCAAAAGGATATACGGGAACGACTTGTCGTCCCGCATCAGCACATTGAATCGCGGCCGCAAACGCTTGATGAGATTGGCTTCGAGCAGCAGCGCCTCGATCTCGGTGCGGGTGACGACGAACTCCATCGTCGACGTCTCGCGAACCATGCGGCCGATGCGGTTGGTGTGGAATCTGCCTTGTGCGTAGTTGGTGACACGCTTCTTCAGGCTGCGCGCCTTGCCGACGTAGAGCACGTCGCCGGCGGCGTTCATCATCCGGTAGACGCCGGGCGCATTGGGCAGCCGCTTGACCAGCGTCTGGATCACCTCGGCGCCGACCATGCCTTCGGCGTCGCCTGCATGCGGCGTCCAGTCGATGGCCGTGAAGGCGACATCCGGGCCAACCGGTTCGACGATCTCCTCCAGCGCCTCGTCCTCAAGGTCGATTTCGGGTGGAAGATCATCGGCGCGGCCGCGCGCCTTGTTCTTGTGATCCAAAGGACTCATTCCGCCATGCCTGTCACATCGGGCGTCTGCCATGCAAGATGCTGGCCGCCGTCGAGCGCGATCATCTGACCGGTGACCGAGCGCGCCTGCCAGAGATAGCGGATGGTGGCGCCGAATTCCGGCAATTCCGGGCCGCGCCTCAGAATGAGGCCAGCGACCTGCGCGTCAAAATCCGAATCGTCCTGGCGCACGTTCTTCAGCGTCGGGCCTGGCCCAATCGCATTGACGCGGATGCGCGGCCCGAGCGCCTGGGCCAACATCTGCGTCTGCGTCCACAATGCCGATTTCGATAGCGCATAGGAGAAATAGCGCGGCGTCGGCCGCCAGACGCGCTGGTCGATGATGTTGACGATCAGCCCCTCCTGCCCTTCCGGCAAGGAGCGGGCGAAGTTCTGGGCCAACAGCGCCGGGCTTTTCAGGTGAATGGCAAAATGGCGGTCCCAGGCGCGCCAGTCGAAATCCTCGACGGAATCATCGACGAAGAGCGAAGCATTGTTGACCAACAGCGAGATTGGGCCCAGAGCGGCCTCCGCCTGGCCGACGAGGTCGCCGACGGCATCCATGTCGGTCAGGTCGGCCGCAACCACGGCGGCGCGGCCGCCCGACCGGTTGATCCCCGCGGCCAGCGCATCCGCCGCATCGTGCGAGCGATTGGAATGGACGGCGACCGCAAAGCCATGGCTGGCGAGGTCCTCGACAATCGCCTTGCCGATCCGTTTCGCCCCACCGGTCACCAGCGCCACGGCAGTGGCTTTGCTCATATGTGTCAATCCTCAATTTCGGCCGAAAACGCGACGCCGACGAAATATGGCCCGCCACGCGTTAAACGGCGTTCGCACCTGGGGCAACATTGTGGCGAAGTGCCCAGTTCGAGGTGCCGGGTCGTCTTGGACTCGGAACCGCAGGACCGCAATATAGGTCGCTGGAGTCCTTGCACCAAGCCGCGTGCAGCGCAGCACGAACTTGCTGCTGACATTTCGCTGTTGCGAAGATGCAACGTCAAGGTTCTGCCTCATTCGCGCCGGGGAATGACCCAAGTTCAGGTTCGGTTCAGCCGCATTTTGACACGACATTTGGAACCGACGAACGCCAGATCCGTTTCACCCCCCGGACGGGTCGATGGCGATCGTGAGAAACAAGCCTGTGTCCTGTGGCTTAAGGAGTAAAGAACAATGCAAGCCAATCTCAAATTCGCACGGCCGCTGGCTGTTGCGCTCGGGCTCTTCGCCCTCGGTGGTACCGCTTATGCCGCGGACGTCGTTTCGGAAGAGCCGCCGGCACCCGCTCCGGTTGTCGAACTTCCGGTCGCCTCGTGGGCCGGTCCCTATGCCGGTATCAACCTTGGCTACGGCTTCGGCGGCAAGACCAAGGAAAAGGATTTCGGCGTTTCGACCGATACCAAGGGTTTTGTCGGCAGTGTCTTCGGCGGCTATCAGTGGCAGCAGGAGAACTTCGTGTACGGCGGTGAAGCCGAACTCGGCTACAACGGCGTCAAGGGTGACGATAACGGCATCCACTCCAAGGGTGGCTTCGAAGGCTCGCTGCGTGCCCGTCTCGGCTACGCCGTGACCCCGGAAATCCTGCTCTACGGCACCGGTGGTCTCGCCGGCAGAAGCCTGAAGGTGGAAGACTCGGTCATTCCTGCCAGCGACACCGCCACCATGCTCGGCTGGACCGCTGGCGTCGGCACCGACATCAAGCTGACCGACAATGTCTTCGGCCGCGTCGAGTATCGCTATACCGACTTCGGCAGCAAGAGCTTCGACGGTATCGGCAAGGTCAAGGCGACGGACAACCGCGTCACCTTCGGCCTCGGTATGAAGTTCTAAGTCGTTCAAGCCACGACACGAAAAGCCGGGCCTCGCGCCCGGCTTTTTTATGCCGGTCGCTCAGGCCGGAACCGCGGACTTCAGCTCCGGGAATTTTTCGTCGAAACGCGCCGCCCAGCGGGTTAACCGGCCGCGCCCCTTCTCCCACCGACCGCCAAAGCGCAGCGAGAGATAGCCGAGGCAGGCACGCAATGCCAACTGACCGGCCGTGATCTTCTTCGGCAGCTTTGGCGGATTGGCATTGAGCAGATCGAGTGCTGCCGTGATCTTCGCCCACTGGCGATCGAGCCAGGGCTGATAGACCATCTCTTCAGGCCGGGTGCGGCGTTCGTAGACCATCGACAGCGCGCAATCGCAGATACCGTCGGCCAGCGCCTCCAGCACTTCCGCTTCCAGACGCTTGTCGGGATTGCGCGGAAACAACGCGTTCTTCGAAAGCCGGTTGAGGTGCTGGGTGATGGCGCGGCTGTCGTGAACCGAACGGCCATCGTCGAGCACCAGCACCGGGATCTTGCCGAGCGGATTGGCGCCGATCAGTTCGGCCGGCCTGTCCTCGGTCTTGACCGGCACCTCATCGAGGGTGATCCCGGCATAGGCCGCGGCCATCCTTACCTTGGAGCTGTAGGGAGAGCTGGACGCGTAGAGCAGCTTCGGCATGATGCGTTTCCTGTTTGCAAGCATACAGTGTTGACCGCAGGACTGTCGCGATCAATTGCCAGACTGCAAAAAAACAGCGGCCAGAAACCGGCTGCGGTTTCCGCCGTGGCATCACGACAAGCTCGATACCGGTACTGTGGAAAGTATCAGCAGGCCACGATAACAAGCCGCCGATTCGAACGTGCGCCCACACTTCCCTGGCACCCATGCTTCGCAGGCGCTAAGCGTCACGCCGATACCTTCGCCAACCGCCGCGAGGAGCGAAAGAGTTGGGCGAGCGAGGCAGCCAACCGGCGCCTCGCTTTGCTTGCCCCTCGGCCCCTTCCCGACGCTCAGCCCAGAGGGCTGAACCCGTTGCCGAACATACTGAGCGTCAGAGCGTCCTTGCCGGATCCCGAAGGACACGCGACGCCCCAACGATCCGTCTACTTCTTGGTCGGAGCCTTCGCCTTCGCAGGCGCTGCCTTTGCCTTCGGCGCCGCGGCTTTCTTCACCGCCGGCTTGGTCGCGGCGGCGGCTGCTTTCGCAGCTGGCTTGGCCGCCGGCTTCTTGGCCGGTGCCGCTTTTGCTGCCGGCCTCGCCGCAGTTTTCGCGGGAGCCGCCTTCTTGGCAGCGGGTTTGGCTGCGGGTTTGGCCGCCGCCTTGGCTGCAGGCTTCTTGGCCGGCGCCGGCTTCGCCGCGGCTTTCGCTGGCGCTGCCTTCTTCACTGCCGGCTTCGCGACAGCCTTGGCTGCCGCCGGCTTCTTAGCCGGTGCTGCCTTCGCTGCCGGCTTTGCCGCCGCCTTGGCAGGCGCTGCTTTCTTCACTGCAGCTGCGGCCTTCGCCGCGACCGCCTTTGCGGGTGCTTTCTTTGCCGGTGCCTTGGATGCCGGCGCTTTAGATGACTGCTTAGCCATGTCATGCCCCTTCACGTTATGCCGATGGCCGTGAATGACCCCGGCGCGCAATGCATATCTGACTCGCGTCTCGCTAGCCAGCGAAGCAATGGTATGATTTTCTCAACTTAAATTTTGGTTGCGATCTATACACAATCACACTCATCATCGCAAAATCCGCTGCTGATCTTCCGACGTCGCCAGCAAATCGATGCCGGCGTTCCCGATGCGATCTCGCCATCAAGATCCGAAGATTAGCGAGCCGCTTCACACATGATCTTTGGGGGTGAACATCATGACCCGCCGCGTCATCGAGGTGATCATCTTTTGCAGGTGCGCGGTTCGCGCGGATCACGAGCGCGATGCGACGCTCGACCTGAAGATCACCTTGTCAAGCATGTTCCGAGCATCGGCTTTCCGAGTGACAGAATACTCTGTGGTACAGAATATTCTGTCAACGAGATATGATCGCCTTCGATTTCGGCCATACAGAAGCAAGTGACACCGCAAAGTCGCCAAGCCATATTGCCACAACCGAAGGCTTTGCCGCATTGGAGCCTATTGATGAGCGCCGACGACATTATCCACCAGAGTACACGGCTCAGGATCATGGCCGTCCTGAACACGCTGGAAAGGCGCGAGGCCCTGGAGTTCATCCAGTTGAAAGCCATGATCGAAGTCACCGACGGCAATCTCGGAGCACATCTCGATACGCTGGCCAGGGCTGGCTATGTCGACATTGAAAAGCTTTTCGTCGGACGTCGACCGCAGACACGGATCAAGGCCACGACGGCCGGGCGGCGGGCCTTTCGCGGTCACATTGCCTATCTTCGCAAGATCATCGATCAGGCAGAGGCAACGCGTCGTAGAAAATAACAAGCGACGAGCCTTGGCTCACCGCCTCACGATACGGTGAGCCGCCCGTGCGCGGATCGCGGCGATCGGACCGGCAGGCCCGAGCGCGAAGGCGGCCACCACGACGCCATACGCCAGAAGCGCAAACAGGCCGCCGCCCATCGCCTTCCAGGTTTCCGGTGCCCGAGCATCGACAACAAGGTTGCAGCGAAAGGCGATGAAGATCGCCGGCAGCAATGCGCCATAGCCCAGGACCCAGGCGGTATAGGCGCCGACATTGCCCGCCGCACGAACGCCGATCGCGACGGCGGTCGATTGCCCGAACGTGAAATCTGGTTGACGATACATCCCGACCTTCGCCACCTCGCACGCAACGCGACGGTGATCGACTGGATCGAACGCACCATCACGAAACTGGGACGGATGTCCATTCCGGTTTAGCTGGATCAGGTTGAGAGAACCCTCAGCGCAGGACGCGGCAAAGGCCGTTATAGACCATCCAGCGATCGAAGCCAGAGACGCAGAACTCGACATTGTCGCCGATCGAGGCAAAGCCCTGGCCTTCCTCGATCAGATAGAAGATCGACCGGTCCCGGCCATCCGACAGGCTGACGGTTGCCCGGCAATAGTGACGGCCGATCGGCCATTCCTCGCTCGCCTGCTGATAGCGGTGCTGGCGAATGTCGCGAAAATCGGTGATGGCGACGTCAGGCAGATGAGGCACGTGATGCACCTGGTAGGAGAACCGATGCGTGATCTTGCTCAGCACCCATGTCTCGCCACAGACGCTGCCATCGTCCTCAGTATAGACGCCGAGGTCGGCCGCCTGGACCACCCGGGTGATACCGAGAGGCGCGGCAAGGGGCGTGCAGAGCGAAATCAGGGCAGCAAGTGCGGATTTGGCGAAGCGAGTCATGGCAGCCTCTCGATGTCAATTGCGTGCACTGTGCGGATTCGCTCGGCGGCGGTCAAGCGGTTGCCGAAACAATGGTTTCCAGAAACCGGCGCCGGGCAGTTGCTGTAAGCAGCAACCCGCAGGTAACTGCTAAGTTCCCCTGCGGACTGATCGTGCGGTCGGATGGAACGCGGCGATGGAAACTGACTATCCCGGCGGGATCTGCTCGCCGGCCAACCATTCCAGCGACCAATGGGCCGGCTTGCCCACGGCGAGCAATTTGTGCAGTGCCGGCAGTATGGTTTGCAGTTCGCCTTCCAGCGTGAAGGGCGGATTGACCACCACCATGCCGGTTCCATCGAGGCTGGGATCGGAAGAAGCCGGCCTGATCTCGAATTCTATGTCGAGGATTTTCGAGATGCCGGATTGCTTCAGCGCTTTCCTGAAGGCGATCACCGCCTTGCGGTCCTTGATTGGATACCACAGCGCGTAGATGCCGCTGGGCCAGCGCCTGTGCGCCTTCACCAGCCCGTCGACAAGGCGGCCGAACTCACCCTCTTCCTCGAAGGGCGGATCGATGAGCACCAGACCGCGCTTTTCTTTCGGCGGCAGGTGCGCTCCGAGCGCAAGCCAGCCGTCCAGTTCCATCACCTTTGTCTGGAAATCACCGGCGAACTCCGTCTTCAGCCTGGCGACGTCTTTCGGGTGCAGTTCGATCGCCGACAACCGGTCCTGCTTGCGCAGGAGATTGCGCGCGAGCAGCGGCGAGCCCGGATATTTCCTCACGCCGCCCTCGGGATTGAGCGAGCGCACCGCCGCCAGATAAGGCGCCAGCAACGCCGCCGCCTTCGCGTCGAAAGAGGCATCGACCAGCCTGCCTATGCCACCCTGCCACTCGCCGGTCTTGTGCGCTTCGAGTGACGACAGATCGTAGCGGCCAATTCCGGCATGCGTGTCGATGACGCGAAACGCCTTGTCCTTCTGCTTCAGGTAGTCGAGCAGGCGCGTCAGCACGACATGCTTGACGACATCGGCAAAATTGCCGGCGTGGTAGGCGTGGCGGTAGTTCACGTGGGGCCCCTGCCCCAACGTGGCGGCGGCGGCTGCGAATTCGGATTTTCCGGTCGCCCGCCAGCAGAACGCAAGGACAGCAAGAAACCGATCAGGCCGACCGCCATCAGCGAGAAGCCTATCGGCCGCGCGCGGCCGTCGATTTCCCCGGCACCGGAGCGCAAGACAAGGTCGACCGCTCGCATCGGTATGTCCTCCGCATCGCCTGGGCCGACCGTGAAGACGTAAGCGCCAGGGCTGACGGTGGCGATCAGGCCAGCCTCGTCGCGGAAGATCTTGTCGGGCAGTTGCGGGCTGGCCTGACGCGGATTGTCCACGTGGTTGAACTGCAGCGTCGACGCAAGCACCGTGTGGCCATTGGTGGCCGCGGTCAGCGTCAACACCGTGCGCTGCTGCGAAACGATGCGTTCGGCCCTCGCGGTCAGGTCCACCAGCACCCGCACCGGCGCATCGCGACCCCTAAGCGATACGGTCAGCGGCTTGAATCGGCCCTGCTCGTAGACCCGCCAGGTGCCGATTTCCCGGCCGGAAAAATTTGCCATTGCCCAGGGATACATGAGACCGATGCCGGTGCCGGCCAACAGGATCAGGACGAAGAGAAAGCGCATTCAGGCGGTCACCTTGCAATCAAACCTTGCCGGACGGTCTGCTTATATCGGCACCGTCGCGTAGGCGTTCCATTTCGTCCAGCAGCATGTCGAGACCGAGTTCGAAGGTCTTGTCGAATTCGGCGGCGCCAAAAAAACGCCCGGCCTCCACGACGTTTGGATAGTCCCTGGCAAGTTGATCGTCGCTGACCGTGTTCACCGCGGACGGGCCTCTGGAATAGCCCGCGTTCTCGTCCAGCACCGCGCCCATCAGATAATAACCCACGGCGCGGAAGAGCCGCGCACCGCGTTCCGCATCGAAGCCGCCATCCTTGAATAAGCCGATAATGCCGTTCAACCAGGCAAGGCAAGTCGGGGAATTCATCCGGTAGGTAACAATGAAAGTGGAATAGGCGGGATGCTCGCGGCCGATGCGGCGGAAATCGTCGGCGGCAACACGCATTCTTTGCCGCCAGGGAAGGCTGGCGTCGGGCACTTCAAGGGCGCCGATCAGCCGGTCGATCAGCGCCTCGTGCAGATGCGCCACCGAGGGGAAGTGATGGTAGATGCTCATGGCCTCGCAGCCGAGCGCGGCGGCGAGCTTGCGCATCGAAAAGCCGGAAAGGCCCTCCCTCTCGATCACCTCGAAGGCCGCGTCCTCGATCATTTCGCGCGACAGACGCCCGCGCGCTCTCTGTTTCGTGAGTGATTGATCCATAGCGCCGCTTGACAACTTACAGTGTAAGGTTCATTTTCGCCGTCACCTTACATCGTAAGGCTAACAAAGACCAGAGGAGAAAACCATGTCGTACCATCGCATCGTCAAATCCGTGCAGTCTTCGTCCCAGCATGTGTTCCTGTCCGCCGCCGCGGCCTGTGTCCTGTCGCTTGGCTCCCCGCCTGCCCATGCCGACGACTATGATGCAACCCTCAAGGACATACAGTCGACCATGGGCGGCGTACCAAGCTTTGTAAAACAGTTTCCCAAAACCGGTCTGCCCGGTGCCTGGGCCGAGGTCAAGGCCATCGAGCTCAGCGACAAGACGGCGCTGCCGCCCAAGGTCAAATCGTTGATCTCCTTGGCCGTGGCGGCGCAGATTCCTTGCACCTACTGCATCTGGTCGGACACACAGGACGCCAAGCGCGCCGGCGCTACCAACGAGGAGATCCAGGAAGCCGTGGCGATGGCGGCGCTGACTCGCCACTGGAGCACTATCTTCAACGGCATGCAGGTCGATTTCGACACATTCAAGAAGGAAATGGGCCGGCAGTAAGCCGCTTACGGTCCCGAACGAGCGACCGTTTTGTCATTGTCCTGCCAGGGCCGCCGGCAGTCGCGAGCCGTCCCCTGGCACCAGCCATTTTACCCCGGCCACTCTGGCGGCTGCTCGTCGTGCACCATGATGGGGTCAAGCTTGTGGATTCGGATGATTTGCTGATCTATAGGATCACCCACCGAGAGACCCGCGACCGTCTCAGGCCGGAGGGTCCTGGACAGGTGGCGCCAACGGTCGACGGCCGCATTCGCCCGACGGCAAGGCAGCGGGCCGCATGAAGCCGTGAATACTCGCGCACCACGCGGACGCTGCCGCGGAACGCGGCGGTGAAAGCCAACGGAGAATTGGTTGAAAAGAGTGATCTCCATAGTCGTGACACTGGCGCTGCTGGCCTGGCTCGTCAGCGACTCCCGCTGGAAGATGGTCGGCGATGCCTTCAGCAGCATCACGCCTGGTTCGTTCGTGACTGTCACGCTCGCTCTGTTCGTTACCTATGTCTTGCGGGCGCTGCGCGTCTGCGATGAATTCCGCGACGAGGTGAATGGCCGTTTCGGAGCCTGCCTGCGCGTCATTCTGATCCACAATGCGATGATCAACGTCGTACCCTTCCGGGGCGGCGAGACGGCCTTTCCCTTGCTCCTGCGCCAGGTCTTCGGCGTGCCGATCATGCGCGCCAGCGCCTCGCTGCTGTGGTTCAGGCTGCAGGACGCTTTCGTCGTCGGCGTGCTGGCCCTGGCGGTGTGGCCGGGCCTGCATGCGGCGATAAGGATCGCTGGAATCGCCGCCTTGATCGCTGGCGCTTGGTACCTGCCGCGCTGGGCGCGCGCGCCGCATGACTGGGCCGGGCGCGGCAGGATCGTGTCGAAGCTAGGCCTGCTTCGCGACACCTTCACCGAGGCGACCGGGCGCTCGCGTTACGGCTGGTGGTGGACGATCGCCAACTGGTCGCTAAAGCTCGCCGTGCAGGGATGGCTGCTGGCCCTGATACTGGGAACATCCTTCACGACGGCCTTTCCAGGCGTCGTCGGGGCCGAAGGCGCCGCGATATTGCCGGTGCAAGGCGTCGCCGGCTTCGGCACTTATGAAGCGGGAGCGGCGGCAGCGCTGCTCACGTCCGGAATCGCGATGAAGAGTGGTCTGCAGGCGGCACTGGCGCTGCACCTGTTCATCTTCTGCTCGGCTATCGCTACCGGCGCTATAGCCTGGCTGTTTCCCTCGAAATCGACGCTGCCAGGGACCCCGGCCGTCGGACCTGCAAGGAAGCCATCCCAATGAACATATTGCCCATCCCTGCTTCGGGGCTGCCGGACGGCGCGGTGATGCCGGACCATACGCTGTCCATCGTCGTGCCCATGTACAACGAGGCCGAAAACGTTGAGCCGCTGCTGACACGGATACACCAAGCGATGGAACGCTACGAGCAGCCGTGGGAGGTCGTGCTGGTCGATGACGGCAGCACAGACGCGACGGTGAGCGAGATCAGGCGCCTGGCTGCGCATTACGACCCGCATGTGCATGCGGTCGAACTCGTGCGCAATTACAGGCAGACCGCCGCGATGCAGGCCGGCATCGACGCGGCGCGCGGCGATGTCATCGCCACCATCGACGGCGACCTGCAAAATGATCCCTTCGACATCCCGCGCATGGTCTACCGCCTGCTGAGCGAGGATCTCGATTTGGTGGTCGGCTGGCGCAAGGACCGCCAGGAGGGGCTTTTGATGCGCAGACTCCCTTCACGTATCGCCAATGCGCTGATTGCGCGCGTCACCGGCGTGCGCCTCAAGGACTATGGCTGCAGCCTCAAGGTCTATCGCGGCAGCGTCATCCGCAGCGTCAAACTCTATGGCGAGATGCACCGCTTCATCCCGGCATGGCTGGCTACCGTGACCACCCCCAGACGCATCGCGCAGGAGGTTGTGACGCATCATGCCCGCATCCACGGCCAGTCCAAATACGGCATTTCGCGCACCTTCAGGGTCGTGCTCGATCTGGTGTTCATGTATTTCTTCATGCGCTATCGCACACGGCCCGGACATTTCTTCGGCGGCATCGGCATCGCGCTCGGCGCGCTGGGTTCGCTCATACTTGCCTATCTGCTTTGCCTGAAGCTGTTTTTCGCGCAAGACATCGGAACACGGCCGATGCTGTTCACTGGCTTCTTTCTGCTGATAGCTGGAGTGCAGATGGTGACGTCGGGCGTACTGGCGGAAATGCTGGCCCGCGTCTATCACGAGGCCAACGGATCATCGGCCTATGTCGCGCGTCCACGGCCGACGCCCGGCGACGATGACGGCTGGCTCCGCCCGGGCCGACCTTCATGAGGAGATCGGAACGCCATGGATATTCCATGGCCCCGAGCCCATGGCGGTCGAACGGCAAGAGATAGCGCGCAACTCTGCGCCCACCTATCGACGCTGCCTCTGCCTATGCCCAGCAGCGCGGGCGCTCGCTGTTAATCACGATCGAGCCGTGGACCTGGTCGAAGGACTGGCGCATCACCCCGCCCCGAGCTGGGTGCAGGAAATGGTAGACAAGAGCGGTGGCTTCACCTGGGCCAACTGGGCACCCAAGGACTGGATTTCGCTTACGAGCGCGAAGTCGATGTCTGCCGCAAGGCTGGTTGCCCCTTCGCCTGCTCCGTTCTTGTTTTTGCATCGCCAGACCGGCAAGGCGATCTACAAGCGCAAGTCGCCTGATGGCGAGTGGCACGTTTTCAGGAGCTCGCATCGGAACCGGTCGGACGAGTCCATGAAGTTGAATACGGCAACTACGCCACCGGGAAACAGAACCGGATCAGGGCAAGGCTTTAGAACTGTCATGCGAAAGCCGCCGGGCTGGAGCTGTTGTTCGTTTCTCGCTTCGTTCTTGTGCAATTCGCCACGCGAAGCGCTGCGCGCTTTTCCCGGGATAGGTCCACACTTTCCGTGGGTTGCCCTACGCCTTGCGCTCCCAGCGGCGGTCCGCGGTTTGCTGCCAGTAGGTCACGGCGTGGCCCGCGTCCTTCATCGTCTTCCAATGCGCCCGGGCCATCTCGACCTGGGCCGCGTCATGGCCGTCGAACAGGAACACCGCACGCTCATAGCCGCCGAGGTCGGGCGGCGCCGCGCCGTCTATGAGGAACCTGATCTTGGCTTGGTTGGGATTGCCGTCGCCGGTGGTCAACAGGATTGGCTGTTCACCGGGGTAAGCTTCGCGATCAGTCGCGTGCGCCAGGAAGGAATCGTCGCGGAAAGTCCACAGATGCTGGTCGAGCGCGTCGCGCCGCTCCTCGGTGCCGGTCTGCACCACGGCGCGCCAGCCGCGATCGACACTGCGCTCGAGCAGGCCCGGCAGCGCATCCTCCAACGTCGATTCGGTCAGATGGTAGAACAGCACATCGGCCATGGATGAACGTCAGCTCTCGTAGTGATCACGCACCAGCCGGTCCAGCAGCCGAACACCGAAACCCGAACCCCAGGACTGATTGATCTCATTCAACGGCGAGCCCATCGCGGTCCCGGCAATATCGAGATGCGCCCAGGGCGTGTCCTTGACAAAGCGCTGCAGGAACTGCGCGGCAATGATCGCGCCGCCGTAGCGGCCGCCGATGTTCTTCATGTCGGCGTTCTTGGAATCGATCAGCTTGTCGTATTCGGCGCCGAGCGGCATGCGCCACAGCCGTTCCTGCGTTGAGTGTCCGGCCGCGGTCAGCCTTTGCGCCAGTTCGTCGTCATTGGAGAACAGGCCGGCATAATGCAGGCCGAGCGCAACCATGATGGCGCCGGTCAGCGTTGCCAGGTTGACCATGAATTTTGGCTGGAAGCGGTCGTTGCAGTACCACAGCGCGTCGGCCAGAACGAGGCGCCCCTCCGCGTCGGTGTTGAGCACCTCGATGGTCTGTCCCGACATGGAGGTGACGATATCGCCGGGGCGCTGGGCATGACCGTCGACGGCGTTTTCGACAAGACCGATGATGCCGACGACATTGGCCTTGGCCCTGCGCGCGGCGAGCGCATGCATCAACCCGGTCACGGCGGCAGCCCCGCCCATGTCGCCCTTCATATCCTCCATGCCCGAGGCCGGCTTGATCGAATTGCCTCCGGTGTCGAATGTGACACCCTTCCCGACGAAGGCGACAGGCCTGTCCTTGGGCTTGCCACCGTTCCATTGCATGACAGCCATGCGGGCGCCTCGGGGCGAGCCTTGCGCGACGCCCAGCAGCGAGCCCATGCCGAGCTTCTTCATCTCCTTCTCGGTCAGGATCTCGACGCTGACGCCGAGCGCCTCGAGTTCCTTGGCGCGGGCGGCGAACTCGACAGGTCCCAGCACGTTTGCCGGTTCGTTGACGAGATCGCGCGCCAGAAGCACACCGTCGATCACCGCCTCGGCATCGGCGAAAGCTTTCTTGGCGCCTGCAGGATCGGCGGTATGAATGGTCACCTTGACCGGCCTTTTCGGGTCGGCCTTACCGCTCCCTTGGCCGCTCCCTTGGCCGCTCCCTTGGCCGCTCCCTTGACCGCCCCCCTGTCCGTCGTCCTTATCCTTCCTGGTCTTGTACTTGTCGAAGGAATAGCTGCGCAAAAGAATGCCCGCCGCGAGGTTCGCGGCGTCCTTGCCATCGGGCGAGGCGCCGGCCAGGTCGAGCACCACGGCCACGTCGGTTGCCTTGCGCAGCGATGCCGCAACGGTGCCGCCGAGCTTCAGCCAGGCATATTCGTCGAGCCCAGCGACCTTGCCGGCGCCGATCGCGACCAACCTGTCGAGCGACGTTGTTTGCGGCGCCAGGATTTCGACGATGCCGGCGAGCTTGCCGGTAAACTCGGCGATCGGGAAAGCCCGATCCAGCGTCTTGCCCGGATCGTAAGCCCTGGCCGAATCGCTCAGGCCGCCATTATCCGCCGACAGCACGAAGACCGTGCCCTTCCTGCTCGCCGCCGCCTGGGGCGCGGCGAATTTCGCAAAGGCGATCGACGGTCTCGGGTTCATCATGTCCTGCTTTCGGGGATTGGGCGACTTTGCGCGAAGCGGTTTGAAGCGATCCGCGACATTTGGTCGTTTTCCTGCATTTGGCAAGACTTTGCCAAAATGGCTACCCATATGTGACGTGGAATCGAGGCGATTCGTCGCGGCACGGCCCCGCTTCATGCCGCAACCTGTTGTTAACCATCGATGTTCGTCCTTTCTTATCCATTGCCGCCGACACTCCGACCCGCTGCGGCACGCGACGTGGGACGGGAACCGGATCGCCTGCCTGATGCAGCCCAACGGAGCCAGTTGTGCGGGCGTGGCCGGACAGCTACCCTTAGCGTGGTGGCATGATGCCGTTCGAGAAAATCGAGTAAAGCCTTCATGAAGGTCATTGAACGCTACATCATGCGCCGCACTTTCGTTGTCTTCATCGCAGCGCTGGTCTGGACGCTGGCCATCGTGTGGACGACGCAGGTGCTGGCCAAGATCAATCTGGTCACCGACAGCGGCCAGTCGGCTTTGACTTTCTTCGAGGTCGCGTCTCTCATTCTCCCGTCCATCGTTCCGATCGTCGTACCTTTCGCGCTCGTGGTGGCGGTCGCGCAGACACTCAGCGTGATGAATTCGGATTCGGAACTCGCGGTGGTCAATGCATCGGGTGCCTCGCGCTGGCTCATCGTGCGGCCGATCATGCTGCTGGCGCTGGCCGCCAGCGTCTTTTCGTTCGCCGTGGACAACGGGATCGACCCCTATGCACGACAAAAGAACCGCGCCCTGGTGGCGGAGTCGCGCGCCGACCTTTTGTCGCTGATCATTCAGGAAGGCACCTTCCGCAAGATCGAGGAAGGACTGTTCCTGCAGATTGGCGAGCGGCTTCCCGACAACCGGCTGGGTGGCATCTTCGTCGCCGATTCCCGTGAGGAAGGCGTCAATCTCGTCTATTATGCCAAGACCGGCAGCATCATCGAGCGGGGCGGCGAAAAGGTGTTGATGATGAATGACGGCGTCATCCATCGCAAGACGCTGACAGGCGACCTCAGTGTCATCCGGTTCACGTCCTATGCCTTCGACATGTCGGCCTTTATGTCGGCGGCCAACCAGGTAACGCTCCTGCCAAAGGACCAGACCACCCAGTACCTGCTCAATCCAAGCCCCAACGACAAGAACTACCAGCAAAGTCCGCAGGAGTACCGGGCGGAGGTCGACCAGCGGTTTTCAGAATGGACATACTCCATGGTTTTCGCACTGATCGCGCTCGCGGTCGCGGGAGACGCGCGCTCGCATCGCGAGGCGCGCGTCAATCCGCTGATCACCGCCATCGCGATATCGCTGTTCGTACGCTGGCTGGGATTCTTCGCCGCGAGCAAGGCCGACGAGGTCCCGCAATATTCCTATGTGGTCTATGGCATACCGATCGCGGCTTCCGCGGTGGCGATCTGGTTCATCGTGTCGAACAGGACCATGGAACTGCCGGTTGCCTGGGCGGACTGGATGACAAACCTAGCCGGCCGCATCGGTGAAGGGTGGAATGCCCTCAAGTCGCGTTTGTCCAGGCGCGACACCTCGGGCCAGGGAGTCGGCTGATGGGCTGGACGCTGGGCCGTTACTTCTTCTTCCGTTACGTGGCGATCACGATCTGGTTCTTCATCGGCCTTCTGGCGCTGGTATTCCTGATCGATTTCACGGAATTGTCGGGCCGCACCACTGGCCTGCCGGGCTTCACCTATGGGACGGCGATGGCCATTTCAGGCCTTCGAATGCCCATGATCATGCTGCAGACGGTGCCGTTTGTTGGCTTGTTCTCGGCGATGGCGACGCTGGTTTCGCTCAACCGACGTTACGAACTCGTCATCGCGCGGTCCGCGGGCGTTTCCGCCTGGCAGTTCCTTTTGCCGTGCTGCATCGGCGCATTGCTGTTCGGCGTCGTGTCGGTCGGGATCATCAACCCGCTTGCCGCCCACGCTTTCTCCTTGTCCGAACAGATCGAGACCGAGCTGCGCTCCGGCAAGTCCAATACCGTTTCAGCCGATGCCGCGCCCTGGATTCGCCAGAAAACCAGTTCCGGCGACACGATCATCGGCGCGCGGGCCATCCTCGACCAGGGCCTGGAGATGGCCGATGCCGTGTTTTTCATCCTCGACCAGCAAGGCAACATCGTCGAGCGCAAGGACGCCGCACGGGCCTACCTGCGCGACGGCTATTGGGAATTGCAGGATGTAAAGACCTTCAGGAACGGCACCATCCAGCCCGTCGCGAGCGATCGTGTGCCGACCAATCTGAAGCCGGAATTCGTGCAGGAGCGGCTGGCGCGCCCGGAGACAATTCCCTTCTATGACCTGCCCGGAAAAATCGAGGTTGCCCGTTCCTTCGGCCTCAAGGCAAATGCCTTTGCCATGCAGTTTGATTCGCTGGTGGCGTTGCCGTTCCTGCTCGTCGCCATGACGCTGATTGCTGCAACAGTTTCAATGCGGTTTGCGAGGATGGGACAATCGGCAACGATGATTCTGGGTGGCGTCGTTGCCGGGTTTCTGCTTTATGTCGTTTCGGTGCTGGTGAAGGCGTTCGGCGTGGCGGGGTTCGTGCCGACAGCCATAGCCGCCTGGGTGCCGGTCGTGGTAGCTATGTTCTTCGGGGTGACTTTCCTGCTATACAAGGAAGACGGCTAGTGAGGGAGGCGTTTTTGCCCAGCGACAGGCAGGCCCATTTGGCGCGCCTTTATGCGGCGAGCGCCTTGGCGTGCCTGCTTGCCTGCGGCGTCCCGCTGCCGGCCTTCGCGCAGGAGGTCGGCAACTTGGCGACCACCGTTCCATCCGGTTCGCAGATGCTGCTGGCCGCTGACACGCTGGAATACAACAACGACAACCAGACCGTGACCGCCGTCGGCGGCGTGCAGATCGACTATGGCGGCAACCGCCTCGTCGCCCAGAAGGTCGTCTACAACCGCAACACCAAGCGGATGGTTGCCAGCGGCAATGTCGAGATCGTCAACAGCGACGGCACCAAGATCAATTCGCAGCACATCGACATCACCGACGATTTCGCCGACGGTTTCGTCAACGCGCTGCGCGTTGAAACGGTCGACAAGGCCTATTTCGCCGCCGAAAGCGCCGAACGCATGGGCGGTGTGCTGACCACCTTCCACAATGGCGTCTACACCGCCTGCGAACCTTGCGAGGACAAGCCCGACAAGGCGCCGACATGGCGCGTCAAAGCCAGGAAGATCATCTGGAACGGTGAGAAGAAGACGGTTCGCTTCGAGAACGCGAATTTCGAGTTCTTCGGCTTTCCACTGGCCTACCTGCCGGCGTTCGAGATCGCCGATCCCACAGTGAAGCGCAAGAGCGGCTTCCTGATCCCCAGCATCGGCTACAACAGCCATCTGGGGTACAGCGTCAAGGTTCCCTATTATTTCGCCCTTTCGCCGACATATGATCTGACTGTGACCGGAAGCGGTTACACCAAGCAGGGCTTCCTTGGCGAAGCCGAATGGCGCCAGCGCTTCAACAACGGCGAATACACATTTAAGGTCGCCGGGATCCAGCAGCAGAATCCGGACGACTTCCTCGACGGCGCCGCGTTCCCCTCGACCGCTGGCCACAATATCGATTCCGGTGCGGTGGGCGATCCGAACAAGTTCCGCGGCATGATGGGCACGCAAGGGCAGTTCGCCATCAACGAACGCTGGAATTTCGGCTGGGACGTGTTGCTGCAGACCGACAAGAACTTCTCGAATACCTACAACATCGCCAAGTACAATTCGTACGTCCATCAGTCCTCGGTCTACCTCACGGGCCTCAATGATCGAAATTATTTCGACGTGCGCGCCATGCATTTCGAGGTCCAGGAAGATACGCCCAACGACAATCCCGCCGCGCGAAGCGGTCAGCAGCCCTGGGTGCTGCCCTCGCTCGACTATGCCTATATCCCCGACACATCGGTCGCCGGCGGCCAGTTGTCGCTCAACGTCAATACGCGCGTCATCCGCCGCGAAGATCTCGACGAGACCTACTTTACCCCGTACGTACCCGGCTCGGGTACGCAACGCGTGCGCGGTATCGAAGGCGAATCCAGCCGTCTCACCGCCGAAGCCGAGTGGAAACGGAGCTTTGTCACCGATGACGGGCTGGTGTTGACACCGCTGCTGGCGCTGCAAGGCGACGTCGACTATGTCAGAGCGTCATCGGCCTCGCTCACCGCGATCAACCAGATGGCGACGAACCTGGGCGAGCAGGACGACATGCGCTCGTCCTTTGCCCGCTACATGGCGACTGCCGGGCTCGAGATGAGTTGGCCCCTGTTGTTCTCGCTGGCCAGCGGGTCGAGCCACGTTGTCGAGCCGATGGCACAGGTCTTCCTGCGTCCGAACGAACAGTATGTCGGCGGCCTCTCCATTCCGAACGAAGACGCGCAGAGCATGGTTTTCGATGCGACCACGCTCTTCGAGCGCGACAAGTTCTCAGGTTATGACCGTATCGAGGGCGGCTCGCGTGCCAATGTCGGGCTGCGCTATTCCGGCTCCTACATCAATGGCTGGGGCACCAATGCCATCTTCGGCCAATCCTATCAGATTGGCGGCGAGAACTCCTTCGCGGCACCCGACCTCGTCAATGTCGGAGCAAATTCAGGCCTTGAGACCACCAAGTCCGACTATGTCGGCCTGTTTGGCATAACCAGCCCCAATGGATTCGCGGCATCGGTCAGCGGCCGGTTCGACGAACAGAGCTTCGAGATCCGCCGCGCCGAGCTGAAAGCTGCCTATTCCGGCCTGCCGGTGTCGTTGAGCGCCAAGTATGCCTTCATCCAGGCCCAGCCGCTCTACGGTTTCACCACCGACCGTCACGAGGTCACGCTCGGCGCATCCACCCATCTTGCCGAGAACTGGCGCGTGTTCGGGACAGGAACCTACGATTTGCAGGAGGGCCTGCTGGTCAAGGACGGGGTGGGCTTCGCCTACAACGATTCCTGCTTCACCTATCTGATGACGTACGCGCAGTCGCGTGACCTGAACACCAGGGAAGTGACGCAGAGCATCGGATTCAACCTCTCGTTCCGTACCCTCGGCGACTTCGGCTCGTCGAGCAACGGAGTCGACACCATCCAATAGGCGGCGACATCGTTTCGCCGCATAGGGCTGGCACGGATTCGCGCATCCGGAAGGGGACGGAACGGGCGGAGCCGGGAATAGAATTGGGATGCCAAGGATGAGGAAATACCTCTTTTCAGCAGGGTTCGCGTTGCTTGTGGCGGCGACATCCGTGTCGATGACCGTCATGACGCCGCCGGCTTTCGCCAGCGAGATCAAATACGTCGTCAACGACATACCGATCACCACCGGTGATATCGCCCATCGTGCCGCCTTCCTGAAGCTGCAGCGCAAAAAGGGTGATGCTGGCCAGGAAATGATCGACCAAACGCTGCGCCTCGCCGAGGCCAGGCGGCTTGGCATCCGCATCAACGATGCCCAGGTCGAGGCCGCTTATCAGCGCTTCGCCACCAACAACAAAATGCAGCTCGGCCAACTCGACGGCGTCATGGAAAAATCCGGTGTCGGCAAGGATCATTTCAAGGAGTTCATCCGCGCCCAGATGGCCTGGAATCAGGCCCTGAGCGCGCGCTACCGTTCCGGCGAAGGCGGCAGCGTGACCGAACAGGACGCGGTGCGACGCATGCTCGACAAGGGCGGCGCCAAGCCGAGCGCCATGGAATACATGCTGCAGCAGGTCATCTTCGTCGTGCCCGCGGCCGAACGCAGCGCGACGCTGGCCAAGCGCAAGCGCGAGGCCGACGCCATGCGCGCTCGCTTCAACGGCTGCAACACGACGCGCGAGTTCGCCAAGGGCCTGATCGACGTCACGGTTCGTGATCTCGGCCGGATTCTGGCACCGCAACTGCCGCCAGACTGGGCCGAGCAGATCAAAGCGACCAAGGTCGGCGGCGCCACCGTTACGCGCGAGACCGAACGCGGCGTCGAATTCATCGGCATTTGCTCTTCGCGCGAAGTGTCCGACGACAAGACCGCCCAGATGGTGTTCCAGAGCGAAGGTTCCAACGACAAGGCCGCAGACGATCTCAGCAAGAAATATGTCGACGAGCTGAAGGCCAAAGCCCGCATCGTCAAGCGCTGACGTGGGTAGCGCGATGACCGCGCTGGCGTTGAGTGTCGGCGACCCATCCGGTATCGGCCCTGAAATAGCCATCGCCGCCTTCCTTGCGCGTGACGATGTCGGCTTGCCCCCCTTCTATCTGCTGGCCGACCCGGCTGCGGTCGCCACACGCGCGCGCCACCTCGGCGTTTTGCTGCCCGTCGAGGAGGTGACGCCGGTGCAGGCGACCGAGGTCTTTGGCCACGCCTTGCCGATCGTCCCGCTGACGGCCCGCTTCATCGACAGCCCCGGCCGGCCGGACCCGGCCAATGCGGCCGGCATCGTCGAAGCGATCGACCGAGCGGTCGCCGCCTGCCTTGCCGGTGAGGCCGCCGCCGTCGTGACCTGCCCGATTGCCAAGAAGCCGCTCTACGATGCGGGCTTCCTTTTTCCCGGCCACACCGAATATCTGGCGCATCTCGCGGCTCGGCACAGCGGCGTCGAGGCGATGCCGGTGATGATGCTGGCAGGCCCGGACCTGCGCACGGTTCCCGTCACCATCCACATCGCCCTGGCCGAGGTGCCGAAGGCCCTGAGCACCGAATTGATCGTCGCTACCGCGCGCATCACCGCGGCCGACCTTGCCAGCCGCTTCGGTGTCGCCAAGCCGCGGCTCGCCATTGCCGGCCTCAATCCGCATGCCGGCGAAGGCGGCTCCATGGGCACGGAAGACGAGCATGTCGTGCGCCCGGCGGTCGACATCCTGCGCGCCGAAGGCATCGATGCTTTCGGGCCCCTGCCCGCCGACACGCTGTTCCATGCCCGGGCGCGAGCAGGCTACGACGCAGCACTTTGCATGTATCACGATCAGGCCTTGATCCCGGCCAAGGCGCTGGCCTTCGACGACGCGGTCAATGTCACGCTGGGGCTGCCCTTCATCCGCACCTCGCCCGACCACGGCACCGCCTTCGACATCGCCGGCAAGGGCATTGCGCGGCCCGACAGCCTGATCGCGGCGCTGAAGCTCGCCAGAAAACTCGCCGACACCGACGCGAAGGCCGGGGCCTGATGAGCATCGATGGGCTGCCGCCGCTGCGCGACGTCATCGAGCGTCATGGACTGCAGGCGAAAAAGGCGCTTGGGCAGAACTTCCTGCTCGACCTCAATTTGACAGGCAAGATCGCGCGCAGCGCCGGCGACCTGACAAATGCCACGGTGATCGAGGTCGGGCCTGGGCCCGGAGGGCTGACGAGGGCGCTGCTTTCCAACGGCGCCCGCCGGGTCGTCGCCATAGAACGCGACGAACGCTGCCTGGCAGCGCTTGCCGAAATCTCGGCTCATTACCCCGGCCGGCTGGAGGTGATTTCGGGCGACGCGCTGAAGACCGACTTCGCCGCTCTCGTCGCGGCGGCGGCTGGAGATAGTGGGCAGGTGCGGATCGTGGCCAATCTGCCATACAACATCGGCACGGAACTGTTGGTCCGATGGCTGACGGTCACGGACTGGCCGCCCTTCTATGCCTCGATGACTTTGATGTTCCAGCGCGAGGTCGCCCAGCGCATCGTCGCAGCGCCCGACAGCGACGCCTATGGCAGGCTGAGTGTGCTCGCCGGCTGGCGCACGCAGGCCAGGATCGCCTTCGACGTGCCGCCTCAGGCCTTCACGCCACCGCCCAAGGTCACCTCTTCGGTGGTGCATCTCGAACCCCGCACGACACCCCTGCCCGCCGATGTGAAGAAACTCGGTCGGGTCACGGAAGCCGCCTTCGGCCAACGCCGAAAGATGTTGCGGCAAAGCGTGAAAAGCCTTGGCGGCGAGGCCTTGCTCGAACGAGTGGGGATCGACCCGACACGACGCGCCGAAACGCTTAGCGTCGAGGAGTTCGTGCGGTTGACCAATGCGGTCTAGCTCTCTCCTCCCCGCTCACGCAGGGCTGTCTGGAGAGAAGGAAAAAAGCGGTCAATCCGTCTTCTCGTCCAGCAAGCCCGATACGAAATCGAAAAGACCCGGCCGGCGGTCGCGGCGCAGCCGCTCGGCCACGACGATGCCGCGCACTTCAGCGAAAGCACGGTCTAGATCGTCGTTGACGATGACGAAGTCATATTCCTTCCAGTGCTCGATCTCGTTGCGGGCGTTCTTGAGCCGCGTCTCGATCACTGCTTCCTGATCCTCGGCGCGGCGCTTCAGCCGAGCCTTCAATTCCTTCATCGACGGAGGCAGGATGAAGATCGAGACGATGTCGGCGCGCATCTTCTCCTTGAGCTGCTGGGCGCCCTGCCAGTCGATGTCGAACAGCATGTCGCGTCCCTGCGCCAGCGCCAGTTCGGCAGGCTCGCGCGGCGTCGCATAGCAATTCCCATGCACTTCGGCCCACTCGAGCAGCGCGTCGGAATCACGCAGCCGCTCGAATTCGCGCATCGTGCGGAAATGGTAGTGAACGCCCTCGATTTCCGAGCCGCGGCGAGGCCTTGTGGTGACCGAGACCGACAGTTCGAGGCTGGAATCGCTCTCCAGAAGGTTGCGCGCGATCGTCGACTTGCCGGCACCCGATGGTGACGACAGGACGAGCATCAAGCCCCGGCGGCGGATGCGGGATCCCAAATCCCTGGCAACCATCGGTTCCTTGGCAACCATCGGCTACTCCAGATTCTGGACCTGTTCACGAAACTGGTCGACGACCGCCTTCAGTTCCAGCCCGATCGCGGTGACGGCGGCGGCATTCGACTTCGAACACAGCGTATTCGATTCACGGTTAAATTCTTGTGCCAGAAAATCGAGCTTGCGGCCAACGGCGCCGCCGCCCTCGAGCAGGGCCCGGCCAGACGCGACGTGCGTTTTCAGCCGGTCGATTTCTTCGCGAATATCGGCCTTGGTGGCAAGAAACGCCGCCTCCATGTGCAATCGGCTTGCATCCAGATTGGCGGATGCGTCCATCAACAGCCTGACCTGCTCGGCGATGCGTTCGCGGATCGCCACCGTCTCGCGCGACGGGTCCGCTTCCGCGCGCAGCGTCAGTGTCTCGATGGTGTCGATATGACCTGACAACAGCAGGGCCAGTGCGGCACCTTCGCCCTGCCGGGCCTGTTCCAGGCCGTTCAGCGCCACGTCGAGCGCGGCCATGATGGCGGTGTCGAGCGCGGCCCGCGCCTCGTCGGTTTCGATGGTTTCGGGAACGTCGAGCACACCACGCAGCGACAGCAATCCGTCAGCCGTCGCGGGCGCAACGCCGAACTGTTCCTGCAATCGCTTGGCCAGGCCGGCGAGATCTTTCAGAAACACCTCGTCGACCACTGGTTGCGCCTGGGCGCCGGCGGCACGGCCGATGGTCAGCGTCGCCTGGAAGTTGCCGCGCGCGAAACGCTTCTGCAGCGTTTGCCGAAGCACAGGCTCCAACCGCTCGAACCCCTGAGGCAGCCGCAACCGCACCTCAACGCTCTTGCCGTTGACGGATTTGACTTCCCAGGCAATGGAGGTGCCGTCATGCTCGGCGACGGCGCGCGCAAAACCGGTCATGCTCTGCAAATTCATGTCGCCTGCACATCCCTGGCGCCTCACCCCGAAACCGGTTTTCCGGAGGGACAAGTGCGGCTTAAAATGATCACTCCGCGAATACGTCGAAATCGGACGCCTGGCGTTCCTTCAAATGTCAGGCCGCCGCCTTCCAGGCAACGCTTTTCTTCGCCTTACCGGGCCGCACCCGCATCACCGCCCGCATCGCCATTGTCGCCATCGGTGCCGCTGTCAATGGCAGGCCTGTCGTCAGCAGGCTTGTCGTCAGCAGGCTTGTCGGCACTGCCGCCGGTACCGGCGGCAGCAGCAGCCTTGGCTGCCTCATCGGCCTGCTTCTTCTGCAGCGCGCGATAGCGGGCGACGTTTTCATTATGCTCGTTCAGTGTCGAGGCAAAGACGTGACCGCCCGTGCCGTCGGCGACAAAATAGAGATCTTCGGTCTTCGACGGATTGGCCACGGCCTCAAGGGCCGCGCGGCCCGGATTGGCGATCGGTGTCGGCGGCAAGCCGCTGATCACATAGGTGTTGTAAGGCGTCTGCTTCTGGATGTCGGACTGATAGATCGGGCGATCCGCCGGCTTGCCCTTGCCGCCAAACAGACCGTAGATGATGGTCGGATCGGACTGTAGACGCATGCCCTTGGCCAACCGGTTCAGGAAGACGGCGGCCACGCGTGAGCGTTCATCGCCCTTGCCGGTTTCCTTCTCGACGATCGAGGCCAGGGTGACAAAGTCCTCGACACTGGCCAGCGGCAGATCCGGCGCGCGCCGCTGCCACACCTCATCGACCAGTTTCTTCTGATCGGCGAGCAGCTTGTCGACCATCTGCTGACGCGTTGCGCCACGCGTGAAGCGTAGCGTGTCGGTGGCAAGGCTGCCCTCGGGGGGCGTCTTCGCCGGCATATCGCCGCTCAAAGCGGGTTCGTCGGCGATGCGCTGCAAGGCCTGCTCGACCGTCAGCCCCTCGGGAATAGTCAGCGAATACATCACCGACTTGCCGCTCTTCAGCAGTTCCATGATGTCGCGCATGGATGCCCTGGGCTTGATCTCGTACTCACCGGCCTTGAGCGCGGAATCGTTGCCGAAGGCACGCACGCCGAGGCGGAACACGCGGGCGTCGCTGATCAGTCCGCGGCGCTCGAGCTGGTCGGCAATGTCCTGGACCCCGGTGCTGGGCTTGACAAGGAAAGTGTCGCCATTAGCGGATGGGCCGGGTTCGGTAAATTCCTGCTTGCCGAAATAGAGGGCCACGCCCGCCGCCAGAACCATCAGCATCACCGCGGAGAGGACGAAGTTCATGAACACGACGACCTGGCTGCGCGAAGCGCGCGAGCGTTTCGGCGGCGGTGTTCCGGCTTCCGGCCGCAAGGCTTCGCTGGCCGTCTTCGGCACGATTGGCCCGGTGTTCGCCGGCCTTTGCCCGAATTCTCCGTTGCCCGACGGATTAGTGTTCATGTCGCCCTACCGTTCGATCTCTCAACGAATCCCCTGCGGCAGAGTAGGGGTGAATATGGCAAAATTCACGACACGCCAAAGCATTGTCCGGCAACCGGACCGTCAGCCATTATACCGCTGGAAGACGAGCGAGGCGTTGGTGCCGCCGAAGCCGAAGGAATTGGACAGTGCCACGTCGATCTGGCGGGCGCGTGGCTTGTTCGGCACCAGGTCGATCGCGGTTTCGCGTTCTGGATTGTCGAGGTTGATGGTCGCCGGCGCGATATTGTCGCGGATGGCGAGGATCGAAAAGATCGCCTCGGCCGCGCCTGCCGCTCCCAGCAAATGGCCGATCGACGATTTGGTCGACGACATCGAGATCTTCGACGCCGCATCGCCGACCAGCCGCTCGACAGCGCCGAGTTCGATCGTATCGGCCATGGTCGAGGTGCCGTGCGCATTGATGTAGTCGACATCGGCCGGCGTAAGCTTTGCCCGGTTCAATGCCGCCGTCATGCAACGGAAAGCGCCGTCGCCATCTTCAGCCGGTGCGGTGATGTGATAGGCGTCGCCGGTCAGGCCGTAGCCGGTCACCTCGGCATAGATCTTGGCGCCGCGCGCCTTGGCATGCTCGAGCTCCTCCAGCACGAGGACGCCGGCGCCCTCGCCCATGACGAAGCCGTCACGGTCGCGGTCATAGGGCCGCGAGGCCGTTTGCGGGGTATCGTTGCGCTCGGTCGACAGCGCCCGGCACGCGGCGAAGCCGGCGAGCGACAGCCGGGTCACCGGCGATTCGGCGCCGCCAGCCAGCATGATGTCGGCATCGCCGAAGATGATCAGCCGGGCGGCGTCTCCAATGGCGTGCGCACCGGTCGAGCAAGCGGTGACGACAGCGTGGTTGGGGCCTTTCAACCCGTGCCGGATCGAAACCTGGCCCGAAACGAGATTGATGATGTTTCCGGGAATGAAGAACGGGCTGATGCGGCGCGGGCCGCGTTCCTTGAGGATGATCGCGTTCTCGGCGATGCCCTCAAGACCGCCGATACCGGAGCCGATCAGCACACCGGTGGCGCAACGCTCCTCCTCGGTTGAAGGCTGCCAGCCCGAATCCTTCAGCGCTTCATCGGCGGCCGCGATCCCGTACAGGATGAAGTCGCCGATCTTGCGAAGTTCCTTCGGCTCAAGAATGGCTTCGGGATTGAGCGTGCCGTTGGAGCCGTCGCCGCGCGGAATGACGTGGGCGATCTTGCAGGCAAGATCGTCCACCTCGAACTCGGTGACGCGCTTGGCAGCGCTGCGGCCGGTCAGCAGTTCCTTCCAGCCGTGCTCGAAGCCCATACCGAACGGCGAAACCAGGCCAAGGCCCGTGACGACGACACGCCTCATCGCAGGTCCTCCCCGGTGACGACTGCGAAAAGCGTCAGGCCGAAGCCTTGTCGATGTACTTCACCGCATCGCCGACCGTCAGGATGGTCTCGGCCGCGTCATCGGGGATCTCGACGCCGAATTCTTCTTCGAACGCCATGACGAGTTCAACTGTGTCGAGGCTGTCAGCGCCCAGATCATCGATGAAGCTCGCCTGCTCCGTCACTTTGTCGGCATCGACGCCAAGGTGCTCGATGACGATCTTCTTGACGCGCTCTGCGGTGTCACTCATTTGGGGCATCCTCGTCTTTTGTTTGTCTGTCTTCGTTAGCGGGCGGAATGCCGCTAATCAAGCTGAAAGATGGTCCTGCCGGAAACGCAACGGCCACGGACCGGTTTTGCCCGAACCGCCGGGTTGCGGGCCGCATTACACGAAAAATAGCCGAGGTCCAAGCCGAAATGGTGGGTTTTCACAGCCCGTCGGTGTTGCTCTCGGACCTCGCTCAGATCATCGCCATACCGCCATTCACATGAATGGTCTGCCCGGTTACGTAGGCTGCCTCATTCGAAGCCAGATAGGCAACGGCGGATGCCACTTCGGCACTGGTGCCCATGCGCCTGGTGGGGATGGCCGCCATGATCGCCTCTTTCTGCTTGTCATTGAGCTTGTCGGTCATTGCCGATTCGATGAAGCCCGGCGCGACGCAGTTGACGGTGATGTTGCGGGTGGCGATCTCCTGCGCCAGCGATTTGGACAAGCCGATCATGCCGGCCTTGGAGGCGCAGTAATTCGCCTGGCCGGGATTGCCGGTCACCCCGACCACCGAAGTGATGTTGATGATGCGCCCATGGCGGCGGCGCATCATCGGGTGAGTGAGTTCACGGGTCAGCCGGAAAACGGCGGTGAGATTGACCTCCAGCACCGTATCCCAGTCGGCGTCCGACATGCGCACGAACAGGCCGTCCTTGGTGATGCCGGCATTGTTGACCAGGATGTCGACGCCCTCCAGATCGGCCTCCGCCTTGTGGCCGAGTGCCTTGACCTCGTCACGGTTCGACAGGTTGGCCGGGAACAGCTTGACCCGGTCGCCCAGTTCGGAGGCCAGCGTCTCCAGTTTCTCGACGCGCGTGCCGTGCAGGCCGACGGTCGCGCCTTGCGCATGCAACACCCTGGCGATCGCCTCGCCGATGCCCCCCGATGCGCCGGTGACAAGCGCCTTGCGGCCGGTCAGTTCGAACATCTCTTGTCCTCTTCTCAAATCGTACGGACGGTTATCGACAAACATCACCCCGATGGCCAATCGTTACCACCAGAATGACCAGCCGCCTGTCCTGTACATCGCAGATTGCGCGGTAATCCCCAATCCGATATCTCCAAAAAAGTCGTCAAAGAAGATGTCGGCGGCGACGAATTGAAGTCACAGCGCAGCCACAGCCGCCTCCACCTCGGCTGCGGAACCCACGGAGGCGGTGGCGATGTCGCGGTTGATGCGACGAGCCAATCCTGAAAGCACCTTGCCGGCACCGATCTCGTAAAGCGTGGTGACGCCGTTGGCGCCGAACCATTCCACCGTTTCGCGCCAGCGGACGCGACCGGTCACCTGCTCGACCAGGCGCCCGGCGATCCCGTCAGGATCGGTGGACGGCTGCACCGATACGTTGGACACCACGGGAACGATGGGCGCGGTCGTTGTCACGCCGGCAAGTGCCTCACGCATGACATTGGCCGCCGGCGTCATCAGCGCGGAATGGAAGGGCGCCGAAACCTGCAGCATCAGCGCCCGTTTGGCGCCTTTTGCGGTGCACAGTTTCGCTGCCAGTTCAACCGCCGCCTTCGCCCCCGATATGACCAGTTGGCCGCCGCCATTGTCGTTCGCCACCTGGCAGACGGCCCCCTTGCCAGCCCCCAGGGCGGCCTCAACGCAGGCGGCTTCGACATCGGCCTGCTCCAACCCGATGATCGCCGCCATGGCGCCCTCGCCGGCCGGCACCGCTGCCTGCATGGCGTTGCCGCGGATGCGCAGCAGACGGGCGGCATCGGCAACGGAAACGAAGCCGGCGGCGGCGAGTGCCGAATATTCGCCCAGCGAATGGCCGGCGACATAAGCGATCTTGTCCTTCAGCGAGAAACCGCGCGTTTCCAGCGCCCTGATCGCCGCCAGCGACACCGCCATCAGCGCCGGCTGCGCATTGGCCGTCAGCGTCAACGTCTCTTCGGGACCCTCCCAGATCAGCTTCGACAGGTTTTCGCCGAGCGCGTCATCGACTTCCTGGAAAATCCTGCGTGCCTCCGGAAAGGCATCGGCAAGATCCTTGCCCATGCCGACAGCCTGGCTACCCTGTCCCGGAAAGGTGAATGCAACGGCCATGCGAGGGCTCCCCTGACTGGTTTTGCTTGCCTGATACTACGAATTTTTCCTGCCTGTGACGCAAGGCAGGCCGCCAAGTCAAGCCACTTCAGCCCATGCCAATGGGCTTATCCATGTGTGAGTGCCTGTTCCGAAAGGCTTTTTGGCGATCACACCTGATGAAAACCGCTCACGAATCGTTCGCTGGCTCTTCTTATTTCCGCCACAGGCGCTAGCTTTGCGTGACAATTATATGACAATCGAATGACGTGGGTTGTCTTCGGGTGGGAAGTTAAAGTGGCAAAGAGTTTCAAACGTGCCGGCAACGCGGCGCCGCAGTTCCTGGAAGACGATCCGTCCACCGGCTATCTGCCGGGTCGTAGATGGCCTGTTGTCCGCTACGGGCTGATCAGCCTAGTGATCTCGGCCGTCCTAGTGTTCGCCATCGAATTGATCGTGCGCGGTGATATCGCCGGCACCGTTTCCTTCTTCCTGCAGCCGTTCAAGCCGGGCTGGACAACCATCGTCGTCTTCGCGCTGGTCCTGATCGGTCTCGACGCGGTGCTCGGCCGCAGTCATCAGAGCCTGATGATCGTTGCGCCGCTGACCCTGTCGCTGGCCTTTGTCGGCCACCAGAAGTCGCATTATCTCGGCGATCCGCTCTACCCGACGGATTTCCTCTACGCCCGCCAGATCTTCGCCCTGTTGCCGCTCTTGGTGCGTGAGCGGCCAATGACGGCGCTGGCCATGGTCGCGGGCATCGTCGCCGGCCTGTCCCTGCTCGTCTATGGCTGGCGGCTATGGCGCCGCAAGATTCCGGCCCTCAGCCGCAAGGGCCGCCTTGCCCGGCTGACGTTGGCGGTGCCGCTGCTCGCCTTCTTCGTCTCGATCATGGATTACGCCACCTTCTCGTGGACCAGGGACCGGCTGCAGATCATCCCGATCATGTGGGACCAGAAGGAAAACTACGCCTCCAACGGCTTCGCGCTCGCCTTCGCGCTCAACGTGCCGATGGCGCATGTCTCGGCACCGCCGGGCTATTCCGACAAGGCGATCGCGGCGATCGAGCGGCCCGAGGTGACCGCCTCGGTGCCGGCCCAGAAGCCGGACATCATCATCGTCATGAGCGAATCCTTCTGGGATCCAACCAAGCTGCCCGGAGTCACCATTAACCCCGATCCGATGCCCAATGTGCGGGCGCTCCGCTCGGGCTCGATGTTCTCGCCCGAATTCGGCGGCATGACCGCCAACATCGAATTCGAAGCGCTGACCGGCTTTTCCAATGCTTTCCTGCCGGCCGGCAGCATCCCCTACCAGCAATATGTCCGCACCCCGACGCCGTCGATGGCGACCTTCTTGAAGAGCGAAGGCTATAGGGCACGCGCCATCCATCCAGGCACGAACTGGTTCTGGAACCGCGGGGCGGTCTATGCCGATTTCGGTTTCAACGACTTCAAATCGGAAGAGACGCTGCCGCCCATGGAAAAGCGCGGACCGCTGGCATCCGACGCGGCGATGACCGACGAGATCATACGCGAAGCGGACGCCAGCGAGGACCCGGTGTTCTTCTTCGCCGTTAGCCTGCAGAACCACGGCCCCTATGAACCGAACCGTTATTCGAACCCGACCCATTCGGTGCAAGCGCCGATCAGCCAGTGGGCGCGCGACTCGCTGCTCTCTTACGCCGAAGGTTCAGCCGACGCGGACCGCGGCCTTGAACGGCTGATCGAATGGGCCAAGACGCGCGAGCGGCCGACGATTGTCGCGTTTTTCGGTGACCACCTGCCGCCGCTCGGACCGGTCTATGTCGAGACCGGCTTCCTGAAGGACAACGTCGCACCGCGCAAGGAACCGACGCCGGAAGCCGCCCTCGAACATCACGCGACACCGCTGATCATCTGGTCGAACCGCTCGGGCCCGGTCGAGAACCTGGGCACGGTCAGCCCCGCGTTCCTGCCCTATCATATCCTCACCGCCGCCGGCATCACCCATCCTTACTACACCGGCTTCCTGGGCGAGATGCGGGAGCGCTATCGCGTTGTCGACCGCAACCTGCTGCTCACCCCGGCCGGCGCGGCCACGCCCGACTGGTCGCGTCAGAAGGAGATCGACCCGGCGATCCGCGATTTCCAGCTGATCCAGTATGACATGATGTTCGGCAAGCGCCATGCCGCGCCCGACTTCTTCCCCGAAACGGTCGACAAGGTCGTCGTGCATACGAGTTGAACCGATCGGCGGGCGATTGATTTCCCTGCCGCCCGCCTTCGGATCAGCCAACTCAGTTCGTCAGTTGCAGCTTCGAAAATTTGTTGGCGATCTGCAGAAACACGTTCGGCAGCTTGGCCGGATCGTTGACGGCATAATAGTCGCTGGGGGTCGAGGCGCAGGCGCTGTAAAGGGTGCGGTTGGCGGCGGTGTCGGATTGTAGCACCATGGTGTAGATTTGCACGCCCTCATCCTTCAATTGAGTGCAGACGCTCTTGGTCCACCCGTCGACGTTGCGCGCCGCTGCCGTCTGGTTGTCCGATCCGAAACGGCCACCCGCGAGATAGCCATAAGATGTGTAGTCGGATTTGGTTGGCTGTTCGCTGGCGCCATAAACGACATTCTCGCCGTCGGTGAGCAGCAGCACGATCTTGCTAACGCCTGGTGTTTTCCATGGCGCGCCGTCGGTGTACGGCGCGCCAGGCGAGAGCACGCGCATGCCCCATGACAGGCCTTCGGAAACATTGGTCCCCGAGCCGTTCCACTCAGTCATCTGACTGGCTGCCTTGCGCAGTTTGTCGAAATCGCCGGTCAGGGGAACCACCGGTGTCGGACACGCACGGTTCGGGCCTACGGTGATGGCGGAGCCGGTCTCGGTGATGAGTTCCCTGGCGGGCGCGACATATTTGGCGATCTTTTCCTTGGCGGAATTTCCAGGCGCCAACACATCGCCAAGAAGATCACTGAAATCGATACGCAGGAGGTTGCCTTTCTGCTTGGCGAGCTTGGCCTTGTCGCTGACGTCGTCCAGATAGGAGTTATTGTAATATTTAGCCGAATTGCCATAGGACGCTGACGGCATCTGGGCATCTTCCGGGTCGTCCGGTGCAAAATACGGAACGAACAGAGAGTCGGGTTTGGCCGGATCGGGTGGGGTGTCCGAAATATTGTAAGCGCCCGGTCGCGCCTCGACACAGCCCTTCCATCCTGTGCCGTTCCATCCGGGCTCGGTCCATCCATTCTCCTTGAGCTGCTTGAACAGCGCCATATGGTTGGGCCGCTTGCCATCTACGACCGGGAAATTGACGCCATTGGTTGAGGATTTACCGTCCATGTCGACCCATGACGGATCGAATTCGTCGCCATTGACGTTGACGGCCGTGACGAAAGGAACCAGCGAGGCGCGGACCTCGCGCGTCGGCGACTTTGTCGCTTCAAGCGTGTCCAGCAACGATTTCGTCGCTGTTCTCAGCGCGGCAATGCGGACGCCTGCCATAGAACCGGTATTGTCCAGCACCAGCACGACTTCGAGCTGATTGTTCGATTCGACCGCCGAGGCATCGACCACGATGTGCTTGCTCTGACCAAACAGGAAAGCGAAATTCAAGCCGACGTCGGCCGAGGCCACCGCCTTGGTCTTGATGAAATTGACGCCCCGGTCGACGGCCAGGGTCGCCTTGGCGTTGACGAGTTCACCATGCCCGGCGATGTTGACCTGGAAATAGCGGTCGAAAGCATCGGTGCGGGTAATGTCCAGATCGCCAAGATGGGAAGAGGCAAGATTTGCCGCATCGAGTGCATTCTGCAGGTTGCTCTTTGCCCGCATCATGGTCGAGACGTCGGTCGCGAAGGCCACGGCCGACAGAATGGCCGGCAGCCCCAATCCCATCAGAAGCGCGAAATTGCCGCTCTTCGAGCGCCAGAATCTGTTGAGAAGCATCCTTACCCCGCAAATGCTTGCCGCTCGATATGCGCGGTTATCGGGCTTTTGCGCCTTGCATGATGAATCGACCGTTGACGGCGTGGCTCAACCCTGCACAACCTGACATTGTGGTTAAGGGCCGGTTGCCGGGAAATCGCCAGGCCTTGCCGGTGCTGCCACCTCGTCCTTGCGGCCTGCGACATCAGGGAATGGCGCTTGGCCTTGCTTTATCAGCGGATTGCTTTATAGACGCCGCCAATCTGCCGGTCCCAGCTGGGGGCTGAACGGAGGGCCGGAGGTTTTTTGAAAACCTTCGTGTGAAGCCAGAAGCGCTTCCGCCTCCCGTGTCTCCGCTCTCGACCGTCTCGTCATGCTCCTTTCTTCCCCGCGCCTTTGAGGCACATGCGGGTCAGAGAAGTTGCAGAGGCTTTTGCCGCCGGGAACCGGGAGAGAAACGAAGAAAGGCACTGAACCATAATGGCTCTTTACGAACATGTGTTTCTTGCCCGGCAGGACCTCTCGCAGCAGCAGGTCGATGCGCTTGTCGAACAGTACAAGGGTGTCATCTCAGCGAATGGCGGGTCCGTCGGCCGGGTCGAGAACTGGGGACTGAAGTCCCTCACCTACCGGGTCAACAAGAACCGGAAGGCATACTACACGCTGATGGACCTCACCTGCCCGCCGGCAGCGCTCAACGAGATGGAGCGCCAGATGGGTCTGTCCGAGGACGTGCTGCGTTTCCTGACCATCAAGGTCGAGGCGCATGAGGAAGGCCCTTCGGCCATGATGCAGAAGCGCGAAGAGCGCTCCGAGCGCGGTGGCTTCGGCGATCGCGACCGTGGCGATCGGCCGGCCCGCAGCTTCGGCGACCGCGGCGATCGTGGCCCGCGTTCGTTCGGCGATCGCGAAGGCGGCGACCGTGGTCCGCGCCGTCCGCGCGAAGGTTTTGAAGGGGGTGCAGAATAATGGTCGACATCAACCAGATCCCGACCCGGCGCCCTTTCCATCGCCGCCGCAAGACCTGCCCGTTCTCCGGCGCCAATGCCCCGAAGATCGACTACAAGGACGTGCGTCTTTTGCAGCGCTACATTTCCGAGCGCGGCAAGATCGTGCCGTCGCGCATCACCGCCGTCAGCCAGAAGAAGCAGCGCGAGCTCGCCAAGGCGATCAAGCGCGCCCGTTTCCTCGGCCTGCTGCCCTACGTGGTTCGCTAAGTCTTCCGAACGGGCGGTTCGCCGCCCGTTCCTGTCACCGGCCATGACGGGCATGACCGGTTAGCATCAAATCCCGAGTTGGGGTCAAAACCTCTAACTGCCGCGACAGGCAGGACAGCGACACCGGCGGCAACGCCCTTTTGCTTCCTGACCTGTTCCAGAGAATTCGGCGTCGGCCTTGTGGGCGGACGCCCAACCAAAAGGAACATAATCATGGACGTCATCCTTCTCGAACGCGTCTCCCGCCTCGGCCAGATGGGCGATACCGTCAAGGTCAAGGACGGTTTTGCCCGCAACTTCCTGCTGCCGCAGGGCAAGGCGTTGCGCGCCAACGAAGCCAACAAAAAGAAGTTCGAAGGCCAGCGCGCCCAGCTCGAAGCCCGCAACCTCGAGCGCAAGTCGGAAGCCGCAGAGGTTGCCGAAAAGCTCGACGGCAAGAGCTTCATCGCCGTTCGCTCGGCTGGTGAAACCGGTCAGCTCTACGGTTCGGTGTCGACGCGCGACATCGCCGACCTGCTGATCGCGGAAGGCTTCACGGTCAACCGCAACCAGATCCAGCTCAACCAGCCAATCAAGACCATCGGTGTCACCAATGTGGCGATCGCGCTGCATCCGGAAGTCGAAGTCACCATCACCCTCAACATCGCCCGCACGGCTGACGAAGCCGAGCGCCAGTCCAAGGGCGAGACGCTGACCACCGCCGAAGCCATTTATGGCGACGACATCAACGACAATGCGCGGCCGGAAAACTTCTTCGATCCGAATGCCGAGTTCGAAGGCGGCGAAGAAAACGCCTGATCACATGCGCTCCGAGCGCCGGACCGGCGCTCCGATCATGCTGTCGATTTCCAGTCATTTCTGGACCAATGCCCGGGCCTCTCGCCCGGGCATTTTTGTGCCAAAAGGAACTTTTCGAAACCCTATATATTGATGCAGAGTAGGACAGCCTGTCTGACCGTGAGGGGACACCGGACCATGAATATTCTGTTGAAGCGCGTTCTCGACCGCCTTGTGCGCACGGGCAGTCTCAAGGTAACCGGGCCGAAAGGCACGACATTCATCTTCGGCGACGGCAGCGGCGAGCTGGTGCACATGCACATCAAGACCCGCCATGCCGAGCGCGCCATCACCTTCGATCCGATGCTGGCGGTGCCTGAATCCTACATGGACGGCGAGCTGGACATTCTGGAAGGCGGCGTGCTCGGACTGATGCGCATTGCCTTCCAGAACATGGGCAGCGGCGGCATCGACGCGACATGGTCGAAAGCCATTGAGGGCCTTCGCCACGCCTTCCGCCGCCTTCAGCAGATCAACACCGCCGCGCGCTCGCGCCGCAACGTGCAACGCCACTACGATCTGTCGGGCGAGCTTTACCGGCTCTTCCTCGATGAGGACATGCAGTATTCCTGTGCCTATTTCGAGCAGCCGGACATGACGCTCGACGAGGCGCAGGCCGCAAAGAAACGTCATATCGCCGCCAAGCTCAGGCTGAAGGCCGGCCAGACGGTGCTCGACATCGGCTCTGGCTGGGGCGGGCTCGGCCTCTATCTGGCCAAGGCCTTCGATGTCGACGTGCAGGGCGTGACGCTGTCGACGGAACAGCATGGCGTCGCCACCGACCGGGCCCATGCGCAAGGGCTGGAAAACCACGTCCATTTCGAATTGAAGGACTATCGCGAGCTCAACGAACGCTTCGACCGCATTGTCTCGGTCGGCATGTTCGAGCATGTCGGGGTCAACCATTACCGCACCTTCTTCGACAAGGCGGCAACATTGCTGAAGCCTGATGGCGTCATGCTTTTGCACACGATCGGCCGCTCCGGCGTGCCTTGGGCGACCAGCGCCTTCATCCGCAAGTATATTTTCCCGGGCGGTTACATCCCGGCAATGTCCGAGGTGCTGCCGGCGATCGAAAAGTCCGGCCTCGTGGTCACCGACGTCGAGATTCTGCGGCTTCATTATGCCGACACGCTGAAGCATTGGGGCCAGCGCTTCGCCGCCAACCGGGACAAGGCAAAGGCGATCTATGACGAACGTTTCTGCCGCATGTGGGAGTTCTATCTGGCCGCCTCGGAAGCTGCCTTCCGTTGGCAGGACTTGGTGATTTTCCAGTTCCAGATCACCAAGAAGAACGACACGCTGCCCATGACGCGCGACTATATGGGCAAATGCGAGAAGGCGCTGGAGTTGCGTGACATGGGCCGCCGCGAGGCGGCTCCTGTCGAGAAGTCCGCCAAGCCCGCCCGCCGACGCAAGGTGGCGGAATAGGGGCAGCGCTGACGGGACGCATTATTGGCGCTTGCCATTGCAGGCTCCTGCCCCGAAAAAGGCCTCGTGATCGTCGCGAGGCCTTTTTCATGACCTATCTCCTCTACACAGCCGCGGCGCTTGCCGAGATCGCCGGCTGCTTTTCGGTGTGGGCGTGGTGGCGGCTGGAGAAGTCGCCGCTCTGGCTGCTGCCTGGCTTTGCCTCTCTGATTGTGTTCGCCTGGCTTCTGGCGTTGGTCGGCACCAATGCGGCCGGCCGCGCCTATGCCGCGTATGGCGGTATCTACATCGCTGCCTCGCTCGCCTGGTTGTGGCTGGCCGAGGGCGTGCGGCCAGATCGCTGGGACCTTGCCGGCGCGGCGCTCTGCATGGCTGGCGCCTCGATCATCCTGCTTGCACCGAGAGGGGCATAGCCGTGGAGCTGCCGGCCGCTCTTCGGCAGGCTGTCGATCGCCTTTTGGAAAAGGTGCCGCTGCCGGACCTGAAACAGGCGGCGAAAACCCTGTCCGACCGCTACCGCGCCGAATTGCGCGACGGTCGGCTGCATATGGCGCAGGACATGGCGGTCAAGGCCTATCTGGCGACGCGGATGCCGGCGACCTACGCCGCGGTCCGCGCCAGCCTCGATGCGCTCGCCGAAGCCCGGCCGGATTTCGCACCCGCGACCTTGCTCGACGTCGGCGCCGGCCCCGGCACCGTGCTTTGGGCCACCAGTGATCTCTGGCCTGAACTGGAACTGGCCACGCTGCTTGAGGCGAGTGCCGCGGTACGCAAGGTCGGTGAGACGCTTGCCGCCGATGCGATCACGGCGCGGACCGTCTGGCGGGCCGGCGATGTCACGACGGACATTGCCGACCTCCAGTCCGCCGACCTCGTCACATGCGCCTATGTGCTGGACGAGATCGCGCCGGCGTCCCTGCCCAAACTGGTCGACCGGCTATGGCAACTCACCAGGGACACGCTGTTGATTGTCGAGCCGGGCACGCCGGCGGGCTGGCTGCGCATTCTAGCTGTACGCGCACAATTGATCGCGGCCGGCGCGCATGTGCTGGCGCCCTGTCCGCACGAGGCGCCCTGCCCGCTCAAACCGCCGGACTGGTGCCACTTTTCCCGCCGCGTCGCCCGCTCGCGCCTGCACCGCCTGGCCAAAGAGGCGGAAGTACCGTGGGAAGATGAGAAATTCATCTATGTCGCCGCTTCGCGCCAGCCGGCTGCCTTCCGCGCCGCGCGGGTCGTCGCGCCGCCGAAATCCGGTTCCGGCAAGGTCGTGCTCAAGCTTTGCGAGGCAAACGGCAGCGCCAGCGAAAGGCTCTTCACCAAGCGCGACGGTGACGCGTTCAAGGTGGCGCGGCGGGCGGATTGGGGCGATTCAATGGCATGAGGATGAAAGAGACGCGACAGCCTTGCAATGCGGTGTCAGCAGCGCTCACTTTCCTGTTTTGTTCTCCTGCGAAAAACGCTAAGTTCGCAACTCTCGATTCGAGTCAATTGCGATTCTTTCCACCGAAAAATTTTGGCTGTGAATCGCGCGTACCAAAGCCGCTTCTTCACGGGCTGTTGCAGATAAGTCAGCACTGACTTGTCCAGTTCTGATATCGACAGACGGGGATTGAAATCGGGGACATCATGGCAGAGGCAGCACGAAAATTCAGCGTGGCGGAGCAACCGCTCTATCGCGAATCGCCCAACAACATCGAGGCCGAGCAGGCGCTGCTTGGCGCTATACTCGTCAACAACGACGCCTTCTACCGGGTGTCCGACTTCCTGAAGTCCGGCCATTTCTACGAACCCCTGCACCGCAAGATCTACGATGTCGCGGCCGAGCTGATCCGGATGGGCAAGGCGGCGACGCCGATCACGCTCAAGACCTTCCTGCCCGCCGACGAAAAGGTCGGCGACATGACGGTAGCGCAGTATGTGGTGCGGCTGGCGGTGGAAGCCGTCACCGTCGTCAACGCCACCGACTACGGCCGCGCCATTTATGATCTGGCGACGCGCCGGGCGCTGATCACCGTCGGCGAGGACATGGTCAACATCGCTTATGACGCCCCTGTCGACATGTCGCCTTCCGAACAGATCGAGGACGCGGAGCGCCGCCTGTTCGAGCTGGCCGAGACCGGGCGCTATGACGGCGGCTTCGAGAGCTTCACCGACGCGGTCAAGACCGCGGTCGACATGGCCAACGCCGCCTATATGCGTGACGGCGGTCTATCGGGCCTCGCCACCGGCATGCGCGATCTCGACCGCCGCATGGGCGGCCTGCAGTCGTCCGATCTGATCATCATCGCCGGCCGTCCAGGCATGGGCAAGACATCACTCGCCACCAACATCGCCTTCAACATCGCCGAGATGTATGAGCCGGCGCAGCAGGCCGATGGCTCATTCAAGGCGGCCAATGGCGGCGTGGTCGGTTTTTTCTCGCTCGAAATGTCGTCCGAACAGCTCGCAACCCGCATCATTTCCGAACAGACGGAAATCTCGTCCTCCAAGATCCGCCGCGGCGAAATCAGCGAAATGGACTTCGAAAAGCTGGTCGCCTGTTCTCAGACCATGCAGAAGATCCCGCTGTTCATCGACCAGACCGGCGGTATTTCCATTGCCCAGTTGTCTGCCCGTGCGCGTCGTCTGAAGCGCCAGCGCGGCCTAGACCTGATCGTCATCGACTATATTCAGCTGATGCAGGGTTCATCCGCCAAGTCTTCGCAGAACCGCGTGCAGGAAATCACCGAGATCACCACGGGCCTGAAGGCTCTGGCCAAGGAGCTGGCCGTGCCGATCATCGCGCTGTCGCAGCTCTCGCGTCAGGTCGAAAGCCGCGACGACAAGCGCCCGCAGCTCTCCGACCTGCGCGAATCCGGTTCGATCGAGCAGGACGCCGACGTCGTCATGTTCGTCTATCGCGAGGAATATTACCTCAAGAACCGCGAGCCGAAGCTCGGCACCGAGGAATACGTCAAGTGGGAAAACGACATGAACGAGATGCGCGGCAAGGCCGAGGTGATCGTGGCCAAGCAGCGCCATGGGCCGACTGGCTCTGTCACGCTCGCCTTCCACGGCGAATTCACCCGCTTCTCCGATCTCGCGGAAGAGCACCATATCGCGGAAAGGTTTGAGTAGCCTCTTGCCAGCGACCTCGCCGATAGCAACGGGTCTCGACGCTCTGCGCCGCCCTCTGTCCTGCCGGACATCTCCTCTACATGGGGGGAGATTGGCTGTCGCGCGCGGCGCCCGCCGGCGGGCGGGAAGGTAAAGCGTGGTCAAATCCCGCGTCCAGTTCATCTGCCAGAATTGCGGTTCGGTGCATCAGCGCTGGGCCGGCAAATGCGATGCCTGCGGCGAGTGGAACACGCTGGTCGAGGAAGGCACATCTGGCGGCATCGGCTCGGGCCCTGCCAACACGCGCAATGCCCGCAAGGGCCGCGCGGTGGTGCTGACAACGCTTTCGGGCGATATCGAGGACGCGCCGCGTATCATCTCAGGCATCGGTGAACTCGACCGCGCCACTGGTGGCGGTTTCGTTCGGGGCTCGGCACTTCTGGTCGGCGGCGATCCCGGTATCGGCAAATCGACGCTGCTCACCCAGGCCGCGGCCGCCCTTGCCTCCAAGGGCCATCGCATCGTCTATGTCTCGGGCGAAGAGGCAGTTGCCCAGATCAGGCTGCGTGCGCAGAGGCTCGGCGTCGCCTCGGCCCCGGTTGAACTCGCGGCCGAGACCAATGTCGAGGATATCCTTGCCACGATCGCCGACGGCAAGCGGCCCGATCTGGTCATCCTCGATTCGATCCAGACGCTGTGGACCGACTTGGCCGATTCGGCGCCAGGCACCGTCACACAGGTGCGCGCCGCCGCCCAGGCGATGATCCGCTACGCGAAATCCACGGGTGCCGCCATCGTGCTGGTCGGCCATGTCACCAAGGAAGGCCAGATCGCGGGTCCGCGCGTGGTCGAGCACATGGTTGACGGCGTGCTCTATTTCGAGGGCGAAGGCGGCCACCACTTCCGCATCCTGCGCACGGTGAAGAACCGCTTCGGACCGACCGACGAGATCGGGGTCTTCGAAATGTCGGACAAAGGTCTGCGCGAGGTCTCCAATCCATCCGAGCTTTTCCTTGGCGAACGGCACGCGAAATCGCCGGGAGCAGCGGTTTTCGCCGGCATGGAAGGCACCAGGCCGGTTCTGGTCGAAATCCAGGCACTGGTCGCGGCCTCCTCGCTTGGCACCCCGCGCCGGGCGGTGGTCGGCTGGGACGGCGCGCGGCTGTCGATGATCCTGGCAGTGCTGGAAGCGCATTGCGGTGTCCGTTTCGGGCAGCATGACGTCTACCTCAACGTCGCCGGCGGCTACCGCATCAGCGAGCCGGCAGCCGATCTCGCGGTCGCAGCCGCACTGGTTTCCTCGCTCACTGGTCTTGCCCTCCCCGCCGATTGCGTCTATTTCGGCGAAATCAGCCTTTCGGGCGCGGTGAGGCCGGTGGCGCATGCGCAGCAGCGTCTCAAGGAAGCCGAAAAGCTGGGTTTTGGTAGCGCGGTTCTGCCCTTGGGCAGCGAGGAACTTGCTGGGGGGATCGGGGCCGGCGCTTTCCAACCGACCGAGCTTGCCGACCTCGTGGCGCGCATAGCCGGCTCACGGCGGGGCCGTGCCGACGATGAAGAATGACGCGGCTCGTCGAGTCGTGAACAAGAGATCGGAGTGGGGCCAAAGACATGCCGATTACGCTGCTTGACGGAATTCTCGTCGGCTTCACCCTGGTCTCGGCGATGCTCGCCATGGTTCGCGGCTTTTCGCGCGAGGTGCTTTCGGTCGTCTCCTGGGCGGCGGCGGCGGCGGCGGCCTTCTTCTTCTACAAACCGGTCCTGCCCTACCTGAAGCCCTATGTCGACAATGAGAAGATCGCCATGGCGGCGGCCGCAGGCGTGGTCTTCATCATCGCGCTGATCGTGGTTTCGGTCATCACCATGAAGCTTGCCGACTGGATCATCGATTCGCGCATCGGCGCCCTCGACCGCACGCTCGGCTTCCTCTACGGCGCCGCGCGCGGCGTCCTGGTCGTCGCGGTGGCGTTGCTGTTCTTCAACTGGCTGGCCGGCGCCAAGGCCCCGGCCTGGGTCACGGAAGCCAAGTCGCGGCCGCTGCTGGAACAGATCGGCGCCAAGCTCGAGAGCCTGCTGCCAGAGGACCCGGAAAACGCCATCCTCAAGAAGCTCAATCCGAATCAGCCGGCCGTCGAGACGCCCGTCGCGCCCGACGCACCGGCGGCGGATGCACCAGCCGGCGGCGACGACGCCAATGCGCCAGCGCCCGATGACAACGACGCCGGTCCTGCCGACAACACCGCCAAGCCGGCGCCAGCGCCCGCCAACTGAGGTCCGAACGCGGCGTCTGACGATCGATCCATGTGAACGATCGCATGCAGTGCGTTGCTTTCGACGCGCGACCGCCTTATATGGCGATTTTAGCGGAGCTTAAGATGGCAGACGCAGACGACGTGCTTTCCGCCGAGGCTGACGATCATTTCCATGACGAGTGCGGCGTGTTCGGCATCTTTGGCCGGCAGGACGCGGCGGCCATCGTCACACTCGGCCTGCATGCGCTGCAGCATCGAGGTCAGGAAGCGGCCGGCATCGTCTCCTATGACGGCACCCAATTCCATGTCGAACGCCATGTCGGCCTGATCGGCGACACCTTCACCAAGCAGCGCGTCATCGACAGCCTGCAAGGCAACCGCGCCATCGGCCATACGCGCTACGCGACCACCGGCGGCGCCGGCATGCGCAACATCCAACCCTTCTTCGCCGAATTGGCCGATGGCGGCTTTGCCGTCGCCCATAACGGCAACCTCACCAACGCCATGACGGTACAGCGCGCGCTGCAGAAACAAGGCGCGATCTTCTCCTCCACCTCCGACACCGAGACGCTTTTGCATCTGGTCGCGACCAGCAAGGAGCGCGACCTCAACTCGCGCTTCATCGACGCGGTGCGCCAGGTCGAGGGCGCCTTCTCGCTGGTGGCGATGACGGCCAAGAAGATGATCGGCTGCCGCGATCCGCTCGGCATCCGCCCGCTGGTGCTGGGCGATCTCGACGGCGCCTGGATCCTGGCCTCCGAGACCTGTGCGCTCGACATCATCGGCGCGCGTTTCGTGCGCGACCTGAAGCCCGGCGAGATGGTCGTCGTCACCTCCAAGGGCATTGAGAGCCTGTTCCCGTTCGAACCGCAGAAGACTCGCTTCTGCATCTTCGAATATGTCTATTTCGCCCGACCCGACTCCTCGGTCGAGGGCCGCAATGTCTATGAGGTGCGCAAGCGCATCGGCGCGGAACTGGCGCAGGAAAATCCGGTCGACGCCGATATCGTCGTACCGGTGCCGGACTCGGGCACGCCGGCGGCAATCGGATTCAGCCAGGCGGCGGGCATTCCCTTCGAACTCGGCATCATCCGCAACCACTATGTCGGCCGCACCTTCATCCAGCCCGGCGATTCGATCCGCCATATGGGCGTCAAGCTCAAGCACAACGCCAATCGCCGCATGATCGAGGGCAAGCGCGTGGTGCTGGTCGACGACAGCATCGTGCGCGGCACCACCAGCCAGAAGATCGTGCAGATGGTGCGGGACGCCGGCGCCAAGGAAGTGCACATGCGCATCGCCTCGCCGCCGACCAGCGCATCATGCTTCTATGGCGTCGACACGCCGGAGAAGTCGAAGCTGCTGGCTTCGCGCATGTCGGTGGAAGAGATGGCCGAGTTCATTCGGGTCGATTCGCTCGGTTTCCTGTCGATCAACGGGCTCTACCGCGCCGTCGGCGAGGCGAGCCGCGACGATGAGCAGCCGCAGTTCTGCGACGCGTGCTTCACCGGCCAGTATCCGACCCGCCTGCTCGACTTCGAAGGCCACGACAATGTGCGCACGCTGTCGCTGCTGGCGACAAGCGGGGCGTAGAATTGCCGGATTGTCATCAGCCTTAGCCAGAGTTCCGGAAGCCATCGCATGACCCTCGACCTTACCGGCCGCGTTGCGGTCGTCACCGGCGCCTCGCGCGGCATTGGCTATTTCATCGCCAGGGAATTGGCTGCCGCCGGCGCGCATGTCATCGCGGTTGCCCGCACCGTCGGCGGGCTGGAAGAACTCGACGACCAGATCAAGGCGGCCGGCGGCCAGGCGACATTGGTGCCGCTTGATCTCGCCGACATGGCCGGCATCGACCGGCTGGGCGGCGCCATCCACGAGCGCTGGGGCAAGCTCGACATCCTCGTCGCCAATGCCGGCGTGCTTGGCGTCATCTCGCCGATCGGCCATGTCGAGGCCAAGACCTTCGAAAAGGTGATGACCATCAACGTCACCTCGACCTGGCGGCTGATCCGTTCGGTCGACCCGCTGCTGCGGCTTTCGGATGCCGGCCGGGTGATTATCCTGTCGTCCAACGTGGCGCATTCGGCGCGCGCCTTCTGGGCGCCTTACGCGGCATCGAAGGCGGCGGTGGAGACCATGATGCGCTCCTGGGCGCATGAGACGCAAAGCCTGCCGCTGCGCGTCAATGCAGCCGATCCCGGCGCCACCCGCACCGCGATGCGCGCGCAAGCCGTGCCCGGTGAGGATCCCGAGACATTGCCGCACCCCTCCGAGATCGCCAAACGCATCGTGCCGCTGGCCAGCCCGGACCTCAAAGAGACCGGGCTGATCTTCCAGGCCAAGCACAACCGCTTCGTCGCCTACCGGCAACCGGAATAAAAGCCGGTTCGAAACGGATTAAAACAGCCTTCGGCTACGTTCTTCCGACGTAGGACATTCGAAACCGGAGGACCGACATGCCAAGACTCGCCATCGTTGCCGCCACCGCCCTTACCACCGCTCTTGGAGCTACGGTCGGTGTGGCCGTTTCCCAAGATGCCAAGATGAGTTTCTTCGTCACCAGCGTCGGCTCCGGCAAGGGGGCCGATCTCGGCGGGCTGAAGGGCGCGGATGCCTATTGCGCGTCGCTGGCGGAAGCCGCCGGCGTCACCGGCAAGACATGGCACGCCTATCTCTCGACCAGCGCGGAGGATGCGCGCGATCGCATCGGCAAGGGTCCCTGGTTCAACGCCAAGGACACCAAGATCGCCGATGATATCGCCTCGCTGCACGGCGACGCCAACGGCATCACCAAGCAGACCGCGCTGAACGAGAAGGGTGAAACGGTCAACGGCCGCGGCGATACGCCCAACCGGCACGACATGCTGACCGGCTCCAAGCCCGACGGCACCAGGATCGCCGACCAGACCTGCGGCGACTGGACGATGAGCGGCTCCGAAGGGGCGGCGATGATGGGCCATCACGACCGCACCGGTCTCGACGATTCGGCGGCGGCGAAGTCGTGGAATTCCTCGCATGCCTCGCGTGGCGGCTGCAGCCAGGAGGCGCTGAAAGGCACAGGCGGCGACGGCCTGTTCTATTGTTTTGCGACCAACTGAACCATAGTGGAGGGCAACACGCCGGCTAGAAAACCCGACGCATCATCACGCGGCTGTGATCTGAGGCGAGAAGGCCGCTGGGCGGTCATGCTTTCGTCATTTCCGAGGAGTTGTTAGGATCGAACGACTCCTGCAACGAGAGCCCGAGCTGGGCAGAACAAGGAAAACTCCATGGCTACGACCGCAGCATTGGTCTGGTATCTGGTAATCGCCGGCCCGCAGGGCGGCATGGTCGTGCTGCCCAGCACCTTCGACAAGCGCGAACAGTGCACCGCCGCCATCACCGAGTATCAGAAGCAGCCGACACCCGCCGGCTGGTCCGTGCAGTGCGTGCCGAGCGCCTCGCCCTTCACCGACGAAGGCGACGCCGAAGAGCCGGCAGCTCAGTAAGCATCAGGTATTCACAAGGCCCGCGACCGCTGCCGCGGGCCTTGTGATTCATCACCGCGCGCTCACCGTCAGTTCCGGCTTCTGGTTGATGGTCTGGAACACCACGCAATAGCGCTCGGTCAGCTTCAGCAGCGAATCGATGCGCTCCCGTGGCTCCGCCGTGTCGAGATTGAAATTGAGCCGAATGGCGCGAAAGCCAACCGGCGCATCCTTGGCGACGCCAAGAGTGCCGCGAAAATCAAGGTCGCCTTCGGCTTCAACGGTAGCGGCGCCGAGCTTGAATTCGAGCGCCGTCGCCACTGCCTTCAGCGTCACCCCGGCGCACGCCACCAGCGCCTCGAGCAGCATGTCACCGGAGCACAGTTCGAGCCCCGAGCCGCCTGTTGCCGGATGAAGGCCGGCGATTGCCAACGCCCTGCCCGTCTCCACCTTGCAGGCCACCGACTGTTCGTCGATCGAGCCCTTTGCCCTTAGCGTGATCAGTGCTTGCGTGGCGTCGCCGCGGTAGGCCTGCTTCAGCGGCGCCTGCATGGCCTTGAGCTCGGTTGCGTCCATTTTCGTTCCTCCGAGAACGGCTTTCTGCTGTGATAGCATGGTCCTGCGAGACGTGTGAGGCAATCCGAACATGACGACCCCGGCTGTCAGGAAATGGTTTCGGCGGAACAGCACTGGGCGCGTCACCGTCTGTTCCCTTTGACTTCATTCGCCTCGGCCATAGCTATGCGGGAGTCCTTTCCGCGGAGGTCTCATGCGTTCCAAGCTGAAACTCGTCTCCCTTGTCCTCTTCATGCTTGCCGGCTTCGCGCAGCCTCTCCTGGCCGAAACGACGGAGCGGCCGGCACCCGCGGGCGGCGTGCTTTCACTGCTGCCGTCACCTGAGATCACCGACCATTCGATCACGATTGGCGGACGCAGCCTGCAGTATCAAGCAAAGGCCGGCACGCTTCCGCTGCTCTCCGGGAAGGGCGAGGTCACGGCGGAGATCTTCTATGTTGCCTATACGCTGAAGCCACGGGAGAGCGTGGCGACGGAAGCACCGCGGCCAATCACCTTCGTGTTCAACGGCGGCCCGGGCGCCGCTTCAGCCTATCTGCATCTCGGCGCGCTCGGACCGCGCATCGTGGCGACCGGAGCCGGCGGGGAATTCCTCCCCGCGCCGCAAAAACTCATCGACAATCCCGACAGTTGGCTCGACATGACCGACCTCGTCTTCGTCGACCCGGTGGGAACCGGCTACAGCCGCGAGGCGCCCGGCCAGGATACGCACGACTTCTGGGGCGTCAGCCAGGACGCCAGTTCGATCGGCGCCTTCATCAGACTCTATCTCGCCCAAAACGGCCGCATGGGATCTCCGCTGTTCCTCGCCGGTGAGAGCTATGGCGGATTCCGGGCGGCACTGCTTGCCAGGACACTGCAGGAAGACATCGGCATCAGCCCGAGCGGCATCGTGCTGATCTCGCCAGCGCTGGAATTCACCCTGGTGCAGCCCGACGAATTCGAGCCGCTGCATTGGGCTCTCGAACTACCCTCCCTCGCCGCGGTTCGCCTGCGCAGTGAAGGCGTCAACGGCGACACATTGCGGAAAAAGCTCGCCGAGGTCGAGCATTATGCACTTGGCGAGTACCTCAGTGCGCTCACCAGTGGGCTGGAGCAAGGCGGACGGCTGGCGGGCGATCGCGTGGCCGAGATCACCGGCCTGCCTCTCGACCTCGTTCACCGCAACTTCGCCCGCGTTCCGACCTCGCTCTTCGCACGGGAGTTTGGCCGTGCCACGGGCAAGGTGCTCAGCCCTTATGACGGCATGATCGCGACGGCGGACATCGCTCCCCAGAGCGCCCGTATCGCTGGCCCCGATCCGGTGCTGGACCGTAGTGTGCCGGCGCTGACCTCGGCCTTTGTCGCTTACGCGCGCGACGAGCTGAACTTTCGCACCGATGTCAGCTACCGCTTGCTGAACGGCGACATCAGCCACAACTGGGACTATGGGACGAGCGCCTCGCGCCAGGGCTATGCCGGCGTGATGGATGATCTGCAACGGGCGCGGTCCTTGAATCCCGCGCTGGGCGTCGTCATCGTCAACGGCTACACCGATCTCGTTACTCCCTATCTGGCATCGCGTTATCTGGTCAGCCAGATCCCGTCGCTCGCCGGCGCCAGGCCGATCCGCCTCGACGTCGTTGAAGGTGGGCACATGATGTATCTCGAACCCGACGGACGGCGCGCGCTGAAGCAGGCCGCTTCGGAGCTTTACCAGGCAACCCAGTAAACGACAGGACATCGAGTCCCCCGGGCAACCAAGGCTCCGATGCAGGCCCGGTGGCGGGCGCGGTGATCAAGCTGTCCCAAATGGGACATTGACGGACAAGGCCCCAAAACCGTCTGATCGGGCAAGGCTTCGTCATTCCATTTCCGGCGGTCCACAATGTCACATACGCTCTCGACCACACCGAGGCAGGATGGGTTTCGCGCGCCTGGCGAATTCGAGCCCAAATCGGCCTGTTGGCTGATCTGGCCTGAACGACCGGACACCTGGCGGCTGGGCGCCAAGCCCGCGCAGAAGCTGTTCGCCAATGTCGCAGCGGCGATCGCGCAAAGCGAGCCGGTGACGGTGGTGGCGTCCAGCCGCCAGTGGCAGAACGCAAGAGCGCGGTTGCCCAGCCAGGTGCGCGTGGTGGAAATGTCCACCAATGATTCCTGGCTGCGCGACAGTGGCCCTAATTTCGTCGTCAGTGATCGAGGCGAAGTGCGCGGCGTCGATTGGATCTTCAACGCCTATGGCGGTTTCGACGGCGGCCTCTACTCGCCTTGGGATCTCGACGACCTCGTGGCGCGAAAGATCCTCGATATCGAGAGGATGGACCGTTATCGCGCACCGCTGATCGCCGAAGGCGGCGGACTGCAATGCGATGGCCAAGGTACGCTCATCACGACCGAGCAGTGCCTGCTCAATCGCAATCGTAATGGCCATCTCGGAAAGGCGAAGGTGGAAGAACAGCTGGGCGAGTATCTCGGCGTCGACAAAATCATCTGGCTGCCGCGCGGTTTTGCTTTCGACGAGACGGATGGCCATGTCGACGACCTCTGCTGCTTCGTTCGTCCGGGCGTTGTGGCGCTGAGCTGGACCGACGAGCGGGATGATCCGCAATATGAGATAGTACGCGAAGCCGAAGAGGTGCTGCGTTCGACCCGTGACGCGCGTGGCAGTCGCCTGGAGGTTCATCGGCTGCACCATCCCCTGCCGATCGAGATGACGATGGAAGAAAGCGAGAGCGTGGACCGGGTCGATTCGACCTGGGCGCGGCCGACCGGCAACCGGATCGCGGCGAGTTACATCAACTATTATCCGGGCAACAGCGTCGTGGTCGTGCCAGAATTCGGCTGCGATCTCGACCGGAAGGCAAAGCAACAGCTCGCCACGCTGTTTCCCGACCACAAGATCGTCGGCATCGAGAACTCCCGCGAAATTCTGCTCGGAGGCGGCAATGTCGCCTGTATCACCTTACCCGTTTATGCGCCGCAACGGCGTTGAGCGGCAAGGGTGCCGAAGCGAAATCAGAACGGTGCGCCGCATTGGCCCGCCCGGCAAAAGGAGATACCCATGCGCGCTCTGCTCTTCCCAATCGTGACCGCCGCGCTTGCCTGCGTTATCGGCTTCGGCGTCGCCCGGGCGGACGATGAGAAGGTGGTCAACGTCTACAACTGGTCCGACTACATCGCGCCGGACACGGCTGAGAAATTCGAGAAGGAGACAGGTATCAAGGTTCGCTACGATGTCTATGACGGCAACGAGGTCCTTGAGACGAAACTGCTCACCGGCGGCTCGGGATATGATGTGGTCTATCCCTCGGCCTTTCCGTTCCTGAAGAACCAGGTGAAGGCAGGCGCTTTCCTGCGGCTCGACAGATCGAAGCTTTCAAACCACTCGAAAATCGATCCGCAAGCCTTGTCGCTGATCGCGGGCGCGGATCCGCAGAACCTGTACGCCGTGCCTTACATGGCCGTCACAGATGGGATCGGCTACAATGTCGCTGCCGTCAAACAACGGATGCCGGATGCGCCGACAGGATCCTTCGCCATGGTCTTCGACGTCGACGTCGTCAAGAAATTCTCCGATTGCGGCGTCGCCATGATCGATGCTCCGGCGGAGATCATTCCTATGGCTATGAACTATCTCCACATCGATCCCAGGTCGACCAGTCCGGACGACCTCGCCAAGGTCGAAGAGCTGATGGGCAACGTGCGGCCCTATATCCGTTACTTCCACTCGTCGAAATACATCAACGACCTGGCGAATGGCGACATCTGTGTCGTGCTGGGCTGGTCGGGCGACATATTGCAGGCCAAGACCCGTGCGGCGGAATCCGCGAAGAAGCTGGAGATTGCATATTCCATTCCAAGGGAAGGCACGCTGATAAACTTCGATACGATGGCCGTGCCGAAGGATGCGCCGCATCCGGAGAATGCCCAGGCCTGGATCGATTTCAACTTGCGGCCCGATATCGCAGCGGCCAATTCCAGTTATGTTTCCTATGCCAATGCCATCCCGGAATCCCTGCCGCTGATGGATCAGGCCGTCGCAAAGGATCCCGGCGTTTTCCCGTCCGATGATGTAAAGGCCAAGCTGTTCGTGGTCGAGAACAACGACGCAAAGCTGCTGCGACTGCAAAACCGTATGTGGACACGCGTCGTGACGGGACAGTGAGGCTGGCGAACCGTCAGTTGGGCGAGGCCTTCCAGCCGGCGGCCAGCAACTCGACTTGGGAGTGCACACCGAGCTTGCGGTAGACCTGCTTGATGTGGTTGCGCACGGTGCCGGGTGAAATCGACAGGTTTCGCGAAATCGTCTTGGCGCTGCCACCCTCGATCAGGAGCCGCGCGATCTGCCTTTCCCGGGCGCTGAGTTGCGACCCTGCGGCTTCGATTGCGGAAGCCTTGTCCCGAAGACGGCACAAATGAAGCAGCCTTTGCAGAATGAGCTTTGTCGCGCTGCAAGCAGCGCCGGCCACAGCCAGATCATGCTCGCCAAAACGCGGCGCGCCATCGCGGCGCAAAAAGGTCACATAGCCGGCGGTCAGTCCGTCGAGGTTGAACACACCGGTTATTTCATCGAAGCTGCCGGAGGGCCCGTAGAATTCGCGATAATACGGCGTGCGCTCGAAATCGCCTTGGCTGAGAGCCGACAACGGCAGCAGGAAATCCCGTCTGGTGCTGGCGAACCTCTGAAAGAACGGATCCTGGCGATAGACGCGCGCATCATAGTCGCGGTTCCAGCGATCGGGTCCGGCATCGTCGATGGTCAGGGATGTTATGTCGCGACGATAGAAGCCAACATAGACACGATCCGAGCCAAGCAGCACCCTTGCCGCCGCGCTGAAGCGGGCCGACAAGTCTTCGGGCGTTGCCGCCAGGGCCGCGGCGGCCACGCCACCACTCCAGCGTTCAAGCCGGTCGAGAGAAAAATTCGACTGCATCCGCGTCCAGACTAACGTAAGCCCCGCCAACTTCAAGCTGGCGGGGAACCGCGACGTCGCCGGTGAGATCAGTCCCGCGGCCGCTTCCGCAGCTCATCGCCCCATCGACTGGTTGAACTCACGCCTTAGCCTGCGATCTCACATGGGCGATGTAGCCGCGCACGTCGCCGGCCGGACCAGCATAGGCGTTGCCGAGCTTCTTCTCCATCGCCGCCACGTATTCCTTCGCCCATTTGGGCAGGGCGTAGTCGATGACAGCGAGGAATTCGAGCGTCGCCGCAAGACGGATGTCGGCGATCGACGGGTTCTTGCCGCCGATGAACGGCTTGCCGTCGCGGAAGAAGGAGTGGAAGACCTCGAGCGGTTCGGCAATGGCGGCGACCGCGGCCTTCTGCGCTTCCGATTTCCTGTCGGGGTGGGCGTCGCTATGACCGACTTCGCCGGCATATTGCGGGAAGCCGAGCGCGGGATAGGTGGCGCGCGCGACATAGGGATAGAGCGTGCCGATCAGATAGAACATGGCGCTGTCTATCATCGCCCGCTTGGCTGGCGCCTTGGGGTAGAATTTCTCCAGCCCATGCTTGTTGGATAGATATTGCATGATGGCGCAGCTCTCCCACAGCACGCCGCGCGGCAGGCCCTTGTCCTCGATCATCGGCGTCAGGTGGGCCGGATTGCGCGCCATGTATTCGGGCGAGCGCGTGTGCCCCCACGCATCGGTCTCCGCATGGTCGAGTCCGGCGGCGCGGGCAAAGACGCGAACGGTCATGTTGTTGACGCTCGGCTTCAGCATGCTGATGGTCAGCGCCGATTTCCTTGCCGGTTTCGCCTTGGCCTTGGCCGCGGCCTTGCCGGCGGCTGGCTTTGACGCCATCGTGGTCGCCGGTTTTGCGGTCGCTTTTGCCGCTGGTTTGGCGGCCGGTTTCCCTGCGCTCTTCGTCACTGCTTTTGCCACGTGTTCCTCCCTTGCCTGTTCAGCCTTCAGTATGGATTTTTGGGCGCCCGGTCCGCCGACAATGTCGCGCGCGCGCGTTCCACCAGCGCCTGGATCGCATCAGCCAGGTGCACCTCGGCGATGTTGTAGTCGCCACGGGCGACGCGAAGCTTATGCGCCTCCATCAGCACATCGGCATGGGTGAACCCTGCAGGCGGCTCGAAACGATAAGAGGCAAGCTCGATCAGAAGGCCGAGCGGATCCTCGAAATAGATTGAATCCATGAAGCCGCGATCCTTGACGCCACTGTGCTTGATGGCGCGCTCGTCGAGCCGGGCGACAGCCTGCAGGAAAGTGACGCGGGACACCGCAAAGGCGATGTGATGCACGCAGCCCGGGTCGGTCGGGGTTCGGCGCTGCACGGCCGTGCGGGTCTCGTCGGTGAAGATGGTGATCAGCCGGCCGTCGCCCGGATCGAAATAAAGATGGCTTTCGCTCGGCTTGTCGAGATTGGGCTGCTCGAAGATGAAAGGCATGCCCAGCACACCTTCCCAGAAATCGATCGAGGTCTGGCGACCGGCACCCACCAGCGTGATGTGATGGACGCCTTGCGACTGCAGTTTCTGCATCAGCCTTCTCCCCGCAATATCCGCTCTGGCAGAGGCGGCCGTCAAGCCGCGCCTGTACATGCTACATCTGGCATGAGCTGAGCGCCAATTCGCTGTCCGTCCCCCGGCGTTCTCCGCGCCTGCCTTCGTCTTCGGCTTTATGAGATGATGCTAAACCAATCGGCCGTGCCGCGCCAGAAGCCGCATCCGGGACAAGCTGCATTTCGCGCCACTGCCGCCTGCCCCAAAAGCAAGCGCGGTGCTGGAGCAGCGCCGTGCGGGATTTCGCCCGTATAGCTGGCAGGTGCGGAGCCGACAGGGGCTGGGGCCGCCTTCACTCAAGCAGGCGCACGCCTATGGCCGATATCGCCATTCTCGATACACGCGAAAGGGTCTTCGCCGGAATCCTGCTGACGGGCGCCGCCTATTTGCTGTTTTCGACACAGGACGTCTCGATCAAACTGCTGGTCACCAGCATGACCGTCTGGCAGATCATGTTCTTCCGCAGCATCACCATTCTTGGCGCCTGCGCGGTGATCGGCGGGCGGCCGCTGTTCGCCGACACGGTGCGTTCGCCGATCGTGCGGCCGATGCTGGTGCGCAGCGCCTTCACGCTCGCCGCTTGGCTCTGTTACTACAATGCCGCCCGCAGCCTGCAACTCGCCGAACTGACCACCGTCTATTACGCGGCTCCGATCATCGTCACTGTGCTATCGGTGGTCCTGCTCGGCGAAAAGGTGCCCCTTCTGCGCTGGCTGGCCGTTCTGGTCGGCTTTGCCGGCGTCTTTGTCGCCTGCGATCCCGCCCATCTTGGCCTGTCCGTGCCCGTGTTGCTGGTACTGACGGCGGCTTTCCTGTGGGGCATCGCCATCGTGCTTCTGCGCAAGACGGCGCTTGCCGAGCGCTCGACGATCCAGCTCCTCCTCAACAATTTCTATTTCCTGGTTTTTTCGGCGGTGCCGGCGCTGTTGTGGTGGCATACGCCGGACCCGGCACAATTGCTGCTTCTTGCCAGCGTCGGTGCGCTCGGCGGCCTCGCGCAATACCTTCTCTTCGAGGGCATGAAGCGCACGCCGGCATCGATCCTGGCGCCACTCGAATACACCTCACTATTGTGGGCGTTCGCGCTCGGCTTCGCGATCTGGGGCGACGTGCCGCGCCGCGAGGTCTTTCTGGGTGCCGCGCTTATTGTCGCGGCTGGCCTGCTGATCGTCGGCGGTGAACATTTCCGCAAGCGGCTTTGACGTGGATGGCCATTACTCACGACACCACGATGTCAGGACGAGGCAAGGTAGGCTGCCAACATGACTGAGATCACGGCCACCGCGGAAACCACCGAACGCACGCTGGGTATCCTGCTGGTCTCATCCTCGGCGGCTGTATTCGGGCTGACCGGCGTGCTGACCAAGTCGATCCATGCCGATCCGCTGACGATCACCTGCTGGCGTGGCTTTGTCGGCGCGATCCTGATCAGCCTCTACGTATTGTTGCGCCGCCGCCGTGCCGGCAACCGTGAACCGCTGCGGCTTGGCTGGCGCGGCTGGCTGCTGGCCGTCGAAGGCGCACTGGCCAGCATCGCCTTCATTTCCGCTTTCAAGTTCACTTTTGTCGCCAATGTCGCGGTCATCTACGCGACGTCGCCCTTCATTGCCGCCGTACTGGCCTGGATGCTGGTGCGCGAGCCGTTCCGGCTGCAGACGATGGTGGCGGCGGCGGTGTCGCTGTGCGGGGTCGCCATCATGGTGTGGTCGGGTTTTGCCACTGGCAATTTGTTCGGCGACGGGCTGGCGCTGCTGATGACGGCCGGCAGCGCGCTGTACATGATCATGGTTCGCGCATTCCGTGACACGCCCGTGGTGTGGGCCGGCGCGGTTTCGGCGTTCCTGCTGTTTATACTCGGATGGTTCGTCACCGATCCCCTGGCGGTCTCATCAAGGGACGCTATCCTGCTTGCCACCTTCGGCGCGTCCTTCGCGCTGGCTTCCATCCTGTGGACGGAAGGCTCGCGGCTGATCCCGGCGCCTGAATCCGGCCTGCTCGGTTCGGCGGAAGTGCCGTTCGCGATCCTGTTTGCATTTCTGTTCCTGGCCGAAATCCCGCCTATGGCCAGCATGGTCGGCGGTGCCATCGTGCTCGGCGCCGTCTTTGCCCATGCCGGCCGCGACTGGCTGAAGGCACGCTCCCGGCAAGCGTCTGCAAATAGTTCGTAAAAAATTTTCCAAGTCACGGAACCATCATCCTGCTCAGACATTGTTGATGCGACGGGCCACCCCCCCAAGTCCCCCAAACCCCTCGGCCCGTCCTACTCCAAGCCGACCGCAAGGTCGGCTTTTTCTTTGCAACGGCTTTTTGTTCGCATAGACCGGCCGACCGCAAGTCGGTTTCCATGCCCTAGACCGGCGGCGGAGCTTCACGCCTCGTCAATTAACCAAGCGGTCCGGACAAAGCGAGGCTTCCGCCGAGCAATGTCGCCAGATCGCCCGCGGACGCATCGGCACCGGCGCGCAGCCGGATCGCGAACTCAGCCGTCGGAGCCGGCGGCAAGCCAAGTTCGCGGGGCGCTTCGACGATGCCGGAATGGGCAAAGCGCGGGGTTCGCAAGGTCAGCGCAACACCGGCATTTACCGCGGTGCGCAGCCCGGCCAGGCTGGCGCTGCCGGCAGCGATGCGATAGGGGCGGCCGGCGGCGTCGAGCGCGGCGAGCGCCGCCTCGCGAAACCCGCAATAGGGGTCGAGCAGCGCCAGCGGCACTTCTTCCTGCCGCGAGGCCAGTCCCTTGTTGGAACAGAGCCATATCATCGGCTCGCGCAACACGCCGACCTCGTCCGGCACGGCAGCCTGGCGCATGACGATCGCCAGATCGAGGCTGCCAGCTTGTAACGCCTGCGCCAGTTCGGCGGAGCGGCCGACACGCAGTTCCATCCTGACGCGGGGATGGCTGGAGGCGAAGGCACGCAGCAGGTCCGGCAGGCCGCTATCGGCGAAATCCTGTGTCGTGCCGATGGCGACGCGCCCGGCAGCCCGTGCTCCCTTCAGCGCCAGCCAAGCCTCGCGATGCACGGCAAGAATACGCCTGGCGTGCCCGACAAGATCCTCGCCCGCCGGCGTCAGGCCGCGCCCCCTGCCCCGCGGCGCCAGAAGTGGCTCACCGACCACCTCTTCCAAGCGCTGCATCTGGGCCGTCACCGCCGAGGGTGAGCGGCCGACATTCGCCGCCGCCTCCGCCAGCGAACCGCTGTCGACGAAAGCAAGGAAGGTTCTAAGCAGGTCGGGATCGAGCGTTTCCATAATTCGACTTTATCGAATTATCAGTTGAAAACAATTCAGTTTTTTTGATCAACAGATGGTGGCATGGTCTTTTCAACGGCGACCACGCCGCTACAAACCAAGGAGAAGAAAGATGCCAATCATCAATGTCAGGGTGACCGGCAAGCCTGACGCCACCTTGTCAGCCAGCATCGCTAGGGAAATAACCGAGATCACCGCCACGCAGTTGCGCAAGGATCCCACGATCACAGCCGTTGCGGTGTCCTATCTCGATCCGCAGCACTGGTTCGCCGGCGGCAAGTCGCTCGCCGAGCACGGCACCAACACGTTCTGGCTCGACATCAAGGTGGTCGACGGCACTAACACAAAGCTCGAACTGGAGGCCTATCTCAAGGCGATCTTCGACGCCTTTGGCCGCCTGCTAGGCGGCGTGCACCAGGAGAGCTATGCTTTCGTGCATGAGGTTCCGGCAGCGGCCTATGGCTACGGCGGCAAGACGCAGGAGTTCCGTTTCATCAGCGGGCGGCTGAACGCGGCGTAAGGGCGCCCCTTCCGCATTGACCTTGCCTCGACTTCCGCTAGGCTCTGCCCCGAAGCGGTCGCACAAGAGCCGCAATGACAAAATCGTTGGGAGAGACGCGGCATGATCCTGACACTGGCGCTGCTTGCGGGTCTGGTTGTGGCCTGGTTGCTGATCGGCGTGATAGAAAAATTCCGCCTGGGCCTGCGCTTCACCCAGGCGTTGCTCTACGCACCGTTCAAGCTCGCCTACCGGACCAGCGACAATCGCATCAAGATCGCTCGCAAGGCGCAGGTGCCGGTCATCTATGTCATCTCGCACCAGTCGCGCTTCGAGCCGGCGCTGATGCTGTCGCTGCTGCCCGACGACACGCTGCATATACTCGACGGGGTCTCGGCCCGTTCGCCTTGGCTCGAACCCTGGCGCGAACTCGGCCGCACCATTGCCTTCAACGCCGAACATGTCTTCGTCAGCCGCCGACTGGTGCGCGTGCTGAAGGGCAAGGGCCGGCTGGCCGTTTATCTGCCGGACGCGGTCGAGCCCGACGTCAAGACGTTTCGGCTGTTTCGCGCGGTCACCCGCATCGCCATGCAGGCCGACGCCCGCATCGTGCCGATCTTCGTCGCCGGCGCCCGCAACCTGCCGGTGTCGCTGACGCCGGCGGACAAGGCACCGCGTCACTGGTTTCCACGGCTGTCGGTCAGTGTCCTGGAGCCGATGACGATCGCCGAACTGGTGGCGCGCAATCCGGACCAGGCTTCCAACACCAATGCGCTGTTCGACCGCGTCGCGGAGGCCCGGCTTTTTGGCACCGACCTCGACCGCGGCCTGTTCCTGGCCATGCGCGACGCCGCAACCAGAGTCGGCGCTTCGCATCCGATCATCGACGACGTCATTTCCGGGGCGCTGAGCTACCGCAAGATGTTCATCGGCGCGCGGGTGCTGGGCAGGCGCTTCGAGGCGGTGACGGCGCCGGGCGAAGCTGTGGGGGTGATGCTGCCCAACGCCAACGGCGTCGTGCTGTCGCTCGTCGGCCTGCTCTCGGCGGGCCGTGTGGCGGCGATGATCAACTACACGGCCGGGCCGGCAAGCGTCACCGCGGCTGTCCGCACCGCTGTCATCCGCACCGTTGTCTCTTCACGTGCCTTCGTCGAGAAGGCCGATCTCGCCGATATCGTCGCTGCGGTCGAAAAGGGCGGCGCCAGGCTGCTGTGGCTGGAAGATGTACGCGAAAGCGTCACCACGCTGGACAAGCTTGCAGCCGCCTTGCTGTGGCGCCTGCCGCTGCAGCGGCAGGACGCGGCACAGCCCGGCGTGATCCTGTTCACCTCCGGCTCCGAAGGTACGCCGAAGGCCGTTGTTCTGTCTCAAAAGAACCTCCTCGCCAATGCCATGCAGGCCGAGGCGCGGATCACCATTTCGCCGGCGGACATCCTGCTCAACGTGCTGCCGGTGTTCCATTCGTTCGGCCTGACGGGCGGCACCATCCTGCCGCTTGTCACCGGGGTAAAGCTGTTCCTCTATCCCTCGCCTCTCCACTACAAGCTCATCCCCGAGATCGCGCGCAAGGTGAAACCGACCATCATGTTCGGCACCGACACGTTCCTCGCCAACTATGCGCGCACCGCCAAGGACGGGGATTTCTCCAGTCTGCGCTTCGTCGTCGCCGGCGCCGAGGCGGTGAAGCCGGATACCCGCCGCGTCTATCGCGAACGCTTCCAGGCCGAGATCATCGAGGGCTTCGGACTGACCGAGGCGGCGCCCGTGGTTGCCGTCAACACCGCGATCCACGGCCGCGACGGCACGGTCGGCCGGCTTCTGCCGGCCATTCGCATGAAACTGGAGCCGGTCGAAGGGATCAACGATGCCGGCCAGTTGTGGCTCGACGGGCCTAACATGATGATGGGCTACATGACCGCGGACCGCCCCGGCGAGCTACAGCCGCTGACCGGCTGGCACGACACCGGCGATATCGTCGCCGTCGACCGCGAAGGCTTCATCAGCATTCGCGGTCGCGCCAAGCGCTTCGCCAAGATCGCTGGCGAGATGGTGTCGCTGGGCGCGGTCGAGATGCTGGTGCAGTCGCTTTGGCCGGAAGAACGCCATGCGGCGGTGGCGGTGCCGGACAAGAGGCGGGGCGAGCGCATCGTGCTGGTCACCACCGCCGACGATGCCAGTGCCGAGGAGTTGCGACAGTTCGGCAAAAAGGCTGGCGCGGCCGAACTGATGGTGCCCAACGACATCGTCAAGGTCGAGGAGATCCCGGTACTCGGCTCCGGCAAGACCGACTATGTCTCGACGCGCAAGCTGGCGATCGACCGGCTTGGGCTTGGCGTGGCTGCCTAAGTCGGATCAGGGACTTCGGCCGACTTTCTAACCTATGTCCGAAGGCGGCACCTTCTCGCCTTCCAGCTTGGCACGCTTGGAGTAGGCGCGCACGCTGAATGGGAGAAAGACCAGGTAGCCCGCGACCGATGCCGTCAGCGTGTACCAGGGATAGGTCATCAGCAAGAGAATGTAGAGGACGACGGCGAGGATGATCGGCAGCACCCTGTCCCCGGGAATCTTGACGCTCTTGCCTGAATAGACCGGCAAGCGGCTTACCAGCAGGAAGGCCACCAGGATGGTGAAGCCGGTTGCGACGAAGGCGGCCGGACGGCTAGGCTCCAGCCCAAGCCGCAGGAAATAGAGATAAAGCGGCAGCATGACCAGCACGGCGCCTGCAGGCGCCGGCACACCGACGAAATATTCACTCTGCCATATGGGACGTTCGGCCTTCTCGTCGTCGAGCACGTTGAAGCGGGCAAGCCTGAGCCCGCAAGCGATGGCGAACAGAAGCGCCGCGATCCAGCCCGGCGAGCCGGCTCTATCGAGCAGGAAGGCATAGAGCACCAATGCCGGCGCGACGCCGAAATTGACGATGTCGGCCAGCGAATCCATCTGCGCGCCGAATTTGGACGTCGCCTTCAGCATGCGCGCAAGGCGCCCGTCTATTCCGTCGAGGAAGGCGGCGAGCAGCACCATCACCACCGCGGTCTCAAAACGGTTTTCGAAGGCGAAGCGGATGCCGGACAGGCCGGCGCAGATGGCAAGCACGGTGACCAGGTTGGGCAGCACCATGCGCATCGGTATCTCGCGGATACGCGGACCGCCGCTGGCATGGGCCTCGAATTTTTTATACTGCGTGCCCACCGTCAGGAAATCCGCACGAGGGGCGTGCCGGCGACACCGCCGAATTCGGCGAGCACGGTTTCGCCGCCGACCGCCGTCTGGCCAACGGCAACGCGCGGCGTGGCTGTCAAGGGCAGGAACACGTCGACGCGCGAGCCGAAACGGATCAGGCCGAAACGCTCGCCGGTGCCGATCGAAGCGCCGGCCTCGGTCCAGCAGACAATGCGGCGCGCCACCAGGCCGGCGATCTGGACTGCGGCCACCGTGCCGTTGGGGCTCTCTATGACAAGGCCGTTGCGCTCGTTTTCCGTGCTCGCCTTGTCCAGTTCGGCATTGAGAAATTTTCCCGGCCGATGTTCGATCCTGGCGATGCGACCGCGCACCGGAGAGCGGTTCACGTGGCAGGAAAAGACGTTCATGAACACGGAGATGCGGGTCATCTCGACATTGCCGAGGCCAAGCTCGCGCGGTGGCACGGCAGGTCCCACCGCCGAGACGATGCCATCGGCGGGGCTTACCACCAGGCGGTCGTCAACAGGCGTGACGCGCTCGGGGTCACGGAAGAAATAAACGCACCAGGCGGTCAGGATCAGGCCGATCCAGAACAGGATCGAGGAGAAATAGCCGAGGAAAAGCGTCGCCGCGCCAAACGCCGCGATGAAGGGGTAGCCTTCGCGATGGATCGGTACGAACGCGTTCTTGACCGTGTCGACAAGGCTCATGGGCTGGGGGCGGTCCCTGTTTCAGGTCCGGCCTCAATAGCCGAAACACCCCCTGCCCGCAACGCGACAATCGCCGGCGCGGATGAACAGGCACGGATCGCCTATGACCGGGGACGGCCCTATGCTCGGTGTTCGTGAAGTCGAGACCGAATTGCATGCCTGTGCCATAGCTGCCGAAGCTGTCCTTTGACTGCGCCGGGCCGCCAGAAAGGCCGAGAAACCTATCTGCGCCGACGCCGCCCTCGCTCAGACCGGCACCTTCGGCGTCAACGTGAGCCGATGGAGTGCTCTTCCCGCACGAAAATACACCGGCCCGCTGTCGGGAGACTTTCATCTCGCCCGTCCTTGGGGAGAAGCGCCTCATCGCCAAGGGCCGATGACGCGCGCAACGGAGGCTCCTGATCATGCGAACACCATCTGGCAACAAACCGCATATCGTCACGGAAGGCCTCGCCTTCGGCGAATCGCCGCGCTGGCATGATGGGCGCCTGTGGGTCTGCAATTGGGGAACCGGCGAGATTATTGCCTTCAATGCGCACTGCGGCAGCGAGGTCATGCTCACGGTTTCGGCTGTCCTGCCCTACTCCATCGACTGGCTACCGGATGGTCGTCTGCTGGTTGTCTCAGGCCGCGAGGGCTTGCTGTTGCGGCAGGATGGCGATGGCTCGCTGGTCACCCACGCCGATCTGCGTGGCTTGTCGAAAAGCCCATGGAACGAGATCGTCGTCGATGGGCGCGGCAACATCTACGTCAATGGCGGCGGGCCGGCGCCGGCGGCCGGCCAGCATTTCGGTCCCGGCACCATCGTGCTGGTCACACCGGATGGCGCGATCAGGCAAGTGGCGGACACTATCGCCTTCGCCAACGGCATGGCGTTGACCCCGGACAACGAGACGCTGATCATTGCCGAATCCCATGCCAGCCGGCTGACCGCGTTTGACGTTGCCGCCGACGGTTCCTTGTCCAACAGACGCATTTGGGCCGAGCTCGACGGATATCCCGACGGCATCTGCCTCGATGCCGACGGGGCGGTCTGGTATGCCGATGTTCCCAACAAGCACTGCGTGCGGGTGCGCGAAGGCGGTGACGTCTTGCAGACCGTCACCGCCGATCGCGGCTGCTTTGCCTGCATGCTGGGCGGTGCGAACAGGAAAACGCTGTTCATCACCGCCGCCGAGTGGCGCGGCTTAGAGCATATGACAAGCGACGCCCGCACCGGCCAGGTGCTCGGCATCGAAGCGCCGGCGCCGGGCGTGGGCTGGCCTGGCTAGAGTCCGGCCACGCGCTGATAATTGGCGATATCAGCTCGCACTCCGAGCCGGGCGATCGTCTCCTGCGGGTTGAAGGCCATGCGCTCGTGCGCCGCCCTGACGATCGGCACCACATTGTCGACGGCAGCCTGGCTTTCCCATTCGACGATCGTGACGAGGTTGAACTCGCCCGGTCCTGACAATTGCTCGAGCAGAAAGTCCTGGACGAAGCCTTGCTGCAGACGCAGCAACTCATGCGTCATCTTCACCTTTGCGAGGATCTCGTCGCGGGCATTGGCGGGCACCACGAACTTGTCGACCCTGAACACGCTGCCGCCGCTAACATCCTGATTCGTAGTGCTCATATCCATTTGATCCCGTCCTCGACGATGCTGTTTTGCGGCTCTCGGGCGACGGTCTACAATCTCAACCCAAGTTGAGGTCAAGACGTTTTTTGAGCTACGACATCTCCGATGTGCGCCGGCGCACGACGACACCCAGTTCGTCACTTTCGCGGGCAATGCGCAGCCGCTCCTCGGCTTCGGTCGCCTCGCGCTGGCGGTCCCACATCGAGGCATAGAGGCCGTGCTTTCGCATCAGGTCGACATGGGTGCCGCGCTCGGCTATCTGACCGTCCTTCAGCACGATGATTTCGTCGGCGGCAATCACCGTCGACAGGCGGTGAGCGATGACGATGGTGGTGCGGCCCTTGCTGACGAGGTCGAGCGCGGCCTCGATCTCCTGCTCTGTATGACTGTCCAGTGCGGAAGTCGCTTCGTCGAGCATCAGGATCGGCGGTGCCTTCAGGATGGTGCGGGCGATCGCCACGCGCTGCTTCTCGCCGCCGGAAAGTTTCAGCCCGCGCTCGCCGACCATCGACTTGTAGCCGTCGGGCAGCTTCTCGATAAACGGCCCGATCTGGGCGAGTTCGGCGGCCTTGCGCACCTCGTCCTCGCCCGCGCCGACACGGCCGTAGCGGATGTTGTAGGCGATGGTGTCGTTGAACAGCACCGTGTCCTGCGGCACCATGCCGAGCACCGCGCGCAGGCTGTCCTGCGTCACGTCCCTCACGTCCTGGCCGTCGATCAGAACCTGGCCACCCTGCACGTCGTAGAAGCGGAACAGCAACCGCGAGATGGTCGACTTGCCCGCACCCGACGGCCCGACAATGGCAACGGTCTTGCCGGCCGGCACCTCGAAGGAGACGCCCTTCAGGATCTTGCGGTTCGGATCATAGGAAAAGTGGACGTCCCGGAACTCGACCTTGCCGGCGCTGACGGCCAGCGGCTTGGCGTTGGGCTTGTCGACGATCTCCTGCGGCACGTCGAGGAGGTCGAACATGTGCTCGATGTCGGTGAGGCCCTGGCGGATTTCGCGATAGATAAAGCCGATGAAATTGAGCGGCACGGAAAGCTGTACCAGCATGGCATTGATGAAAACGAAATCGCCGACGCTCTGGGTGCCGGCCTGCACCTCCAGCGCCGACATGCACATGACGACGACCGTGCCGACACCGAAGATGAAGCCCTGGCCGAAGTTCAGCCAGCCGAGCGAGGTCCAGGTTTTGGTTGCGGCGACCTCGTAACGCGCCATCGAACGGTCGAAGCGCTCGGCCTCCATGCGCTCATTGGTGAAATACTTGACCGTTTCGAAGTTGAGCAGCGAGTCGATCGCCTTGGTATTGGCGTCGGTGTCGCTGTCATTCATGTCGCGGCGGATCGAGATGCGCCAATCGCTGGCCTTTACCGTGAACCAGACGTAGAGGCAGACGGTGACCGCCACCACGGCCACATATTTCCAGCCATAGGTGAAGCCGAATATGCCGGCGGTCAGCCCGAATTCGAGGATCGTCGGCGCGGTGTTGAGCATGATGAAGCGGACGATCGTCTCGATGCCCTTGGTGCCGCGCTCGATGATGCGCGACAGGCCGCCGGTGCGGCGCTCCAGGTGGAAGCGTAGCGACAGCTGATGCATGTGCACGAAGGTGCGGAAGGCAAGCTGGCGAACCGCATGCTGGCCGACCCGGGCAAACAGCGCATCGCGGAGCTGGTTGAAGCCGAGCTGGACGAGCCTCAGCACATTATAGGCAATGACCAGCATCACCGGGGCAAGCATGAACGATGGCAGCGGCGGTGGCGTTTTGAAGCCGCCCGCCAGCGCATCGGTCGCCCATTTGAAGAAATAGGGACCGGCGACCAGCGTCACCTTGGCGACGACCAGCAGCAGCGTCGCCCACGTCACCCGTGCCCTGAGATCGGCGCGGTCGGCCGGCCACATATAGGGCCAGAGATTGCGCAGTGTCGTGAGTGTGGATGTGTCGGCGGAGACGGTTTTTTCGGCCACTTTTCTTGCCTTTAGGTGAGAGGGTCAGCGGCCGGAGCAGCAGGAATTGATGAGCGCGGCCAGCGATGCCGACACGTCGGCCAGTGCCGCGCGATCGACCGCATAGCGCGATCGCTGACGGTCGGGCTCGAACCGGACAAGGCCCGCCTCGACCAGTATTTTCAGATGCTGGGAGATCGTCGACTGGGCCAGAGCGAAACGGTCGACGACCTCACGGCAGCAGCAGGAATTGCTGGCCGACAGATGCCTCAGTATCTCGATCCGCGCCGGATGCGAAAGTGCTGCGAACCGCGCCGCGACAGCGCGGCTGTCCGGCATGCAGCCAGGCAGTGCCGAGGCGGCATGGTCTGGTAAGGGAACGCATTCTGTCATCGTTCATCGGCGATAGACGATGAACGATGACAGGGCAAGCTAGGCCGATGGGTAGATTGCCGGAATTGCCGGTCTATCCCTATTCCGTCTTCATCGGCGCGGTCGTCGCCTGCTCGCCCATGGCCTTGAGGTCGGCGGCTTCGCCTTCCTTCGACTTTTCCGGAACCTTGAACACCTGCCCCGGCCAGATGCGGTTCGGATTCCTGATCTGGTCCTGGTTGGCGAGGTATATGGTGGAGTAGCGCATGCCGTGACCATAGACGCGCCGCGAGATCCGCCACAGTGTATCGTTGCGCCGAATGATGACCGCGCTGTCGGCATGTTCGAGCTTGGGCGACACGATTTCGGGCACGTCGCTCGGCGGCGTGGCTGCCGCGACCTTAGCCGGGGCCTCGGTGGCTGGCGCGGCGGGAGCCGGCGCGGTCTCGCCCGGAGCAGCGGCAACAGCGG
>NZ_AYWT01000010.1:0-282145 GCF_000502915.1 Mesorhizobium sp. LNHC209A00
ACGGCGGCCCAGAACACCATCGGGGCCGGCAGCGATACCATCTCCGCTTTCGAGAACCTGATCGGATCGGGCTTTGGCGACACGCTGACGGGAAGCACGGCAGCGAACGTCATCTCCGGCCTGGGCGGCGACGACCTCATCAATGGCGGCGCTGGTGCCGACACCATGGTCGGCGGCACAGGCAATGACATCTACGTCGTCGACAACACCGGAGACATCGTGGACGAGACCGGCGGTGACGGCACTGATCTGGTTCGCTCGTCGATTGCTTTCAACCTTTCCGATGCTGTGCACGTCATTGGGAGTGTCGAGAACCTGACGCTGACGGGGACGGGCAACCTGGCCGGCACCGGCAATGCGCTCGCCAACGTGATCACCGGCAACACCGGCAACAACACCTTGGCGGGACTCGGCGGCGCCGACGCGCTCATCGGTGATGCCGGTACCGACACGGCCAGCTATGCGGCCTCGGCGGCTGGCGTGAATGTCAGCCTGACGACCGGTGTGGCGCACGGCGGCGATGCCGAAGGCGACACCTTCTCCAGCATCGAGGGGCTTCTGGGCTCTGCACAAAACGACACCCTCGAGGGGGATGGCGGCAACAACGTTCTAAACGGCGGCGCCGGCATTGATACGTTGAGCTACGAGCATGCAGCCGCGGCAATCACGGTGAGCCTTGCGACGACGGCGGCCCAGAACACCATCGGGGCCGGCAGCGATACCATCTCCGCTTTCGAGAACCTGATCGGATCGGACTTTGGCGACACGCTGACGGGAAGCACGGCAGCGAACGTCATCTCCGGCCTGGGCGGCGACGACCTCATCAATGGCGGCGCTGGTGCCGACACCATGGTCGGCGGCACNCATCTCCGCTTTCGAGAACCTGATCGGATCGGACTTTGGCGACACGCTGACGGGAAGCACGGCAGCGAACGTCATTTCCGGCCTGGGCGGCGACGACCTCATCAATGGCGGTGTTGGCGCTGACATCCTCATCGGCGGAATCGGAAACGATCGTTTTCTCTTCAAGGCTACAGCGGACAGCAATTCTTCAAACTGGGATACGCTGAACGATTTCCAACATGGGGCCGACAAGATCGATGTCTCGGTAATCGACGCAAATTCCTCTACTGGAGGGAATCAGACTTTTGCGTTCGGAGGGCAGAATAGTAGCGTCCTGGCCCACTCGTTGACGTGGTTCGAGGACGCCACCAATACGATAGTTCAGGCAGACATTAACGGAGATGCCGTGGCCGACTTTATGGTCATTCTGTTAGGGAAGAACCTAAATCTCGATCAGAACGATTTCGCTCTGTAGCTCATTCATCAGTTGAGCACTGGAAATTTCGGGGGCAATTCGGAGATGTCAAAAAGCAGCAACCTGTTATCCGGAAGCGTGATCCACATTGGTGTCTTTTCCGCCGTGACAAATGTCGTCATGCTGATTCTGCCCCTCTACATGCTACAGGTATACGATCGGGTTTTGCCGGCAGCAAATCTGGACACACTCGCCTATCTGACCTTATTCGCTCTCTTTTCGCTTGCGCTTTTTGGAGCCCTCGAAGTCGTTCGCGGCGTGTATGCAAGTCGGCTAGCCGCTCGACTGGACGTGTCCTTGGGTCCATCGTCTTTCCTGGGAGCGATGAGTGGGCCCCGTGCTGGGCTTGGCGACGTGCAGGCGTTGCGCGACTTGGCTACAGTGAGAAGCTTCATCGCTTCAAGAACAGTGTTTGTCCTCTTCGACCTCCCATTCGGCCCAATCTTTGTGGGTCTGCTTTATTTCATCCACCCGCTGCTTTTCCTGGTGACGGTGGTCGGGGCGACTCTATTGCTTTCGGTTGCCGTCCTAAATCAGGCGGCCAGCGCGAGGCCATCTAAGGAGGCAGCAGAATGTCTCGGCGCCTCAATGAACTCGGCGCAGGCGTTCGCGAGGAACTTCGAAACAGTACGCGCACTCGGCATGGTCGCGAACGCATTAGAGTTCTGGGGCACTCGCTTTTCTGACTCTCTGAGTGCCACCGACAAAGTCGCTCGCATAAACGCGTTTTACGGAGCGGTATCTCGTACCGCACGCTCGGTACTGCAAATAGCGATTTTGGGCACTGGCGCCTATCTGGTTTTGCACAACGAGATGACTGCCGGAATGATATTTGCATCTTCAATGATGTCGGCGCGAGCCCTCCAGCCTCTCGATCAGATCATTGGAGGTTGGCGGCAGATCATAGACGCCAGGAGTGCTTGGAAGCGGCTTTCGAGCCTTCAATGGAAGCCCGGGAAAGAAGGCGTGGCGTTGCCAACGCCTCAAGGGGTAATAGGCGCGGACCAAGTTATCTACTATCTTCCGGGCTCGGCCGATGGCGCGCCGCCGCTGATAAAGCGTTTGACGTTCGAAGTTCCCGCAGGCCAGGTAGTTGCCGTCGTCGGGCCAAGCCAGGCTGGAAAATCAACTCTTGCGCGCTTGCTAGTAGGTGCAATTGAACCTCGGTCGGGGGCTGTCCGCGTAGATGGCGGCAACATCCGGAACTGGAATCCCGAAGAACTTGGGCGTCAAATCGGATATCTCCCGCAGGATGTAGAACTTTTCCCCGGGACCATAGCGCAGAACATTTCCCGTTTCGAACCCGACGCGCCTGATGAGAAATTGATTCAGGCCGCGCAGCGCGCCCAAGTGCATGAACTCATTCTTGCTCAGAGGGACGGGTATTCCACGCAGATCGGCCCTACCGGCGTTCGGCTCTCCGGTGGGGAGCGTCAGCGCATTGGGCTTGCCCGTGCGTTCTACGGCGATCCCAAGATCCTGGTTCTCGACGAGCCCAACGCGAATCTCGATTCTGAGGGTGAAGCCGCGCTGGAGCGAGCAATCAGTCAGGCGCGGCTGCGAAGCACGACCGTGCTGGTCATAACTCATCGCCCGTCGCTCGCTTCCATATGCGATCGAATACTCATGCTGCGCAATGGCCAGATCGAGATCTACGGCTTGACCCAGGATGTGCTTGGCAGGAATGCCGAGCGAAAAGCCCAGACTCCACCGTCCAAGGTGTCTCCGTCAAACGACGACGGAGGAGTGGTGCCATTCCCTTCACCGGCTCGCGCTGAGGTATAGTTTACCCATGACGGCTACAAGCCACACGATCCAGACGGCTGCCAGATCCTATCGCTGGCAACGGAACCTCGTTACGCGGACAGATCGGATTACGCTGGCGGGGTACGGAAGCATCGCAGTTTTCTTGCTCGGCTTCGGCTCTTGGGCAGTAACAGCACCAATCGCCGGGGCAACTATAGCGCCGGGAGTAGTGGCTGCAGCAGCGGGTCAGAATGTGATGATACAGCATCTCGAGGGGGGGGTGATCTCAAGGATCAATGTCCGAGAAGGCGATAGAGTGGCGAGAGGTCAGGCGCTGATCGCAATCGACCCAACGCTGGCTCAGTCTCAGCTCAACCGTGTCGTTAAGCAGTGGGTCGCTCAGAAAGCCGAGATTGCACGCCTCGAAGCCGAGCGAGACGGTCTTGAGCAGATCGTATTTCCAAGTGATATAGCGATGCATTCGGACGGTTCCGTTTTCAGCACAGTCTTTATCGAGCAAACGAAGGAATTTCAGGCTCGACTTGCCCGCTATGCCGCGGAACAGCAGATATTGGAGCAACGAGTGGCTGCTCTCCAAGAGGCGATCGTCGGGCTGCGAGCGCAGAAAAAGTCGGTGGAAAATCAACTAGCAATTGTTAGCGAAGAGGCGGATCGAAAGAAAGGTCTATTGGAACGGGGGCTTACGAACAGATCCGAATATACGGATCTCCTCCGAAGTACGGCTGAATTGGTAGGGCAAGCAGGATCACTCGAGGCGCAGATCGCAAGCTCAGCTACCCAGACGGTAGAAGCGCGTCAACAGATCGAGCGGCTAACAACCGGCCGGGTTGAGGACGCCGTCACAGAACTGAACAAAGCACGAGCGCAGGTAGCCGACTTAGAAGAGCAAATAAACGCGGCTCACTCTGTCTTGGACAGAACCACGATTCGAGCCCCGGTCGACGGTGTCATCGTTCGGTCGGTGTTCAGTTCTGAAGGCAGTGTTATTCGGCCAGGTGAGGTTGCGATAGAACTTCTCCCAACGACGGATGAGCTGATAGTCGAGGCAAGGATTAAGCCTGAGGACATCGATTCCATTCATGTGGGCCAAGAGGCTAACATGATGTTTACGGCACTCAATGCTCGCACGACTCCTAAAGTGTCAGGAAAGGTATTTTATATTTCGGCGGACCGACTGGTTCCCACCAGCACGGGGCAGCCATACTACATTGTTCGACTCAAGATAGCGGGAAAGCTGCCGCCACAGGTGAAACCCGAGCAGGTATATCCAGGAATGCCTGTCGAGACGTTCATCTCAACGGGCGAACGGACATTTTTGGCTTATCTGACCAAACCGTTGAGAGATTCGTTCAGCCGCGCGTTTCGGGAAAGATAGCCCGGGCCCTGTCACGGTGAATGTCGCTGCAGTACGTCGTGCTGGCCAAAAGTCTCGCCAGGGTAAGCCTAGTTGATGACGCTTTGGTTTCGTAGCTCGGTCCTTGGATCCTGGAAATTGTTCTGGAGTCTTCGAGACCGCCCCAACTCGGGATCAGACAGACAACCTCTGCTTTCGGTCGGCGGAAGAGGTCATCTCTATGACCGGGACGCGGCTCAAAGCAGCTGCTTGAAACGTAGACCACTAGTCTAGGGTCACGCAGACGCGTTATCAGTAAGGCACATGTGCCAGATCGGTGCGTGCAAATTGTCCAAAACCGAATCTTAATATCCCACTTTGTCCATAAGCACCCGCAATTCCGGCTGAGGCGCGACCCAGAAAGTTCGAAAAGCTTCCAGGAACCCCAGGCGAATTGGACGCGCTCTGTGGCTTGGTCTCGGCGACGGCCATCTAACAGTATCCGATGGTGGAATTTCTCTCGGCATCGGTCACAATTGCGGTATAGGACAGATGCGTGGGGCGAGCTTTATCCCTATCGTAGGAGCTGATACTTGAGCGATCAAAACGAAGCCCAAACGGCCGATCTCGTCGGGCTGACTGCAGACATTGTCTCTGCCTATGTAAGCCAAAATCCACTACCCGTTGCTGGGTTGCCAGATCTCATCGCGTCGATTCATTCGTCACTGACAGGCCTTGGCCAGCCGAATGTGGTTGAGCTGCCGAAACAGGAGCCAGCCATCAATCCGAAACGGTCGGTAGCGCCGGACTACATCATCTGCCTCGAAGACGGGAAGAAATTCAAATCGCTAAAACGGCATCTCTCGGTACACTACGGACTCTCTCCGGACGAATATCGCGAGAAATGGGGATTGAAACCGGATTACCCGATGGTTGCGCCGAACTACGCGGCTCAAAGATCAACGCTTGCGAAGGCGGCGGGGCTAGGACGCAAACCGCAGCCGGTCTCTGCTAGGAAAGTTCCTGCCAAGCGCAAGCCCAAGGCCTAGTAGAGACAAGCTTCCGGAGCGTCCCACCTCGGGCGCTCTGGTTTTCGACCAAAACGACCCACCGGCCACGTGCCGGGGCGCACCACCTTAGCCCAGGCGCTCTTCGCCGTTTAAATGCTCGACTGAGCATCGCCGATAGTAGAAAAGTGCTTCTTCGATAGTGGGTCTCGCTGTGTAGCGGTCTACCGACTCGAACCCACATCACGGCGGGTCACCGAGGGCACTAACATGGCCACCCGAGTAGCAACGGCTATCGGCTTATAAGATAAGGTGCGGGTATGCCGGCGTCGAGCAAACAGAGAATTTGGGAACGGAACTAATCCACAGAAATATTTTGTTGGTACTTCTGTTGGTTGGCACGGTTGCTATGTGAGTCCTAACCATAAGAAAACGCAGCCGGATTTCCTTCACTTGGATTCCGCCTCTGGGCACCATCACCCTCCTAAGGTGTTGACGCAGCTGAAAAACTAGCAAAATGATATGCTTAGGCCTTCCCGAGTGCCACACACGGGTGTTACACATGGGTGTTACACATGGTCCTTGCTATGAGCCGTCCTGTCAAACATCGTAAGACCGGCGTTTACTGGTTTCGAAAGCGCCTACCGGCGGACATAGCCGCGCTGACGGGCCGCAAGGAAGTCAACAAGACGCTTGGGACGAAAGACCCTGAAGAGGCCAAGCGAAAATACGCAGTGGTGCTCGCTGAGTTCGAAGCTGATTGCTCCCGACTTCGGCTCGGTGCCGCGCGTGGCGAACTGAAAGAACAACCGACTGGAGGAATCGAACCCGCAAGACGTTCCATCACGGACCGCGAGGCGCACTCCCTCGCCCAGACGGTCCACGATGAATGGCTCAAAAAATTCTATGAAAATCCCAGCGAACAGTTGCACTGGCATACAGACTTCTATGAGGGCATGTGGACGGAATATCCCTTACCCTCGACTGACCCGATTCCGGGAGTGGAAGGGATCTCCGACCCCATTCCGGGAATTATGCCGATCGAAAACATTTTTTGGAAGTCGATGAGGGCCGTATGCATCAGCAGGGCCAAAGACCTCCTTCTACAGAACGGCTTTTCGAACGATCCTTGGAGCATCACAAAGACAGCGCGGGCGGTGGGCGCTGCTTTCCAACGAGCCAGCTTGACACTGCAAAAGCTTGAACGCGGGGAGTATGAGCCAGAACCGCTGCCAGCCGGGCGAATCCACCGTTCGGCAGAATCTCAACCCGCGGACAATCGATCATTCAAGGAGACGACTGCAGAGACGGAATCTGATTCAGCCACGCTAACGGGGTTGGTTGAAGGGTGGTGGCAAGAAAACAAGGCGGCAGGCCGGAAACCGAGCACCTATGAGAGCTATCGCAATGCATTCGCCTATCTTGTCGATTTCCTCGACCATGACGAGGCAACGAAAGTCACTACCAAGGATGTGATCGGATTCAAAAATCACCGCCTCAGCACACCGTCGCCTAAGACCGGAAAAATGGTTTCGGCGAAGACTGTTAAGGACAGCAATCTGTCAGCCTTGAAAGTTGTTTTTGATTGGGGGGTCGCAAACGGACTGGTCACCCATAATCCGGCGGCGGGCGTGACCTTGAAGGTAGGAAAGACGGCGAAGCTCAGATCGAAGAGCCTTACAAACGAAGAGGCCAATGCGATCCTGTCCGGCGCTACGTCTCATCAACGAGGACAGGAAAGTCCGAAAACTTTTGCTGCCAAGCGTTGGATTCCGTGGCTGTGCGCGTTCACCGGAGCCCGAGTAGGCGAACTGGCCCAGTTGCGAAAGCAGGATGTGTTCACGCGTGAGAGCATTTGGATAATTCGTATCACCCCCGAGGCTGGAACGGTCAAGACGAACGAGGCCCGGGATGTGCCTCTCCATCAGCAACTCATCGACCTCGGTTTTCCTGAATTTGTGCGGGCTTCTGGCAGTGGTCACTTGTTCCTGAATGTCGGTTCCTCCGAAGACAGTCGAGGCGCGCGGCGGGGTCTCAAAAACCGTCTCGCCGAATTCGGGCGCAGTTTCGTACCGGACCCGAACGTCGCGCCCAACCACGGCTGGCGACACCGTTTCAAGACCGTGGGAATGGAAGCCGGTATTCCGCCACGCATACTTGACGCAATCCAGGGGCAGGCACCCCGGACGGTGGCCGAAACTTACGGCGAGGTCACTCTAAAGACGATGGCAGGGGAAATTGGAAAGCTGCCCTTCTATCGTTTGCGGCTTCAGGAACAGAATCCAGCCTCGCGGCCAGACCAGTCGGACGCGCCTGCGTAGGTTGTTGCACGTGGGCGCACGGGGACCACGGGATGATCGGCGAACTGCAAGATTTTTCGGCCATCCCCTTGCAGGAGGTATTAGCCGTACACATTTCCTGTCTGCAGCCTCAACGAAAGTGGAACCAACCGCTTCTTTCCAGGTAACGAGTGCGGTCTCTTAGAAGACGGCCACGGGGAACTGCCCCCACCGCATATGCGGTTCACCTGTCTCAACCAAACCGAAAGTCAACCCGGTGTGGATGGGCAGTTTGATCGCGTATGGTCGTGCTGTTCATCCCCCCAAACAGGATGGACGACATGCGCGCTTATCGCGACAAGCATTTTCTCGAACTTTACCGTGGCGTTCAGTCAGTGCCGGGCAGTAGGAAGATCACTGCCCTCCTCGAACCTCAATTTCCAGACCAACAAGCAATGTTGTGGGCGGTTGCCAACGCCGACGAAAAGAGCCCTCGATTCACCGAGGACTGGCTGAACACAGCCGCCGAGCACCTTAGCTATGAGCCTGAGACGGTCTGGCTCCCTCTCGATAATAGCGAGGGGCCGGACGGCGAAACGCAGCTCTCTCAAGCCGATGCAGACCGGCTGAAGCAGATGCTCGAACCGCTGATCAGAGAGGAACAGCGGCTGCGGTTCCTTAGCCCTTCCAAGCTGGACGATCTCCACGAATGTCTGCTCGACGAAAGCAGGTTCTTCTCACAAGAAGCTGCTCGGGCCGACTACGCGCACTGGAGCCGTCTGCCTGTGTGGTCGGCCGAGGAAGCTGTGGCGCTTTCACTCGACAAGGATCCCCGATGCGTCAATGCCCGCAGCTTGAAGCCATTCAGGAAGTCGCCCTTCGCAAAAAACTTTCGTCGACTTCTGTCGATTGTGAACAGGGCCATTGAACTGGGCGAGATTCCGGAGGGCATACCGCGCGACAAACTAAAGGGGCTTTGCATTAGAATGGCTATCGATTTCCCAAGCACTTTCGAGAACGAGCTGCTTCTTCCCGAAGGCAGTGAGGGCTTGGGTGGGCAACAAGCCTCGCGTGACAAGCCGACGTTGGACAGAATGATCCTCGTCATGGCCGTGAACCATTATGGCTACGATCCTCGCGTGTTGAAAAACGGGAGGGCTTTGAAATCGATTCTTGCCGACTTAGCGGCAGTCGGTTTGGAGATATCCCCGAGCAGCGTCCGCAACAACCTGCGCGACGCGTGGAAGGGGATTAAACTGCAGCCGGGTCTCAAGGGGGTTTTGAAGAAACCGATCTCGCCAGCCGCGTAATTACGCGGGTTTACGCGATCAAGCAGCCTCGTCTTGTGCAATCGGTGCCCCGCACATCAAGAAGGAGCACTGATGGTAGCAGGCAAAAGTAAGCCCTTAGCGGAAAGTTCCGTCATCAGCAAAACAATCGGCTCTGCGCCTTGCCTTGGTAAAGGCAAGCGGGGCCTTCGTTTGTCAAAAATTAGGAGAACAAGACATGTATGAAATAACCGAGATCGCACCGGCTCTGGAATGCCTATTCAGCGACTATGTTCCAAGGGCGGACATGCTCATTACGACCACCGCGGCACAGCAAATCGCTGATATGCATAACGAGCTTAAGTTTAAGCACTTCTTCTATTTACCAAAGGCCGAGACATTACTCTTCGACCTGATACAACCAAATCTTGGCTATCCAACGGGAGTTGTTGAGTACCCGGGCCACCTCGTCGAGCTCTATATCTCCACCGTCGCTACGATGATCACGGGTGGCCAGACGGAATTGCCGCTCCTGACCTTCCTGCAAAAATACCTTCGCGCTGGGCACATATCGTGGATGGTCGCGCTAGAACAAACCGACGGGAGTTGGTTTTTGGTTAGCCTCCCCGCTTTTGAAAGCCAAGATCAGGTGCGGATTCGCGTCCGAATTCCGAACGCTGAATAGTTGCGATTGCTGGCATTGGTGACCTCGAAAGTCGCCAGTGCCGATCTCAGACCGTTCAATATCCGTCCCTTAATTGGCCACAGGTTTCGGACGATGAAGCTCTCCAAGTTCATCCATGACGTCGAATTTGATATCCGTGATCGGCTGAAAGCCATCGTCAAGGATGCCGCTGCTGCGGCAAAGGCGGCCGGGCGTCGCCACAAGGGTAATTCCTCATCCGTTACCTATTCCGTGAGGGGACTGGCGACAAAGCAGGCCAATGCCGTCCATGACGTTAAGGCGGCCGGTCTAGATGTCCGCGCCTACAAGTCGGCCATCCACGATGGATTCGACAGTCTGCAGCGGGGTCCCGCGAAGAGCGCTGCCTGCGTCTATGAGCGCTTGCGCGCTCGATTGATCGTGCTGACGAAAGTCGCGCCAATGTTCGCCGACGGCGAGAACGTGCACTCGGTTGCCCTTGCGAAGATGGGCCACCGGCAGCCGGTCGGATCACTCGACCGGTTTCGGCCTGCGGCCGCGCTAAGGATGGTCAAAGCGATCCATCGGGAGCTGCGGCAGCGCGGGGTCCCCTCCAAGGCTTTTGGGGTCGTGGAAATCTCGTTGATCGAAGTGGACGGCAAGCTGCTCTACGAGCCCCACGTCCACATGATCATTGCCGGGCCAACGCGCGAGGAGCTATTGGCGGTGGTTCCCCGTCGCCCTCGCCACAACTCTAAAATTGAGCCGGTCTACCACTCCGGTGGCTCTGGCTTGTACTTTTCTAAATTTGAGCCCGAGGAACGAGCCGGTTACGAGGATAAGCGCGGCAACCAAGGTCGGCAGCGCAACAAGATGCAGGCATCTGAACGCGCTGAGTGGCTTCAGTGGTACGCGCAACACGGCATGGCCGAACTGATGATCCTCATCGGCTTTCAGCCCGGCCTGATGCGGCAGTTCATGACGGCCGATTTGCGCGAGCTGGTTCGCGAATTCCTCGGAATACGGCATCGGGGGCGTGGTTGATGGCCTCGGGGGGCATGTTGGAGGGGTGACCTTAATAACTGCAACTGGTGACCGGTGATGCCTAACGCCAATTTTCGGCGAGCGCACAAAACAGGTGGGGAAAGGTGGGAAGGTGGGAAATCCAGAAAAAAGATGCCAACAAATCGGGAAAAAGGCATGACTGAACAATTGGCAAACAGTCCGAGCATCCTCGACAAGGTGCGGGATCAAGAGGGCCACATCCACGTCAAATACGGCACGGACAACGTGGCCATATGGTTTTCGGCGGCCGATCTCGTCAAGAACGACAAGGCTGTTTTCGCCGATTTGGTGGATGCTGGGTTCGCCTTTCTTTCTTCCAAACCTCGCAATGCCCTCTTGGCCAAGGTGGATGAGTATCCGACCGTTCGCGATGCCCTTGTAGCCAGCAGGCCGGGGTGGGTGGACGACAGCGTCTACGTGTTTGGCGATGGTACGCTGGTCGGGGAGGACAACCTCGACAGCGAAATCCTGGTCACCTTCAAGCCCGACGTCCGTTTCCAGCCGGTCGGAAAAATTAAAGCATGGAAGACCGGTATTGAAAGGATCGTCGGGGGTGAGCCGCTGGCAGCTTTCCTACTGAGCTACGCTTTTGTCGGCCCTCTTTTGCGCTTTGCCCCCTCCTATATGCCCAACCCTTCCGTTGAGCTGGTGGGGCCGCCAGAGTGCGGCAAAACCACATTCGCGATCCTAGCCTCTAGCGTCTACGCGGGAGACCCTAGCAGCCATGTAGGCGGTGGCGACACATACAACTTCACCGAGATGTCGTTTGACGACCTACGCAAGCTCTCCCGCGATTCGATGCTTCTCCTTGATGAGCAGAACGAAATGGACACATCGCTGAAGTCGTCCGGCAAAATGGCATTCAAACAGTCCTCATCCTCGGGCCGACGCAGGTTAGGCCAGAATCCGGAAAAGGGCGTCAAGGTAGCCTTATTAACCACGGCGAACGAGGCATCGAAGGATGTGATGCAAGGTGCAGCCGACACTGTTGCCGCGGCAGGAAGCCGCACGTGCACTATTGCGTTTAAAGGACCGATAATGACGGGGTGCCCTGACGGATACTCTGAACCAGTGAAGGCTATGCAGGACCTGAGAAAGTTTTGCGATGGGCAGTACGGCACGGCGGGGCGTATGTTCGTGCAAGCGGTGGCAAAACAAGCCAAGGAAGCTGGATCGAAGGCCCTTGGCGACAGGATCGAGCTGCTAATGGAGGAATTCCGCTCCCGAAATAGGAACAACGGCGGACCTGCTCGAGTCCTCAATACGTTTGCTCTGACCTACGCCGCTGGTCGATTAGCGCAGGAATGGGGCGCGCTGCCTGCTTTTGATCAAACCGTTGCCGAGGCCGTACAAACCATCTTCGGTTTGGCCAGCCGCACAAGCGCAAATTCCCGGTCTAGGGATATCGATTGTGCGATTGAACAAATTCGGCAGGTTCTGGCGAAGTATGCCGACCGGATCAAGGACCTGAGCCGTGGCGCGCCAGATCTCCTCTTCTGGGAACCTCCGTTCGCGTACCTGAAAAAGGACGACGGTGCAGAAACCTACTATGTGCCAACCGCGGTCCTTCGAGCTGAGTTGGGTCAAGACTGCGAAGCGATCTTGAGGCAACTGAAGACGGCCAATCGGCTGAAATATGAAGGGGGGAAAAAGTCCAAGCTCTCCATCAAAGCGCCGAGTTTTGTACCTTTGGACGGCCACAGAGTGTACTGTATTCGGCTATGAGCGTAGGCGGTCCTCATGTTAATTTCGGGACCGGGGACGTCGCTCGGCGGATCAAAGCGAGGAGGCCTGTTTCCTTGCCGAATCAAGATTTGGTGGTACCTTCGACTTTCATTCGATAGCCGTCACCGATCCTTCATAATGCGATTTGTCCGATGCCCTTTAGCCTTGCTCGCCATTACCAAAAGATGCTGCGATCCTACGAACGATTCGAGAAGATTAGCACAGGGTATGGGCCGAATATGGAAACCGATCGGCCTCGAGACATGGCCGAAGAATTTTTTATTTGTGCACACCACATGCTCGACTACCTAAGAAGAGATCCGAGTACCAAGCACCTAGGAGAAGTGGGAAAGCGATTCGCTGAAGCCAACCGGGCGCTCCAAATCGCCGCTCTCATAGCTAACTCGGTCAAACACGCCGGGCCGGGCAGGGATGCCAAGGCCGAAACGGTGGAAGTCGTTAATCAGCACTATAACCTCAGCACCAGTACTATGGACTGGTCGGCTCAAGTGATCGTCACCGTCAATGGTAAGCAGTACAACGCATTTCAGATTGCGAAGGAATGCATCTCGGCTTGGAAGGCATTCCTTGGCGGAAACCAAATCATTATTTTTTAGGCAGATGACGAACGGCTTCGTGCTCTAGTCGAGCGCCTTTCAGCCCGAAGAGCGGAATGCTCATTCAGTTTGGACTCAGCGACCCGTCTCAACGACTGTAGTGAATAACAAGGCCCGGTATGACAACGCTTCACGACCTTATGAAAGCTCTGATTTCAGAGCTGGCGATAGCGCAAGCGCCGGGCTTTTTTCCTGAGCAAATAGATGGAGTTCTGGCACTGCCAAGCTTCGTCTCAAATGGTCACGGGGGTTCTCTTATGTTGTCGCGGGCCATGGAGACTTCCATCGCCCGGATTAGCTCCGTTTTAAAGCAGAACAATCCAGTTTTGTCTCGTTCACATACCGACAACGAATGGAACCAAGTGCTTCGCACTGCGCTCGGTCCCCTACTTACAAAAATCGACATCGCGGGCGATCCGGACGCCAGTGCGGATGAGATTCTCGTATCCGTACGTGGCGCTTTGGCGCAAGCCAATCGCGGCGGCGTCCACGACCATGCGTTTGGTTGTACTTTGTTCAAGGATAGCGGAATCGCCCCGTTCTCGCTTGGGCCCGTCCGCTTTGAGCCGCGACTTGATTGGATAGCGCGGAAAACGGAGGAAGGTGACATTTCGTCCGTCACAACCCGCCGGGTCATAAAGACATGGGCAGGGCACAAAGCCAGGCAAAGGAAACGGGTCGCAGATCGACACCGGGAATCGGGAGTTTTGGAGGCGATCGGGAGTTGTCCTTATGTCTGCTCGGTGATCACTGATGGGCTGGCGCACGGCGCTGGTGCACTAAAGGCTCAAACTGCTGCTCGACTGGCGCTGATTTGTGTTGCGCTATGGTGGCCAACGCCTTCGCGAGCCTTAGACGGCTTCAACCTTCTAATCGACCGTGCAGTCCGGCAACAACGATCGCTCACGTTTGCGCCCGGGCGAATAGTGCTTATTGGTGGAAGGCTGCAAGGCAGGCCGCATGGCCCACAGATTAGCCCGGCCGACTGGGCTGGCATACTCCAAAATAACAGCGACGCGTTTCGGACTGTTGCAGAAGTGTTGGAATTCTACCTAAGTCCCACCGGAACTGTTGGGCGTCCTAAGCTAATGAATGCTTTGGCTCAGGCATTGCTTTGGTTCCACGAAGGATGTCGTGAGCAGGTTGATCTCATAGCAATCGTTAAGTTCGCCGCGTGTCTAGATGCTCTTGCGTCTGGCAGAGAGTCTGCCGGGATATTAAGGCTAATCAAGGCCCGTTTAGGACCGGAACCAAACGACCCGATCCGAACGAACGGCCAGACAACGAAACAAGGTGTCGAAGAGATTTATGGGAAGGGCCGCAGCCGCACCATACACGGCACGAATGAGAACTTTGGAGACGACTGGATCTCGACGCGTCGTTTCAGCGAGGAGATAGCCAGACACTGTCTAATTAGTTGCCTAGGATGGGCAGCTACGAACGCCATTGATGACCCAACGCTTCTAATGCAGTAGTGACATCGACGGACATAGGCACCGCCTGAACTGACGGAAGTCGTAATTCTAGAGCAAATCATAGCTTTGAACATAATTGCTAGCCAATTCAGCTACTTCCAAAGCCTCCTGTTACTCCAAGACAGTTTCTGGTAGGCTTAGTCGACAGGGATGTCTTCCGGGTCCTTTTTCAGTGCCGGGTCGTTGCGCCGAACTTCCACAAAGGTAAGCAGGGCCGCGCGCATCAGGCCGATGAAGAGTGCCTCTAGCTCAAAATGATCGTCCTCGGGTAAGACGGCATGGACACCGCCGCGAATGCGATGGGCCATCGCGAGATCCGCCGCGACTTGCCCCCCGGGCTCGCTACGCAACGCATTGATCTTAGCTTTGAGGGCCGACCAGTCTTGCGCCAATCGCGCCGTACGGGCCAAGGGCGCAACGTCGCCGCGCTTAAGGATTCGCAGCACGTCTGGATCGCGCCAGAGCTGTTTGAACTTCTCGAGCAGCTGAGTTGCAGTTCCACCGAGAGTGACGGCCACATGCTCCACCGCAATGGCCATTCCCTGAATATCGCTTTGCATGCCCTCGATTGCGAATTCATTGCCGCGCAAATCGTGATTCTCGAACGACTTCAGCCGCCAGAAAAAAGCCTCGAGTCCTTCGCTGGCGAGAAAGTGCACAAAGGCACCGATATCGGCTTCGCTAACAAAGAACCCCGTGTTCCTGTCTGATCTCATTGCGGACTTCAGGGTCAGGCGCGCGCGCTCTTTTTCCTCCTCGGCCCAATTAGGCCAGATCACGTCAAGGATCGGTTTGAACCCTCCGCCAAGCCTTCCAATTCGGTCTCGCAATTCGGCCGTATGAGCGTCTCGAGATCGTTGCCGCCAATGGAAAAGCGCTTGGCAGACGCCAAGGCCAAGTCTTGCCCAGCCTGCTCGTATTGTGCTCCCTCCGCTGGACTCAGGCGGAAACGCCCGCCGCCATGTTGCGTGGTGATTTTCGACAGCATGCGCGAGCGCTCCTCCGCAAACCAGACGACGGCGTCCAGCGCCTTCTCGTGGCTGGCAAAATTCCGCGCGGCATGAGCGGGCAAGAAGTTGAACGCACTTGAGGTGCCTGCAGGAATGCGACCCTGATGAATGGCCTTTTCAGCGGCACGAGCGATATTTCTATCCGCCAAATTGATCCTCATATGAATTCCAGCATCAGCCAATTCAGCGGCAAAAAGTAACTGCCAACTGCTGTAATAATCCTCGACATTGCAATCATCGAACAGTGTCTCATAAACGTCGCTACTAACGTCAACGCGTCGATCGAGCCGCCGCTCGAACGAAAAATCTTTTGGCCGCTGAACAAATTCGGTGAAGCGCGGTTCGTAATCGTCAAGAGGATGCGGGGAGATCCCATAAACGATGTAATTCTGCCAACGGTGAAGCCTATTTCGAAAATCAACGGCGGAATCCCATCGCGCCCCGTCGGGTTCAAGCGGATGTTTTAATTGGCACGGCATGTCCTCGTGCATCTCCAGCCAAAGACGGCGAGCAACGGGGTCAGGGTAGCGAAGACGAATTCGGGGAAAGAGCAAGCTAGCGGATTCGAGCCCCTCCAAAAGACTGGTGCCCATGTACTCGCTGCGAAAAGCATGTAGAGGCGCCAATTCGCGAACGAATTCGTCGGCTCTCATGAATCGATGGAACTGCATAATTTGTGAAGTTTAGAGGCATCAGCCGAGTTGTGAAAGGTCGCTAGCTGCGGACGCTTCGAAAGTGCTTTCGTTCATTCAATACTTCAGTTCTGGCGCCGAATTCGCGACCTTATACCGCACGGTCGCAGCCGAAGACGATCTTAGCAGGGTCTGATCCCTGCAGCACAGGCGATCAGATCAAGGAGGCGATCCATTCATCGTCGAATGTGAAATCGTTGAACCGGCGCTCCGCCATCATGTTTTTGGTGGATGTGACGAATGTTCTCCCCGTGTGTTTGTCGAATACCGAGACCCGCTCGTTCTTCTCGTCGGAAAGGAACTGCAGGATGAACTTAGGGACGTGATGTTGATTCTCGGACGCCATGCTCGCAATTTAGCAAATCGGTCTCCCGCCTGCCGCAAACGCGCGAATTCTAGCTAAAAGAGCTGCCCTGAGTCGCGCGACCCGATCCGCTGTCACTGGCCGCAGAACGAGAACGGTTTGATCGAGTACGTGGTCTCAGAGATCTTCGTCAGATTCCCTGATCCGACATCGTAAAAGCGCCGAACGCAGGTGTCGTACTTGTCGTTGCTGGTGTCCATCCAGTCAGCCTGCAGAAGGGTGCTGTCGATGCCATAGTGGAGTTGAAGCTGGTTGTTGTCCTCGCCGCCGAGGGGGAAATCGACCAGCCTCCCATCGCGGCCATCGATCAGAAACGCGAAAATGCAAGACGTGCCACAGCCGATTTCGATCAGGGTAAAGTGGCCGCCGTAGTTCGGGCCGGACTTCATACCGTTCCGAATCCTTGTCTTGAATTGGGCAACGGAGCCCGCAAATTTTGGCAGGGCTGACTTCCCTTTGAGATACATCTTTGTGGGATAGTCGCCAAATTTGGGCTCGGCCGCTGCCGGTGAGACGGCGAGGAAAATGGCGGCCAATAACGCTGAAATCGGTTTCATCATGCTGCCCAAATCCCTTACCGGCACGGCAATGCCTCTGGCCGCCAAACCTGTCAACAGTTTGCTACACCCGGTTTTAACTGAGACCCTTCACTATTCCGCGGAGACTTTCGAGGCTTTCGAGGGACTACCCTGCCAGCTGCTGACTACATTGGGGAAATTTGATCTGAACGTGCCATCGAATAGCTGGTCCATGATCCGGAAGCAGGTTTTGCAACGGGACGGCTTTCGGTGTGTTTCCTGCGGCATCCAGCTCAAATCGGCTAGTGCCGACATTCACCACCTTCTCCCCCGTTCGATGGGTGGAACCGATGAAATGTCGAACTTGATTACGCTCTGTGACGGCTGTCACGCGCGCCATCACCCAAACTTGGCTGGTGGTCTGGCAAGACGGGCGATTGAGAGATGGGCCGTGAGGCTCGCGAGATGGCTGGACCGCGAAGGAGTGGTGACCGAAGCCACAGGTAACTTTGGACCCGCTCTACGCCTATTTGGGCTGCAGCGATTTCGTCACGGTCAGTTGCCAATCGTATTGGCGGCGCTTTCGGGAAAATCCGTATTGGTCGTTAGCCCTACGGGCTCCGGCAAAACCCTGTGTTTTCAGCTTCCCGCGGTGCTCAGGCGCGGGGTGGCCCTTGTTGTGTCTCCCCTGAAGGCGCTGATGTCCGAACAGGTGTCCGAGCTTCTAGCCAAGAAGATACCGGCAACGTTCATCAACAGTGATCTCAGCCGCGAAGAGAAGGAGACCCGCTTTTCTCTGCTTGGCCTGAAGGCCATCAAGCTCCTCTACGTAGCGCCGGAGCGCTTCTTCGTTCGCAGCGATGCGGAGCGCAGCCAACTTAAGCGCAGCGAGCCGTCCTTTCTGATCATAGACGAAGCCCATTGTGTTGACCGCTGGGGTGAGGACTTTCGCCCCGAGTACGGGCGCTTGCGCGAGGTTCGGGAAAAGCTCGGTGCTCCCCCGGTCTTGGCTTTCACAGCTACTGCTGGAAAGGAAATGCAAGACCGGATTCTCGCTTCGCTTGGCATCCCGGACGCGAAAGTGTTCGTCCGCGATGTGGATAGGCCAAACATCGCGATGTTGCGACGGCATTGTCGATCTGAACAGCGGGCGCAGGAAATAGCATCCATGCTGGCGCTGCCCCAGTTGAAGGGGCAGAAGGCGATGAGTTTCGTCCCTACGGTAAAAGTGGGCGACGAACTGCGGACTGCTTTGTCGGCGATGGGGTTGGACATCCCATTCTATCATTCCAAGCTGGGTACTGCATGGGAGCGGCAGGAACTCGTTAAGCGCTTCCTCGGGCAGAGCCGCCCGGTTGTCGATCAGATCATCTGCACCAACGCCTTTGGCATGGGCCTCGACGTTCCTAACGTGCGGTTGGTGGTGCACTGGCAACAATCAGCATCTGTTGAAGACCTGTTGCAGGAGTTTGGCCGCGCTGGAAGAGATGGGAAGCCTTCGGTCTCGGTCATGTTCCACGACGGTAAGGGTCGAGGTGATACGGGACGCCTCAAATTCATGGCCGAGATGACTGTCTCGAATGCAACGGGCGATGAACACCAAAGAGCGGTCATCCTGGAGCAGCGGACCCAGAACATCGATCAAGTGGCCGGGATGCTCCGCTCGACTTCTTGTTTTCGTAAGTCGATCCGCAACTATTTCGGCGCTAGCGAGGGGCGGCACAAACTGAGCCTTGCAGGGCGGATCCTTGAATGGGTTTTTGGAACACGTGCGCCGAGAACCCACCACACCGCTTGCTGCGATAGTTGCGACGCCGCAACAATCAAAAAGCACGGCGCAATAGCTTATGTTGCGCGGATCGTGGGAGGTGAATTCCCGCGTTCAGGGCGAAAATGACGATCAATTGCGCTCAGAAGACGGAACTCGTCAACTCCGCGATACAGTATTTGGTCGTAATATTAGTGATCCATTAAGCACTTCTCCACAATCGGTACTTGCCCGGCTTGGCCCGTTTTGCTAATGAGTCCATACAAACGGGGGTTTGGATAATGTCGAAGCGCAGTTTCCTGTCACCAATGGCCTTGTCGGCTACAATGATTCTCAGTGGCCAAGTTCAGGCTGCCGTACTTATCGAGACAGCAAATCACCCTTCGGCCGAGCTCGCTGAAGCTGGCACGGTTAAAGCGGAGTTGGGGCAGGGTTACGTGCTCGACCGCTCAAATGGCTCGAATGTTACGGTGGCCGATTATACTACCCACTCGAGCCATGCTAGTCACGGGTCTCACTGCTCTGGCTACAGCTATTGTTGATGTCGGACACCCCTCGCGATAGCGAGCTCGTCCAAACTGCCCACGTCAATTTTGATCTGTCAGTCTTCAGCCTCGACTGTGTGAAGCGCGCGGCCTACCGGGTAACCGGGAACGCTGCGGTTGATATTACTATCGAAGACGGCTTCGCAGTCTGCACGATCAACTTCAGCAAGGCAGTCGGGTGGGTTTCGGCCGACGCGGCGAAAGAGAGGCTGCGGCTCGAGGTCTTGGACCAGGACCTGCGTAGCAGTATCGCCGCCGAAACCGCGACGGTTAGAAACGCGATACTGGCGCTGGCGTTTTCCAGATCGGGCCTGCAATCCGATGACTAAGTTTGCTCCGGCAACTGAGTTCCAACGCCCCTTGGACGACACATATCAGCTCGCGTACTTCCGTTTTTCCCAGTTGGACGACGACCGGTATGTGCTGACCAACCAAGCGGGCGAATATCTGGTATTGCCGCGCGCCGTGCTGGCTTCGTTTGTTAAACACGACCTTCCCAGCGCACACCCTGCCTACTCCCGCCTGCGTAGCAGGCAGTTCCTCTTTGACGCATCCTCCAATATCGGCAAGGAGCTGCTTGCGCTTAAAGTTCGCACCAAGGCGAAGCGGCTCGAGAACTTCACCTCGCTTCACATAATGGTGGTGTCTCTGCGGTGCGAGCACTCCTGCCCGTACTGTCAGGTCTCTCGTCAAAGCGAGGATCGCTCGGCCTTCGACATGTCGGCGGAGACTGCCGAGAAGGCGTTGGCCCTGATTTTTCAATCCCCCAGCCCGGCGATCAAAATCGAATTCCAAGGCGGCGAACCGCTGCTGAACTTTCAGCTGATCCAGCATGTCGTGCGCAGAGCTGAAGAAATCAATCAGGTTGCCGGGCGATCCTTGCAGTTCGTCATCACGACAAACCTCGCCGTCGTCACAGACGAAATCCTAGAGTTTTGTCGCCAGCACAGCATCCTGATCTCGACCTCGCTCGATGGTCCGGCTGCCCTTCACAACACCAATCGTCCGCGCCCCGGAAAAAACAGCTATGAGTTGGCCGTCGCGGGCATTCACAAGGCTAGAACGGTCCTTGGGCATGAACGCGTTAGCGCTTTGATGACCACAACGAAGGCCAGCCTCTCGCAAGTCCGCACGATCATCGACGAATACGTCAGTTTGCAATTCCCCGGAATATTTCTTCGGCCACTTTCTCCATATGGTTTTGCGGTCAAGACGAAATCATACGCGGCCTACGACGTGGATCGCTGGCTCGACTTCTACTTCGAAGGGTTGAACTACATCCTGGAACTGAACCGGAGTGGCATTCCCTTCAGAGAGTTTTACGCAGCCACTATCCTCACGAAGATGCTGACGCCGTTCGAGCCGGGATATGTGGACCTGATGAGCCCGGCAGGGATCGGCATCTCCGCCGTTGTCTACAATTATGACGCCAGCGTCTACGCGTCCGACGAAGCGCGAATGTTGGCCGAAATGGGCGATAAGACATTCCTGCTAGGGAATGTCCACGAAAACACCTATGGTGAGATTTTCGGGTCTGACGCCCTCCTCGATCCTATCGAGCAGTCTTTTGCAGGCTCTGCACCGATGTGCGCCGACTGCGCTTACGAGCCGTTCTGTGGCTCCGATCCAGTGTTCCATACCGCAACGCAGGGCGACTTTGTTGGCCTGAAAACGCGGTCGGGCTTCTGCAATCGCAACATGTCTATCTTCAAGAGGCTGATCGACCTTATGGAGAGGGACGTCACCGCCCGAGAGCTCTTTCTAAGTTGGGCGAATTAGGATGTTGCGACTGAGTGGCTTCGCTGCGTCAGCAACCGTGGGTGATTTCTCACAGCGGGTGGCACTTAGGCTCGTGACGGACCTAGCTGATCAAGCGCCTAACCCGGAGCATGATGCGTATCTCTTCAAGGGGCAGGCGTTTCATCCTGAATGCCAGTGGGTTGTCACCTTTGAGGAGCATCGGCTGGAGGCTGAGCGCCTGTTTCCAGACCGACGACTAGTCGTTCTGCCCGACGAGTTCGACTACCTCAGCGAGGGAGACGTTATCCGCTTTGTGCCGGATCGAAAGGCAGTGCGTGTCCTGTTCAGAAAGGATGCCAATGCGAACTATTTCCTCGTAACGGAGCGGTGCAACCACCTGTGCTTGATGTGCTCCCAGCCACCCAAAGACGTTGACGATCGCTGGTTGGCGCGAGAAATCATAGATGTGCTGCCGCTGCTGCCTCCAACGACACCGTTTCTCGGGATCACTGGCGGAGAGCCAACGCTGGTCGGCGAGGACTTTTTCGAGATTTTGTCCTGTGCCCGCAACCATCTACCTTCCACGCCAATCCACATTCTTTCGAATGGCCGAACTTTCAAGGACAAGGCCTTCGCAGAGAGATACCAAGCGGTCGGTCACCGACGTCTCTCGGTAGGCATACCGATCTATTCCGCTGACCCGGAGGTCCATGACTATGTGGTTCAGTCCAAAGGCGCTTTTGATGAGACCGTCCGCGGGATCATGAACCTGAAGGCCGTCGGAGCCGAGGTCGAGATACGAGTTGTCGTTCACAAGCAAACGTACCAAGGACTCGCTGACCTGTCGGATTTCATTTTCAGAAACCTGACCTTCGTCGATCACGTGACGTTTATGGGCCTTGAGATCACTGGGTTCACAAGGGCGAACATGGATAAGCTCTGGATGGACCCGTATGACTATCGGAACGAACTTCGGGCGGCCGTGCAGTATTTGGCTGCAGCTAGGATCAATGTTTCGGTCTACAACCACCAGCTCTGCCTCCTCGATGGTTCAATCCATCGGTTCGCAAAGCGGTCGATCAGCGATTGGAAAAATGAATACGTAGATGAGTGCACAAAGTGTTCGAAGCGCGCTTCGTGTGGGGGGTTCTTTGCATCCAGCACCCTAGCTCGAAGCTCGCACATTTCCGCGTACCAATAGAAGACGTGCGAAGTTAACTTCAGCGAGGGCATGGATGACTGCCGATGAATATCTGGGCGGCATTCTCTTGCGCGAGGCCGTGGATCGCAGCATGGGCTCTCCTGTCAGGGGAGTCGCGCAGACCCTTGCGCCCGTCATTCAAGCTTGGAGCGCCGGACATCTAAATAGCGTCAGTCCGAGCGGCTCATTTGCAAAGGGCACGGCGAATAGGAGCGGTACTGATATCGACTTGTTCCTGTCTCTCGCTTCTAATACGCCGTTCTCGCTAGCGGAGATTTACAACACACTATTCAATGCCTTGACGAAGGCGGGCTACACGCCGAGACGGCAGAACGTATCGATCAATGTTCGGGTTGGAGGATATGATGTCGACCTAGTTCCGGCGAAGCGACAAGATAACAATAGCTCGGATCATAGCCTGTATCGTCGGAAGGCCGACTCGTGGACAAAGACGAATGTGGATCGCCATATCGCAGTCGTCACGGCTGCCGGGTGGGAACTGGAATCCCGGATCTTTAAGTTATGGCGAAATCAGAAGGGCCTGGACTTTCCTTCATTCTATCTGGAACTAACGGTGATCGAAGCTCTCCGCGGGGCGGGCGGCACATTGTCCACGAGGGTGTGGCGCGTGTTCGAATATCTTGGCGAAAGCTTTACAGGCGCGAGGGTGATCGATCCGGCCAACACCAACAACATCATCTCCGAGGACCTCACCGCTGTTGAGAAGCTCGCGATCAAGAGAGCGGCTGACAGCGCGCTGGCGGCGAAGATGTGGGGGGAGATCGTGCGATGAGCGATTGGTCGTTGCAAGTCCTCCTTTCGGCTCTGCATGACGACATCGAGCGGCGTCTGGACCGGGCGAGAAAGGTGTTCAATCATCCAACGGTTAAGGGAGATGCCAGCGAAAGGGTGTGGCGCGACCTCTTGGAATCTTACCTGCCAAAGCGATATCAGGTTTCGACCGCGCACGTCGTGGACAGCGCCGGAGCGTTCAGCGAACAGGTCGATGTGCTAGTGTTCGATCGGCAATATTCTCCGTTTGTATTCCATTATGAGGGTCAGGTCATCGTTCCGGCCGAAAGCGTCTATGCCGCGTTCGAAGCCAAGCAAGTTTTTAATGGCGCGATGATTGCGTATGCTCAAAAGAAGATTGCGACCGTACGCGCGCTGAAGCGCACTAGTTTGCCAGTCCCAACGATCGGGGGGGAAATGCCGCCAAAGCCTCTGCAACACATCTGGGGCGGTATCCTGTCATTTGATAGTGAATGGACACCCGCCTTTGGAGCGCCGTTCTATGCTGCCCTCGACAAAGGTGTTCCCGAGGGAAGTCTTGATATCGGATGCTGCGCTGCGCATGGCGCATTCTGGAAAGACGCGCATGGAACCTACCACGTGCCTCAAGGTCGCAAGGCGGCAACAGCCTTTCTTCTGGAGTTGATTGCAAAATTGCAGTCGAGTGCGACAGTACCTATGATTGATGTTCGTGCCTATGCCGAGTGGTTGGCTAAGTAGATCCGAGCGCGAGCAGGTGCGTACTTGTCACACAGACCTACGTTGTCGGAGCCTTTCGGCGTCCTTTTCATTCAAGCGGGGTGACGTGCAAAAATGACGATCGCTCCTGACCAACTTGTTACTTGGGTAACCGCTGTTGCTGGAGTAGGGGTTGCCGTTGTTGGTGGAATAGCGGGCTACCTGTCCGCCGGATGGCGTTTTCGCGAAGTTCAGCTATCGTATGAACAGAAAACCCGAGACAGCTACCTGGACAATGCCCGAAAGGTGGCGGCGGACGTTTATGTCCCACTTTCAGTTGCCGTATCTGCTTTGTCTAGAGCCTACTTAGAATTCAAGGTGCATATCGATAGCAATGCCACACCCATCGGTGCAATCAACCGGTTCAAAGGTGCGTGTCGGAGCTTCGAGAGGACGTTGACCGGCCTCACAGATCGAGGTGCTACGGCATATCTCACGTTGTCACTCGAGGAAAAATTGGTGTCGTTCTCCTCGTTTTTGAACGAGTCTCTCACCGCTCAAACAACAATTAAGCGGCTAACTTTGCAGCCAAAATTCTATGGCGTTGCCGATACCGTCGTCTACCGTGGGGAGAACAGTTGGCTAGTCCGATGGTCGCCGGTCGTTGTCGCGATTACACAAGTGATTCCGATCGCAGGAGTTAGACTACGCGCGATCAGCGAAACCCTATGTGCCCCGATTGCCTCGGGCGATTTCGAGAAGCGCTTTCGAGAGGACACGCTGACGATCAGCGCCTTAATCAAGGAAGTCACATTGGGCTCTCGATCATCGCCGACGATCTAAACAATGAGGATGAATCGCCGTGGCAGACGTGCCGTTCGATATGGCGGGTAAAGTCGCCGATGAGTTTATCGAGTTACTGGAAGCTACGGGTGTGGATTTAAAAGCCCACTCGCAGACCGAAGGTGATGCCCTCGCCATGATGCAGGTTCTGGAAATCTGGCGAGGGCGCGCAGCGATGCCTAAAGATCCAAGAGCAGTAATACGGGCAGCTCTGGGCTTTGTTGATCTAGCCGGTAAATTACTGGCGGTCAAAGGTCATTCCGATTTCGACCAGCTCCGACCACATTTAATGAATTTGGCCTCAGGCTCAGTGCTTCAAAATCGTTTCGCTCCCGTGACTGACGCCGTGTCCAATAAAATGGCTGAGCTGTACATAGCCTCCCTCGTAATGAGTTTCGCATCGAACGTAGTAGTCGATCATCCCGATCGGTCCAAGGGCGATAATCCAGATGTAATGTTTACGTTTCGCGGGCGTCCTTGGGCCATTGCCGTCAAAACTCTGGCTAGCAAACGAAATGCGAGATCTATATACGACAACATAAAATATGGATCTGATCAGATTCAGGTCTCCGATGCAGACTTTGGTTTAATTGTCATAAACCTAAAGAATGTACTCGATCATGACGCTCTTTGGCCGCAATTGGACGGACCAATTGAAGAGGAAATGGCTAGGAACGAACTCAACTCACAAATATCGGAAATTGTTTCGTCCCTTTCCGAAATCCCCGAGTCTGATTGGGCTCTGGCATTTGGGCCTGATAGAAAAGCGGAGCCACCTATTCTATTTCTTGCCCAAGGTGTGTCGTTTGTAGTGCGCTCCACGGATGGCGGGCGCTACCTGATGCCGATGAAATTTTTTAGCACCTATCTTGATGCGAAAAAAGATAGCCATGGCGGAGTTAAGCTAGCTCATACCCTAAACGACGCGATGCAATCACTGATTTGAAGCTTGCTAAAACATTTGGGTATGCCCTGCAGTGACGTAACATGGGTCCGCGGGGACCCGTGTAACATCGGAGTTGACAGCAACTATTTGTGACAAGGTAGCCTTGAGCCTAAACCTTGAGGTGACACCATGAGCCGAATTGGCTACGCCCGCGTCAGCACGATTGACCAAGATCTCGAAACCCAAATCGCAAAGCTGAAGGCCGAAGGATGCAGCATCGTCCGGTCGGAGAAAGTCTCGGGGGCCAGCCGCGATGGTCGGGCGGAACTTGCGACCAATCTCCGGCCGGGAGATGAACTTGTCGCAACGCGCCTCGATCGGCTCGGCAGAGACACTCGCGACGTGCTCAACCTGATTTATGAGTGCGAGCAAAAAAAGAGCGCCTTTGTGACCGTCTTGGACCCGCATGTTTCGACGCGGGGCGAGATGGGTCACATCGTGCTGACGGTGCTTGGGATGGTCGCACAAATGGAGCGTCGGTTCATTAAGGAGCGGCAGCGCGACGGCATCGAGCAAGCCAAGCGCGATGGCGTCTACAAGGGCGGCAAGCAGCGGCTTGATGGAAGCAAGGAGGTGGCTCTCCGCGATAAGGGCCAGAGCCCGACGGAGATCGCAAGACCGGTGGGCTGCTCACGGATGCAGGTTTATCGAATTCGCAGAATTTCTTCTTGACAGCTTTCGACGGGTCCACCTCTGTGCGTGAGCACACTCCGTTATGACAATACGTTTTCCCCTTGCGACAGTTACCAAGCCACCCGGTTGCTCGATATACATACATATCCCTTTCTGGCGAGCTTCCGCTCCAAGAACAATTCGGAACCGGACGCACAGTTAGAGCAATGCCTTAGGCATGAACTTGGGCCATCATCGGAACGATACAGTGTTTCCAATTCTGTATTTCCCCCGTTCATCACGGGTACTCCCTAAATAGCCTTTTGGTTACATACTTGTATTCGATTTGACACGATAGGACGATTGCGTTGACTTGCTTCGTGGTGGAGTTGCCGGAGTTCAAGTAGTTTTTGAAAACCAACCTCCCCTGCACCAGAGGCCTTGGCCCAAGGATAGCCCGATCATCACTCGTCGTTTGCTCGATCCCAACTAGACACCGTTCGCGAGCGAGCCCGTCTTGCTGCCGCGTGGAGCGTCCCTGATTGCAAGAGGGGTTCCTGTTGGATCGGCGACGGTGCAACTTTGCGAATGGGCGGCATTCGCCGCACCAGGAGCTACCAGCAATGGAGCAAAACATAGTTCACGCATGCCACCGGTGTCCCGCCTCGCGGCATTGCGGGGACAACTGTATCGATCATCTAAACGTACATCGTTTTTCCATGATGTTATAAATTATATCATGTGATTGCCTAATACATCTGTTATTGTTCGGGTCAAGCGCATTAATGCACTCTGATCTAGCCCGTGAATCATTGTGAAACACGTTCACACAGTAATTAATGCCGCTTTGATAGTTCTTTAGGCACGACTCCTGCCACCATTCTACGCACGCACGATCAGCTTGTTGGCTTGTTACTGAGGGCTTCGAGGAAGCCGCTCCGCAATTCAGGTAGCTGCGGAACACCCAGCCGTCAACCGCGCCTGTTACTCGCGCCCAAGACTGTCCCTTGTAGGTCCGAAGCTCTTGTAATTGGACAATGCTACCGTTTTCGGCCGTGCCAACGATGCCGCCGTGAGGGCTGCTACGCACGTTGAGGGGAGTGCCGGTGGGATCGGCAACCGAGCAGGTCGCTGCCGCCGCGACGTTAGCGCAAAGGAATCCCATGATGCCAATTGCGATCGGTTTGATCTTCAAGGCGACTTTTCCTCCGCAGAACCGTCAGAGATTTTGGCAGCTTCGGTATACAAACTTCGCCCATTTGGCTGTCCAAACTAGGCGCTCGTGTTAGATGATAACGTCATTGCGATAACACGTATATCCGGAAATATAATTAACGCAGAAAACGACTTTCTTGGCAGTGATCTGGCGGGTCTGTTAACTTTCTATTCTAGTTAAAACTTCCTGGTATCGAATGGAACAAGCTGTGTCCTCTGACAATTGCCGACACTTATTTCATCGAATTCGCCCCAACTATGACCTAATGAATATTCCCCGGTTTCTCGATTTATCTCCTCGTCATAACCAATGCGTGAATCGGTTTTGCTGAATTCAAAATGAAGCCTGACGTTGGAATCCGAAAGACTATATATTTTACCAATATCTTTCCCTCGCCACTTAAACAGCTTTCTCTTCGGGTCTATAGTCAGTATGCCGGTTTCGTTTTTCACTATTATGTAATTTCCATTGCGCTTAACTGAGCGACGAAATTTACATTCTAAAGAAAATACTTCTGACTGATCGAAGCCAGCTCCAGAACCGCTTTCGCAATTCAGGTAGTTACGAAAAACCCACCTCGCCGCTGCCCCCGAAATCCTCGCCCATGGAAGCCCTCGATCATCATTCGCGATTTGCTCAATCCTGACCTGATCGCCGTTCACAAGCGAACCGATCTTGGTGCCGCGCGGCGCGTCCCTGATTGCAAGAGGAGTCCCCGTTGGATCAGCAACAACACATGCCGCCGTCTGAGTAGCGCCTCCGAGTACCAAGCACAGCGCAAACAAGGCAAACTTCAACGTCCCGCACATATCTGGAGGGTCGGTAATGAACGACGCGGTTTGCATACAACCCTTCCAATTCATTCGGACTTCAATTGCCTTGTGCATCGTCTCCCGAAGGCTGCAGTTGGTGCATCTGATCGCTCAAAGCTTCAGACGCGCATCGAATGCAATTTCCTGCTGCTTCACCGGCAGATTTTGACTTTTCGGAGTCATCGTTGGTATTCAATATTGTCTTCAGAGCATCCGTTGCTTCATCCATGCAGTTTTGGGCCACGTCGGTGTCTTTGTTACAAGTAGCCATTGCAGACGAGACGCTCATGTACGGCAGTATGAGGATAATTAACACTCGTTTCATTTTAATCCCTCGGTGGGTGGCCCACAGCAAAGCTTATGGATTCCTAATCGATGTCGATTTACTGTTCGGCAGGGCGAAAGTTCTCAGACTTATTTGGCGGAACACGTCTCGCACACTCCTGTGGCGTTGTTGCGTTCAGATGCACACTCCCTTCGTTGGCAGCAACCCACGAACCCACAGACAGGCATGTCAGTGGGTTGGACTTTGGGAGGGATTGGGGTCATCGGAACCGAGATCGGAATGTCAGGATGCCAAGCCCCCAACACAGATGGGGCTGCCGCCTGTGCCATGGAGGCTGAACCCAAGACGGCAAGAAACAGCGCCAACACCTGAAATCGCATTTCCCTCTCCTCTAAAATGGCTGGAACGTCTATTTTGCCCTGCGCCCGCGTTCTGTCAAATCACTTATGCATGTCCTAATGTAGCCGTTATTAATGGACCATGGATATCTGTAGTATTCCTGCGTTGGAAAAGACCGCAGCCTCCTTCGCTAAAGTCACAGGAGCTATCAGCGAAGGCGATGCGAGAAACCGCAGATGCGAAAAGGCACCGGCCAGCGCCTTTTGAGAGATCTGGTGGCACCTTGCCATTCGGCGGATTCAATCGCGTTGTAGGCGCTTTTGTCCACGTGCCGCGTCGTTCCATTAGTCATGATTGTTGAATTCCACTGAGAACTGACCCGGCAACCCAGGATATTTCCATCGAGAATTGACCCATGTTTGGCCCTTACCCTGCATTTTTTCAGCGGGGATTACGGAGTGATCTACATGGCATTATTGAGCGTGATCCGACGCTGACATTTTCGAGAGCATTTATCGATCCGAGAGATTAGCAGCAGGACTGGCCTGTCTCGGAATACGGTGCGCAAATACCTGCGGGTGGACGAGGTGGAGCCGAAGTTCAAGGTTCAAGAGCGGTCGAGCAGGCTTGACGCATTTGCCGACCGCTTGTCAGCCTGGCTGAGGACGGAGGCTAAAAAGAACCGCAACCAGCGTCATTATCACCACAAACCTCAGCTTCAGCGAGTGGGCCAGTGTCTTCGGCGACGCCAAGATGACGACCGCGCTTCTCGACAGGCTAACCCACCATTGCCACATCCTCGAAACCGGAAACGACAGCTTCCGCTTCAAGAACAGCTCTGCCGACGAACCCCAAAAAGCGAAGGAGAAAGCCAGAACCTTGACCGTTCCCACAGAACCGAAACATACATGAAGGCGGGTCAAATCTCGGGAATGCCGGGGCAGTTCTCAGTGAGAATCAACAACCGCCGCTATGGAAGGATGTTGGCCGCAGATGGCGCGCAAGGCATCGTGTCGCATGAGGCCCACGCTAACGCGCGTGAGCGGCGAGAAGGTGCAATCCAAGACAGAGAGGGTGCATTCCGTGGAGATCAGGAATGTCTCCCGGAACAAAGAACGACGTGATCTGCCGTTTACGCTCGCCAGTCAGCTTCGTGGACCCAACCAGACCCTCCAGGATCACAAATGAATGGGTGGGGCGATCTCCGTGGCGCACAATGTCCTGATCCGCCGGGTGCGAGAGAGGTGCAAGCCCAACGGCTGCGGTTCGCTAGCTGCCGGGCACACGCCGAACCGTATCAACGGCGCGCTGTAGCTGATGTGAGCTGGCCCCATCCAGCTTGACATCGACTATTTGCGTCAGGGTAGCGTCAGGCCTAAACCTTTAAGGTGACAGGCTATGGCTCGCATCGGTTACGCTCGCGTCAGCACCGCTGACCAAGATCTCGAAACGCAGGTCGCAAAGCTGAGAGCCGAGCGATGCGAGGTTATCCGCTCGGAAAAGGTGTCAGGCGGCAGCCGTGAAGGGCGCACGGAACTGGCGACCATCATCGACTTTCTCCGACCCGGCGACGAGTTGGTGGTGACGCGCCTAGACCGGCTCGGCCGCGACACGCGCGACGTGCTGAACTTAATCCACGAGTGCGAGCGCAGGGGAGCCTTCATGACCGTATTAGACCCGCACGTTTCGACCCGCGGAGAGATGGGCCACATCGTTCTGACGGTGTTAGGCATGGTCGCGCAGATGGAACGCAGGTTTATCAAAGAGCGGCAGCGCGAGGGCATAGAGAAGGCAAGACGTGAAGGTGTGTACAAGGGTGGACAGAGCCGGATAGACCGAGACCTGATATTTCGGTTGAAGCTTGCGGGTTTACGTCCATCGGAAATTGCTAAGAAGGTGGCCTGCTCTAGAATGCAGGTCTACCGCATATTGCGATCGTCGATCTAATCGAAATCGCTCGGCTAAGCGCGGCTGATGTGCGACATGGAGGGGGGCAGTTGAAATTAACGCTGTAGTGATCAGCCTGGGTGATAACCTGCCCATTCCCGGAATCTGCATTTGCTCGGATGCCTATGGACGTTTCGGAAAAATGACGTTGGCTCCGCCTGAGAGATGCAAATTTTTTGGTTGCCGCATGGCAAAAGCGCTCAGACCACAATTGCATGGCCGTCAAAAGTTCTCATCCAAGAGGATCGAGAATGGTCATACGTATAGAGTGTCTGATCCATAAACGTTATGCCGATTTTTTCTGAATATAGTGTATACGACAAAGAGAGGGGCGACACCTGATCTTTCAATTTTAGTAAACTGAACCCCAACCCCGATAGGACTTCAAAAATAAGGCCGGGTCCCGTCAAAATCACTGTCACATTGTCTTGATGATCCATGGCGTCGAAACGGTAGTTGAGCAAGCGGCCCCAGTAAGACTCCTCGAACGGAACCTCCATTTCCGACGCAATATCAACAGCCCCCATGCGGCCGAGATAACGATAGCGGCGTCGCATCTCCAACAGGATGATCCTAATAACTTTGGAGTGCGGATTAGCGATGATCACGTTGTTGTTAAAACAGTTTGTGTTGTAGGGGTCACCGGTCAAACGGATGCCTTCAGGAAATAGCCAAATCTCGTCGAGTGGCCTGAAGGCATTCTCGAGGGTAAGTGCGTGAACATCCAGTCTTATAAGGGAAACAATTTCTCTATAATGTTTATGTAGGTGCTCTGTGATCGCTTGCATATTGGACTGACGAGTGGCTGCCTCGTGATGGGGCTCGTCATTGAATTCCGGAAATTCAATCAGTGAGCCAATTTTCTCCATGTACATTTCCGACTTCAAAAGGTCGATGAATGCGAATGAGATATTATGCTGGCGGCAATGGGCGCCAGTCCGCACGAAAACGTGGTCCAAACACGGCAGCGTGTCGCAGTCAACATACAGCCCGCCGAAGAGCTGGATGACATGTAGCCGCAAGATGTCACTAGCGGCAGCCAGATTGCCTCTAAGGACGATCTCCCTGAAATAGTAGTGGCGAAACTCCTCGTCCATGATTGTGTTGGCATAATCCTGCACGTCGCAAAGCCTGAAATAGTGGGACAACCCTTGGTAGAGGCGTCGCGCCTTTTCCAACTCGAGTTCGAGTTTCCGACCAACGTGATCCAGTCCCATTCCGACAAGAAACTGAATCAACGATTCGTCGAAAGTTTGTCCGTCGGCGATCCTGGACTTAATGTAGGCATATGCCCTATTCTGGAATTTGATCACGTCACTATTTGTGGATAGCTTCAGGCCGCCCCGCTCTCTCAACAATCGACGGTAATGACTGGCTAACAAGCATCGGCTATCGAACCATAAATAAGCCTGATATCCGGGGTTTGCTCGCTGCCATAGCGAAATGTTTCGTATACTGCGGCTATCAATTGAGCCGATCCAAACAAAAAACAACTCTCTGCGGGTCAACGATTGCGTGCCCGCTTTTATTTGCTGTGGAATTAGCCCTTGAAGGCGGTCGCAGACCGCTTCCACATCCTCAGTGCCAGTTAGTTTCGAAACGAGGTCATGAATGATCGTCGTTGCCCGCAGCAAAGACCTCACGTCATTGTTGCCCAGGGCGCTCGCAAAATCATTGAAACATGACCCGATCTCCTGCACGGTGTCCAAGGTAAGGCGGTGCCTGCACAGGCGCTCTAACAATTCGCGCTTGATCTGCTCAATAACAACGTCATTCATGCGCCGTCGTCACAGCCTACGATGTGGCACACGGGCCAGTGCTGACGCCGTGGCTTCCCAAAATCAACCCTGTTCTTAGGCGAGGCGTCCAGCAGCGACAACCGGCGAGTTACCGCCCGCCTGCCCGGCATTCTTAATGGACCTACCGCTACTGCGGCGGCGGCTGCTCCGGGGGTGGCTCCTGCGGTGGCGGTGGCGGCGGCGGCGGCGGCGGCTGCGCGTTATGGGCCCCCGTGACACAGCCTTGATCGCCGGAAAGTATCGTTTGGATGGGGCTGCTCGTGTATGGGCTGTTTATGTCCCCTTCTTGTGCCTTTGCCTCGGTCGAAGCCAAGTTGAGGAGTACGCTGGCTGCAATCAGTGGGACGCCTATTTTCGCTTTAGGTACCTGGCGGGAAACTACCTTCTTCATTTCTCAACCTTCCAAACTGGGGATGCGCAGTGGTCCGAGCACATCGCTTGCTTTTCAACAAAGAAAACAGGTGAGAAGTATGTCTCGATACCTCAACCTCCCTGAGACAATCGAACTTGCCTCGGTTTCTATTTGGTCACGCGCTCAGCGAGACGCACAGGCACACGACCGCACCTGTCCTTCAGTGCACGTGGATCCATCATCGCAAGTTTCTGACCAAGCGATATTGACCGATATAGCCAGTATAGCAACAAATGCCATGACAAACGACTTCATTTCTCGCTCCTTCTGCATTGCATTATGGCACCGCGTTTCATTCGACGCATTGACGCGTATGTAGCGCGCCTTGCTCTCAGCGACAATTGTCCTATGGGCAATCCGAACCGCAGAAATGGCAATCCTCGCATGGGCTATTCGCGGTATTCCCACGCTGGCAAGGCCCGCAGTATCCCTCACTATACTTGTCACCGATAGGTACATTTGGCACTTTACCTGCTAGGCACGTAGTTGGAAGATTGCCTCATTTCCTAATGGCTGCGCATCACCCATTTGGGTTATGCAAGGAGAGCAGAGCAACCAATAATATTCGTTTCATATCTTTGATCCCAAATTGGGTACTGAGAGCGCACGGACGTCGAGGAAATGCCTCCTCGATTTTTTTATCTGGAGCAGCACTTGGGGCTCCGTAATGGTCGATGTCTCCCGCACCTCGGATTCGGCCAATCGTCGCAGGTGCCGAAGTACTCCGCATGACCCATTTGCGCTATCTTATTACCAGCGCCATCTTCCCAAGCGGTCAATGCGAACGCACAGGTTCTAGGCATTCATGTCGGCCGATCGAAGCGCATTAATGAAGGAAGGCGTGTGCTCTTGGCGAAGAGCGAGTGACGTTTGGGAAGAAATACGATAGGTTGAACCTGGCCTGATAGGAACCACGGCGTCAGGGGGATCACTTTGACCGCCACTTTTGATTTTGACACTCTCAGTGCAGCCCTCGCCGACGCCGCAGTTGATCCGACCCGATGGCACGCCGCGATGGAAGTGGCCGCCCAAGTCACGGGCAGCGCGGGTGCAGTCCTGTTCGACACAAATGGTCATTTGCCTGATCTGCCGCATAGCCCATCGATGCGTCCTTCGTTTGAGGCTTATGTCCGCGATGGTTGGAATCATCGTGACGAGCGATATCGGATTGTTCCGTTGATAGAGCGCCGAGGAGTTGCCACCGATCTCGACCTCTTAACGGCAGACGAGATGGACAAACATCCATATTATCAAGAATTTCTGGCTCCCTTTGGCCTCCGCTGGTTTGCCGGGGTCAAGGCTGCGGCTGGCAATGATCTATGGTGCATGTCCATTCAAAGATCCAATGAGCAGGGTCCCTTTTCCCCTGATGAACTTCGCCAATTAGCAAGTTTTTCCAGGCAGTTAGGCTCGATGGTAGCAGTTGCAAAAGCGTTGGGTTTTGCACGGGCCGAAGCGGCGCTTGAGGCTTTTGATTTGACCCAAACAGCTGCCGCGATGCTGGACAGGCAGGGACAAGTGGTGCGGACGAATGGTCCGGCTGACCGATTACTTGGCAGCGATCTTCAGATTACCCATCGCCAATTGGTGTCGTATGACAAGGTCGCCACGGACGCACTGAGATGTAGGCTGCGAGAGATACTTTGGTTGCCAGCTCCTGCGGTTTCAACCGCTCCGATCCTGTTACCCCGAATGAATAAGCGCCCACTATTGGCTTACCTGCTGCGTTTGGCGGCAGTTTCCTACAATCCCCTAGCTCCATGTCAGGCGATAATCGTTTTTGTTGATCAGGAGCTTCGCTGCACACCCGATATTTCTGTCTTACGAAACTGCTTTGGACTGACTTCGGCTGAGGCCAAATTGGCAGTCAAAATCTCCTTGGGCCTTCAGGTCGAGGTGGCAGCGGATGGACTGGGAATTTCATATGAGACTGCTCGGAACCAACTAAAGGCCGTATTCGCCAAAACAGAAACGCATCGGCAGGCCGAGCTTGTAGCTTTGTTAGGGACCTTCAAAATTGGCCAACGGTAAAGATTGGGGGAGAGCGGCTACCGTCGGATGAACTTAACCCAAATGGGTCAAGCGCGGTACTGGCCAAAATTGTTAAGATATTCTTTGGTTGCCGTCGCAAAGCGCGCTTTGCGGCGACAACCATTCGGCGCAACGTAGGCATCATCTATATATTTTGGGGTCACCTTTATGATATTCAGATTGATCGGGAGGATAACTGCCTTCAATGCTCCGGCGGCGATATTAACAAGCTTGCTATGGACAAGCCCTGCTGCGGCGGAGACATGTACAGTCGCCGACCCAACCGGGACCCCGCTGAACGTACGCCTCAGCCCTCGGGGTGACACAATCGGCACGCTCGCGAACGGAGAGAATGTGCAATTACGAGAGCTCCGGACCTTCGAAGGGAAATCTTGGGCGCATGTAGCAGGCCCGGCCGACGGTTGGGTTTTCCGAAACTATCTTGATTGCACCAGTTCTGCAAAGTTGATAGCCGCGCCACTTTCAGGCGCAGCTTTCACGCTTGAATGTTCCGAAGAGAATGACTGGTACAGGGGAGAGTCTCTGATAAGAAAGACTCCGTTAGATTGGGTTTTTACTTTGGATCCGATTCTGAAAACGTTCCGGATAAAGGGCTCAGAGTCTGAACCAATAGCCCGGATAACACGACATGAGTATACGCTTCGGGAATCTGTCCAAGGTTATTGGAAGATAAACCGAGAAACCTCAGAGATCAGTTCGTTCTATAGAAAAGATAAAGATGGACTTTCCATGTTTGGTGCAGGGCGGTGTAGGCGTATTCCGCTTGAAACTGATGAACCTAAATTCTGAGCGACGAAATTGCGGTATTCAGCTTGATGCCCGTAAGGTCTGCTGGGCCATTGTGGGCGACACCCACAACCACAGCAAACCGTCAGGCGGCCCGGAGTCTCCCGCAAGGGCAACGAGACCCAGAAGCATGACGGAACACACGCGAGAGGGCCGCCGGGAGTGCTCGGCTCACGGTGGTCAGATGATTTGTTGCCGCAGCCGCTCGAACTGAGCCCGATCGATCACTTCGTCATCGAGCAGTTTTTTGAGCCGCACAAGGCGCGTGAGGGTGTCGTCGGACACTGGCAGGCTTTTGAGTGGCGGCGGCGGTGCAGGCAGCGCTGGCGGGGCGTTGACGACGCGGACGGCACGATGTCGTTGGCGGCAAGGTTGAGGCCCGATTTCCCACCGTTGCTGCCGTTTGGGTCGTTGCTGATGTTGACCGCCATACAGGCCCAGATCAGGCAGCCGAACCAGACGATGCCGGTGCCGCCCAAGATGATGTTAAGCAGCAGAATGATCTAGCGGTTCGGGTGGCCCCGCCAGAACGCGACGATGGTCGGGATCAGGTAGATCACGAAAATGATGATCAGCCCGGTAATGAATTCGCTTGTGTCCACGATCAGCCCCCGTGAAGCAGCCGGGCGACAGGGGGCCCGGCTGTTTGCCGTTGTTGTCCCGGTTGGCTCAGCCTCCCGCCAGCGCAGCCACCGTGATGACATAGGCCACGAAGCAGGCGAACCATATCCAAAGAAACTTGATTGATGTCCTAGTGATCGCCCAGCGCCGCCAGAAGTAGCCGATCGGGGTCAGCAGCACGAACGGCACCATCGTCCGCATTTGCGGATTGCGTCGGCTGCGATTGAGGTTGCGGGCGTCGCCCCATGCCAGCAGCAGGCCGAGCCATGCGCCTACCACCGGAACTTTGTCCCCCGGCGCGGGAAACAACGGGTTGTAGAAAACGATCTCCATCACAATCAACAGCAGCGGCGAAAAAGCCAGCAGATAAGCCCAGAGGTCATTGGGCGGGGCGAATGGCGGTGAGTAGGCTGCCACAGCTTGAGTTGCGCTTGTGGGGGACTGTGCGGCTGTGCTGCCCGGTGCAACCAACGGCGGTGGCACGACACCCGGCGACTTCGCCAGCGGCGTTTGCGATGCGGGCCGCCATTCATTGCCGAAGGCCTCTGTCCAGACCCGTGTTTCAAACGGCAACAGCCTGTTGGCGAACATCATTGCGAGATCGTTCTCGACAATCGGTCCACGTGACTGCCCGTTTTCTTCGTAAAACCAGTTCGTCATTTCTGGACACCTCCCGACGCTTTGACCCGGGTTGCCCGTGCGCGTCTACATGCGAAGAAGGCCATGGCGGCGAGGATCAGGTCGGCGAAGGCCCATATCTTCATGTCGGTGAAGGCGCTGGCCGCGATGAAGGCGAACATGCTACCGACGACAAATACGATCGCCGAGACAAGCGGCAGCCCGAACGCAAAGGCCCCGCCGACGAAAAACAACAATCCGACCAATACCCCGACCGACCCTGCTCCCGCGAGGTCATGATTGGCGGCGATGCTGCCCCCAGTCGCCACTGCGCAGGACTGCAGCATTGAAATCAGCCCGAGCAGAATACCGATAATTCCAACTGCGATTTTCAATTTAGATCCCCCTTGTATGAAGTGCTCGAACCCCATCGAGCAAGATACATATTATAGTTGATAACGGAGCCGACCGGAATCCGCAACGCAGTGGCTCATGGATATGCGCACATTGGTGGGTGAAAACTTCGCTCGGTTGCGAAAGGCGAAAGGTCTTACGCAAGAGGAAGTCGAAGCGCGTTCTGGCTTCAGCCAGCAGTATCTGAGCGGTCTCGAGCGCGGCAAACGCAATCCGACAGTCATAACCGTCTATGAGCTGGCTGAGGCTATCGGCGTCAATTATCTGGAGCTGCTGACGCCGTATCCTAAGGACGGCATCCGCGAGTAACGCTCGGGTGGTGAACGCATTTGGCCGACGACTCCCTGTGCCCTGTGTAGCGGAGATCATCAGTATTCCTCCGGCAGCATAACCGTCATAACGCGGATCGTGACAGCCGGATCGGCCGGGTTCGGCGACAGGTTGCTCAGAGACCTGTCATAGCAATCGATTTTGAAGAACAGCTGCCGCTCGCCGACATGCAGGAGGGCACAATCGTGTTCGCCCCATGGATCGTTGTCGGCATCAAAGGCATCGAAGCTGGCGATCGCCAGCAGGATAGCGGCAATCTCGCTGGCAGGTAAGGCAGCGACACCGGCGGTCATCACCATTCTCCCGCCGACGCCGGTCTTCCGCAGTTGGTCGTTGAGGGTTCGAATGCGTGTCTTCTTATCGGTCACAGCAGGCCGATCGACGCGCTCTGTTGAGCAAGTCATGATTTGATTCCTCTAGGTGGATGTTGCTGGAAGGGTGACGGGCCAGGACGAGCCCCAGCCCGTCGCGAGGCCAACTTACTTCTTCGCCAGTTGCCGGGGGTGGATCAGGCCGAGCTGGTAGTAGCTGCGGTCGATCTGCGGCGCGTCTGGGTAGTCCCTGAACCTCAGGCTGAAGATGCCCTTCGCCTTAACCTTCATGATCCGGGCTTCGAAATATCCCTCGTCGGGGCCTTCCGATGCCAGCACCATGTCGCCGACCGCCAGCTTGCCCCACAGGTCGTTCGAGCCGCCGTCGCCTGAGCCGCCGCCTTGCTCATCGTCGCCATGGCGCGCCACGGCCTCAGGCGAGGCCGCTGAAGCGTTTTCGCCGGTTTCACTGGCCTTGCCGCCACCCGGCCCGCCCTCGGGCTCGTCAGCGATGCCTGCTAGGGCCGCGATGCGCTGGTAGGTTTCTCCCTTGACGAACGGCACGAACGCCTTGCCGCTGTCGAACAGCTTGCCAGCGGGAAGGCGCATAACGATCTCGGGTGCTTCGCCGGGCTCGATGCGAAGTGAGTGCATCCCCATCATATTGGCAGCACTTTCTGCCGCCTCCACGTCAGGCAGCAGGAAGACCGAGGCATGGGGTTTCCGGGCGTCGTCTCTGCCAAAAACAATGAGCGAGCGCGTGGTCTCTGAGGCGACACTCATTGTCTTGCCCCCAGATATGACAAAGGGGCCCAGAGGCCCCCTTGTGCGAGTTCAGTTGGCTGTCGGCACAGGGTGCCGGGTCGGTCTGTCATAGGCATATTCGAGCTCCTGTTAGGTTCTGGCCTAGCTTCATCAACCGACGAAGCTCACCGCAATTAGCGTATAGGAATTTTTTCCTATTGTCAAGACACTGAGTAAAATCAGCTACTTACTTCCAGCAACTTGGTCGTCGAGGATGGGGTTCGCGACGATTCTTAACGACAAGGCAATGCCTCGCTTTTTGTGGCGGCATGTCGCGCTCGACCACCAACTGTCGGAATCTAGCTCAATGCGGTGCGCAATTCTGATCAGGCGGGCATCGAATTGTAACCCGATGAGCGGCCTGGACGGTGGCACCTACCGTGCAAAACGGTCAGATTCAGATTTTGCCAAAACCTTCCAGTAAAATCGTGTTCTGGCTGATTCCTCCTGATTCCACATGACTTTGAATTTGCTCACTAATTCCATCTGTCAGTTTTTACACGCAGATTTTCTTGCATCGCAAATCAGTTTTTCTTAGTAAATTGCACCCCACAGTCGCTGAAGAAACGTGGGGCAAAAGGGAGTGAGCCTCATGTTTAAGACACCTTCGATCCCCGACAGCATTCGCCGCTTGAAGCCTCCACTGAATTTCGTCAACCCACTACAGATCGGAATAGACGGCCCGAACCTGTTTGGCACGGAAACACTGTGCGGAGATTGGGACGGGGATCTATTGCTGTTGGCGCAAGATTTCGCGCCCGCCGACGAAGTGCGAGCGGTTCTGAAAAAGCATGGCTCGGAAGGCGCGTGGCGTCACAATGACGGAGATGGCCGTTATGGGATCGGAATGATCACCAACGAAAACATTTGCAATCATCTTGGAAGCATCGGCAGGAACATTGACCTGTCAGGCAGAAAATCGTTCGACAGCGGTGTGCTTTACGGCAACGCCTCATTTTTCCTCAAGGAAGGGAATGTCCCCCCCACCAAGGGGGTCAGGGCGTCGGCCCCGGTGTTTCAGTTCGTCACGGACAATATGCGGAACCTGAAGGTTGTAGCTTGTCTCGGAAAGCCTGCTTTCGAGGGTGTGATGGGCTGGCTGAGCAGTTCCGCCGACTGGCGAACGCATATGAACACCCGGAAGCCGGTTAGGTACGGTCAACTGTCGGTCTTTGCGCTCGCTCATCCCGGACAACTTGGGATCAACGGCCGCCTACCGAGTGCTATCTATTCAGAGCGACTTGCGGCCATCGCGGCTGATTGGAGAGCCGTGGGCAAGGCCCTAAACTGAACGTTGCAACCTCAGCACAAGGTGATTCATGTCTGACACTGCGTTTGCCCATCGATATCTTGACGAGGAATTTCTGACGGCGCTTGACGATCTGGCTAGGTCAGCTTCAGGGAATTGGTGGCGTGACGTATTACTCCGGCCAGATGTCGTTATAGCTGTTCGTCGCAATTCAATTAATGTCTACAACCATGGCGCTTCGATCTTTAAGATCGATTGGAACGGCAGAACGATTTTATTATCCACTCACGCCAAATATCTCGTTAGGCAAGAGCAACAATATATCCCACTCACTGAATCGGGGTTTGAGATTACTACGGATAGGCTTTTTTGGCGAACCTATGAAGGACCCAAAACGCTCGATTCGATGATAAAGGCAGCAAAGACGCTTGCGGGGTGGGAAAAGACAGCGTTGCACCCCATGCTGATTAGCGATCCAAGGGTAATCGATGCCGAAATTGCGTTAGTGCGCCCGACAGAAGCCGAGAAAGAGGAAGAAGAGGACGAGAAGATCCTAGCCCCTCCCGCGACAAGGCGACAGGATCGGTTGGATGCCGCCGTGGTTCGTAGTTCGACGGAAGGCCCCGCTATCGCCTTTTATGAGGCGAAGCATTTCTCGAATGGGGATTTGCGAGCGCTCGGGGACGGTCCACCGGCTGTGCTTGCGCAGATAACAGCTTACGAAAAGGCGTTGTCTACCTACGCCCCATCACTGGCCGCAGGATATGTCAACGTTGCAAAGGCATTGGTGAAGCTGTCCACCATGCGGCAACATGTGACAGGAGATGGTCTCAACGGGCAACTCGATCCGTTGGTGTTGAGCATCGCGGAGAGCTCATCACCTCCAATAATCGACTGCAAGCCAAGGCTCCTGATCTTGGGGTTCGACAAGGCTCAGCGCGACGATAGAGGTTGGCAGGCCCATCTGGCCAAACTGACGTCGGCGAAGGAACTCGGGCCTAGGCGAGTGCAGGCCGTTGGCCGGGCCAACAGCAAGACGCGGTTCTCCTAAACTAGGCTTGCTTAGCCTTTTGCTCGCCTCTGGTTTTAATGCTGTCATAACTGTCTAGGATGCGCTCGGGTTCAACCCAGAGCTCACTAAGCGCTGTGCTGTGTGCCATCGGGCGGTTCGAGCGCACCCATAAAGGAGCAGAGGTCGTGGCCTGCAGCCGGTTTAGCCGCGAACAAGTCCTATAATTTGCAATCGACTTGCTGCTTAGCGCCCGTCTCGAGCGTTCCCTTCCAAAGGCAGTCCGGATGGGTTGGCCTTGTCACTCGCACCACCACGTCGCCGGGATCGACCCGATACACCCCCTTCTCAACACTCGTTACCGTTTCACCGTTTATCTCGGTTACATAGTCTACCGGCGGCACTGGCTCGACAACCACGATGATACTGGGAAACCGATCAAGGGAAGCGTAAATTAGCTCTGGCTCAAGAGCTTTCGATATCGCTTCGAATTGCCCGGAATCCTCCCAAGCGAATGTGTATTCGCCGGTCGACCACTTTGCAGTAACGCCATGGGGCTTGGCCACGACGTAACCTGCGTCCGTTATAGCCAACGCAATTTTGTCAGCGGCTTCGTGGTTCAAGCCCGCTGAAATTGCTTTAGTGCTAAATCCCTCAGCAGCAGCTTTTAGCGCGGCCTTTTGGGCAGATGGAGTGACGATTTCCCCTCTCCCCTTCGCCCATTCCGCGATCAACCTGTCGTAGTCGACTTCCTGCGACTGTGCCGCGAACGGGGTGGCGACCGCGATGGCAATGACCATTGCTCTGAGGGCTTTCATCTGCATCATGATCACTCAGCCTCTCTGACGCGTTGAATTGCGACCAAAGCCACAAGCACCGCGAGCAGAACGATTCCGATCATAAAAAAATTGAAACTCCAACCGTAACGGTATTGAAGAAACGGAGCGTCAATTTTCTCCCAGCACTCGTTGAACCAAAGATTCGCGATTCCAGCCTTCCACCAGAGTCCATACAAGACGGCCTGTGCCAAGCTGATCATCGACCCTGCGAGAATGGCGCTTATCCATGGCGTTGGTCGCAATGTTCCTTGGAGCCCTAGCAAAAGCCCTGCCCCCAAGCCAATCATGGCCGTTGCCAACGTCAGTCCAAGTTGAATAATGCTATCAAGAAATTCTACAGTTTTCTGATATGGGTCGCTCAATGCCGACGTATCGCACACTCCTATGTGCGTTTCGGGCATCCAAAAATAGGCTCTTGCTGAAACAATCCCTGCCACGGCTGCAACAACGCCGATCCCAACCCATTTTTTGCTCATTTCCCCTCCCGGTCCGCATCATCTGTCGACGAAGAGCCGTCCAAGAACGATTAACCCATTTGCTTGGATCAGTCGATTCTATCACCAAAATCAGCGTCTACTCTTGCCGCGAATAAGGAAACATTATTCCGGCGAAGGTAATCCCCACCATCAGCCTTTATTCCACGCCTGAGAAGGTAGTTTAGCGATCAAAGCACAGCCGGAGCCGCGCCTTGGCCTCACTTAGCCGCCGATTGGCGGTTTGACCCGCAAGCACAGGAACTCGACATTGCCCTACACGAGTGCTACACAAGCAGCTCGCAGTCGACCTGCCTCGCCTCTGATTTTGTTATCTTTTCTCTGCGTTTTGCCCATTCCGCCTCTGGGCACCAATTTCAATCTCACGCTCGTCATCGCGGCAGTCTCGACCGTGCTTACGCTGGTCTCGCTGGTCCTGATGAGCACGATCGAGGTCGCGCGGCAGCGCAGTGGCCAAGGTCGCCTTGCGTGAGGGTTTGCGCCGAGGAAGCAGCGCGCCCGAGCAGTTCAACATTGGGCGATAGCGCGGCCTGGGCGCCAAACATCATTCTTGGGAGATAGAGTTGACCGAAAGACGGATACTGGTCGGGCGTGCTTTCATGTTCGCACAGTTTCACTCCGCAGATTACTTGGCGTGACCGCTTCGAAATCAGGCGAAGGAAAGATGTGATTGCGCATGCAAGGCAATCCGGAACGACCTTTGGCGGTATCGTCAATCGCGTCGAGGAACTCGGCTATAAGGCTATTCCAACGGTTTCGGCTGTTGCGCCGCCTGGCGGCCTTGTGGATTACGACTTCTACGTTGAGATACGCGCCGCGCTGATAGCCCAGGCTCGCCAGGAAATATATGACGCGATCGCGCTTGAGCTGCACGGCGCCATGGCGACGACCGGCCACAGGACGACTTGAGGGACTGGCCGGTAGGTTTAATTTGGTGGTCGTTCTCATGCGCCTTAGCCCGTCCTTCCCTGTGGTTTGTGTGCATCAACGCCGGTGATTCGGGAAAATCACCGCCGTTTGGATTCGAACCACGGAAGACAGAACTGGCAATCCCTCTCGCCGGTCAGGTGTAGAGCGTCGATGTGCAGTCGCATTGCGCACCAGGATATCGCGCACAGCGGCCTTGGTGGCTTGCCGTGAACCATGCGGACTTGCCGCCACGCTCGACCAGACCGATAACGGCGCGCTTCGGCTTCATCTTGCGCTTCAATCGCGCCTGGCCCTTGCGCTGAGGTGAAGGTAATCGCGGTCCACGCGCCCGATGCCAGGTTTCGTCGGCCTACGATCTTGCCTTCGCCACCAAGCGGCCCAGAAGACTTAATGTCTCCCGCCATCGCTTCTCGAATGCCGTGAACCATGAACCAAGCGATTTTGTTGGTGACGCCGAGCATACGGCGCGGTTGGTGCTCGGAGATGCCTTTCTTGGACGACGCGTAGAGCTGCGAAGGCCAGAGAATGGCAGGCGCCATGTGTTGCACTTCTGGAAGCCGGGCGAGTAGACCTGCGGTGAAGCTTGGTTATGCGATCTGGATTGGCATTGCCGCAATGTGAGCAATAACGGACCACGCGGCCAATGAATGGCCTCCAAAGGCTCGCGAGCCTTCTCGGCGGCGTGGTAAATTCGGTTGGTCATGGTCGAACCTTGCGAGATAACTAGAGGCCATCGCGATCGACGGGCAAACGGTCTTGCACACGCATACCTGCGGGCGGTGCGTTGTAAGCGCTAGCATCCACTCGATTCTTCCTGGAATTCCGGCTAGCTTGGCGACAAATGGCTCAGTTCTGGTCGGTGGATCACAATCAAACCGCCCGTCAACAGATTGATGGGCAGCACCTTTGGTCCCCCAAGACCGAGGGTAATGGCGCGCGAAGTGAGTTCCACAACAAATATGGGCCGGGGACGCGTGGCGACCAATCAATTGGCCACATGGGCAGCAGAGCGGAATTCGCCTTCCCCGCTCCGAACCGATGGAATTCGCAGACACCGGAACTTTTTGGAATCAAGAGGGATGATTTCTGCCGATCTTTTGGATACCACATTCCCCTTCGATCCCTCTCAAAACGACAACAGGGGTCTCGGCCCGCTCTCGCAAGGCGATATTCGCCAATCCAAGTTTCGGACCCAGACAATCGGAAGGCCTGTCTGACCGGCATCCCACGGAAGTAATACAGATTGAAAATGGCGGCCTCCTATTTCAAAGCCACGATGGTTTCGAAGCCGGCCCGTCGCTCACGGTCCTCAAGGCGAGAATTCTAAGAGACGTTCACCAATGACCCAGCACGCAGAAAACGCTCGAATTCTCATGTACAGCCACGACACGTTCGGGCTCGGCCACCTGCAGCGCTGCCGGACTATCGCGCATTCGCTGGTCGAGGAATTCCGGGGACTTCAGGTACTTATCATTTCGGGTGCGACCATCGCTGGCGCCTTCGACTACCGTGCCCGTGTCGACTTCGTGAAGATCCCCAGCGTCATCAAATTGCGCAACGGCGAATACACCTCGCTGGAAAAGGATATCGATCTGCATGAGACGCTGAGGCTGCGCCAGTCGATCATCCGCCACACAGCCGAGACCTTCCGGCCGGACATCTTCATCGTCGACAAGGAACCGCTCGGCCTGCGCGGTGAGATAGAGGATACTCTGTCCTATCTCAAGACGCGCGGCACCACGCTGGTGCTTGGCCTGCGCGAGGTGATGGATGCGCCGCACCTTCTCGAGGCAGAGTGGGCGCGCAGGGATGTGATGCGCAAGATAGGCCTGTTCTACGACAAGGTCTGGGTCTACGGCCCGCCCGATTTCTACGATCCGCTGACCGGCCTGGATGTGCCGCCGGCTGTCAGGGCAAAGATGAGTTTCGTTGGTTTCCTGCAACGGAGCCTGCAGCGGAACGAGTTGCCCGGCCACCGGCCCGACGGCGACTATATCCTGGTTACCACCGGTGGCGGCGGCGATGGTGCCGAATTGATTCACGACGTCTTCGATGCCTATCAGCAGGATCCTCAACTGCAGCACAGGGCCCTGATTGTACTTGGGCCCTACATGCCGGCACGCAAGCGCAACAAGCTGCTCAAGAAGGGGTCCAAGATCCCCTACATCAAGATGATCGAGTTCGACAACCGTATGGAAGACCTGATTGCAGGCGCCAAGGCGGTAGTTGCCATGGGTGGTTACAACACCTATTGCGAGATATTATCTTTCGACAAGCCGGCGCTGATCGTGCCGCGGATTGAGCCCCGCCAGGAACAACTGATTCGCGCTCGGCGCGCAGCGGAACTCGGGCTGATCGAGCTGCTTCTGCCGGATGAAGCCAAGGACTCCCAGCGATTCGCCGATGCACTAGTGGCTCTGCCAGACCGGTCCCGCCCCTCACAGAGTAACCCGCATCTGACGCTGGAAGGACTGCCTCACATTTCCGAGATTGTCGCGTCATTGCTCGACCGGCGGGCCGGCCATCACCTTTCGGTCGTTGAAGGAACCAACTGACTTGCAACGTCGCAAGATCGTCGTGGTCCTGAAGGGCTATCCGCGGCTGTCGGAAACTTTTATCGCGCAGGAACTGCTCGGTCTGGAACGCGCAGGGTTCGATTTGATTCTCGTCGCGCTCAGGCGCCCCACCGACGCAAAACGGCACCCCGTGCATGACGAGATCAAAGCGCCCGTCCACTACCTGCCGGAATATCTGCACGACGAGCCGCTACGCGTGCTTCGCTCGTTGTTTGCCTATTTGCCGCGGCCGAGCTTCTGGCGCGCGCTCGGATCGCTGGCCGCCGATATGCTCCGCGACTTTACGCGCAATCGTGCACGTCGCTTCGGGCAAGCGCTGGTGCTGGCGGCCGAATGGCCGGAAGACGCGGGATGGTTGCATGCGCATTTCGTGCACACACCGGCATCGGTGACGCGCTATGCCAGCCAGCTTCGTAGCCTGCCCTGGAGCTGCTCAGCCCATGCCAAGGACATCTGGACTTCGGCGGACTGGGATTTGGCTGGCAAACTTTCCTCGGCCCGCTGGACAGTCACCTGCACGAAAACCGGCTTCGATCGTCTGAAAAAACTCGCCAACGGCAACTCGTCTGTGCATCTGAGCTATCATGGGCTCGACCTTCATCGCTTCGGCAGTTTCGGCGACGCGCGAAAACAGCATGACGGCTCGGAGCCGGCCGGAGCGGTTGTCGTACTGAGTGTCGGTCGCGCCGTCGAAAAGAAAGGTTACGATACCTTGCTGGAAGCCCTTGCCCTCTTGCCGGGCGATTTGGCCTGGCGTTTCGAGCATATCGGCGACGGCGAGGAACTGGAACGGCTCAAGGCGATGGCGCAAAAGCTCGGACTGGACGATCGCGTCGCCTGGAAAGGCGCGCTTGCGCAGGAGCAGGTGCTTGAGCACTACCGCTGCGCCGACATCTTCGCCCTGGCCTGCAGGATCACGGCAAATGGCGACCGGGACGGCTTGCCAAATGTTCTCGTGGAGGCAGCTAGCCAGCGGCTTGCCTGCGTGTCCACCGATGTTTCTGGTGTGCCGGAGCTTATATCGCCCGATGAAACCGGGCTTCTGGTACCGACAAATAGCCCAATCGCACTGGCACAGGCGCTGGAGCGCCTGATCCGGGATCCCGTGCTGCGCGCCCGCCTGGGCGATGCCGCAGAGCGGCACGTGCGCGGCAATTTTGATCATATGGCCAGCATTGGACAGCTGACGGAACTGTTCGAGCGCGAGTGGCGGGCCGTCGATTGAAGCAGCTGCGCGCCTTCCTCTATGTTCAGCACCTGCTCGGTATCGGGCATCTCGCACGGACCAGCCACATTGCGGCGGCTCTGGTCGATGACGGGTTTGACGTAACGATCGTGACCGGCGGACCTCCGGTCGCTGGGTTTCCGGGACTGGGGGTAAAACTTGTAACCCTGCCGCCTGTCACCTCCGGTGATGAAAGATTTTCCGGACTTGTCGACCTGCAGGGCATACCCATAGACGTGGATTTCAAGAAACGCCGTTCAGAGATGCTGCTCCAGGCATTCCGGGATTGCAGGCCTGATGTCGTGATTGTCGAGGCGTTTCCATTTGGACGCCGGCAGATGCGATTCGAACTCTTGCCGCTGATCGAGGCTATCAACGCGTCGTCGCCCAGACCGCTGCTGGCGACGTCCATTCGTGATATCCTTCAGGAGCGCGTCAAGCCGGGCCGAAACCAGGAAACGCTTGATCTGGTCAATAGGCATTTCGATCTTATTATGGTCCACGGCGACCCGGCTTTTGCAACCCTCGACAAGACATTTCCACTGGCCGGGGCGATCAAGACCGAGGTCACCTACACGGGGCTCGTTGCCGGGCCACCATCGCCCGCCGCCTCCGAGCGCTTCGACGTTCTGGTGTCAGTTGGCGGCGGGGCTGCCGGAAACAGCCTTGTAAGCTCCACCATCGAAGCTGCGCGGAATGCCAGGAACGGTTGGAAATGGTGTTTGATCACCGGCCCAAACCTGCCGAAAGACCAGTTTGACGCGATTGCACACGACGTCCCGCCGGGCCTGTCCATCTTCCGGTTCCGCAAGGATTTCGCCAGCCTGCTGACGGGTGCCCGCCTGTCAGTCTCGCAGGCGGGTTACAACACGGTCTGCGATGTCCTGCGCGCGGGATGTCGCTCCCTGCTCGCCCCATTTGCAGCCGGCGGTGAAACAGAACAAACGGTTCGCGCCCTGCTGCTCGAAGAACTCGGCCTTGCAACGGTTGTGATGGAAAGGGACCTGACGCCTGAAGGTTTGGCGAAAGCGATCGAAGCCGCGCTTGTGGCACCTGGACCATCCGCCCATCGTCTCAACCTGGACGGCGCCCGTCACTCGGCGCAAATCCTGCGCGACCGGCATCGAACATGGTCCCTAAGACAGGGGCTTCGTCTCAACAAAAGCTCATGATCGAACGGACGACAAATCCCAACGCCGTTCAGGTTTCGCGGAAAACGCAGAACAGCTCTACCTCTTTGTCTTGACGCAAGTCCGGACAGAGAGCCGCTCACATTTTCCTGGATTTGCTCTGACGCGCGTCGCTTCTGGTGAGCTTCGTGCGACGCGCTCCACGGCGTGTTTTATGGATCGAAAACCGCTAGGCGGTTGGGCGAAAGCTAGACCGTTCCAATCAGCATGAAGCGCGTATAATTTTTGGTGGGCAGCTCGCCGGAGAACCGCACCTCCCGCAGCGCCGCCATTGCTTCGAAGGCTGCCAACGAAGCCACGCAGTTGACGTGCGTTGGCTCGCTGAAATAATCGTTCGATTGCAGCAGAACAGTCGTCCCCTGCGGAAGCAGAGCAAGCCAGGCGGGCAGATCGGCTATGTGTTCGCAGCTCGTATTGACGGTCAGGTCGGGACGCCCGGCCGCATAGTCGAGTGCGTACATATCTGCCGTCAGGGCCCGGAACCGGTCGCCGGCATCCCGGTTTAACGTCTGGGCGACAGGCGCGACTTCGGGATCGATGTCGATGCTATCAACCGCTGCGATGTCGAAGCGGGCATCGTTGAAAAACATTGCCGACAACACGCCATACCAACCACCCAGAACCCATATTCGCCCGAAGCGCCCGCCGCTGTTTTCGAACAGCCTATCGAGCGCCCACATCTTGCAGGCGACCTGTTTGTGGTTGAAGGCGTTGCCTATATCGGCGTTCGGATGCTGGGCGATGACGCGCGCCAGCCCTGCCACGAGAGGACGGTCGGCATAGGCCGCAATTCCGCGCGTGAGGTCCAAGGCTTGCTCGCGCCAGTCCATGCCGGCATTGCGTGGTTGCGTGACATCCATCATATTCGTCTTGTATGGTGGGAGTTCGGGCGACACAACGCAATCTTGCCCCCCGCAAGGCCGTTTTGATCCGGGGATTTGATTATGCTGTTAGCCGCTTCGCCATTGCCCGGTGCCGGAGAGAGCCGACTGCATCTGTCGGGACAATCGGCGTCTTTCGTGCACTGCATGTTCGAGCTTGTCATCGGCGACGAAGAAATTGCCGATACGCCATGCGCCGGTAGCCGCTTCTTCATCCCCCATCCTTCCAACTGAAGGCTCCACGGCCGCATATGGAACCCAGTCTCGCCCGCTATATCTGGACGCACACCAAAAAGCAGCAGCTTTGGATATTGATGATCGTCGTGCTTTCGATGGTCCCGTATTTCATGTCCTTCGACCTGCCGAAGCTCATCGTCAACGGCCCAATTCAAGGTAAGGGCTTCGAGCAAGTGGGCGCGACCCAGCCATTCATGAGGCTGCATTATAGCCTGCCGTTCCTTGGCGACGTCCTGTTCTTCTCCGGTTTTCAGCTCGGCCGCAAGGCGACGCTGTTTGCCCTGAGCCTTGTGTTTCTCCTCCTGGTCGTCATCAACGGCCTATTTAAACTCTACATCAACACCTACAAGGGCCGTCTCGGCGAACGCATGCTGCGGCGTATCCGCTTCGATCTGGTCGATCGTGTGCTGCGGTTTCCGCCGGTTTATTTCAAGCGGGTGAAATCCGCCGAAGTGGCGACCATGGTGAAGGACGAGGTGGAGCCGCTGGGCGGCTTTATCGGCGATGCCTTCCTGCAGCCGGTACTGCTCGGCGGTCAGGCGCTGACGGCCATGCTCTTCATCATGGTCCAGAACGTCTGGCTCGGACTGATAGCGGTCGTGATCGTGACGATCCAGATCGTGCTCATCCCGCGAATGCGGCGGCGGCTGATCGTGCTCGGGCGCCAACGGCAATTGACGGCGCGCGCACTTTCGGGCCGGGTTGGCGAGATCGTCGACGGTATCGGCGCGGTTCACGTCCACGACACATCAAACTATGAGCGTGCCGATATAGCTGCCCGGCTCGGGCTCATATTCAAGATCCGCTTCGATCTTTACCAATGGAAATTCATGGTAAAGTTCCTCAATAATTTTCTCGCACAGCTCACGCCCTTTCTGTTCTACATGATCGGCGGCTACCTAGCCATTGAGGGTCGGCTGGACGTCGGCCAACTCGTAGCCGTGATCGGCGCCTACAAGGATCTGCCGGGACCGATGAAGGAACTGATCGACTGGGATCAGGATCGGCAAGATGTCCAGGTCAAATATCAGCAGGTCGTTGAACAGTTCACCGTGGAGGGTCTCATTGAGCCTAGAATTGGGGCGTTGGCGATCGACGATCCCGATCCGATGACCAAACCCCTGTCGGCGATCGGTCTGTCCATAGCAGACGATGGCGGTGCGATGCTTCTCAACCGTGTCTCCCTCCAGGTCAAGCCGGGTGAGACGGTGGCGCTGGTCAGCACCGCAACAGGCGGAGCCGAAGCGCTTGCAGAAGCCTTCGCGCGGCTCAACTGGCCCGACAGCGGAAGGATCGCTTCGGGTTCCGACGACCTGCTTGAACTCCCCGAAGCAGTTACCGGACGGCGCATGTCGTATGCCTCGTCGGATGTTTTCCTGTTCCAGGCAAGCCTCCGCGATAACTTGCTCTACGGATTGAAGCATGCGCCGATGACACCGGTGACTTATGACGGTGCCGCGGCAGACCAGCACCGCTGGGACATGGAAGAGGCGCACCGGTCGGGCAATCCAGATCTTGATATCCGCAGCGACTGGATCAACTATGCTTCCGCCGGGGCCACCGGCCCGCACGACCTATTTGAAGCCGTGCGCCGGGTGCTCGACGCGGTTGTTCTGTCGCGCGACATTCTGGATCTTGGCTTGCGCTCGTCGGCCGACCTCAAACGTCACACGGAACTTGCCAGGCGGATCGTCGAACTGCGAGCGGCGTTGCGAACCCGGCTTGAACAGGAAGGGCTGAGCGGACTGGTGGTTCCCTTCGAACCGGGCGCCTACAACAAGGAAGCGACCATCGGCCAGAACCTGCTCTTCGGCGCTGCGGCCGGCCCGGAACTGGCGGACAGGGCGCTGGCGGCCAACCCCTATTTTTCTTCTGTGCTGAATCAAGCCGGCCTCGACCGCACGCTCTACGAAATGGGCATGGAAATCGCCGAACAGGCGATCGAGCTCTTTGCCGACCTGCCAGCCGATCACCAGTTTTTCCAGCAGCTCGCCTTCATGAGCGCCGAGGAGATACCGGCCTACGAAACCTTGCTGCAACGACTCAAGAACCGTCCCTACGAGGCGGTTTCGGAGACCGACCGCGCCATGATCGTCAGCTTGAGCTTTGCCTATATCGAGCCCCGGCACCGCTTCGGCCTGCTGAGCGATGAACTGATGAGCAAGATCGTCACTGCCCGCAACCGGTTCTATGAAAACCTGCCGACCGAGCTGCATAGCGCGATCGAACGGTATGATCCGGGCAAATACATCGCCGCGGCTACTGTCATGGACAATGTGCTGTTCGGGCGTGTGGGCAACAACCACCCCGACGCGCCGGACCGCATACGCTCAATCCTCTATGACATTCTTGACGAGCTGGGGCTTTATGGCGAACTTCTCAATGTCGGCCTGGATTTCAACGTCGGGGCCGGCGGCAGGCGGCTGACCGGTGGACAGCGACAGAAGCTCGACGTTGCCCGAGCCCTGCTCAAGCGTCCCGATTTTCTCATTCTCAACCGGCCGCTATCGGCGCTCGATCAACGCATGCAAGATAGGGTGTTGCGAAACGTGCTCGAGGAAGCCAGGCGCGACGGCCATTCGCCAGCAATTGTGTGGGTCGTGACGAATCCGTCAATGGCGATGATGTTCGATCGCGTCATCGTCTTCGACTCGGGTGAATTGGTGGAAGACGGAACACACGAGACACTTTTGGCAGGCAACGGTGTCTTCAAGGAACTGGTGTCGTAGAGGGACGTCGCGGATGCGGAACCAATTCCATCTGGGCGCGTGTTGCTCTAGTCTGGCAAACGCTAATTTTGAGGTTTGCGACAATGCTGCTCAAGGATGAAGTTGGAATGCTGCAACGCGTTCCCTTGTTTTCTGGCATCGAGTTGACAAAGCTCAAACTGCTTGCGTTCACATCCGATCGCGTGAGCTACGGCGCGGGCCAGATTCTGTTCCGGCAGGGCGACGAGGGAGATGCCGCCTATGTCATCCTTTCAGGCAGGGCAGAGATTCTGGTCGATTCCGACAGAGGGCCGATAAAAGTAGCCGAAATGGTGCCAAATTCAATTGTTGGCGAGATCGCCATACTTTGCAACAGCTCGCGCACTGCCACCGTCAGAGCGGCAAGTCAGCTGGAAGCCTTGAGAATCCGAAAGGATCATTTCCTGAGGCTCATGAAGGAGTCCCCCGAAATGACCATTGAGATATTGCGGGTTCTTGCCGATCGCCTAAGCCACACCACCGCCGATCTGATCGATGCACGAAGTGCCAAATAGCGAATGAACCGCGGTCGATGCTTCCCGTAATCATAGCGCGGGCCTCTTGCTGAAAAGGTCACTGGGAAAACCGGTCTGGCCTCGTTCCGGGCGGAAAGCGGTTCACACTTTTCCTGAATTTGCTCTAGCGGCAGTTGTTTGGCTACGATGAGCGACGGGAACTGCGAAGGGGCTACCATGGACGACGACGTTTTCCTGGTCAGGTTTTGGGGGGTGCGCGGCAGCATCCCGGTATCGGGGCCAGAATTCTCTCGCCATGGCGGCAACACAAGCTGCATTGAGATGCGCTGTGGCAAGCATACGCTTCTGTTCGACGCGGGCTCTGGCATGCGGCCTGCCGGCGGGGCGCTTCGGACGTTGGGCGTGACCGATTTCGACCTACTTTTCACCCATTGCCACTACGATCACATTATCGGGCTGCCGTTCTTTGCGCCGATCTACGACCGGAGCGTCACGGTTACGCTTTGGTCCGGGCATCTTGCAGGGCGCATGACGACGCGGCAAATGGTCGATGCTTTCATGCGGCCGCCTTGGTTTCCAGTGAAGCTGGAGGTCTGCAAGGCAAGCCTCGACTACCGCGACTTCGTGTCCGGAGACGTGCTTCGGCCGCGCGAAGGGGTGGTGATCCGGACGGGCAGTCTTGTTCACCCAGGCGGCTGCATCGGCTACCGGGTCGAATGGGGCGGCCGCGTCGTGTCGGTGATCACAGACACTGAGCATGAGCCCGACAAACTCGATCGCACGGTGCTCGGCCTGATCGAAGATGCCGACCTCGTCATCTACGACTGCACCTACACCGATGAGGAAATGGAACGCCGCCGCGGTAACGGGCACTCGACATGGCAACAGGGGGTCAAACTCTGTGGGGCGGCCGGTGCGCGAGGGCTTGCGCTGTTTCACCACGATGCGACACGCACCGACGAGGAACTGGATGAGATCGAGAAACTGGCCAAAGACAGGTTTGCTGGCGCTTTTGCCGCGCGGGATGGGCTGACCCTCGAATTTCCAGTCTCGTTGCACAAAGAGCGCTGAGCTATTTTCCTCTGCCTGCGCAGCGCCCGATCAATGTCCTGATTGGAACCCATGCGCAGGTTTCGATTTGTGCAGTGACTGTGAACAGCCGTTCAAGGAAACCCCACGCCGATTCATCATGTACGAGATGATGGGTGAGCAGGCCGACCGGTTCGTCGTCCGCATGCTGCAAGTGCGCGATGATTGCCTGGACCAATAGGCCGTGATCGCGACAGCCCCGCGTGCCATGCCAATCCATGATGTCGACATTGCTGTTGATGACCGCCAGTGGAGCCGGCTTCGGCGGCCCGAAGACCGACAACGCCGCAAATCCTATTGATCCAAGGTCGGATACGAGGTCGGCGTCGATCCTGTTCCAGGGGGGCACGAGCATCGGGACGGCGCGCGCGCCGTGCAGGTCCGTTAAGTGCGACAGCCCGCCAGCCAATTCATCGAGGACGGCCTCGCGTGGCCGATGCGCGCCGAGTTCCTGCTTTTTCTGGCCTTCGGGCGCATGATTTCGATGCGCCCAGCCATGGATGGCGACTGTGGCATGCGGCGCCTCGTCGAGCCGGGCGACAAGCTTCTCATCCGTGAAAGCCGGAATGACGGCCAGAGTGGCAGGAACCGCGAATTCACCGGTGAGGTCGAGCAGCCGATCAAGTGCAGGCATCGGATCCACGGCATCATCGTCGCGCAGCCAGAACTCTGACTTACGACCCGCCCCTTGCCGGCCCGCCAGTTCTTCAACCAAGGGCTGCCAGATCCGATCGGAAGATCTCATGAAGCCGAGACCTTCGAAAGAAGTTCGGCCAGATGCGCCGCTGCAACGTCGAGGGAACGTTCTTCAAGGATGAAACGTCTGGCTTCTTCAGCCATGATGGTTCTCTCGTCTTTACGGGCCAAAAGCCTTTCAATGGCAGAAGCGAAGGCCGCCACATCGTGCGGCGGGGTGAGAAATCCGGTCTGGCCATCTCGTACAACTTCCGGCACGCCGGCGATGTCCTGAGCCACCACCGGAAGGCCGGCGGCCTGTGCTTCAAGATAGGCAACGCCATAGGCCTCCCCGTAACCCGGCCAGACGTAAATTCCTCCACCATAGAGGACATCCGGCACGGCGGCTGGGTCAATCGCGCCAAGCCATTCGATACGCTCGGCGGCAAAGCCGGCGAATAGCGCCTTGACGTCCTCACGGGCAGGCCCGTCGCCGACGACCGACATGGTCCAGGGCAGGTGGCCGATCTGACCGAGCGCTTGCGCCAGCATGCGATAGCTTTCGACTTTGTCACCCGGTCGCATCATGGCAACAGCAACGAGGCGCGTTGGGCAACCTCGTGCCGGCATTTCATGGAAGACCGATGTGTCGATGAAGGGTGACAGCATATGAAGAGCGACCTGGGGTATCGCATCTGCCAATCCCTGACGATCCCTTTGCGTGAAGCAGATGTTCAGCGCCGCCTGTTCGACGGCTTGGACCACCAACGCTTGCGTATCAGCCCACAAACCGGCATTGCGTCGCCTCGAATAGGAAGCTTCCGCTGTCACATATGGGACATCAAAGGTCGACGCCAACTCGGGCCCGATCAGGTCGGGCGCCTTGTAATAGGTATGATAGCAGAACCATAGATCGGGCTTGCCGTCACGGTCCCAAAGGCGGGCCAGCCGCGCGGCTTCCTCTCGGGCCTCTATCTTGAGCGCATCGAAACTTTTCGGCTCCGGTTCGCGTAGATAGAAGCGCAATTCGGATGCCAGTTCGACGCTGTGTCCTCCATGCTCCAGCGCCTTGACCAGCATGCGTGCCATCTGGCGGTCGCCGGAGGCAACGGAATGATTGGGTGACTTCAGCGGCGCGTAGAAGGCAATTCGCATTGTGCGACCCTATCATCGGAAAGCATGCGCAAGTCAATTTCGAAGCATCATCGACTGCACCTTCAAGCAGCGGAATGTGCTATCTGATGCTCATGGAGACAGCTGCCGCCTCGGACCCGTTTGTCGCTTCTCTGCCGGTCTTCGCAAAGTTCGAAAGCGTGGCCGACATCGACAACTATCGGCCTCTGCCCGATGGGTGGGCGCTGGCAACAGCCGACATTGTCGGCTCGACCAAGGCGATCGAGACGGGACGCTATAAAACGGTCAATATGGCCGGCGCCAGTGTCATTTCGGCCCTGCTCAATGCGCTAGGTCGGCAAGATCTTCCCTTTGTCTTCGGCGGCGACGGGGCGCTCGTGGCCTTTCCCGGCTCGGCGATGGAGCCCACCCGCAAGGCGCTGGCGGCTGTCCAGAGATGGGTGGCGGACGAACTGGACCTAACCCTGCGTGCCGCAATCGTGCCGATATCGGATATTCGAGCGCAAGGCCTCGACGTTCGCGTGGCAAGGTTCCAAGCATCAGATGCCGTCTTTTATGCCATGTTCGCCGGCGGCGGTGGCAGTTGGGCGGAAGCCGAGATGAAAGCGGGGCGCTACCGCATCGATCCTGCTGCGGCCGGCGCACGGCCGGATCTGACCGGCCTGTCCTGCCGCTGGAACCCTATCGAAACCCGGCACGGCGAAATCGTCTCGATCATAGCCACACCGGGCTCGTCGCGCGACCTGCGCGGTTTTCAGTTTCTGGCGTCCGACATCATTGCCCTTGCCGCCAGGCAGGAACGCGGTGGCCACCCCGTGCCGGTGAACGGGCCGGGTTACAGCTTGCTGCCCGCCGGCCTCGATATCGAGGCGCGGGCGACGGCGCCGGCAGGACTGCGGTGGCTGTCGAAGTCGTGGATAGTGTTCCTGATGGCGCTTACGGCCGTCACCGACAGATATGGCTGGACGATCGGCAGTTTCGATCCAAAGATCTATAAACGCGAAGTGGCCAGCAATTCGGATTTCCGGAAATTCGACGACGGCCTGAAGATGACCATCGACGTTGACGCTGATGTGTTGCAACGGATCGAGAAGCGGCTCAAACAGGCGGAAGAGGCGGGCATCTGCAACTATGGCCTGCACCGCCAGAAATCGGCCTTGATGACATGCCTCGTCGCCTCGCCGCTGCACCGCGATCACGTTCATTTCATAGATGGTGCCGCCGGCGGCTATGCAATGGCGGCCGCAAACCTGAAGGCAAAGTTGCCGGTCTGATGACGGCTTGCGAGAATCCATTTTCCCAAATATGCCTCGGCCATGGTTCCTGGGACTGGTAAGCCGCGCCTGGCAGCGGCCAGCCTGTCCCAATTAACGGGGAAGCAGATTTTGGGCGCTTCACGATCGGCATATGACCGTCTGTTGAACCGTATCTCGACGCACGCCGCGCAAGTCGGCGTGATCGGATTGGGCTATGTCGGGTTGCCGCTGGCAATTGCGGTCGCACGCGCCGGCTTCCCGGTTTTCGGCTTCGACATCGAAGCCCAGAAGGTCGAGAGTCTGAACAACGGCCAATCCTACATCGAGGCGGTGACGTCGACAGCCCTTGCCGGCCACGTGGCGAGTGGACGGTTCCGCGCCACGGCGGATTTTGCCGAACTGTCAGGCTGCGATATCATCATCATCTGCGTTCCGACACCGCTGACGAAAAACCGTGAGCCGGACCTGTCCTTTGTCAGGAACACAACTGGCGTCATCGCAAAGCATCTGCGTCTCGGTCACCTCGTCGTGCTGGAATCTACCACCTATCCCGGCACCACCGACGATGTGATCAAGCCCATACTGGAAGAAACCGGCTTGCAGTCGAAGATAGACTTCTTTCTCGGCTTCTCGCCCGAACGCGAGGATCCCGGCAACCGCAACTTTGAAGTCGCGACGATCCCCAAGGTCGTGGCAGGTGACGGCATTGACGCGGCGACGCTCGTCAAGGCTTTCTACCAATTGGTGGTCAAAACCGTCGTTCCGGTTTCCAGCACGGCGACCGCCGAGGCAGTCAAGCTGACGGAAAACATCTTCCGCTCAGTCAACATAGCCCTCGTCAACGAATTAAAGGTCGTGCTCGGCGCCATGGGTATCGACATCTGGGAGGTGGTCGAGGCGGCCAAGAGCAAGCCCTTCGGCTACATGCCTTTTTATCCTGGCCCCGGATTGGGCGGGCACTGCGTTCCAATCGATCCCTTCTACCTGACGTGGAAGGCGCGCGAATACGAACTGCCGACCCGCTTCATCGAGCTAGCGGCAGAGATCAACACTGCCATGCCGCGTCACGTGGTCGATGAACTTGCCAAAGCGCTGGACCGGCGCCGCGGCAAGGCGCTCAGCCGCTCGCGCATTCTCATCATCGGGCTCGCCTACAAGAAGAATGTGCCCGACATCCGCGAAAGCCCCTCATTGCGACTCATTGAACTCATCGAGGAACGCGGCGGCAAGGCGGAATTTCACGATCCGCACGTTCCCGAGATCCCTACCACACGGGAGCATATGGCCATCAGGGGGCGCCGCTCGCTCGAGTTGACCGAGGCGGCGTTGAAGGATTTCGATGCTGTCGTCGTTGCAACCGACCATGACGCGATCGACTATCAGGCAATCGCTGATCACGCCATTCTGATCGTCGACACACGCAATGTTTTTGGCCGTCTCGGGCTGCTCCGAGAGACGGTGGTGAAGGCCTGACGGCGCCCCAGCCGGCCACTTTCGCCCGATGTCAGGATCGTGATTTCACTCCGGCCGCAGCTTCGCCACATAACGCAGGGCATGAATGCAGTTAAGCCTGTTCCTTGGTTGCAAGGACAGTCATTCGGAAGTTTCCTTTCGCCGTCGCGGCCGCACCCAACCGTTGACTTCGGGGTATCTTTGGGTCGCTGGCGGACTGTGTTATGGCGGATCGAAGGATAATGGTTCCGTCTTCGACGGGTTTCGAGGTGGCATGAGCACGACGCGAGCAGAAATTTCCACAATTCTCATGGATAAGGTTGCCGACTGGCTTACTCAGTCGGCGTTGGCGGGCGACGAGCTGGAAACATTGGTAAAGGGGTTTTGCGAGCGGCTGGCTGCTGCCGGCCTGCCGCTGAAGCGGGTGCATTTGAGCTTTTCGATGCTTCATCCGCTTTATGACGCGCTTGGCTTCACCTGGCTCCGCGGCCAAGGCATGGAAGTGGAAGGCTTCCGCAAAAAGGACGGCGTTCATTCCGACAGGTTCCTGACCAGCCCCTACTACCATCTGCTCAGCAACAAGCTCGACCATCTGCGGCGTCGGCTCGACCCGTCGGTCCCCTCGGAGTTTCCTGTTTTCGATGAACTCAGGCTGATGGGCGTGACCGATTACATGGCTTTCGTCCACCCCTTCAACGGCAATACCAGTCAGGGAATGATCGGCTCCTGGTCCACCGACAGTGCTTCAGGTTTCAGCGACAGCATGATTTCGGCGCTGCTGCGTATCCAAAACCATCTCGCCATCGCAACCAAGATGGCGGTGCTCACGAAGCTGGCCGACAACATGATGACCACTTATCTCGGCGGCGACGCCGGCAGACGCGTGCTGGACGGCCAGATCAAGCGCGGCGAGGGCGACACAATCCGGGCCGCACTGGTCATGGCCGATATGCGCGGGTCGACACGGCTTGCCGAAACCTCCGGCCGCGAAATCTACATCGATACGCTGAACCAGTTTTTCGACGCCATTGCTGCACCTTTCAATCGCAAGGGCGGGCAGATCATGAGTTTCATAGGTGATGGCTTCATTGCCGTCTACCCTTGCGAAAGGCATCGCTCGCAGTCCGAGATCGCCTGCCAGTCTGCTCTGGCGGCAGCGCACAAGGCCACTGCGCGCATGATCGATCTCAATCTGCGGAGAAAGGAAAAGGGGTTGCCCGATATAAAATTTGGCATCGGCCTGCATGTCGGCAACGTGATGTTCGGCAATGTCGGGCTTACCGATCGGCTCACCTTCTCTGTGTTTGGCTCGGCTGTAAACGAGGTCCAGCGTCTCCAGACCCTGACCAAGAAATATCCGCACCGCGTTCTCGCCAGCAAGGAGTTCGCCAGCTATTGCGGCGCCAACAGCTGGCTGACGCTCGGCACCGAGGAATTGGCGGGGCTCAAGCAGAAGCTGACGGTGCTTTCACCCGATCTGTCGGGCGCTCTCGCACTCGATGAAGATGGTGCGCTGGAGCCGATTTACGACCGGAGATCGGAGGCCGAGCAGGTCATGCTGCTTCATCGCGATGCAGCACGGCTGTCGCCGGGCGACCCCAGGAAGCTCCAGTAGCCCGCCTCAATCTGATCCGAATGCCTTTGGTATGCTGTCCTGTCGCCGGATAGCGCCACTGGCGCCCGTTTCGAATCCAAGTTGCTCTAGGCTGGCAATGCGCTAGTCTCGCTTTCTGGGTCTGCCGCCCGGCAGGGTCGGCAGCAGTAGGGCTGGGGTGAAAATGAATTCGGGCGTTGATCTACTGCGGATCGAGGATGTTGGCATCTCTTTTGCCATCATCGGGGGACCGTTGCATGCCGTCAGGCGCGCAAATCTTCGCGTCCTGCCCGGCAAGGTGACCGCGCTTGTGGGCGAGTCCGGTTCCGGGAAATCGGTTCTCAGCCAGGCAGTGATGGGCATTTTGCCGAAGACAGCCCATGTTCGCGGCCGTATCCTGTTTTCGGATCCTGAAAAGCCCGGCACGACGCAGGATATCCTGCAGATGCCGCGCGATGGACCCGAGATCCGGGCGCTGAGAGGCAGCCGCATCGGCAAGATCTTTCAGGAGCCGATGACATCGCTGTCGCCGCTGCACACGATCGGCAACCAGGTCAGCGAATCCCTGCAGATTCATACGCCCATGGCTCGGGCAGAGCGCAAAGCGCGGACCGAGGAAATGCTCAGCCTCGTCGGCTTTCCTAATCCCAAGCGCGCCTATGACATGTATCCTTTTGAACTTTCAGGAGGATTGCGTCAGCGCGCCATGATCGCCATGGCGCTTATCTGCCGGCCCGCCCTGTTGATCGCCGACGAACCGACGACTGCGTTGGACGTCACCATCCAGGCGCAAATCTTGCAATTGCTGCGCGAGCTGCAGAGCAAGCTGAATATGGCGATGCTGCTGATCACCCACGATCTCGGCGTGGTCGCCAATGTCGCCGACGAGGTGGTCGTCATCTACCATGGCGAGATCATGGAAGCGGGACCTGTCGAGGCGATATTCCGCCGGCCAGGTCACCCTTACCTGAAGGGCCTGATGGCAGCTGTTCCGCATTTCGACCTGAAACCTGGCGAACGGCTAAAGGCGCTTCGCGAGGTGCCGGTGAATGTCGAGAACCTGCTCGGCAAGCAGACGGCGCCGGGATCGAAAGGGGCGGACGACATCCTGCTCTCGGTCAGGGATCTGGAAAAGGTCTACACCACCCGCAAGTCCGGATGGTTCGGCGGGAATCAGCAAACCTCTATTCGCGCCGTGGACGGCGTGAGCTTCGATATCAGGCGGGGCGAGTGCCTGGGTCTGGTCGGCGAAAGCGGCTGCGGCAAAACCACTGTCAGCAAGATCCTCATGCGGGCTGTCACCCCCAGCGGTGGCTCTGTGATCTTCAATGGCCGCGATGGGCCGATCGACGTCTTGGAAGGCGAGAGAGAGGCCCTGCGCCTGCTGCGCGCGAAGATCCAGATGGTTTTTCAGGATCCGGTTTCGTCGCTTTCGCCTCGCATGACGGTGGAAAACATCCTGAGCGAACCGCTGGAAATCCATCAACGTGGCAATGCCGCGTCCCGGCTCGCCACGGTCAAGAGCCTGATGCAGGCAATCGGGCTCGATCCGCGCTTCATCAAGCGGTATCCGCACAGTTTCTCCGGCGGGCAACGTCAGCGTATCGGCATCGCGCGCGCGCTGGCCCTGGGACCCGAACTCCTGATCTGCGACGAGCCGGTTTCGGCGCTCGACGTCTCTGTCCAGGCGCAGATCCTGAACCTCCTCAAGGACCTGCAGAAGGAACTGGGCCTGACCTACCTGTTCATATCCCACAACCTGGCTGTGGTGGACTATATGGCGGATCGCATCGCGGTGATGTGCGGCGGGCGTATCGTCGAGCTTGCGCCGCGCGAAATTCTGCTCAGGAAACCGATCCACCCCTACACGCGCTCGCTGGTCGCCGCAGTACCTTTCCCCGATCTCGACAGGCCGATGGATTTCAAGACGCTGAAGCTCAGCGGCGCTTCCGACAGCAGCGCATGGGGACCGCAATTCCGTGACGAGGGCAACGAGGATGTGCTGTCGCCGCTCGATCTTGGCGGCGGCCACCTCGTGCTGGCCCGACGTTCGGCCAATGTCAGCGAGTTACGCCCTTGATCAGCCGGCGCACCGTCCTTGGGCTCATAGCTTCGGCATTTCTGCCGGGCACGGTGCGCGCAGGCGATCTGGAGCCGGAATTTCTTCAGCCGCTGTTGAAGGCCAGGGCACTGCCGGTCCTCGCCGAACGCTTGCCCAAGAACCCGCGCGCGATAAATCTCGCTGCGATGGGCCGGCAGCCCGGCCAATATGGCGGCACGCTGCGCACCATCATCGGCAGCCAGAAAGATATTCGGCTGATGACGATCTATGGGTATTCTCGCCTGGTCGGGTATGATGAAAAGCTCAATTTGCAACCCGACATTCTCGAGCGCTTCGACGTTGCGGATGATCGGGTCTTCACGTTCAAGATACGGGAAGGGCATAAATGGTCCGACGGTAGCCTGCTGACGTCGGAGGATTTTCGCTATTGCTGGGAAGATGTCTGGCTGAACGATGAGCTTTCGCAAGGCGGGCTCGCCCCCGCCCTGATGGCGGACGGCAAGCCGCCACGTTTCGAGATCGTCGATCCGTTGACGGTCCGCTATAGTTGGGATGCGCCCAATCCCGACTTCCTGCCTAAGCTCGCTGCCGCTTCGCCGCTATCGCTTGTCCTGCCGGCCGCCTATCTCAAGCAGTTCCACAAGAAGTACCAGGATCCATTCCGGCTCGCCGGCCTGATGAAGGAGAACCGGGCCCAGAAATGGACGCTCCTGCATATCCGCATGTCGCGGCAATACCGCCCGGAGAATCCGGAGTTGCCGACGCTCGATCCCTGGCAGAACCGCACCAAGCCGCCGGCCGAGCAGTTCGTCTTCGAGCGGAACCCTTTCTTTCATCGAACAGACGAAAATGGCAGGCAACTGCCCTATGTCGACCGGATCGTTATGAATGTCAGCTCCTCGGCGATCATTTCCGCCAAGACCGGTGCGGGCGAGAGCGACTTGCAATGCATGGGAATTGACTTCAGCGATTACTCCTTCCTGAAGGATGCCGAAAAGCGTTACCCGGTGAAGATGCACCTTTGGAAACGCACACAGGGTTCGCGGCTGGCGCTGTTGCCCAATCTGAATTGCTCCGACAAGGTGTGGCGCGGCCTTTTTCGTGACGTGCGCGTGCGCCGCGCACTTTCGCTCGCTGTGGACAGGCGCGAGATCAATTTGGCCGTGTTCTACGGGTTGGCGCAGGAAAGTGCCGATACGGTGCTGCCGGAGAGCCCTCTCTATCGGCCGGAATTCGCGAAAGCCTGGATCGCCCATGATCCCGACCAGGCCAATGCCCTGCTCGACGAGGTCGGGCTTAAGACGCGTGACGATGACGGGCTGCGGATACTTCCCGACGGACGCTCGGCGCAAATCATCGTGGAAACGGCCGGCGAAAGCACACTGGAAACCGACGCGCTCGAACTCATCACCGATCACTGGCGCAAGATCGGCATTGCTTTGTTCATCCGAACTTCACAGCGCGACATCTTCCGCAGCCGCGCACTTGGCGGACAGATAATGATGTCGATGTGGTCGGGCATCGACAATGGCGTGCCGACCGCCGACATGAACCCGAACCAGTTGGCCCCCACCATCGACGACCAGCTCCAATGGCCGCTCTGGGGTGCTCACTATTTGTCTCATGGCACGATGGGAGAGGCGCCCGATCTTCCTGAAGTGGTCGAGTTGATGGCTTTGCTCAAGCGGTGGAACGCATCGACCGGAGCCACCGAGCGCGCCGAAATCTGGAATTCGATGCTGTCGATTTACACCGATCAGGTGTTTTCGATCGGCACTGTGAACGGAACGCATCAGCCGGTACTTGTATCCTCGCGGCTGCGCAATCTGCCTGACAAGGCACTCTACGGCTATGACCCGACCGCCTATTTCGGTGTCTATATGCTGGATACATTCTGGCTTGGAGAGTCCTGAGCGTGCTTCGATATATTGTCTGGCGCATCGCCGTGATGGTTCCAACCCTGCTGATCATATCGGCGCTGGTGTTCACTATCATCGAACTTCCCCCAGGCGACTATTTCGATAGCTACGTTTCCGAGCTTCGGGCTCAGGGCGAGGCGGTGGATTCCGATCGCATCGAGATGATGCGGAAGGAATATGGTTTCGACAAGCCGCCGGTCATTCGCTACTTCTACTGGGTCGGAGGAATGCTGCATGGCGATTTCGGCTATTCCTTCGAGTATGAGCTGCCGGTTCGCGACGTCATCGGCGACCGAATGTGGCTGACCGTGCTGGTTTCCTTCGTCACGATCATCTTCACCTGGCTCATCGCCTTTCCGATCGGCATGTATTCCGCCACACATCAATACAGCTGGGGCGACTACGGCCTGACTCTCTTCGGCCTTCTCGGCCTTGCCATTCCGAATTTCATGCTGGCGCTGATCCTGATGTATTTCGCCAATATCTGGTTCGGCACGTCCGTCGGCCATCTCATGGACCCGCAATATCTCAGCGAGCCGATGAGCTGGGCCAAGGCCAAGTCGATCCTCGCCCATCTCTGGATCCCGGTCTTGATCATCGGCACCGGGGGCACGGCAAGCATGATCCGGCGGCTGCGCGCCAATCTGCTCGATGAACTGCACAAGCAATATGTCGTGACCGCGCGCGCCAAAGGCCTTCATCCCTTCAAGGCGCTGGTCAAATATCCGCTGCGCATGGCGCTCAATTTCTTCGTTTCCGACATCGGCTCTATCCTGCCGGCCATCATCTCCGGCGCCGAAATCACCGCGATCGTGCTGTCTTTGGAAACGACCGGGCCAATGCTGATCAGAGCACTGCAAAGCCAGGATATGTATCTGGCAGGGTCGTTCCTGATGTTCCTCGCCTTCCTCACGGTCATCGGCGTCCTGATTTCCGACCTGGCGCTGGCGCTACTTGATCCGCGAATTCGTCTACAGGGCGGCAGCACCAAATGAACACGCAATCGCCGCTGCCCGCTCCGGGTGCTCCACTGCAACACTACGTTTCCATCGCCCCCTTTGACCTGCAGTCGGTCGAAGCGATGACGTCGGAGCAGTCGAAGGTGTTTCAGGCGTCGCAGTTGCGGCTGATGTGGTGGAAATTCCGGATGCACCGGCTTGCCCTTGTGTCCGGAATATTCCTTGTGGCACTCTATTTCGGGATACTGATCTGCGAGTTCCTGGCGCCCTACAATCTGCACACGCGCAACATGGACTACATCTATTCGCCGCCGCAGCGGGTGCACCTGTTCCACGACGGCCAGTTCGTTGGGCCGTTCGTCTATGGCCGCCAGATGACGCTGGATATGGACACACTCAAGCGGAACTACAGCGAGAAGCGCGATGACGTTCAGCGTATTCGTTTCTTCTGCAAGGGCGACAGTTACCGGTTCTGGGGCCTGGTCGAAGGCGACACGCATTTCGTCTGCCCTGCCGAAAACGGCCAGCTCTTTCTGGCCGGCACCGACAGGCTGGGGCGCGATGTGCTCTCGCGCATCATCTATGGCGCACGCATTTCACTGACAATCGGCCTCATCGGCATCAGTTTCAGCTTCCTGCTCGGCATCGTCATCGGCGGACTGGCCGGCTATCATGGCGGCATCTTCGACCTGATTGTTCAACGGATAATCGAAGTTCTGCAATCGATTCCCAGCATTCCGCTATGGATGGCTCTGGCCGCGATCATGCCGATAACCTGGAGTCCAATCCTGATCTATTTCGGCATCACCGTCATCCTCGGGCTGATCCACTGGACCGGACTGGCGCGGGCCGTGCGTTCAAAGCTTCTGGCCTTGCGCGAGGAGGATTATGTTCTGGCCGCGCAATTGATGGGCGCCACGAGCAGCCGCATCATCGGGCGGCACCTCATTCCCGGCTTCATGTCGCATCTGATCGCGACGGCGACGATCTCCATACCGGGCATGATCCTGGGCGAGACGGCACTGAGCTTCCTGGGGCTGGGCCTGAGGCCACCGACAACCAGCTGGGGTATCCTGCTGACCGAGGCGCGCAGCGTCAGCGTGATCGCGTTCTATCCATGGCTGCTTTTGCCGATGTTGCCCGTTGTTCTCGTCATCTTGGCATTCAACTTCCTCGGCGACGGCTTGCGGGACGCCGCAGACCCATACAAATGACATCGCCTATTCCGACGCGCGCCGGGCCGCCAAGTCCACCCGGTACGACCCTCGTTGGCAGCCTGTTTGGTGGTTGCAGTGTCCATCGTCGGCCTCTATATGCGGCGAGGCGTGATCGGAGTTTAATCGCGGGCATTACCGATCTCTTGACCTGGTTCAGGACACACAAAAGCATATGAGTCGTCTCGAGAATTTCATCAGCAGGATGACCGCACAGCGTGACATTCTCGATTACGTCTGCCCCGAGGTGGCGAAGATGGAAGGGCTGGTGCTCGAGCTCGGCCTCGGCAATGGCCGGACGTTCCACCATTTGCGCGAACGCCTGCCCGGGCGCCGGATCGTGGTGTTCGACCGCGAAGTCGGCGCACACGCCAGCTCAATTCCCGAAGCTGAAAACCTCGTGCTCGGCGAAATACGCGAAACGGGCCGCAAGTTCATTGGCATCGACGCCGCCCTTGTTCATGCCGACATCGGCACCGGCTATGATGACCGCGATGCAGTGACCGCCACATGGCTTCCCGATTTGATCGCCAGCCTGCTTCGCGTTGGCGGCTTCGCTGTCAGTGGCACGCCGCTCGACCACCCGCTGCTGCAACGCCTTGCAGCGCCGACGTCGGAGCCCGCCGATCGTTATTTCCTCTGCAAGCGCTTGTGAGCGGCCGTAAGCGCGCTTCACGGAAATGCTGCTCCAGCTCTTTGTTTTTAACGCAATTGCCAAGCGGAGGCGTTACGCGCTTTTCCCGGGAAACCGTTCATGCTTGTCCTGAAATTGCTCTGAAATTCGTCAGGGGATTGTATACACCGCGATCTCCCGCTCAATGCCGCGCAGCGAGACTTCGTGAGGCACGGGCGTCAGCGCGTTCCTGCGCAACAGATCGGCGGTGAGATTGTCGTCGACCACCGCACGGGTGGCGAAGATCGCCTGTGCGTTGGCCAGGTTCTGGACCCGTGAAGCAATGTTGACCGTCTGGCCAAAATAGTCCTGCCGCTCGTTCATGGACACGGCGATGCAAGGGCCGGCATGGACTCCGATCTTGAGCAGCAGGTCCTCGCGCCCGCTTTTTCCATTGAGCCCACGCATGGCATCGCGCATCCTGAGCGCCGCGGCAACCGCACGATCAGGCGTCGCGAAGGTCGCCATCACCGCATCACCGATCGTCTTGACTACCGCGCCCGCCTCCGCCGAGACGATCTCGTGCAGCACTTGGAAATGCTCGCGCACCAGATCGAAGGCTGAAAGGTCGCCTACCCGCTCGTAAAGCTCGGTCGATCCGCGCAGGTCGGTGAAGAGGAAGGTCAGGCTGGTGATCTTCAGGCGCTGGTTGATGTCGAGCGTGTCCGTGCGATAGAGATCACGAAACGTCTGGTTGGTGAGCAGGCGCTTGGCGGTCAGGAAGGGCCGGCGCTTGCCCAGGAAATCATGCAATGCGTGGCCGGCGATGAAGACCGTCGGCAGCACGCGGGTGTCGGTCCTGTTTTCCAGGGAAATGCGCAAAGGGCCTGGTTGCATCTCCAATGTCTGGTTTTGGACATGGTCGCGGTCGAAAACCAAGGAGAGGCTTCGGCGCTCCCTTGTTGGTTCGCCCTTAACGTCGATGAACTGCGCTGAATGCGTGACCGGCTCGAACACGATGACGAATTCAGACGGAAGCTGTATGGGCAGCACCGCCTTTTCACCGGGCGCAAGCTCGATATCCTCCAGCGAGAACGCTTCCATCTTCTCCGCCAAATCCTCTTCCGGCAGATCGGCGCCGGACGCCAAGTAGATCTGGCGGAGATATTCCACCAACGGCAGTTCATGTGGAGTGTGGGCGGCAATCTTGCGTATGCGTGGACTGACGGTGAATGTTACCTCGACCATCTCGTCGAGGGTTGGCGAATAGCCCTCGGAGCACAGCGCGCAAGTATATTCGTCCTTCTGCATGGTTTTCAGCGTGGCGTTGGTGTCGAGCACGCCGCCGCAGCCGGGGCACAGAACATTCCAGGAGATGTCGAAGATGCCCACCCGCGCTGCATGCAGAAAGGCGCTGATGGCGCGTTCCTCGTCGAGGCCATTCTTGCTGGCGAAGGCCAGCGCATTGATGCGGCAAAGCTCGCGGTCCTTGCCCTCGGCGATGGTTTGCCGGATCGCGTCGATTGCCTGCGGATCGACATCGGTCGATTGCCGCAGAAGTGAGAACAGATCCTGAGCTTCGGTCATCGTGCAGGCTCCGGAAAATGCGCCTCGAGGCGTGTTGGCCGGACCGGTCTTCGGTCCGCGCACTCCATCTTACGTCGAAAGGGATCGAACGGCCATTCGAATGGATAGATCTGATGACAGCTCAATTTGTATTCGGCGGATTTTCACCGACCGCAAGCGGCACTATGATGGTGCATGGCGAATTCATCTATGGGGCTTTCTCCCGTGCCGACATCCGACAACCCGCCATTTCCCGCGGCGCTACGGCTTTTCTCGGCAGGGGTCATAATCGTTCTGATCGTCGGCGCCGGCCTGTTTTTCGCGCCTGCGCTGGTCAAGCCGCGCTGGCCCTGGCCCGTCACGCCGTTCAGTGCCCGCTTTCTCGGCGGCTTCTACACCGCCGAAATGGCAGTGATGGCGGCGCTCTTTTTCTGGAATCGCTGGTCGCCGGGCAGGCTCGTGCTGGTCATGGCCTTCATCTTCACCCTCATAGTGTCGGGGGTTTCGTTGATCAATCTCGGCTATTTCAACCTCGAGCGAAAAGCGACCTGGCTGTGGTTTCTGGTCTACCTTGGGTCGGTCGCAGTATCCGGGTTGTTCCTGTGGCGGGCCAGGGGCCGTCCGTCAGCAAATGGCGTGACCACAAGCCCGGCATGGCGCAGCTACATGTTGGCGGAAACGGCGATCCTTGGGCTCTATGGTTTGGGCATGTTGCTGTTTCCCCTGATGGTCAGCAGCACCTGGCCATGGACCGTCGATCCTTTCCACGCGCAGGTCTACAGCGCCATCTTCCTCGCCGGCGCTGGCGGCACCTATCTCATCTGGAAAAGCGCGCCGCGCGAAGAATTGCTGGTGCTAGGCCTAGCGCAGTTTCTGGTCGGCCTGCTTTCCATCCTTGGCCTCGTTATCACCGACGGCGCGGTGCACCGGATCCAGTGGACGGCGGCTGCTACCTTGGGCTGGCTCGCCCTTTTCGGCTGGATCGGCATCAGCGGCGCCTTCAAACTCTACACCGCCTCCTGGTATTTTGGTTCGCAAACGGCAGCATAGGGCTGCAGAGACGGCTGGATTTTCAGGTGACGTTCGGTGCATCGTGCCGGGCCGATTGCCTTCGCCGGGAACGCCATGACCAGCACGACCTCGCCATCCGAGAAGATCCAGCCGCAGCTCCGGGCCGTCCGGCCAAGCGATGCGGAGGCGCTTTGCGCTATCTTCAACATGCCTGGCTTCCGCTGGGGCACGTTCAGGATGCCCTTCGAGACGGTGGATCAGGTTGAGCGGCGCATCGCCAAGTCCGGCCAGGAAACCACCTGGATCGTCGCCGAATTGGACGGCAAGGTTGTCGGCCATGGCAGCCTGGTCGTGCAAAGCTCGCCGCGCCGTTCGCATATCGGCGAGATCAATATCGGCCTAGACGATGACTTTGTCGGCAAGGGTTTCGGCTCTGCCATCCTTGGCGCACTGCTTGACGTGGCCGACAACTGGCGCGCCTTGAAGCGGGTCGAATTGAGCGTTTATGTCGACAACGAACCGGCCATCCATCTCTACACCAGCCACGATTTCAAGGTCGAAGGCCGGCATGTGAAGGCCGGTTTTACCGACGGGCAGTACCGCGACCTCCTGAGCATGGCCCGGCTGCGGTTCTAAGATCCGCTGTTTTGCCTTAGGTGTTCAGCCGACTCACGCGCCGGCCTTGGTCTCGCCATCGTACATCCAGCGAGTGGATCGTCTTCATCATGCGAGCGCAGCAGGGTCTGCACGGCTGGAACCCAGCTTGCGGAAAAAACATCATTTCCAGACCGAGCGCGCGAGCAATATTCATGAGCGTTGTCGCACGTGCCGCAGCGGCTCCGGTTTCGATGTCGCGATAGCGAAGGCGCGAGATCCCTGCCAGATCAGCGATCTGTTCCTGTGTCATGGCAGCAGAGAGCCTCTGCCCGCCTGAGAAGCCCTCCAATGTCACGCAGAGCCTCAGATTCAGAAATCACATTATGTAAACAGGTCAAGAAGCGGCTGCTGTAGTTGAAGGCAACCCCATGATCAGATCGCAATTTTTAACCCCTCAAGGCCCAATGAAAAGTCATTCCATCTCAGATTCAGGCGACCCTCCCCCGAAGCGGGTTTCGTGCGCGAGACTGAGGTCCGGCGGCGGCTTTCTTGGCCTAACGGCGTACCTTCGACCAACGCTGCTGGCGACACGAGGGCGGTCGACAGCAGGTATCCTCGGAGTGCCGGGACAGCGACAACACGCAATCCGAGGCTCAATGCCTCATCTCGCGACCAGTCCATGGGGTTGACGTAGACAATGCGTGCCGGATCCACTCTCACTTGGCGTTTGCCCCGCAAGCGGGTAGACGGAAATGATGACAGGCGTTCTTGATCAAACCCCGGCACCTCCGGTGGAAATTCTGGCCGTGCTGTCGCTGCTCTGCCCGGAAGTCGTGCGCGACATCGAGCAAAACTGGAATGCTCCGGTTTCCGACTACGCCCGCCATCTGTGGCGGCCGGTGGCAAGGCCTGCATCGGGCCCGGCGATCGCTGCCCGTTCGATCCTGCGCGAAGTCCTGCATCAGCGCCTCGGTGTAACTATGGAGCCCGAAGAGATCGGCAAGGCCCTCGACGAGTTCGAGAACAGACCGGTGATTCAGTCCGGTCTGCACTGCCTGCTTCTGATGGACCGGATCACCTTCGATGCCCTCCTGTTTGCCTGGCTCGGCGCGTTCGAAAACGGGCTGTCAGCCTTCGTCGGCTTCATGGGAACGACTATGACCATGGAGACAATTGGCCGGGAGGGGCCTGGATGGCTCGATGTCGGGGACGACAAGATCAACCTGTTTGGCATGGGGCGCCACAAGCTGTGCCGCAAAAGCGCATGCGCGGCCGGTCCCGTCTCCCTTAACAAGCGCGCGCTCGGAGCGGTGGGCGATGAAACGGATGCCAACCGCTGGCTAGGTACACTGCTTGCCAGCCAGGATACGGTCTTTGGAACCGCCGCCGATGCCATGACAGCGCTTAACGAGGATCTGGTCGCCACTTGGGATCGTTCCGGCATGGCCCTGCCGGTTTTCACCGATGATCGGCTCGCCGCGGCTGCCATGGCGCGGCATCTACAATATGACGGCGGTCTTCTTTCCAGGCTGCTCATCGAACCCGCAAGACGCCTGCGTCTCGAACATGCCTTGCAAGAGGCCGCATCGGGCCCATTCGGCAGATTCCTGCCCAATGCCACGGACTATTTCTGGGGCATCCGCGAGCAGCGCGTACGCAAGCTCGTTCTAGAGAACGGGCAGCTGATCGAGCCTGACAAGCCGCATGGTCTTTCCATCCCGTTCGAGCGGCCACATCTCAGGCAGGCGCTGCTGGACGGCGTTTTGCTGCCGGACTTGTTCCTGACGTTCCTCGTTCTTGCCATATTGCCCCGGGTGCGGGTTGTCGGTGGCCTGAGACAGATTGGCTATGTAGCGCTTTTCCACTCGATCCTCCTGGCTGCGTTGGACGAAACCGCACCGGAAGAGCGTGATCTGGCTGCGGAGCTGCAGGTAAGGGAAAATGCCTGGGGCACCCGGGTCATCGATGAAAAGGTCTCGGTCCGCGAGCAGCTTGCCGACCACCCCGAAGGGGCGCTCTTCGCGGACCTGCTCCGGCAATACCGTTCGCGGACGCTCGCCGAGGCCACCGACAACCTGAGACTGGTTCGTGAAAATGCGCGATGGCGCAAGATCGGCCAAGCCTACAGCCTCTGATCCGGCCGAATGGCCTCACCTGTCATTGCACTATACCGGCCTTGCGGAGCCCCTCCTCCACGAGTTCGAAATCCGCAGGGTTCTTGTAGGGCAGGACTTTGCGACGGTATTCCAGCGAATAGTCGGGATTGACGCGAAGCACCTCCTGCCATGCGGCCCGGGCCTCGGCGAAACGGCCCAGATGGCCGTAGCTGGCGGCCAGAAGCGCCCGCGAGACGTCGGTAACAGCGTTGCGAGCCAGCCGTTGCATCAAGAGGTCAGCGGCCTCTTCGTACCTTCCTAGTTGAAACAAGGCCAAAGCCTGAAAGTGCAGAAGCACATCCGGAAAATATGGATTCAAGATCTTCGCCCGGGCAAAACTCTCGAGGGCGTCTTCGGATCTGCCCGAATAGTACAGCGCCTCGCCGAGGACGACGTGCGCTTCGGCGAAGTTCGGATTGAGGACTAGCGCGCGCTCGGCCTCGTCGATGGCCCCATCGTGTCGTCGTGTGTACAGCCTGGCAATAGCCAGCGCCCAGTGCGCCCAGGGATCGTTGCCATCTAGCGTTACCGCAAGCGTCGCGGCTTCTTCGGCTTGCGCCATCGATTCCGGAGGCGACGCACTCCACCGGTTCAGGTAATCGAGGCCGTGCGTAAGGGCCAGGAATGCGTGGGCAGAGGCAAACTTCGGGTCCAGTTCGATGGCGCGTTGCAAGAGGTCGCGCGCCGCGACGTTCGTCTCCCTCCTAAGCCGGTGCCACAGCTCCCTGCCCCGCAGGAAATAGTCATACGCCTCCGTGTTGCGCGGGTACTCGGGCGCTAGCCGCTGCCGATCACCCGCATCCAGACTAAGCGCCAGCGCGCCGACAATCTGTTGCGTCACGTCATCCTGCACGGCGAATATGTCGGTCAGGTCGCGATCGAACCGCTCCGCCCAAAGATGGCCGCCCGAGGTCGCGTCGATGAGCTGCGCGGTGATGCGCACCCGGTTGCCCGACTTGCGTACGCTACCCTCAAGGACATACCGCACGCCGAGTTTCGTGCCCACCTCCTGCACACGGACGTTCTGGCCCTTGAAGGTGAACGACGAATTGCGAGCGATGACGAAGAGCTGCGACAGCTTGGACAGGGCCGTGATGATGTCTTCGGAGATGCCGTCGGCGAAGTAGTCCTGTTCGGCGTCACCGCTCATGTTCGCGAACGGCAGCACGGCGATCGACAGCTTCGGCGGCACTGGCGTAACCGGCCGGCTCGTCTCGGCTTCCGGGCCCGCGGCCGCCTTGGTCCCGGCGCTGCCAACTTGTAGCGAATAGACTCGGATAGGCTCGGCAATGTTCTTGAGTTGTGTGCTGCCGAGATCGCTGACCGAGAGGTCGAGCCTCGCCTTGACCTGGCGATAGGCATCCTCGGACAGGCAGATGGCGCCGGGCGTCGCGAGCCCCTCCAAACGCGAGGCGATGTTGACGCCGTCGCCCATCAGGTCGCCGTCGCTTTCTTCGACCACATCTCCCAGATGAATGCCGATCCTGAACTCGATACGGCGGTCCTGCGGCACGCCGGCATTGCGCTCAACCATACCATCCTGAACCTCTATGGCGCAGCGAACGGCATCCACCACACTGCGGAACTCAACCAGCGCCCCATCGCCAGTGCGCTTGATCACCCGGCCGTGGTGCACTGCGATGATGGGATCGATCAGGTCGCTGCGCAGTGCCCGCAACCTCGCCAATGTACGATCTTCATCCGCGCTCGCGAGCCGGCTATATCCGACCACATCCGCAGCTAGAATTGCGGCTAGCTTACGATTCTCGCTCAAGGGTCCGTCTCCTCATCTTCACGATAGCAGGAAGACCGAACCAAGAGGGAACTTTCGCAACCGACAGCCACGCAGAACCGATTTGGCCGCCCGCTGCCACAGGCCCCAGCCGATCGCTCGATGCGCAGTTGCACTGCCGCTTGCCCGCCGACGGCTATGGGTTCATGCTTGTGAATACCTTGGCCGTGAAGTTGCGTAGGGAGATCACGCCGTCACAGCCCCTAGTGAGGTCTGGCCCGATGGACTGCTCAGGCTGCGGTTTCGAGGTTGAGGGCGGTTACGCTTTCTGTCCAAGGTGCGGCAAGCGCCAGCCCGTGCCATGCGCCAGTTGCGGTTATAGATGCGCACCTGATTTCGAGTTCTGTCCGAAGTGTGGGGCAAGCGTCGGCGCACCCGCAAAAGCCGTCGAACGGCTTGCTCCGACACCAAGCCGAACCATTGTGTCGCCTTCCCAAACTCCGTCACTGCTTACCAACATCGATAGCGACGAAGGGCTGCAGCCCATCTCTGACGCCGATCGCCGGACGGTAACCGTCCTCTTTGCCGACCTTTGCGGCTTCACGACACTGAGCGAGCAGCTCGACCCCGAGGTCATGCAATCGCTGCAGAACGAACTGTTCAAGGAATTGACGGCGGCGGTGCGAAACTTTGGTGGTTTCGTCGACAAATTCATCGGCGATGCACTGCTCGCTTTGTTCGGTGCGCCGGTCGCGCATGAGGACGATCCGGAACGTGCGCTTCGCGCCGCTCTCGACATGATCGCCCGGACGGCGCGGCTGGGTGAAAGCACCTCCCACTCCGGCTCGCCTCTATTACTTCATGTCGGCATAAACACTGGCCCCGTCGTTACTGGACGATTAGGCATCGGCACCGCCAAATCCTATTCGGTGACGGGGGATACGGTGAATACAGCGCAACGCCTGCAATCGCTCGCCGCACCGGGTGAAGTGCTGGTAGGTGAACTCACCCACAGGCTGACCCGGCATGCCTTCTCTTACGAGTCGATGGGTGATGTCGTGCTTCGCGGCAAGGCTGGCAGTGTGCTCGTCCATCGTTTGGATGCACCGCTTGCCGCGCCGCGTGCAGCGCGTGGGCTCGAGGCGCTCGGCCTCAGCGCGCCGATGATAGGTCGTGCTGCGGAGCTCAATAGAATGCTGGCGAGCCTTGACCAGGCGTGCGGCGGCTCGGCCCAACTCGTCCGCCTCGTCGGAGAAGCCGGTATCGGGAAATCGCGGCTGGTGAAGGAGTTCGCCGCCCGTGTCGGCGACGAGGATCGATTTCGCACCGTCGCGGTGCGACAAGCCACGTGCTCACCGCTGGGCGAACAATCATTTGGCGCCTTGGGTGCAGTGGTGCGCAGTGCTGCCGGGATGATGCAAAACGACAATGGGGACCATATGCGGGGGAAGCTCGCAGGCTTGCTTGCCGATCTTGGCCTGCAGGGCGAGGAGGCGAAGCGGCTGATGCCTTTGCTCTACCATGTCCTTGGCCTTGGCGACCCCGATGCCACCTTGCAGCATGTAGAACCCGAGCAGTTACGGCGCCAAATTCTCTACGCGGTCCGCACCATCATCGAACGGCGGCTTGCGTTGTCGCCGCTGTTGATTGTCGTCGAAGACCTTCACTGGGCCGACGCCGTTTCGCTCGAGGCACTACGTTTCGTGATGGACAGGTTGGAACGCTCGCGGTTGATGGTGCTGGTCACGCATCGCTCGGCGCCGGAGAGCGGCCAGCTCGACTCAAGTCGGGTCAGTCACACGGCGCTCAGGCTTTCGCCGCTCAACAGCGATGAAGGACACAGCCTGCTGGCGGCTCTTTTCGGTGAGAGCTGGGTAAACTCCGCAGCAGGGCTCGTCGATCAGATCCTCGACCGAGCGGGCGGTAACCCTCTTTTTGTAGAGGAGATCGTTCGCGGCCTTATCGATCGCGGTGTACTGATGCGCGAGGGCCAGCGATGGCGGACTGTGGCAGGCGAATTCGCAACCGACATTCCCGCCACCGTCCAGGCAATGTTGCTTGCTCGCTTCGACCGGCTGCCACAAGAGGTGCGCCGGTTGGCCCAGGAAGCCGCGGTAATCGGCCCGCGCTTCGATGCCACCCTTCTGAGGACCGTGACAGCCGACCCCGCCCGGCTAGAGGCCGGCTGCGAACTGCTTTGCGATGCGGAAATCATCGAGGAAGTTGCCGGATCAGGCTCTGTCTCGTCGCAAAGCTACCGCTTTACGCAAACCTTGCTGCAGGACGTGATCTACCAGAATCTGCTCCGGCAACGGCGGACCGAAATCCACGGGCGCATAGGTGCTGCCTTGGAGCGACTGTGCGGCGATAATCCGGAACGGCTCGAGGATTTAACCGTGCTTGGTCACCACTTCGCACAGAGCGCGGAGCGGGAGAAGGGCGCGCATTACCTGCAAGCGGCCGGCGATCGAGCTCGCACGATATACGCCAACGACGACGCCCTTCGTTTCTACGAGCGAGCACTGACTGCGCTGGAGGCGACCGGGCAAACACCGCTCAAACTGACAATTGCCGAGACCATTGCCGATTTGAGCGGCTCGGCGGGCCGCCGCGAGATCGCGCACCACCATTACGAGGCGGCGTTGCAGGCATACAGCGAGTCGGCCGATCGTGTAGCGTCGGCGCGAGTTTTGCGTAAGATCGGTCGGCTGCTCTGGGACGTCGGCAAGCGGGACAAAGCAGAATCCCGCTACGCTGAGGCCGCGGCGCTCCTCGATGGAGCGGATGCTCCGGTCGAGCAGGCGCATCTCTGGCAAGAACGTGGCCGACAGGCGTTCCGTAGCGGAGATCACGCTCTCGCGGCAAAATGGGCAGACGCTGCGTTGGATTGCGTACGCACTCTGACAACAGAGCATGTCTCCGAGGTGGGGCGCGGTGCCACTCTCGTAACCGCCGAGGCACTCAATACGAAGGCTGTCGCGCTGGCTCGCCTTGGGCGAAACCGTGAAGCCGTGCGTCAAGTCGAGCATAGCATTGAACTGGCCGAAGCCGCCGGTCTGCTGGGCGCCGCCTGTCGCGGCTACACCAATCTCGGTGTGCTTTACACGACCATCGATCCGGCACAGGCGATGGAAGTCTGTCGACGCGGTCTTGAAGTCGCTCGCCATATTGGTGATTTGGGCTTCCAGGCGCGCCTTCTCGCCAATCTGGCGGTTGCATGTTGTACTTTCACGGATCGTTGTCCAACAGAGGGCGTGCCTGCTGCCGAGAAAGCCATCGAGATCGACCGGGCACTCGACCAGCGAGAGCACCTGCCGGTGCCGTTGATTGTGCTTGGGCAGATCCACCAGTGCAACGGCCGTCCGGAACTGGCCGTTGGCTTGTTCCACGAAGCACTGGAGGTGGCCCGCGAAACGGGCGAGCCCCAGCTGCTGTTTCCGTGCTATGATGGTCTGGCAACGCTTAATCTCGACTTCGACAATCTTGCCGAGGCCGAACGCTACTTTTCCTTGGCGCAGGGTATATGCGCCCAGCACGGGCTCGATCCGGAAGCGCTTGTGGTGCTGCCCTTTCTCGATTAGCCGGGTTGGAGGTTGGAAATGTCCGCGCGTAGTGACTTGATACCGCTTCAACCGGGCGACCGTGCGCCGAACTTGGTGCTCGACGCCATTACCCAGGATGGCAAGATCGCGCTAGACGACTTTCGCGGACAAAAACCGGTGCTGGTCGGTCTGTTTCGAGGTCTGCATTGTGCGTTTTGCCGGCGCCATATCGCCGCTCAGGCGCGGCTTGATCCGGAGCTGCGCGAAAAGGGCGTGGAGAGCCTGACGGTGGTCAACACGCCGATCGAACGGGCGCGTCTCTATTTCCGCTACCACCCGATGCCGAATCTGCTTGCGGCATCAGATCCTGAACGCGCTTCACATCGTGCTTTTGGACTGCCCAATCTCGAATTCACCCAAAACGAGACGAACTGGCCGTACAAGGTCTCGATCGCAGCGGCAAAGGATATGCTGGTCGACATGCCAAGCGAGTTGCCTCGCCCCATGGATCCTTTTGCCGCCACCGAAATCCTCAACAAGAGGGACAATTATGAAGTGACCGAAGCCGACGAGCAGATGATGGCGACGGGACACGGACAACTCATTGGTCAGTTCCTACTGGACCGGCAAGGGATCGTCCGCTGGAGCTTCACGGAGGTCCCAGAGGGTGGGCGATACATGTTTGGGGCGCCAAACCCGCAGGAGCTGATGTCAGCCGTGTCCCAAGTCGCCCAATAGAGTCCGCAGACTGCATTGCTGGCATTTGCAATGTGGACAATGAAGGCCAGGGGCAAAGCTTCGCGTGGCAACTGAGATGCGTTGGCTCCAGGATCGGCACTGTTGCGCGGCAAATCAGGCCGGGAGCCGCCACATTCGCACACGACCTGTACCACGCAATTCCGTTTCCTCGAGTGGGTCGCAAGAAAAATTTGGTCCAAGCATTTGGCGAGTTGCATCCGAAATACGGATTTCATCGGGCTCCGCGGACGTTTGAATACGCGAGGCGAGATTAACCGTCTCGCCCCACAAGTCATAGGCGAACCGTCTCTTGCCTATTACGCCCGCGACGATTGGGCCTGAGTGAATTCCAATTCTCAGTCTCAGCGGTTCTCCTGAAAAGCGTTCGCGCTTAACCGCCTTCCGCAGCTCAAGTGCATAGCGCGCAAGTGCCTTTGCATGATCGGGTCGCGCCGTGGGCAGGCCGGCGACCACCATCACACAATCGCCGATTGTCTTGATCTTCTCGCACCCGTATCGTTCCGAGAGCCGATCCGCCGCCTTGAAGAAGTAATTTAAAATTGCCAGCGTCGTTACGGCTCCGACGCTCCGCGCTCGTTCTGTAAAACCGACTATGTCGGCAAAAAGCACGCTCACTTCTGCGTGGTTGTCAGCAATTTTTTTGTGCGCCTTTAACCGCTCCGCGATTGACGCCGGAAGAATGTTGAGGAGCAGGGTTTCGGCGCGATGGTATTCACGCGCCAATCCCTCCTGGCTCTTCCTCAACGCCTCGTTCGTCGCTTGTAATTTCTCGTTGAGTTGACGCTCCCTCTCTTGCAGGAGGGTCATTTCATAAGCCTTTTGTTGAAGCCGCTGCCTATTGTCGCGTTCGGCGGTGGCGTCAAGAAAGAGCAGCCACACGCAGGCATTATCGGCAAAAAAATGAAGGTCGGCGACACGCCCTCCGGGCAGTTCGACCATGGCAATGTGAAATGGAAGCTCCGGGCAAGGCAGCAAACCTTCCATGAATTCAAGCTGCTCGGCAACAGGCTCGCCAATGCGAAGCGATGAGAGCCCGTAATGCTCAACATTACCGCCCTTCGCAGCCACGCAAAGCTGAGTGTCGATTTTTAGATACGCGACGGAGTTCCCATTGTAGAAGAAGTTGAAAATCCAACTGCTAACTTCTTTCGGCAATCCATGCATGGTCTACTTGGTTACCATCAAAGCAAGTTGACGAAACGCATCATCGACATTCTCGCCCGAGAGCGCACTCGTTAGATAGATTTGCCATCCACGCTGCCTAAGTTCGTTGATATCTCTATCCGATATTGCCCACCGATCGGCCAGATCGGATTTGTTGATCAGCACTATGAACGGCATGGCGCCGAATTCGGCCTCGGCCCGTTCGCGCAGCGTGAGCGCCACGGCAAGCGTCGCAGCGCGGGTTCCATCGACGACTAGCACAAGCCCGGTTGCACCTCGAACATAGCTGACGCGGAATGAGCCGATGTCGTCTTCCCCGGCCAAGTCCCACAAAATCAGATCCACGGTTTTATCCGGGAGTGCGACATTCTTCTTGTCAATTTTCACCCCCACCGTGGTCAGGTAGGTTTCTGAAAAAATGCTTTGCACAAACCTGCGAACCAGACTCGTCTTTCCGACAGCGAACCCGCCCAGCATGCAGATCTTTTTTTGCAACATCTTGGGCTCCACTAGTCCAGGTTTACCGAAATCGAAACCCGGCGATTGCTGGAGCTCCCGGCTTGACTGTTTTCAGGCACCAGCGGCTCAAAAGTGCCCGCGCCCCGAACCAGCAGCAGTTCCGGCGCGACACCGCGTTTGTTGAGAAGCGCACGAACTGTCTCGGAGCGGGCTGCACTGATCGACGCGTTGGCCGTTTCACGGCCCGTGGCGTCCGAATGCCCGGTCAACATGAACCGCGCCGTGACGCCTGACTTGCGGGCATTTTCGGCGAATTCCTTGATCTGATCCGCCAGCCTGTCGAGAACCGGCAGTTGCTCTGGCCCGGGCACAACTTTGCCGGAAGAGAAGAAGATGTCGGTCGTCTGGATGGCCTCTCTCAAATAGTTGAGTTCTTCAAGGTTCATTTCGCGCAGCTGCGAGACATCCAGAACCACTCCGTCCGCCGAAAGCTGTTCGGCGGCGGCCTGCGCCCGGTTGATCCAGGCCGCAGGAGCCTCCCCCACGACTAGGATGCGACCTTGGATGATCGAAAGCTGAACCGATTTCGGCGGGGAGAGCGACGCCGTGAGCCGCTTCACCACGAACTTTGGATCGAGGCTCTGAAAGAATTGCCACTGTGAATGAACGCGCGCAGGATCAACCTGCGTTCCAGACAGCAGAGCTTGCGGGTCGGCGGCAAGCGGGTCTCTCAGGCCGGAAATGTAGAATTGGCCGCCCCTGATCGTTTGTTGGGCGACGATGATTCCCGATTGGGCCTCAAGTCGCGCCACATAATACTGCCAGTGCTCCGCCTCGCGTGCTTCGGGTGTTACATCACGAACCTTGGAGATGTCGAATTCCGGTCCGCCTACCGAAAGCTGTCGGGCCGCGGCGCGCGCGCGATCTATCCAGGTGTCGGGAGCCTCACCCTCGGCAACGATGCGATTATCGACGATCGAAAGCCGAACCGATTTCAGCGGATACAGCGTCGCCGTCAGCCGCTTCAACACGAACTCCGGTTCAAGGCTTTGATATAATTGCCACTGCGAACGAACACGGGCAGGGTCAACCTGCGTTCCAGACAGCAGGGCTTGCGGGTCGGCGGCAAGCGGGTCTCTCAGGCCGGAAATGTAGAATTGGCCGCCCCTAGTCGTTTGTTGAGCGACGATGATACCCGGCTGGCTCTCCAGTCGCGACACGTAAGCTTGCCAGTGCTCCGCCGCGCGTGCTTCGGGGCTTACATCACGAATCTTGGAGATGTCGAATTCCGGTCCGCCCGCCGAAAGCTGTCGGGCCGCGGCGCGCGCCCGATCTATCCAGGTGTCGGGAGCCTCGCCCTCGGCAACGATGCGATTATCGACGATGGCAAGTCGCACTGACCCCGGCGGAGCCAGCGACGCCGTCAGTCGCTTCAGCACGAACTCCGGTTCGAGGCTCTCATAGAATTGCCACTGTGAATGGACCCGGGCAGGATCAACCTGCGTTCCAGACAGCAGAGCTTGCGGGGCGGCGGCAAGCGGGTCTCGCAGCCCAGCAATATAGAATTGGCCATCGCGTATCTTTTGTTCGGACACGATGATGCCCGGCTCGCTCTCCAGTCGCGACACGTAAGCTTGCCAGTGCTCTGCCGCGCGTGCTTCGGGGCTTACATCGCGGACGCTTGCGATATCGAATTCCGGTCCGCCTGCCGAAAGCTCTCGAGCCGCGGCGCGCGCCCGGTCGATCCAGGTGTCGGGAGCCTCACCCTCGGCAACGATGCGACTATCGACGATGGCAAGTCGTACTGACTCCGGCGGAGCCAGCGTCGCCGTCAGTCGCTTCAGCACGAACTCCGGTTCAAGGCTTTGATAGAATTGCCACTGGGAGTGGACCCGGGCAGGATCAACCTGCGTCCCCGACAACAGGGCTTGCGGGTCGGCGGCAAGCGGGTCTCGCAGGCCGGCAATATAGTATTGGCCATCGCGTATCTTTTGTTCGGCAACGATGATGCCCGGCTGGCTCTCCAGTCGCGACACATAAGCCTGCCAGCGCTGCCCGGATTGCCATGAAATAAAGAACCAACCGCCTGCCAGAACCATCAGCAGCAGGCCCAGGGCCACCACCAGCCACGGAAATCTCTGGTTTGATTCCTCCTGCTTTAGCTCGACGCAGGTCTGCAACTGCGCCTCTATGCCGGCCAACTGCGAACCGTCGCCGTCAAACTCCATTAAAGCCTGCGAGTATTCCTCATGAACACGAAGCAATACATCGCGAACTATTTCATGCAATCCTTCTGGGGGGTTTCCTCGGATCACCGAGACTAGGGTCGCAAACGGTCCTACCTCTGACCAGAGTCGAAGGTCGCCAAAACGAATAGTGTCAAGGCCGCTTTGTTCTTTCTCGTTGAATGAGTCCTTCACAAAGTCTTGAATTGCACTCAGCATAGAAGAAATAAGTTGAGGATCTTCGCTCGTCGCATTGTCGGCAGCTACATGCGCTATCAAAAGTCCAGAAGTTCTGTTAATCAGAAAGACGTGCTCAACACGATAGACAAGCGAATGCTTAAGCACAACTTCCGAGAAGCTGGCTCCGGTTCTCCAAGATTCAAGTCTCCACTTGAGCCCATGCCAGGTAAATATATGCCTTAAGGTTTCATTCAGCGACTGAAAGGTCTGATCGATCTTTTCCCCGATCGACTTGCGAATTGCCGGCAGAAACACAGGGTATAATATATCCGTCAGCGTGCGCGGGCTCTTCTGAATCGACCGTTGCACAGCCCTTTCGACAGCCGGCGCAAGCGCCTCGCCGAGCTGCGCATGAGGCGCTCGTGCGGCCGCACTGGGAAGCACGTCGCCCACTGCTGCCGCAAGCTGCTCGGGCTCGTCAAGCAGATGCGTAACTCGTGAAAGCTCTGAAATTTCGCGGCTGACCAGCAACTGGCGCAGAGTTTCCATGCGAGGATCGGCGGTTGGAACTCCGTCGAGACGCGCACGGTAGTCCGGATCAACGTTCCGGGCGATTTCGATCAAAAGACGGGCCAGAGCCTCGCGATCAATCTCTGTATCGTTCGAGGCTGTTCTTTGTGGAAGGCTGATTGGGTCGACGGTGGACGTCAAATCCGATCAACTCACTTTCCAGCTACGGTCCGAGTTGTTCTTGCTGCCGACTGGATCCTGATTCAGACATTTTGCAACCTCGACGAACAGGCCAGCCAAAAGATTTCGGTCGGTCTTGACGTTGCCGAGATCGGAAAACATTTTTTCCATCAGCATCTGAATGCCTTCATTCTTTTGCTTGATTTCCTCACGCAGCAAATGATCGTTTCGATTTATCCGGTCGGCAATTTCGCGCTCAAGCTCGTTCAATTGATCAGACAATGCGCGCACCTGCTTTTCAAGCGCCTGATTTTGTTCGCGAAGATTTCGGTCAATCTCCTTGTCGGCGTCGGCTCGCGCGTCTTTTTCGTTCCGCAACTGCGCCGCAAGCGAGTCGATCTGCTTTTTCGCATTTGACTCGTACATTTCAAGATTGCGCTTGGCCTCGGATTCGACATCCTTGAAGCGCTGCAAGACCCGTTCTTCAAGCTTGGAAAAGCGGCGGTCATAGTCTTGCATCTGGTTGCCGAACAGCAGATCCCGAATCTTGTCGACACCTACAGCGTCGCCGGGGGTCCCGCTCTCGCGCGCCTGACCCGCCATGAATGCGAGCCCGTTTGCGTCCGCATTACTTGTCAGATTTCCGTCCGCTTTATTTGCCGGAGAAGCGGTACTCGAAGATTCCTTGGCCATCCCTATACCCTTCATTTAAACAGCGTGCTAATTTAGCGACTAGTAAAGATGTCAGCAAAATACCCGGCTCGCAAGCCGGAATTCGCCTAAGCCGGTCACGCGTAAATTTGACATGCGGCTCGAGCTCGACAATCTGCCCCGTGAACAGACCCTTTTGCGCCATCATGCGCGTAGATTGGCGGCGCCATGATCAGCAACCGCGGCGCGCTCGCACGGCCGCGGTTCCGATTAGTTCGATCAGGATCAGCTTGCCCTCGCGTCTTCGCCCGCGATCATCTTTTTTGGTGAGGCCGCAGATCTAAGGTGTCGGGCATGTGCGCTTTGCCATTCAAGCCTGTCTCGAAGTCTTTTTTCTTGCCCTAATCGGCCCCGATCTTGACAGGGCAGTGCAGCCATCCGATGCCGTTATCCGGTTTTGACATTCGGTGACTCTCCGAAGAAGACGAAAGCTCGATGATCCAGAATAATGCTACCGCAAGGCGGTGTGGTATCGATGTTCAATGTCGAGCAAAACATTCGGCACAATGCATGCCGGCATCCGCCGGCAGACCTACCGGATATTGGATATAGTTATGGTCGACGATGGGCTCGAATGGATCGGGGTTGATCGCGACGGCTTGCGCCGACAAAGATCAACGCATTTGTTCTACCTGAACGAACCAGGCGCGGGTGAGACACGTGGCGCATAATCCATTGGTTTCGATCGTAGTTCCTGCGCACAACGCGGAGGTAACGCTGACGCGCGCACTCGATTGCCTTGTCGATCAGGAAACCGCGGATTGGGAGGCGATCATCGTCGACGACGCCTCCACGGACCGCACCCCCGCGATCATCGCGGCTTATGTGGAACAAGATGCCCGATTTCGGACCTTGAATTCTTGCGCGAATAGCCCCGCCGGCGCACGTAACAACGGGATTTCGGCGGCGCGCGGCCACTGGCTGATGTTCCTGGATGCCGATGACTGGCTGGATGCCAGCTTCCTTACAAAAATGCTGGCTGCACTGAAAGCCGCTCCCGATGCAGTGGCTTGCTATTGCGGCGCGCGGCGCGTGATGCCCGATGGCGCGCTGACCCCGGCGAGCATTGCCCCCGAGATCGCAACCCAGCCCTTCGAAACATTCGCCCGCCGGTGTGCCATCGCCACTCACGCGCTGCTGGTCGATCGCGCGACAGTCGTCGAGTTGGGCAGTTTTGATGCGTCGCTTTGCACCTGCGAGGGCTGGGATCTGTGGCAGCGCGTCGCACGTCTCGGCAAAAACTGGGTGATGGTCGACGAGCCGCTCGCCTTTTATCGGACCAGCCCCAACGCGCTTACCCGCAATTCGAAGCAGATGCTGGCAGACGCGGAAATCGTTATCGCCCGCGGCTTTTCCACCGACCCCAGGGTCAAGCACCCAGCGCCGGCGCATGCCAATGGGGCGATCTCGGCGGACGACCGCACCGCTTCCGAAGCACTGGCGTGGTTCGCTTTGTGGAACGCTGCGTCGGATTGCGGCAGCGGCGGCAGCTGGATCAACCCGCAATCCCTGCTCGCGCTCCCGGCAGGGCGTAAGTGGGCGCGCGAGATCGCCAAGGTGGCCTTCGATGGCCTGATGGTAGGAAGCCTATCGGTGCCAGCGCATTTGGCTGCCCGGTGGGACAGGTTTGGCGGCGCCCTCACCGAGTTGATCGTCGAACTCGGCAAGATCTGGGGCGATCCGGTCGCGGGTCGTCGCGTCCAGTATCATCTCGAGCAAATGCTGCTCGATGCCGACGATCTTGCCGCTCCTCGCAGGCTGGCGCGGACACTCGGAATTCGTGTCGACGCTCAAAATCCGACCTGGACCGAGCTTCCGGAAGGAGTCGATCAAATCTATGCACACCTGATAATGGACGACCAGATCGAGGCTGTCGTGCAGTTCGGCGTACTCGGGAAAGTAACAAGGCGCCATTGGATTGAACTGATCCCGAATTTCAAACCACAAAGGGACGGTGCTGATACGTCAAACACGCTTGCAGCCGAGGCACTGTCGCCCACAGCGGAACGCCAGCCTGATCCGGACAGCCACTTCGGCAGACTCGCGCAATTGGTCTCGGAAGCGCGGGAAATGGTTCGGTCGAGCGCCCAAGCCACGCAGCCGCTTCCAGCGCCGCGCCGTGCACCGGCCTCGGATGGCCACGACAAGGATCGTACGTCGTTCTGGAACCGCTATTTCGCGACAGAGGATCCCTGGAACTACAGCTCGCCCTACGAGCAGGAAAAATATGAGCGGCAGCTCGAAATTCTGCCCGCCGGTCCCATAGGACGGGCGCTTGAACTGGCCTGTGCGGAAGGCCATTTCACGCGACAACTGGCGCCCCGAGTGGGCCATTTGACCGCCACCGACATTTCCGCCGTAGCCATCGAACGGGCGCGCGCGCGCTGCTCGGACCAGCCGAATGTCGAGTTCGGCGTACTGGATTTTTTTGCGGACACGCTGCCCAGCGAGATGGATCTGATCGTCTGTTCGGAAGTGCTCTACTACCTAGATGATCTCGCCGGCTTGCGGCGCATCGCCAAAAAATTCGTTGAGGCACTGGCGCCTGGCGGCAGTTTCATCAACGCACACGCATTCGTGCTACGCGACAATATTGAAAGGACGGGCTTCGACTGGAACACATTCGGCGCACAAACGATCTCGCAAACCTTCGCAGAGACCGAAGGTCTCGTCCTTGCGCAATCGATCCAGACCGAACTCTATCGCATAGACCGCTTCCGCCGCCTGTCGCCGGACCACGTGGCGACGGAGCCGGTGATTGATCACGTGCCGGTCCGCGCACCCATCGGCATCGGGGTCGCGCGAAACATTGTCTGGGGCGGGGCACGGGTCTTGCGCCGCGCCGTCGCTCGTAGCGAGCGGCGGCAACGTATCCCTGTCCTCATGTATCACAGCGTCGCCGATGAAGGTCCGGCCGCGCTCGCCCGTTTCCGGCTCACGCCCGCCGCTTTCGCGAGCCAGATGGCATCGTTGCGCGCAAATGGCTTTCACGCGGTCATGTCCGAGCAACTGGAATGGTCCATCGCGAACCGTGAGCCTTTCGCCGGCCGCCCGGTGCTCATCACCTTCGATGACGGCTTCCAGAACTTTGCCGACCATGCCTGGCCGATCTTGCGTGCGCACGACTTGACCGCCGAAGTGTTCCTGGTGACGGACTTGGTGGGTGAAAGTGCAAAATGGGACGCCGTCAGCGGTCCGCCGACGCGGCTTATGGACGCCGGAACGGTGCGACGTCTCGCCGCCGAAGGTGCGTTCTTCGGAAGCCATCTGGCGACGCACCGCGCCATCGATGGTCTGTCGAGCTCTGATTTGGCCGCCGAGCTCCTGCGCTCTCGTATGTTCGTCGAACGGTGGACCGGCCGGCCAACCACGGCCTTCGCGGCACCCTTCTCTGTCACCGACCGACGGCTCGGCAGGCTGGCCAAGGAGTGCGGCTACCGGATCGGCTTCGGCGGCAGACACGGACCGGCGGACCTTAATAGCGACCCCATCGACCTTCCGCGCATCGAGATTCGCGGGGATCGCTCGCTCGACCACTTTGTTGCTACCATCGAGGCCCTGCTGGTTTGAACGATAAACAATGTCAGCATCTCCCAAGCGCTCTATTCCGCGCCAGGCGTGAGCGACCCCTTGCCGGGCCACGCATTGTCGCTTTCGATGCGCCTCTTCGAGGTGTAGAGGTCGATGCGGCTGTCTATCGCGTTATGCGGGGATAGACGCACACGGTGATGCTTTTGGCTGCCCTGATGTGTATAGCCTGTGTGAGGGTCCCAGATTTCCATCACATAGTCTCGGCCGGCGGTGCGCAACGCGGCATACGCGCGTTCTGCTCTACTGGAAGCCCCGTAACGCCCAGCGTCTTTGAATTGCGGATCACATGACTGATTTGCGTGACCACACCCTACGCAATTGTCTAGCTTGAACGGTGGACTCTTGTACCACAACATCGGCTCCTTCAACCTAGGAGCAATGGCGGGCATGGATGTCGTTGCTTGCCGATTTGACCGGAAGGTTAACAGCACGATGCGTCTCATCATTGGACGATTGGGAACCAGGAACCTGGCGCGCCCGACACAACCTCTCCGACACCTTGGCGCGATGTTCGTCCTGGTTGCCAGGCAGCTCATCTTTGGAATCGCCCTCTTGTTGGCTGGTCCAGCGCAGGCGCAGGCGCCGGCGACCGTCCCGCCTGAAAGGGTCAAACAGCTACTCGAACTGCTCGACGATGCGTCAGTGAAGGCCTGGATGGCTCAACAGCGAAATCAGGACGCCGGGTCAACGAGAGCGCCTGCCGGGGCAGGAGCTTCTCCGGCCGACGCATCGTCCGGCGCCGCCGCCGCATCAGGCCAGATGAATACGATGGCATCCTCGACGCTCGATATGATCAGGGATCATATCGGAAGAATCGTGCGAACTTTGCCCCTGCTGCCGGGTCAGTTCGCGCGCGTTCGGGTAGAGACCATGGAGGATATGTCCAGCAAGGGATCTGCCGGGGTACTCTTGCTGATTGCGATGTTCATCGCTGCCGGCCTGGCGCTTACTTGGGCAACGTACAAGTTGAGCCGCCCATTTCGTCTCTGGATTATCGCGCAACCGAAGGATACGCCCGTTGGGCGGGCCAAGAAGATTGGTGGCCGCACGCTTTACTCCAGCATGCTGATCGTCTCGTTCGCACTGGGCAGCGCCGGCGCGTTCATGCTGTTCGACTGGCCAATGCTTATCCGCGAGATTGTACTGACATTTTTGATGGCGGCAGTCGTTACATGGGGGGTGCGCATGTACGTCATGGCCATGCTCGTCCCTTCCTTCATGAACGTCGAGAACGCCGTCGAGGTTCGTGCTTTGCCGATCACCAATGAAGCGGCTGACCATTGGTCTTATTGGGTACCCCGGATCGTTGGCGTCTTCGCCTTCTTCGGCGCCGCGTTCATCCTCTTGCCAGGTCTCGGCATCGATCAGGACGGCATGATGGTCCTGTCGCTGGGCGCTGATTTCGTGCTGCTGTTGCTCTTGCTGGTGGCCATTTGGCGTCGGCCAAGAACGCGGCGAGACGGTGCGCGCGACAGCGGTCACACGGAAGCGACATGGCTATTGACGGCTTATTTCCTCGTCCTGTTCCTGCAGCGCATCGCGGGCCTTTATGTATACTTCTGGTTTACCTTCGCCGCACTCTTCCTGCCTTTGGCAATCGTGACGACGCAGCGCGGGGTTAACTTCGTCCTGCGACCAGGTTCGGTAGATCTTGGCCGGCCTACGATCCCGGCGGTGGCGATCGCTGTCATCGATCGCGGAATCCGAATGATTTTCATCCTGGCTGCGGCTTACTTTCTCGCGCGTGTCTGGGGTCTGGACATGCAATCCATGCGCGGCAGCGATACGACGACGACCTTCATATTGCGCGGCCTGATCAATGTCGTCGTCATTGCCCTCGCAGCCGATTTCGGCTGGTCGATCATCAAAGCCTTGATCGAACGAAAGCTGGGCATCGAAACGCCACACCCTGTGATCAGCGACGAAGAGGTCCCGATGCTAGATCCGCAGCAGGCGCGGCTGCACACGCTGTTGCCGATCCTCCAGAACATCCTGCTCGCATCGATCATCGTTATGGCAGCGCTTATGATGCTAGCCTCGCTGGGTATCCAAATCGGCCCACTGATCGCTGGCGCTGGCGTTGTCGGCGTCGCGGTGGGCTTTGGCGCACAAACCATCGTCAAAGACATCATTTCGGGCGTGTTTTTTCTGCTCGACGACGCGTTTCGTGTCGGCGAATATATTTCCTCGGGCAATTACAAGGGTACCGTGGAAAGCTTTTCCCTGCGCTCGGTGAAGCTGCGCCACCATCGGGGTCCGCTGTTCACCATACCTTTCGGTGAACTCGGGGCCGTCCAGAACCAGAGCCGTGACTGGGTTATCGACAAATTCAACATCACCGTCGGCTATGACACCGATATCGAATTCGCTCGCAAGCTGATCAAGCGGATCGGCCTCGAATTGGCGGAAGATCCCGAGTTCAAGCACTGGGTGCTCGACCCGATCAAGATGCAGGGCGTACAGGAGTTTGGCGAATACGGCATCGTATTGAGGGTCAAGGCCACAACCAGGCCGGGAGGCGCCTTTGGTATGAAACGCAAATTCTACGTACGCCTCCGCCAAGTCTTCAAGGAGCAGGGCATCGAACTCCCATTCCCGACCGTCCAGGTCCAGGGGCTACAGACTCCACATGGGGCAGGGAATGCGCCGTTGGACATCACACCCGCGTTGAAAATGGCCGTCGCGCAATCGCACACCATTCGTCGCAGAAAAAAAGCCAGCACGACGGAATAAGGAAAGAGCGGCGTCACCGGACCAACGTCGGGGATCGCCACTAAGCGACAGGGTTCGTGCGCGCCTCGTGCAACCGGCAATCCTGTCTCCACAGTGCCGCCGGCGCCGACGCCTGGCGTCCACGAGTTCGGTGGAAGGAGCGCCGTGACCTGGCCGAGACATCGCGGCGAGGTTTGCAGGTGGTTGCTTATATCGCATCCCATGAATGGATTGAGACGCGCCAAAACTTGTGATCACCGGATCGTCTTGGCAGTGCGGAGGGAGCTACGTTACTACCTCATAGCGCGGCACGGAAATCCGATAAGGGTCGATCCGGAAGAATGGGCAAATCGATGGGGCGACGCCAGCGCTCTGCGCAAAACGGCTATTGAGGCTGGATTCTCCAAGCCCCTTTTGCTAGCGAAACAGGATGAGCAACCGATTGCCGCCCGCATGGGCAAAGCACCTGCGGACCCCACCCTCGCCGAAGGCGGCATCACCGAAGGCTGCGTTATCCAACGCGCAGTCCAAGGCAGGCCCCCACCGCAGCCACGCCGACGACTTGCTTTTACGGCAGGCGCTCGAGTTGCAGCAGGCCGGATGTCTGTCCGAGGCTGAGGAACTGTGCCATAGGGTCCTGGCTCGCACGCCCAACCATCCGCTGGCCCTGTATATCCTGGGAACGCTCGGGCTCGATTTCGATAACGAAAAGTCACTGCGGTACTTTGCTCGGGCGGTGGCAGAGGATCCGCAGAATCCCTACTACCATCTTAGCCTCGGCGAGACCTATTTGAAGGTCAGCGAATTTACGCCGGCGATCAAGCACTTTCAGTACGCCCTGGACTTGAAGCCGGATCTGGTGGAAGCGCTTTGCGCCTTGGGCGATGCCTACAATGCGTTTGACAAGGGGGAGATGGCGCTGCCGCTCTTCGAAAAGGCGCTCAGGATCGACCGAGATCATCCCGTAGCCCGGATGGGGTTGCCCCGCGCGCTCGCAAGCCTCGGCCGTATGGACGAAGCCGCGGTTCATCTGAAAGAGGCAATAGAACGGCGCATCGCGGTACCGGCTGCCCACAACGCGCTTGTACGCACGCGCAAATTCGCTGAAGAGCCGCCAGAACTCGGGGCAATCCTGACGGAGCTTCAAGACCCGGGCCATGGGCCGGAGGGAGCGGCAGCGCTCCATCACGCCGCAGGAAAGGTTCTCAACGACCTCCGTCGCTATAAGGAGGCGATGGATCACTTTAAGAAGGGGAATGAAGCCGGGGGCCATACATTCGATCTGCGATCTTACCGCCGCTGGGTCGACGGCATGATCGCAACCTTCACGCCGGAACTGGTGGCTTCAAGAGCCGCGTACGGCAATCCCTCGGAGGCGCCTGTATTCGTCGTGGGCATGCCTCGTTCGGGCACGACATTAACAGAGCAGATCTGTGCCAGTCACCCCAATGTTCATGGCGCCGGCGAGCTCAGCAAACTTAGGCGAACAGCCAATGGACTCGGTGTCGCAGACCGCTCCAGCGTGAACTTCGGCCAATCCATCGCGACGATTACTCCCGATCTGACCAGGACTTTGGCCGAAGAGCACCTTGCTTATCTGCGCGAGCGGGCTCCCGACTCGCTGCGAATTGTCGACAAGATGCCTCACAATTTCGAGCTGATTGGCCTGGTTGGCCTTCTTTTCCCCAAAGCGCGTATCATTCATTGTCGTCGCGACGCTATCGATAATTGCATCTCCTGTTTCGTCCTGCAGTTCAATAAAGCCCACAGCTACAGTGCCGATCTTGAGACGCTGGGGCATTACTACAGGGAGTATGATCGCTTGATGCGGCATTGGGACAAGGTTTTCCCGGGTCGTATTTTCGAAAATCGCTACGAGACGTTGATCGAAAATCAGGAGGAGCAGTCGCGCCGGCTCATGGATTATCTCGGATTGCCGTGGGACGATGCCTGCCTGCGCTTTTTTGACAAAGGCGGCTCCGTAAACACCTACAGCAATTGGCAGGTCCGCCAGCCGATCTATACGTCGTCCGTCAAGCGTTGGAAGAATTACGAAAGCGAGATTCAGCCGTTGATCGAAGCCTTGGGCGATCTTGCTGAGATTTGACCGGTAGTGCCTGATGCTGCGCGCATTTTGGTTGCACCCAATCCCGCCGGCGACGCTTTCCGCCGATAGACCAGTCTGACAGGCTTTCCTCAGGCTGAACGCCGCGTTCCTTCCCCTTTCCCGCCGGCGTATCCTGGCCACAAAGCCTCCCGCCGTTTCGCGCGTCACTTGCCAACAGTTTGGCTTCCTCCTTTCCTTTCGCTGCGAGGGTTGTTCTTCCACGTCTGCAAGCGTGGTAGCAGGCGGGCGGCCATGCCATCGGCTGTCCAATGTTCCATACAGACGACATGAAAAAACCCGGCGGTTGCCCGCCGGGTTTTCGATTTTAATAAGGCAGCGCCTGTTAGAACGAGCGCTGGAAGCGAAGCATGCCGCCGATTGCGTCGTCATCGCCAGGAGTAATACCCGTCCAGTTCGACACGGAGTCGTCGCCGAGATGCGAGTAGTCGACTTCGGCCGTGATCGTGAAGCCGGGAACGATGTCATAGGCAACGTTCGCGGCGATGCCGATGTTCTTGCCTTCGTCATACGACGCCTGGAGGTTGAACGAGGTCTTTTCGTTGAACTTGTAGGTGCCGCCGCCCCAGACTGCCCAATTGCCGCTCCACGGCTTGTAGAAGCCGCGACCGCCAGCCGGGAACGCCCAGGTGCCGTCCGTCAGGTTGTCGTCGGAGCCGTAGCCGCCCATGATGAAGAGCGAAATCTGGTCGGTGGCGTTCACGTCCAAGCGAACCTTGCCGGAGACTTCTTCATAGTTGCTGTCGTAAGCGATGACGCCAGTGACCGCGCCCCAGCCCTGCGTCCACTTCACACCACCGACGACATGCGGAACGTAGCTGTCGATCGTGTCCGAGCCCGAGCCTTCTTCGAGAGAGACGACGGCCGAGAAGCCGTTGCCGGCGTCGAAGTAGTACTGCACCACGTTGGTGTCGAAACCGCCATAGGGAACCAACGTATCCTGGATGACGTTGCCGGCGTAGCCGATGAACGTATCGAAGGCCGATTCGTCCTTACCGACGCGGAGACCACCGAGCTGGATCCAGGCGAAGTTCAGCGAGACGGTGTCGCCGTTGGCAGCAGTATTGAGCGTTCCGAGCCTGCCCGAGTCACGGTTGTTGTTCTGGAAGTTGAAGCGGGTCTCGGTATAGGTCTTCAAGGTGCCGAGTTCGGTTTCCTGGCCGGTCCAGGTCTTCAGCGAGAAACGGGCATGCTTGTAGAAGGTGTCGTTGCTGCCGCCGTCCTCGTGATCGGCGCTTGTCGCACCGTCGAACGAACCGACGTCGCCGACGCCGATGTCGTAACGGATATAGCCGCCGATGCGCAGGCAGGTTTCGGTGCCGGGGATGTAGAAGTAGCCAGCGCCGTAGACGTCGCAAATCTTGACGTATTCAGCGGGCTCCGGCTCGGCGACGACGACGGCGTCGGCGGCGCGCGCACCGGAAACTGCGATCAGGGCCGCAGCGGAGCCGAGAAGAAGGCTCTTGATGTTCATTTTCTGACCTCCAGTCAAAAGTTAAAAAACGGGTCTGGGTATTCTTTGCTGAAGGACAGCGTTCCCTGCCCCATCCCCACTACCGAAAAAGATGCGCACCGCGCCGCTCCTTCAAATTCGACATTACCCATGAGCCGGCGGCGTTCAACAACGATCGTACCGGCGAAAGGACAGTTCGGCTGCTATCCCCGACCTGTGTTGCAGAAACGTCACGATTTGGCCTCACTTGGAAAGCTCTCGTTAACCATTGCGCCAGCCGCGACCGCCGGTCTCCGGCCTAATCCGGCGATCGGCCGACGGAATCATGGCAAGGACTGGCTCATCTGCCAAGGAATTGCCGCGGATCCGCCGACAGGCAGTTGGGCAGCCTTGCCATCGCGTCCTCCTCCTGACGAACACCGTGGTAGGTCAAGCCGTCGGTGCCGCGCCGTGCCGCTCGCGCGCGGTCTTGCGGATAATTTCCGCGATTTCCGGGCTGCTGCTGCATAGCATCTGGAAATCCGCCGCGTGCAGCGACAGGAGCGAGACCGCCGTCACTGCGCTGACGGTCGCCGTACGCGGTTCGCCGCTCATCAGCGCCATCTCGCCGAAGAAGGCGCCAGGGCCAAGCTCCACGGGGTTCGACATCACGACGCTCACCCGCCCCTCCACAACAAAGAACATCCGGTCCCCGGTCTCGCCCCTGCGGCAGATCACGGCGCCGGCCGGCAAACTGCGAGGCCTCAACGCGCGCACGATCTCGACCAGCGCGGCCGGCCCGAGCTTCTGAAACAACGGCACGGCGGCGACCAATTGCCAATTGCGGACGAAGTCCTCGCGACGGATTTCTTGATAGAAGCCGGAGGCAAGAATGCCGGCCCAGAGCGCGAAGACGCCGATGCCGCACATCATGACCGCCCCAGCAAGGACGCGACCGGCGAAACTTTGCGGAATGGCGTCGCCATAACCGGTGGTGGACAGCGTGACCACCGCCCACCACATTGCCTGGGGGATGCTGCCGAACTTTTCAGGTTGGATGTCGCGCTCGATGACATACGCCGCGAGCGCGACACCGAACAGAACGACGCCGAAAAGCGTGGTGACGCCGATCAGGTTGCGCGCTTCGTTGGCCAGCACCCTGCCCAGTACCGGGAAGAAAGTCGAGTCGCGCAGCGGTTTGAGCAGCCAGACGGCACAGTAGAGGCTCCGGTCGGGCGTGCCTTCGAGCAGAAATGCAGCGAGTGGAACCAAAACCGCGAGCATATCAATGGCGATTGCCGGCGTCCTGTCGCGAAGGTCTCCCGCCCAGCGCTTGAGCAGCGTCTCGGCCATCTGCAGGAGATAAGCGCCCCAAATGACCGCAAGCACGGCAGTCAGTGCCAGCCTGCTTCTACCGGACATGTCCGGCATGGTGAGCGCGGCCACAGCCAGCAGCCCAGGCGCAGCCAGCACCGCGTTCAGCGGAGCGTAAATTCTCAAGAAAGGCAGTACCGACATTCCATGCCCACGAGCGGATGCTATTCCTCCAGGATAGGATGCCTTCAAGGCAAGCGCAAAGGTGCTTACCTTTCGCTGCGCCATAGAGAGCCCCGGCCTCGTACATGACGGCGGCAATGGTGAGGCTGCCGGCGACACCTAAGAAGAAACGCTCAATCCGCCTGGTTTCACGAGCGTGCGGTTCTCCTCGGCCCGTTCCCCACCACCAAAACGTGTGCGGCACGCCAGGCTGCAGGAAGATCGAGCGGCCCGGCCGGCTGGTTATTATACCGTCGAGCCAAAACTCATGCTGGCCTTCCGGCACTTGCAGGGTCGCCTCGTACTCATTCTGATAAACGTGGACAGGGTGCCATCGGCTGCTTCCACGCGGCCCTCCAACATTTCCAACTGGTCGGCTGTATCGGCGCTGGTGAGCGCGATCCGGAATTTGGCACCCACCCAGGAGACTCTCGCCTAAGGGCGCAAACTGACGATTGCCATGTCCATGGCTGGTGCCTTTGGTTCGGCTTGGCATAAGTTCTTGCAGACCAAAGTACGGTGCGGGCCGGCGACTGGATTGGCCTCTGCCACAGCCCGGCGGTCAGGTCCGCAATTGCCGGCTGGGCCATATTACTCGAGAGGCGCTGTTCGTAGGCGGCGGCAATGGCATGGTTCCGACGTTGCGTGCGCCCAAGTCGCAGGAGCCGGTGATGTCACCGCTGGCGCAACTCGAGGACGCCCTGTCGAGGTCTTGCGGCTTGGATCCCAGCCGCTCTGAACCGACTTGACGTGTCCAAAGCGATGCGATCCATAGATCCGATTCTCTTGCAGTCGTCCCGCCCAGTCCAGAATGAGCCGGCCTACCTTGACTTTGTGGTCCAATGACTGAGTACCCGCGCCTTAAATACAGCATACAAGCCGTTCGCAACGCAGGCGACCGGCTGGCAAAACCTATGCAGTTCGGACAAGACACCACTGCCGGCCAGTACGTGGACACGCTGCGAATCTTCTCGATCACCAATAGCTGGCGCGACTCGCACTTTCTGCCGATGCGGAGCGTTCGGTTCTCTGTCGGTCACCACATCAAAGCCCTGCGATTGAAGGGCGATATGGCATCGCGTCCGAAGCGTATGGCATCCATCTGTCGGAAGCTTCGAGAGTCCACCACCAATTTGGACACCATGAACGACATCGGCGGCTGCCGAGCGATCATGCCCGACATCCAAAGTGTTCGCTTGCTTCTCGCATCGATGCGAGACAAGTTCCCCCATGAAATCCGCTCTCGGGAATTCAACTATATCGATGAGCCGAAGCCGGACGGCTATCGAAGTCACCACATTGTTTTCAAGTACCGACCCAGAGATGCCGACACTGAGGCTTTCGAAGGACGACGCATCGAATTGCAAGTTCGGACCACACTTCAACACTCATGGGCAACTGCAGTTGAGGCCGTCGGGCTTTTCCGGCGCCAGGATTTAAAGCACGGAAACGGCGAGCAGGATTGGCTACGCCTTTTCCAACTCATGTCGGCGGAATTCGCACAGGTTGAGCAGTGTCCCATTCATGTCGGTGTTCCGGAACACGATGACCGAGTGCGGGAATTGCGGGATATCAACAGTCGTATAGGTGCGACAAGTGTACTGGAAGACATACCGAATCTTACTCTCCACTCAAAGAACGTCGCACAGTCAGCGCGGAATTTTCGGCACCTTTTGGTGGAATATAGCGCGGATCGGAACGTTGCCATCCAGCCATTCCGAACTCTTATGTTGGGTGCGCGGAAGTTGGAAGACATAGAGAAAAAAATCGCGCTACGGGGGGTTGATTCGACGGCTGTCTTGGTTGAGGTGGACAAGGTCGAAAGGCTTGTCGAGATATACCCAAATTACTTCGGCGATGTTTCATTGTTCGCTCGTATTCTGAAATCCATCTGCTCGGGAAAGGCGGCCGTCGAATACAAAGCATCCCGCACCGGATGGTAGCTCCAAAAAAGGCGCCCAGCGCCAGCGAGACGCCGAACAGTTTTGCCGCGCCGAAGGCGACGCCGAGCGCTATTGCCAGCACCGAGAGGCGGAACAGTTCGCGCGACCCGGTATGGGCGACATAGTGCAGGANGACGCCGAGCGCTATTGCCAGCACCGAGAGGCGGAACAGTTCGCGCGACCCGGTATGGGCGACATAGTGCAGGAAAGTCCTTGGAAACGCCCGACAATGGTTTGGCTAGGCGTCGTTTCCGTTTGAAGTAGCCGGACCATTGGCCTTCCTCGACAGAATTCGCCGTATAACCCATTTGAAATCCTTACCGCTTTCATCAGCCTCTCGCTCACGGAAGGCCTCCTCAACCGCTTGGATTGTTCTTTCTGACTAAGCTCTCCGGCCTTTCGCGCTTTGGCTTTGGGGCAGAATTTGGCGCGCGAGGTGAACCAACCGGCTTTTTCCGGGTCACACCAAGGGGCCGGTGAAGCTCCTAGAGTTGACTCGGCGATTGTGTCCTCGGGAGCATTCACCGGATCGCAGGCCCCGTGTTCCGGGATGCCGACGGCGAGGTGCTGCTTGCACTCGGGGCGGCCCCCTCTCATCGAGAACCCAGCACACCCGGCACTGGCCGTGAGTTACCCGCTAGGGGAACTGGTTGGCCTGTTCAGGCGGCCGATATGCTGTCTGGAATACGGAACGATGGTCTTCAGTTCTTTCCAGCTTATGCACCTCATCGCGGTAGGTCCTGTTATTGAGCATCGCGATGCCCAATGGAATACAATCCAATTGACGCTGACAAAGTATCATTTCATCGGAAGCTTGGCGAGCGTTGGTCGGAACCGAGACGCACGGCAGCATGCGCCCGCTTCACGTCTGTCGAAGAGTGCTGAGGTTGGTTTCGTACTTGGCCATGGCGTCGCGCATTTCGGGGAGGTATTTATAGATGTTGGGCAATGTCCGATTGCGACTGCTTGGACACTGATTCATGAACTTTCCTACGATGAGCTGCGGACTTTGAGCGCGGCCATGTGAGTGCCTAGCGACCGCCACAAGTCATGAAGAGTGTACGGTCGAACTCGCTCGAGTTCTTCGTCAAAACAAAAGTTTGGCCTTCCATCCATTGAACGTCGTCGTTGGCTTTCCCCTCACGTGGTCGCGTGATGCAAGAAAAGGATTGTGCATTGCCGACGATCGGGATGCTTTCCAAGACAGGGTTGAACGCCTTGCACATGAGATCAAAGCGTGGAAGTCCGTTACCATCTCGACCGATGGTTGACGGCGCTGGTATGGCAAAGGAACCGAAAACGCTTGCTAACCCGCAAGTAACGGAGCGACGCCGCTCCAGAACCGAGCCAATCAACAGAAAAATTTTTGTTGGTATTTTTGTAGGTTAGCCCTGCTGTCGCCTGGGCGCCAACCATTTGGAAACAAAGGCAGATCTCCATCACTTGGATTCCACCTCTGGCACCATTATTTCAAAAATCCAAGCGCTTATGGACCACCTGATCGCTATCAATCGCATGCGCCTGTTGCAGGGCCTTCGGTGTCGTCGCTTCGGCTTTCTTGTCACCATTGGGATTTGGTGCCGGTGCCTCTCGCACGTCTCGCGGTGGCGGATCGACATGCTCAGGCTCTGACGGTGCTTCCTTGTCCGGCCGGCGGACGGGTGGCTGCGGGCCGGACTTCGGTGGTGGTTCTTGGATCTTGGCTGGCATATCCAGTTAACCGCAACCACAGGCTCCTGTTCCCTTGTATCTTAAAGAACCGGGAGGCTGAAGCCTTCTGTCAGCTTGGTGCGGGTGCCCGCCCTGTCACAAAGATCGATGGAAGGGAACGACTTTGCCTTCGCCGGGCTTGTGGAGGATTCAATTTGCTTGGTGATCCCACAACCCTAGGGCAAACTCCCTGCCGGGGCTGCAGGAGGTGAAATGAGAGCACGCGCAGCAACGCTTGGGGATCTCGAGGATGTCTTCCATGGCCTGTCGAAGCGGATGTCGGACGAGTACGCGGCGGCCGGCAAGAACAGCAAGATCGCCTACGACAATCTGATGATGAATTTGAAGGAAGGCCGCGCGCATGCGCTTGTCGAGGGCGAGAAGGCGGTGGCGATCATCGCCTGGCATGAAAACAGCGACGCCGCCGATACGCTGTTCGCCGCGCAAGAGGATTTCTTCCGCGGCCCGACCGTCCGTTTTTGCAAGCGGCATATCAGGCATATCCAGGCGCTTGCCGGCAACCTTCCCATCCACTCGCGCAGTTGGCTCCAGGGGCCCGATGTCGCCAGGTGGTTCGGCGTTATCGGCTATGTCGAGCGCGGCCAGGAAACCGGCGCAAAGCTGTTCGAACTGCCGCCTGCGCGCTGAACAGAAATTCTACCGCACCGGCGAACGCCGCCTGCACCGCCCGCTTGACGGTCACCGGCAGGATCGGACATGTGGTTTTCGCCTGCATGGCGTTCGAAGCTTGCCCGCGGGCCCGGAAGCGCGTCGAGGCGGTCCGCCATCGCCCTGGCGAATTCGTGGGTGCGGATGAGCTTTTTCTAGTCAAGGTTTTAAGATGAGACCGACGGCGACAAACCCAAGAAGGCAGGTGACGCGATCTGGCAACAGCTCCCAAAATCCGTCAGCAAACCATCCCGAAAAGGGGCTGAAGGCGGTGTCGGGCGCATCCGCCACGGCGTGATCGGGTTGCGCTCGGCAGGCGTTGATGGTTTGTTGCCGGTCAGCGGAGATCAAGTGATGCGAGAATCCATGGGTCAAGACGAATACGGGTCGGCGAACCCGTTCGATCCAGACGACCTGCCGAATTTGAACGCGATCGGACCAGGGATCGGCAATAACGACTTCGAGAAATACGCGGTCGCCGTGATCATCGTGTTCGGCGCCCTGATCATCGGCGGGCTAATGGCCGCGTCGATGACTTTCGGCCACCGCAACGGCTTCCTGTTCGCGCTGGGCGGCGCCACGTCGGCCTGGATATCGGGAAACGCGCTGCTGCTCGACCGACCACGCATCTATGCGCTGTTCGTTGGCATCGCTGCCTTGATGCTGATCGCCTCGACCATCACGCTGGTGACCTGACGGCTCCGAGCCATGAGGCAGAGGCCGGTTCCGAAAGGCGGAATCCGGCCTCATCCGGAAAGCAACGGTCTTGCGGCCTATCAATATCCGAGCGCTTCGCCCGATGCCGCGCGGCTGTCGATGGCGCCATTGTAGCGCGCGCCGCCGCCCTTCTCGATTTCCGCCAGGCTCTTGCCGCCGACGAGAATGCCCGCCGCCTGGCCCCAGCTCTGGTCGCTGAGATCGAGGTGATAGCCCATCCCGGCCAGCAGTCTTTCTGTATCCGGCGAAAGGCCGAACGGCTCGACATAGACGGTATCGGGCAGCCATTGGTGATGAATGCGCGGCGCGTCGATCGCCTCCTGGATGTTCATGCCGTGGTCGATCACGTTGACGATGGCTTCCAGCGTGATGGTGATGATGCGCGAGCCGCCCGGGCTGCCGATGACCATGAACGGCTTGCCATCCTTGGCCACCACGGTCGGGCTCATCGAGGACAGCGGCGTCTTCTTCGGCTGGATGGCATTGGCTTCGCCCTGGACGAGGCCATAAAGGTTGGGCACGCCCGGTTTCTGGGTGAAGTCGTCCATCTCATTGTTGAGCAGGATGCCGGTGCCGTCGGCGACGACGCCGGCACCGAACGAACCGTTCAGCGTGTAGGTGACCGCGACCGCGTTGCCGTCCTTGTCGATGATCGAATAATGCGTCGTCTCCTTCGACTCGCCAAAACCCTTCGGCATCAGATCCTGCGACACGCCGGCGCGGAACGGATCGATCTTGTCGCGGATGTCCTTGGCATAGGCTTTGTCCAGCAGCCTGGAAACGGGGTTGTCGACGAAATCGGGATCGCCGAGCGCGGAGTTGCGGTCGACATAGGCGTGGCGCATCGCCTCGACCATGACGTGGACGGTCTCGGCCGAGCCGGCGCCGAGATAGGACAGTGGATAGCCTTCCAGCACGTTGAGGATTTCGCAGATGATGACGCCGCCTGAGCTCGGCGGCGGCGAAGAGATGATCTCGTAGCCGCGATAGGAGCAGGTGACGGGCTTCAACTCGCGCACCGCGTATTGTTCGAAATCACCCTTGGCCAGGATACCGCCCTTGGCGCCGCTCGCCTTGACGATGGCGTCGGCGATGGCGCCCTTGTAAAAAGCATCGAGACCTCTCTCGGAAATGGCTGAGAGCGACGCGGCAAGGTCGGGCTGAACCAGCTTCTCGCCGATGCCGTAGGGCTTGCCATCGGTTTTGAGGAAGGCCGCCGCCGCCGCTGGGTCCTTCGCCAACCTTTCGGCGCTGCCGGCGAACGAAGCCGCATCGCCTTGGTTGAGAACGAACCCATCTCTGGCATAGGCGATCGCCGGCGCCATCAGGTCCTGCCTGGAGAAGGTGCCGTATTTCTGGCGCGCCATCTCGAAACCGGCCACCGAGCCTGGTACGCCGACCGCGAGATAGCCGTCCAGGCTAGCGCGCTTCACCGGGTTGCCATCCTTGTCCAGATACATGGTCTTGGTCGCGGCAAGCGGCGCCCGCTCGCGGAAATCGAGGAAGGTCGATTTGCCGTCCTTGAAGCGGATGGTCATGAAGCCACCGCCGCCGATATTGCCGGCATTGGGATAGACGACGGCCAAGGCATATCCGACGGCGACAGCCGCATCGACGGCATTGCCGCCCTTTTTCAACACCTCGACGCCGACTTCGGAAGCCAGATGCTGGGCCGTGACGACCATGCCGTTCTCGCCCTTGGCCGGTGCTGGCGACGCGGCGAAAGCCGATGACGAAAAGGCGAAGGCGATGGAAAGGCCGAGGGCGATCAATGTCCGACGGGTGAGATGCATGGCGGGTTCTCCAAGTGGTGCTTGCCTAGAAAAGCTACTTGGAGCGATCGAGTCCATCTTCAATGAAGACATTCACGGGTTGGTGACTGCTCGCTTGGGGTGGGAGACGCAGGGCAGAGGAGGCGTGAAGGATCGCCAACTTTCGGACGTTTGTTCAGGTTTGACTATGAGGTAACTGGAATCAGCTGAGACGTCGACGCGACAGCGTCCCCTCTGCCGGACATCTTCCCGCAAGGGGGAGGTCGGCTCTACCTCAAACGATCCCGCCGGAACCACCCGCGACGGCTGGCCGCTCCGCCGCGACCTTGGCGCGGTAGCCCGCCGCCCGGTATGCGGCGACAGGATCGATGGCGCCACCTGTCTTCAGCCGTGCCATGGCAAGGATCGGCTCGACATCGGTTCGATAAGCCGCCTTCAGCGTCTGCGTCGCCATCAGCGCGTCATTGCCGTCCTGGAACCCTTCAAGCGCCTTTCGGTCGACCAGCAGCGCCTGCGCATAGGCGCGCTGCACCTCCACAGCGGACAGCATCAAGCTTTCGATCGGATCGGTGACATTGTGGCTCTGGTCGAGCATATGGGCGGGGTCGAAACCCTTGGCGCCTGACAGCTCGGCATCGACCAGCTCGTTGAAAACCAGGAACAGCCGATAGGGGTCGATCGACCCGGCATCGAGATCGTCGTCGCCATATTTCGAATCGTTGAAGTGGAAGCCGCCGAGTTTTTTGAACTGGATCAGCCGCGAGACGATCATCTCGATGTTGACGTTGGGCGCATGATGGCCGAGGTCGACAAGGCAGAAGGCCTTGTCGCCGAGCTCCCTTGATATGATGTAGTTGGTGCCCCAGTCCTGCACGACGGTGGAGTAAAAGGCAGGTTCGTACATCTTGTGTTCGGTGAACAGCTTCCAGTCATCCGGCAGCCCGGCATAGATATCCTTCATGGCGTCGAGATAGCGCTCGAACGCCTTGGCGAAATTGACCTGGCCGGGGAAGTTGGAGCCGTCGCCGATCCACACCGTCAGCGCCTTTGAACCCAGCGTCTTGCCGATCTCGATGCATTCGAGATTGTGCTCGACCGCCTGACGACGCGTGCCGGCATCGGCATGCGACAGCGAACCGAATTTGTAGGAAAGCGTCTGGTCCTTCGTGTCGGAAAAGGTGTTGGAGTTCATGGCATCGAAGCCAAGCCCGAAGCGTGCGGCCGCCTGCTTCAGCCGGTTCGGATCGGCCTTGTCCCAAGGAATGTGCAGCGACACGGTCGGCGTCGCCTGCGTCAATTGCTGGATGACAGCGCAATCCTCGATCTTGTCGAAGATGTCGCGCGGCTCACCGGCGCCGGGAAAGCGGGCGAAGCGGGTGCCGCCGGTGCCGACGCCCCAGGACGGGATCGCCACGGCGAATTTCTCGACTTTGGCGCGGATGGAGTCGATGGCGATGCCGCGGCGGTCGAGGCGCTCGCCGAGCGAGGCATAGTCACGCTCGAGGTCAACCTTGCGCGCGGCGTTACTGCTGGCGACGATGTCGCCGGAGATGATGGATTCGGACACTGCTGTTCCTCCCAAAATTGCGTTCGGCTGACACCGCCCCTCATCCGCCCATCGGGCACCTTCTCCCGTGGACGGGGAGAAGGAAGGCTAGCGCGTGAAGCTCTGCGCATTGCCGGCGTCGACGTTGATGATGTTGCCTGTCGACTTGGCCGACATGTCGGAGGCGAGGAAATAGATCGCCTCGGCGATGTCTTCCGGGAAGACGGAGCGCTTCAGCAGCGAACGCGAGCGGTAGTGCTCTTCCAGATCGTCGGTCGACATCTTGTAGGCGGCGGCACGCTGTTCCTTCCACTCGCCGGTCCAGATCTTCGAGCCGCGCAGCACCGCATCCGGGTTGACGACATTGACCCTGATCTGGGCTTCCGCGCCCTCCAGCGCGAGGCAGCGGGCGAGATGAATCTCGGCCGCCTTGGCGGTGCAATAGGCGGCGGCGTTGGGCGATGCCGCCAGACCGTTCTTGGAGGCGACAAAGACGACGTTGCCGCCGATCTTCTGTACCCGGAACAGCCGAAATGCTTCCCTGGAGACCAGGAAATAGCCGGTGGAGAGGATGTCCATGTTCTTGTTCCACAGCGCCAGGGTCGTCTCCTCGATCGGCGCCGACGATGCCAAGCCGGCATTCGAGACCAGAATGTCGATGCCGCCGAACTCGACGGCCGTCTCGGCGAAGCCGGCGACGACCTGGTCCTCCGAGGTGACGTTGATGAGAACCGGGCGGACGAAATCCCTGCCATAGGCATTTGCCAGTTCCTCGTTGGCGCCGGCGAGTGCCGCCTCGTCGATATCGGCCAGCACGACGCAGGCGCCCTCGCGCAGCAGGCGGTTGGCCGTGGCGCGGCCGATGCCCCCGGCGCCGCCGGTGACCAGCGCGATCTGGCCGGCGAGAGACTTCGGCTTCGGCATGCGCTGCAGCTTCAAATCCTCGAGCAGCCAATACTCGATGTCAAAAGCCTCCTGCGCTGGCAGGCCAACATAGGACGAGACAGTGGAGGCGCCGCGCATGACGTTGATGGCGTTGACGTAGAACTCGCCCGAGATGCGCGCTGTCGCCTTGTCGCCGGCGAAGGTGAACATGCCGACGCCGGGCATCAGATAGACCACCGCGTTGGGGTCGCGGATGGCAGGCGAATCCGCATGCTTGCAGCTATCGTAATAGGCCTGGTAGCCGACACGATATTCGGCAATGTCGTCGGCGAGGCGCGCGATGACGGCGTCGACATCCGGTTTTGCGGGATCGAATTCGATCACCAGCGGGCGGATCTTGGTGCGCAGGAAGTGGTCCGGGCACGAGGTGCCGAGGGCGGCCAGCGAGCGCAAATTCCTGGAGTTGACGAATTCGAGCACGGCGGGCGAGTCATCGAAGTGGCCAAGCTTGTGGCTCTTTTCCGAGATCAGGCCGCGAATCCTGGGCATCAGCTTGGCGGCAATGGCGCGGCGATCGGCGGCGTCCATCGACTTCACCACCTCGCCACCGAAGATCGCCACGCCTTCGGAGCGGCGCTCGAACCACTCAATGGCCTGGTTGATCACCGAAATCGTCGTTTCATAGCATTCCTTCGGCGTATCGCCCCAGGTGAAAAGGCCGTGGCTTTCGAGGATGACGCCCTTGGCGGTGGGGTGTTCGAGGCAGAATTTCTCCAGCCACAGGCCGAGTTCGAAGCCCGGCCGCTTCCATGGCAACGAGCCGATGACATCGCCGAATATCTCCTTGGTCAGAGCCCTGGAATCCTTCGCGGCGGCGATGGCGATGATGGCATCGGGATGCATGTGGTCGACAAAAGGCTTCGGCACATAGGCGTGCAGCGGCGTGTCGATCGAGGCCGCGCGCGGATTGAGGTTGAAGGTGCAGTGGGGAAGACAGCCCACCATCTCGTCCTCGTGCTCGGCGCCGCGATAAAGCCCCTTCAGCGCCCGCAGCTTGTCCATGTAGAGCGTTGCGAAGCCGTCAAGCTTGATCGAGGCGCTGTCGCCGCCCGAGCCCTTCACCCACAGCACTTCGACATCTTGGCCGGTGAGCGGATCCTTCTGCCATATCTTCGAGGAGGTATTGCCGCCGCCATAATTGGTGACGCGCTTGTCGGAGCCGAGCGTGTTCGAGCGATAGACCAGCAGCTCGGGCTCACTCATCCCCTTGGCTTTCGCATCGTCCCACAGATTGGCGAGGCGCGAGCCGGAGCGCTTGTCGAGCATAGGTAATCCTCCCTTGGAGCGCGCACCATGCGCTCCTTTTTCGCTCGGGAATGTCTACGCAAGAGGCGAGCTTGTCAATCACAAACGATCAATATCAATCATATTGCACTGCACAATGAAATTATATGATCGGAAATGATTGACACTGCTCGGTTTGGGTGCCTAGATGCTTAGGCAGGGAGGAACCATGCACGAAAAAGAGCGCCACAGGATCATTTTGTCCGCCGTCCAGGAAAAACCTGTGGTGACGGTGCAGGAAATGGTCGACCTGACGGAATCGTCCGAGGCGACGATCCGGCGCGACATCGCGGCTCTCCATGTCCAAAAGCGCCTGCGCCGGGTGCGCGGCGGCGCTGAAGCAATATCGCCGCCGCAGTTCATCGGGCTGGCCGGCCGGCCCTTTTCCGTCAACGAAACGCTCAACGCGGCGCAGAAGCGGGCGATCGCTCGTGAAGCAGTCGAGTTGTGCAAGGATGGCGAGCCGATCATCATCAATGGCGGCACCACCACCTTCCAGATGGTGCATTTCCTGGCCGGCCTCCGCATGCCGATCTTCACCAATTCGTTCCCTATCGCCGAGCACCTGCTCAAGCACTCCAAGAATACGGTCATGCTGTCGGGCGGCACCATCTATCGCGAGCAGAACATCATCCTGTCGCCCTTCGACAATGACGTGACGCGCAATTTCTACGCACGCCGCATGTTCATGGGCGCTCAAGGACTGGGGCCTCTCGGCCTGATGGAAGGCGATCCACTTCTGATTCAGGCGGAGCAGAAGCTGATCGACCAGGCCGACGAGTTGGTGGTGCTGGTCGATTCCTCGAAATTCCGCAAACGCTCCAGCCTGATCCTGTGCGGTCTTTCACGCATCGCCATCGTCATCACGGACGATGGCATCGAGGACCGCGAAGCCAAGATGCTGGAAACCGCGGGGGTGACGCTGATCGTCGCCCGCAAGTCGACAAAGGAAGAATCTTCACTGCAGGCCTGAGACACCCTCACGCCGCAGCGGCGATGGAATGCAACACTCAAGGGAGGAAATTCGATGAGCTTCTTGAAGAAATTGATGGTGACCGCGGCTTTCTCGGCCGCCATGTTCGTGAATGCCGCCTATGCGGAAAACGTCAAGATCGCGCTCGTGGTGAAGTCGCTCGGCAACGGCTTCTTCGATGCCGCCAACAAGGGCGCGCAAGAGGCGGCCAAGGAACTCGGCGACGTCGATATCATCTACACCGGCCCGACCAAGGCGACCGCCGAGGCGCAGATCGAAGTGGTTAATTCGCTGATCGCGCAGAAGGTCAACGCCATCGCGATTTCCGCCAATGACGCCGACGCGTTGGTGCCGGTGCTGAAGAAGGCCATGGAGCGCGGCATCACCGTCATCTCCTGGGATTCGGGCGTCGCCAAGGAAGGCCGCCAGCTTCACCTCAACCCGTCCGACACCGGCCTGATCGGCGAGACCATTATCAAGCTTGCCGCCGACTATCTGCCGGAAGGCGGCGATGTCGCTATCCTGTCGGCTTCCTCGACCGCGACCAACCAGAATTCCTGGATCGAAGCGGCCAAGAAGGTGCTGCCGGCGAAGTTCCCCAAGATCAAGCTGGTCGCCACCGTCTATGGCGATGACGACTCGGCCAAGAGCACCGACGAGGCCAAGGGCCTGCTGAAATCCTATCCGAACCTCAAGGCGATCATCGCGCCGACCACCGTCGGCGTCGTCGCCGCCGCCCAGGTCGTCACCGACGAGAACCTGATCGGCAAGGTCAACGTCACCGGTCTGGCGCTGCCATCGGAGTTCAAGAAGTTCATCGACAACGGCGCCAGCCAGGCGGTTGCGCTGTGGAACCCGATCGACCTCGGCTACTCCGCCGTCTACCTCGCCCATGACCTGGCGGTGAAAAAGGAAGAGGCCAAGCCGGGTGCGACGCTGTCGATCGGCCGCGTCGGCAAGGTCACGCTCGACGACACCAACTCGGCCGCGATGGCTCCGCCCTTCCAGTTCGACAAGAGCAACATCGAGAAGTTCTCCAAGATCTATTGATCTCTGGCTTTCAAGCTGGCGCGGCGGGACTCACATCCCGCCGCGACTTCAAACGGACCTAGTTTCAGGGCTTGACACGGATATGGACACGACGGCCCGACATAGCGAGACCGACGAGCGGCTTCCGGCCTCCGCTCCGCGCCTGGCGCTGTCCGGCATCTCCAAGAGCTTTCCCGGTGTCCGTGCCCTGCACAATGTCAGCCTGTCGCTCTATCCCGGCCAGGTGACGGCGCTGATCGGCGAGAACGGCGCCGGCAAGTCGACGCTGGTCAAGATCATGACCGGCATCTACCAGCCCGATGCGGGCACGATCAGCATCGACGGCCAAGCCGTCGCGCTGCCCAGCGCGCACGCCGCCTTTGGCCACGGCGTGACCGCCATCCATCAGGAAACCGTGCTGTTCGACGATCTCAGCGTCGCCGAAAACATCTTTCTCGGCCATGCGCCGCGAACGCGCCTCGGCACCATCGACTGGCGCACGATGCGCAAGAATGCGCGCGAAGTGCTCGACACCATGCATGCCGGCCATATCGATGCCGATGCGAGGCTCAGGGATCTCGGCATCGCCAACAAGCATCTCGTCGCCGTCGCGCGCGCCATGTCGATCGACTCCCAGATAGTCATCATGGACGAGCCGACCGCAGCCCTTTCGATGAAAGAGATCGAGGAGCTTTTCCTTTTGATCGAATTCCTCAAGGAGCAGGGCAAGGCGATCCTGTTCATCAGCCACAAGTTCGACGAGATCTATCGCATTGCCGACCGCTACACGGTGTTCCGCGACGGCGAGATGGTCGGCGAAGGCCTGATCAGGGATGCCGGCCAGAGCCAGATCGTGCGCATGATGGTCGGCCGTTCGGTCGACCACATCTTTCCGCGGCGCAAGGCCGAGATCGGCGCGCCGATGCTTTCCGTTTCCGGCCTGTCACATCCGACCGAGTTCAGGGATATCGGCTTCGAACTGCACAAGGGCGAGATTCTCGGCTTCTATGGCCTGGTGGGCGCGGGGCGCAGCGAGGTGATGCAGGCGATTTCTGGCATTACCCGCATAAGCGGCGGCACGATCATGCTGGATGGCAAGACGATCGCCCCGAAATCGGCCGCGGATTCGATCGAGGCCGGCATCGTCTACGTCCCGGAAGAACGCGGCAAGCAGGGTGTGGTTATCGGCCTGCCGATCTTCCAGAATGTTTCGCTGCCATCGCTCGCCCGCACCTCGAAATCAGGCATGCTGCGGCTGGCGGAGGAATTTTCGCTGGCCCGCTCCTACACGGAACGGCTCGACCTCAGGGCCTCCTCGCTCAGCCAGGATGTCGGCACGCTATCTGGCGGCAACCAGCAGAAGGTGGTCATCGCCAAATGGCTGGCGACGACGCCCAAGGTGATCATCCTTGATGAACCGACCAAGGGCATCGACATCGGCTCCAAGGCCGCCGTGCACGGCTTTATGGCCGAACTGGTGGCGCAGGGCCTGTCGGTGATCATGGTGTCGTCCGAACTGCCTGAAATTCTCGGCATGTCCGATCGCGTCGTCGTCATGCGCGAGGGCCTTGTCGCGGCGGTCTACGCCAACGAGGGACTGGATGCCGAGACGCTGGTCAGGACAGCAGCAGGGATCGCGGCATGAAAGCTTTCCTGAAATACCGCGAAATCTGGCTGCTCGCGGCCATCGTCGTCTTGATCGGGCTGATCTCGACGCGCTACCCCGCCTTTGCCGACCTCGGCAATCTGCGCCAGGTGTTCAACGACACCTCGATCCTGATGATCCTGGCGCTCGGCCAGATGGTCGTCATCCTGACGCGCTCGATCGACCTGTCGATGGCGTCGAACCTCTGTTTCACCGGAATGGTGGTGGCGATGCTGAACGCCGCCCATCCGGCGATCCCGATCCCGCTGCTGATCGTCATCGCGCTTGCAGTGGGGCTGATGCTCGGCGCTATCAACGGCCTGCTGGTGTGGCGTCTGAACATACCCTCGATCGTGGTGACGCTGGGCACGCTCACCATCTATCGCGGCGCCACTTTCGTCCTGTCCGGTGGCGCCTGGGTCAATGCCGATAAGATGAGTGCGGATTTCATCGGCTTCCAGCGCGCAGCTTTCCTCGGCATTCCGGTTCTGTCCTGGATCGCCATCCTGGTGATCGCGCTGTTCTTCGTGCTGATGACGCGCACCGCGCTCGGCCGCTCGATCCATGCCATCGGCGTCAATCCGACGGCGTCCGTCTACACCGGCATCGATGTCGGGCGGACCAAATTCATCGTCTTCTGCATCTCCGGGATGATCGGTGGCCTCTGCGGTTATCTCTGGATCTCGCGCTATGTGATCGCCTCGGTCGAGGTCGCCAACGGCTATGAGTTGAACATCATCGCCGCCTGCGTCATCGGCGGCATCTCGATCGCCGGCGGCATCGGCTCGGTCGGCGGCGCCGTGCTCGGCGCGCTGTTCCTCGGCATCATCTCCAACGCTTTGCCGGTCATCAACATCTCGCCCTTCTGGCAGATGGCGATTTCGGGCAGCGCCATCATCCTGGCGGTCGTGCTCAACGCGCGCGGCGAACGCCAGCAGGGCCGCATCATCCTCAAGAAAGTTGAAGCGGCATGACCGACGTCCCTGCCCCTCGCCACATTCCCGACCGGCTCGACAAACCGCTCTCTTCGGCGATCTTTTCCTGGGAAGCGCTGCTGGTCGTGGTGGCCATCGCCATCTTTGCCATCAACAGTTTCGCCTCACCCTATTTCCTCGACCCGTATTCGCTGTCGGATCTCACCTTCAATTTCACCGAGAAGGGCCTGATCGCGTTCGCCATGGCGCTGCTGATTATTTCAGGCGAGATCGACCTGTCGGTGGCCGCCATCATCGCGCTCGCCTCGACCATGATGGGCATGGCGGTGCAGGCCGGCGCCGGCACGCCGGGGCTTGTCCTGATCGGCGTCGTCGTCGGGCTCGGCTGCGGCGCCTTCAACGGACTGCTGGTCACGCGGCTCGGCCTGCCGTCCATCGTCGTCACCATCGGCACGATGAGCCTGTTTCGCGGCATCGCCTTCATCATTCTCGGTGACCAGGCCTACAAGGGCTATCCCGAAAGCTTCGCGTTCTTCGGCCAGGGTTATGTCTGGTGGGTGGTGTCGTTCGAACTGGTGCTCTTCCTCATCGCCGCGGTTGTCTACTGGTTCCTGCTGCACCGCACGAATTTCGGCCGCCGGGTCTTCGCGATCGGCAACAATCCGGTCGCGGCGCAGTTTTCCGGCGTGCGCGTCGGCCGCATAAAATTCATCCTGTTTTGCCTGACCGGCCTGATGTCGGGCATCGCCTCGGTGCTGATCACGTCGCGGCTCGGCTCGACGCGTCCGTCGATCGCACAGGGCTATGAGCTGGAGGTCATCACCATGGTGGTGCTCGGCGGCGTCAGCATCCTCGGCGGCGCCGGCAGCATCCTCGGCGTGGTGCTTGCCGCCCTGATCATGGGGCTGGTGACCTTCGGGCTCGGCCTGCTCAACGTGCCCGGCATCGTCATGTCGATCTTCATCGGCCTGCTGCTGATCATCGTCATCGCGCTGCCGATCGTCTGGCGGCGGCTGCGCGGGGGACGCCTGGCCTGATGCCCGAGAAATACGCATTCAAGATGATGCTCAAACCCGGCATGAAGGCCGAGTACAAAAAGCGCCACGATGAAATCTGGCCGTCGCTGGTCGCGTTGCTGAAGCAGGCCGGCGTCTCCGACTACTCCATCCATCTGGACGAGGAGACGAACATCCTGTTCGCCGTGCTGTGGCGGCGCGATGGCCACGGCATGGACGATCTGCCGAAGCATCCGGTGATGCAGCGCTGGTGGGCTGAAATGGCCGACATCATGGAGACGAAACCGGATAACGAGCCGGTGGCGGTGCCGCTGGAAATAATGTTCCATATGGAATGAGCGCGGTCCGCCACATCGCCGTCATCGACATCGGCAAGACCAACGCCAAGGTGGCGCTGGTCGATCTCGCCACATTGAGCGAGGTGACGCTGCGCCGGGTGGCGAACTCGCCGGCGCGACAAGCGCCCTACCCGCATCACGATGTCGACGCGCTTTGGGCGTTTATCCTCGACAGCCTTGCCGACCTCAATCGCGAACAGCGCATCGACGCTATCTCGATCACCACGCATGGCGCAACCGGCGTGGTGGTCGATGCCAGGAGCGAGCTGGTGCTGCCTGTCCTCGACTATGAATACGGTGGGCCCGATGAGCTCGCGGCCGGCTATGACGCGATCCGCCCGCCCTTCTCCGAGACCGGCTCGCCGCGCCTGCCGCTCGGCCTCAATCTTGGCGCGCAATTCTTCTGGCAGCAGCAAAGTTTCCCGACGGAGTTCGCCCGGGCCGCCGCGATGCTGATGTACCCGCAATACTGGGCGCTGCGCCTGACCGGCGTCGCCGCCAACGAGGTCACCTCGCTCGGCTGCCACACCGATATGTGGAACCCCTGGACGGGGGATTTTTCGGCGCTGGTCGATCGCCTGGGCTGGCGCGAGCTGATGGCTCCCGTGCGGCCGGCCAGCGATCGTCTTGGCTCGATCCTGCCCGCGCTTGCGCAGCGGACCGGGCTCGATCCACAAACCCCGGTCTTTTGCGGCCTGCACGATTCCAACGCCTCGCTGCTGCCGCATCTCCTGTCAGACGCGCCGCCCTTCTGCGTGGTCTCGACCGGCACCTGGGTGGTGTCAATGGCGGTCGGCGGCAAGACGGTGGCGCTCGATCCGGCAAGGGATACGCTGGTCAATGTCAATGCGCTCGGCGACCCCGTGCCCTCCGCGCGGTTCATGGGCGGCCGCGAATTCTCGCTGCTGACCGAAGGCTCGGCGCAGAGCTGGAGCGACAGCGATGTCACCGCGGTGCTGGCGCGCAAGACTTTGCTTTTGCCTTCGATCCAGCAAGGCTCGGGGCCGTTTCCGCATCACACCACCGCCTGGCGCAAGGGCGAGGCGATCCCTCCCGGCCAACGCTTTGCCGCCATCTCCTTCTATCTGGCGCTGATGACGGCGACCTGCCTCGACCTCGTCGGCGGCGATGGCCCGACGACCGTCGAGGGGCCTTTCGCGCGCAATCAATTGTTCACGCGGATGCTTGCCGCGGGCACTGGCCGCGCGGTCATCGCATCGGAGGCCGCTACCGGCACCAGCATCGGGGCTGCCCTGCTGGCATCCAACCAGCGCGCGGCGCATGGCAAAGGTCAAACACAGGAGCGGCCGGCCGATCCGGCCTGGGCGGAGTATATCATCTCGTGGCGGGCGGCCGTCGAGGCTATTGGCTGATCAGAGAATCCGCTTGCCAAAGGCGGACATGACGAAGTTGACCGCGTCGCTACCGATCCTGGGCTCCAGATCGGTACTCAGGCCGGAGACATCCATCGACAGCAGCCCGCCGGAAAGTGCGATCGCCTCCATCGCCTGATGCGTCTCGCGCACGGTGAGGCCGCCGGAGCCAGCCGCCCAGCCGGCGAATTCGGTCGCCGTGGGCGAATAGCTGACATGAAACCCTTGCGTGCCCGAGGTGGCGATGCGGATTGCCTCGTGCATCAGGTCGCGCATGCCCATGGCGTCGATATCGGTCATCGTGAAGGCCGAGACGCGCGAATCCTTCAGAACCCGCACTTCCGCCGGGTCGGCATGGCGCAGCCCGATGATTACGACGTTTTCCGGCGACAGCTGCGGCTGCAGCGCGCCGGCCTTGTGGTCGAGGCCAAGCGAGCGCGCCAGTACCGACGCCTCCGGCAGGTCGATGCCATCTTCGTCCTCCGGCATCAGCGCGGCGATGGAATCGATCCAGATCAGGCCGAAGGAGTGGGTCGCGCGGGCCGTTGCGGTCAGCGCCTTGTGCGCGATGCGACGATCGGCGCCGGCGGAGAACCGGATCAGGCCCGAGGGCGGCCGATCGATATCGGCCAGTTCGACGACGTCGAAATTCATCGCCTCCAACCGGGCGCCAGTTGCTTCGCGCGCGAGGATGCGAGCGGCTTCCGCTTCGGCCGAGATCGACACCATCTTGCGGCCGGAGAAATCCGCGACATCGTGCATAGGCGCCTTTTCGACATATTCCGAGGTCATCGCCAGCAGCATGGCGCCATAGCTCATGCGGAAGGCGACGCGGTCACCAACGGCGAGCGGCGGGTCCGCATCCTGCACATCGAGCAGCAGATGGTCACTGGAGGCTCCGAGCACCCTTATCCCCATGGCGATCGGGATCAGCCCTTCGACCAGCACATCCTCGCGGCCGATATTGGCGATGGCGCGCAGCCTGTCGCCTTGGTCGAGAAAGATCGGCTGGTTGCCGAAGGCGTCGTAACCGGAGGTGCCGATCGGCCGCGACGGCTTAAGCTTGACCTCGATGACGTCGCTGGTCAGCCGGCAGGCATCGGGTTCGAGTTCCGCCCATGGCACATCGCGGAAGGTTTCGACACCGCCCTGCAGGATCGCTTCGCCGACGCGCAAATTGTTGATGCCGGCCGGCAATTTGCCTTCAAGCAGCAGCGGCAGGGACGACGACGCGCCGCCGGAGATGAACTCCAGGCTTTTGCCGGACAGACGCTCGGTCTTGTAGGCATGGGCGACGAGCTGGCCGAGATTTTCCTCTGTCGGCATGATGGCGCCGAAGCAACCGAGATTGGTGCCGATGCCGGCGATGCGCACGCCCTTCATGTCGAGAATCCGCTCGACCGTGGGGATGAGGTCGTTCGGCCAGATGCCTTCGCGGAGGTCGCCGAGATCGATCATCAGCATGATGTCGTGGACGCGGCCCATACGCTCGGCGATACGCGAGATCTCGCGGATGATCGTCAGTTCCGACTGCAGGCTGACGTCGACGGTGCGCACCACCTCCTCGACGCGCGCCATAGGCGGGCTGCGCAACAGCATGATCGGCGCGCTGATACCGCTGTCGCGCAGCCGGCGGATGTTTTCGAAACGCGACTCGGCGATCCCGGAGACGCCGCCGCGCAGCATGGCGCGCGCCACTTGCGGCATGCCGCAAGTACCCTTGGTGACGCCGAAAACCTTGATGCCCGAAAGCGCACAGCGGTCCACAATGGTGCGGGCATTGCGCTCGATGCGGCCAAGGTCGATGGCGACTTGCGGTCCCGACATCTTATCCCCTGTAGACAAGCCCGTGCGGGTCGATCTCCGGCCTGCGGCCAGCGACGATGTCGGCTAGAAATTTTCCCGAGCCGCACGCCATGGTCCAGCCGACATGGCCATGGCCGGTGTCGAGGTAAAGGTTACTGTGTTTCGCCTGGCCGATGACCGGCACCGAATTCGGCATCATCGGCCGCAAACCCGCCCATAGCTCGGCCTTCCTCTCGTCGAAAGCACCGGGGAACAGGTCCTTGCCGGTCCTGAACATGGTGGCGAAGTCGCTGGGCTTGTGGGTGCGGTCGAAGCCGGTGAATTCGGCGGTCGAAGCCAACCGCAATCGATTGCCGAGGCGCGAATAGGCCATCAGCTGATCCTCGTCGGCGCCGCCCATGGTCGGGCCTTTGCTCTCATCCTCCAGCGGAATCGTCGCGGTATAGCCCTTCACCGGATAGACCGGCAGGTCGATACCGTAGCGCCGGCCGAGCAGGCCGCTCTCCGGCCCCATCGATATGACCACCGCATCGCCGGCGATCGGTCCGGCCGAAGTCATCACGGCACGCACCCGGTCGCCTTCGATGTCGAGGCCCTCGACCGTCGTCCCATAAAGGAATCTCACGCCGAGCTTCTCGGCGGCATAGGCAGCGAGGTTTTCCACGAACTGTCGGGAATCACCGGTCTGGTCGATCGGCGAGTAGACACCGCCGGCGATCTTTTCCTTCACCCCGGCTAGACCTGGTTCAAGCTCGACCAGCCGGTCGCGGCCGACGATCTCGATCGGCAGGCCATGCTCGGCGAGGTAGCGGTAATTGTCGGTGCCGGTGTCGAGACTGTGCTGCGAGCGGAAGAAGTAGAGAATGCCCTTCTTGCGCTCGTCGTAGTGGATGCCGGTATCGGCGGATATGGCGTTGATGCAGTCGCGCGAATAGAGCGCCAGCCGCAGCTTGACCTGGCTGTTGGCCCGCAGGCGGGCCACCGTGCACTGGCGCAGGAAGCGCAGGCTCCAGGCGAGGAAATAGGGATCGAAGCGCAGCCGCACCTTGATGCCGAGATCATGATTGTAGAGCCCGCGCAGGAACGTCTTGAGTGCAGCCGGCGAGGCCCAGGCGGTGGCGTCGCCTGGAGACACCAGCCCGGCGTTCGACTGGCTGGTGCCTCGCGCCGGCGCGGCATGACGCTCGATGACGGTGACCTCGTGGCCGTCGGCGGCCAGATAGTAGGCTGCCGCCGTACCGACGACGCCGGCTCCAAGCACCGTTATCTTCATGCCATCCCCCAAACCTCTTCGCGGCACCGCGCCTCCACGCCGTGTCGCGAATACTTGCATATCGCTTCGCCGCGCGCCTTGCGAGCCCTGGGCTTGTGAGCCCCCTGGGGAAAGCGCGCTCAGCCCCGCGCGGAGTTCTTGCTGGTCAGGATGCGTTCCCAGGCCAGCGCGTCGTTGACGATCTGGTCGAGATCGTCGCGCTGCGGGGTCCAGCCTAGTTCGGACCGGGCGAGATCGGAATTCGCAACCACCGCCGCGGCATCCCCGGGACGCCGGTCGCCCATCCTGACCTCGAAATCATGGCCGAAGGCGCGCCGCACGCTTTCGATCACCTCGAGCACCGAATAGCCATGGCTGTAGCCGCAATTGGCGACGAGGCTGGCGCCCCCGGCGCGCAGTCGCTGCAAAGCCAGGCGATGCGCCGCGGCCAGATCGCTGACGTGGATATAGTCGCGCATGCAGGTGCCGTCCGGCGTCGGATAGTCGGTACCGAAGACCTGCATGAAGGGTCGCTTGCCAAGCGCGGTCTCGCAGGCGACCTTGATCAGATGGGTGGCGCCCGGAGTGGACTGGCCGGTGCGGCCCTTCGGGTCGGCGCCGGCGACGTTGAAATAGCGCAGCGCCGTGTAGCTGATGTCGTGCGCAAGGCCTGCGTCGCGCAGCATCCACTCGCTCATCAGCTTGGACAGGCCATAGGGCGATTCCGGCGCCAGGCGCGCATCCTCGCGCACCGGCTCCAGCCCGGCGCCGCCATAGACGGCGGCTGTCGAGGAGAAGATGAAATTCGGCACGCCCTCGCGGACCGCGGTTTCGATCAACGTGCGAGTCTTCGAGGTGTTGTTCTCGTAGTAGGCGAGCGGATCGGCTACCGATTCCGGCACCACGATGGAGCCGGCGAAATGGATGATGGCGTCGACATGATTGTCCCGGATGATCCCGCCGACCAATTCCTTGTCGGCGACATCGCCGACAATCAGCTTTGCCTCTGGCGCCACTGCCCATTCGAAGCCGGTGGAAAGGCGGTCGAGAACGACCACGCTTTCGCCCGCATCCAGCAATTCCCAGACCATATGGCTGCCGATATAGCCGGCGCCGCCTGTCACCAAAACCGTCATCCCAAGTCCTCGCTTACCCAAGATTTATCCGAAACTGTCTCAACAACCGCCTTACTGGAAAGCCCGGCGGATGGCCATTAGAACGAGAGGTAACCGGCGTTCACTTGATGTGGCATCGTGCGGAAACAAAAGTGATCGACTGAGCGTGTCGTGAAGTGGAATAGGCCACGACCCGCCAACGTTAGAAACAGGTGCGGGGCGTGGCATTTTGACCAAAATGGCCCGGTGGACGGCCAAAAGGCCAATGATTATGATGCCGCGCAAAATTGGGAAGTCGACATGAACTATCAGCGGTTTTTCGAGGAAGCGATCGATCAGCTCCATGCCGAGCGTCGCTACCGCGTCTTCGCCGACCTGGAGCGTATCGCGGGCAAGTTTCCGCGCGCCATCTGGCGTTCCAACGGCCGCGCCGAGGAAATCACCGTCTGGTGCTCCAACGACTATCTCGGCATGGGCCAGCATCCTGACGTGATCGCCGCATTCCAGAACGCGGCCGGCAAGATGGGTTCGGGCGCCGGTGGCACCCGCAACATTTCCGGCACGNCATGGGCCAGCATCCTGACGTGATCGCCGCATTCCAGAACGCGGCCGGCAAGATGGGTTCGGGCGCCGGTGGCACCCGCAACATTTCCGGCACGTCCAACCCGCTGGTCGAGCTCGAGCATGAGCTTGCCGACCTGCATGGCAAGGAGGCGGCACTCGTCTTCACCTCCGGTTTCGTCTCCAACGAAGCCTCGATCTCGACCATCGCGCGGCTTTTGCCCAATTGCCTGATCATCTCGGACGAACTGAACCATGCCTCGATGATCGAAGGCGTGCGACGCTCGGGCGCCGAGAAAAAGATCTTCCNTCATCTCGGACGAACTGAACCATGCCTCGATGATCGAAGGCGTGCGACGCTCGGGCGCCGAGAAAAAGATCTTCCCCCACAATGACGTCGCGCATCTGGAAAGCCTTTTGCAGACGGCGGGGCGCGAACGCGCCAAGCTGATCGTCTTCGAAAGCGTCTATTCGATGGATGGCGATATCGCGCCGATCAAGGAGATCGTCGAACTTGCCGAACGCTACAACGCCTTGACCTATATCGACGAGGTCCACGCCGTCGGCATGTATGGACCGCGCGGCGGCGGCATCACCGAGCGCGAAGGCCTGGCCGACCGCATCGACATCATAGAAGGGACGCTGGCCAAGGCGTTCGGGACGCTTGGCGGTTACATCACCGGCACCAGCGCCGTCATCGACGCGGTGCGCTCCTATGCGCCGGGCTTCATCTTCACCACCGCGCTNGTCGAACTTGCCGAACGCTACAACGCCTTGACCTATATCGACGAGGTCCACGCCGTCGGCATGTATGGACCGCGTGGCGGCGGCATCACCGAGCGCGAAGGCCTGGCCGACCGCATCGACATCATAGAAGGCACGCTGGCCAAGGCGTTCGGGACGCTTGGCGGTTACATCACCGGCACCAGCGCCGTCATCGACGCGGTGCGCTCCTATGCGCCGGGCTTCATCTTCACCACCGCGCTTCCGCCGGCGATCGCCGCCGCGTCCACCACGTCGATCCGCCACCTGAAGCGCTCGCAGGCCGAGCGCGACGCCCAGCAGCAGCAGGCGAGCCGAACCAAGCAGATCCTGTCGGCGGCCGGTCTGCCGGTGATGGAGTCGCCGACACATATCGTGCCGGTGCTGGTTGGCGATCCTGAACTCTGCAAGATGGCGAGCGACCGCCTGCTCNTCGCCGAACTGCAGGACGCGCTGGTCGAAACCTGGGACGCGCTCGGTATCCCTTACGGTTCGGCGGGACGGCCGTCGGTGGCCAAAAGCGACCGCATCATTCCACTGCTGGTGCCCAAGTCAGGCGGCTGAAGTCAGGCGGCTGAAGTCAGGCGGCTGAAGCCCGTTTGAAACTCCACTCCGACGGCCAGCGGACGCGGCTTTCAATTCAGGCTTCGTCAGCGTTCAGACAGTCTTCATCCACCTTGCCAGCCGGTTTGCCGCATCCTCGAGCTGGTCGAGGCGGCGGTGGAAGCACAGCCGCAGGAACGCTTCGCCACCGGGACCGAAGGCGGTGCCGGGCGCCAGGCCGACATTGGCCTTGTCGACGATTTCGAAAGCGGCTGCCCGCGAGTCCGTTATGCCGTCGACGGTGAAGAACAGGTAGAAGGCGCCCTGCGGTACGGTGAAGCGCGCCTTACCGGTTTCGCCGAGAATACCGCAGACCAGATCGCGCGCTTGCCTCGCCCGCTCCACCTGTTCGGCGACGAAAGCATCGCCCTCGTCGAGCGCCGCGACCGCGCCGCGCTGCATGAACTGGGCGACGCCCGAGTTCGAATACTGGATCAGGTTCTCGAACACCTGCTGCAGGCTTGGATGCGTCTTGATCCAGCCGACGCGCCAGCCGGTCATCGCCCAGTTCTTGGAGAAACTGTTGACGAACAGGATGCGGTCTTCCGCCTCCGCGATGTCGAGGAAGGACGGCGCGCGGCCGTGACCATAGTGGAACAGCGAATAGATCTCATCGGCGATGATCCACAGGCCCTTGGCGCGGGCGAGATCGAGGATCGCCCGCAAGGTCTCATGGTCGGCGGTCCAGCCGGTCGGATTGGACGGCGTGTTGATGAACAAGGCCTTCGTGCGCGGTGTGACCGCCGCCGCGATCTTCTCGACGTCGCATGACCAGCCATTTCCGGAATGGTCGAGTGTGACCGGCACCGGCACGGCACCCGCGATTGCCGCGGCAGCGTCGAAATTCGGCCAGGCCGGCGACAGGTAGATAACTTCGTCGCCGGGTCCCGCCAGCGCGTCGAGCGCCAGCTGGATGGCATGCATGCCGGAGCCGGTGACGATGAATTGCTCCTCGGCGAAGGTCTTGGCGAAGTGCCTTTCGTAGTAGCGTGCCAGGGCCTGCCTGAGATCGGGAATGCCCCTCTGCCAAGTGTAGAACGTCTCGCCGCCGGCCAGCGCCTTCGACGCCGCATCGGTAATGAAGGACGGCGTCGGCAGGTCGCCCTCGCCGGCCCAAAGCGGAATCAGTCCTTCGCGCAATCTCCCATAATTGACGACGGCCACGATCCCGCTTTCAGGCGCGGCCAGGGCCTCGGGGCGCAGGGTCTGGATCAAGGTCATGGGCAGGTCCATTGTCTCGGGGGCGTTCGTGGGTGCTGTTTACCAGATGCGAAAACAGAAAACCCCGGCCGCCAACGACCGGGGTTTTGGTCCAGAAGAACCCTATCCGTCTATCGCCTGGCCAACAGATCGCGGATTTCGGTCAAAAGCTGCACATCGGCCGGCGGTGGCGCGGCCGCTGGCGCGGGCTTCTCGCGCTCAAGCCGCCTGCGCAAATTGTTCACAGCCTTGACCATGAGGAAGATGATGAAGGCGAGGATAAGGAAGTTCAGCACCGCGGTAATAAAGCTGCCGTAGGCGAGCACGGCGCCGTGCGCCTTGGCATCAGCCAGCGTCGTAGCCTTGTTGTCCAAGGACAGGGGCAGGAAATAATTGTTGAAATCCAGTCCGCCGAAGATCGCACCGACAATCGGCATGATGACGTCGTCGACGAGTGACTTGACGATAGTGCCAAAGGAAGCGCCGATGATGACGCCAACGGCCAAGTCCATCACGTTGCCCTTGGAAATGAATTCCTGAAATTCTCTCAGCATTCGACCCTCCTGTCCCGACCGGCCGTGCTGCCGTTCCGTCCTTACGGCATCGCCCTAGGGGCACCATAACAAAAACCTTGGGTTGCACCATTGGCTAAAAGAGGAAAACAACCGCTTTCGCCCTACCCCGAGGGCAACCCGCCGGAAATCACCGCCGCATGCGCCGAAAGCCGCGATGGACTTGGCGCCCAAGCTGTGGTTGCGTCTGACCCGGCCAGGTGAAAATCGGCGCAGGAGGATCTTGCCGGCGTGCAGGGCTTGTTCATCGTCATCATCGCGATCGCCTATGTGACGCTGCTGTTCGCCATCGCCAGCCTGGGCGACCGCCGCTCTGCCTTGTCAGGGCCCAGCCGGGCGCGACCTTTCATCTATTCGCTCAGCCTTGCCATTTATTGCACGTCCTGGACCTTCTTCGGCTCGGTCGGCCTTTCCTCGGAACGCGGCCTCGAGTTCCTCGGCATCTATACCGGCCCGGTGCTGGTGTTCGTGTTCGGCTTTCCCTTGCTCAACCGCATCGTGCGGCTGGCCAAGACCGAGAAGATCACCTCGGTCGCCGATTTCCTCGGCGCGCGTTACGGCAAGAGCTTCACCGTGGCCGCGATCGCCACGCTGATCGCCACGATCGGGGCCGTGCCCTATATCGCGCTGCAATTGAAGGCGATCTCCGGCTCGGTCAGCCTGATGGTCGAGCATTATACTGGGTCGCCGCCGTCCTTCGATCCGTTTGTCAGCGACATCTCGCTGGTTGTCGCCATGCTGCTTGCGCTGTTCGCGGTCCTGTTCGGCACGCGCCATGCCGATGCCACCGAACACCAGGACGGGCTGGTGCTGGCGGTGGCGGTCGAGACCGTGGTCAAGCTTGCCGCCTTCCTGGCCATCGGCCTCACGGTCACCTTCCTGATCTTTGGCGGCCCCGGCGACATGTTCGACCGGCTGGCCGAGAACGGCCAGGTGCGGCAGGCAATGGGCTATTCGACATCGCTGGCCACCTGGCTGGTGCTGACGTGCCTGAGCGGCTTTGCCATCATCCTTTTGCCGCGGCAGTTCTACGTCACTATCGTCGAGAACCGCAGCGAGGCCGAACTGCGCACCGCGACCTGGGTGTTCCCGCTGTATCTCGTGGCGATCAACCTGTTCGTGCTGCCGATCGCCTTTGCCGGCCTGACGCTGGTCGGCGCGAGGACGAGCAGCGACCTTTACGTGCTGTCGCTGCCGCTGTTCAGCGGCCACGATTTCCTGGCCATGACCGCCTTCATCGGCGGCTTGTCGGCGGCAACCGCCATGGTCATCGTCGAGAGCGTGGCGCTGTCGATCATGATCTCCAACGACCTGATCATCCCGCTGTTCGTGCGCCGGCTGTTGCGGACGACCACTTCCGAGAACGAGGATTGGTCGACGCTCATCCTCAACGTGCGGCGGGCGTCGATCTTCATCCTTTTGTTCATCGCCTTTCTCTACTATCGCGAGAGCACCAACAGCGCCCGGCTGTCCTCGATCGGCCTGATGTCCTTCGCGGCGATCGCGCAGTTCGCCCCTGCCCTGATCGGGGGGCTGATCTGGCGCGGCGCCAATGGCCGCGGTGCCGCACTCGGCATGGTCGCCGGCATCCTGGTCTGGGGCTACACGCTGCTGGTGCCGTCGCTCGTCGCGCCCGATACTGGCATCATCGTCCACGGACTGTTCGGCTTCGAGGCACTGCGGCCGCAGGCATTGTTCGGCACCGTCGCCGAGCCGCTGAACCACGGCGTGCTGTGGAGCCTGTCGGTCAACGCGCTGTTCTTCGTCTTCGGCTCACTGTCGCGCGCGTCGGTGCCGCTGGAGCGCATCCAGGCCTCAATCTTCGTGCCTCGTGAAGCCGGACCGATGCCGAGCCTGCGCCGCTTCCGCACCGCCATCACCGTCAACGACCTCAAGGATACGATCGCACGCTATCTCGGCGTCGAACGGACCGAGCGGTCGTTTCAATCTTTCGAGAAGAGCAACGGTACCTCGCTGCATGGCAACGAGCAGGCCAGCATGGACGTCATCCGCTTTTCCGAGCAGCTTTTGGCCAGCGCCGTCGGCTCCTCCTCGGCACGGTTGATCCTGTCGCTGCTGTTCCGGCGCCACGACCGCGAATCCCGCGACGCCTTCCGCCTGCTCGACGACGCCACGGAAGCGCTGCAGCACAACCGCGACCTGCTGCAGATCGCGCTCGACCAGATGGAGCAAGGCATTACCGTCTTCGACCGCGATTTCCGGCTGATCTGCTGGAACCGCCAGTACCGGGCGCTGTTCGACCTGCCCGACGAGATGGGCCAGGTCGGCGTTTCGCTCGACCAGATCCTTCGCCATCTGGCCGAACGCGGCGACATTCCCACCGACCAGCGCGTGACGATGCTCAACCGGCTGACCAGCTTCGTCAGCCCCTGGCAGATGGAGCTGAAGACCAGCGGCCGCATCCTCGAACTGCGCTCCAACCCGATGCCTGACGGCGGCATTGTCGCCACCTATGCCGACATTTCCGGCCGCGTCGAACAGGATCTCGCGCTGAAAAGTGCCAATGAATCACTGGAGCAGCGCGTCAAGACCCGCACCATCGAACTGACTGGGGTCAACGAGGAATTGACCCGGGTCAACGANCTGGAGCAGCGCGTCAAGACCCGCACCATCGAACTGACTGGGGTCAACGAGGAATTGACCCGGGTCAACGAGGAACTGGCGCAGGCCCAGATGCTCGCCGAAGAGGCCAATCTCGGCAAGACGCGCTTCCTTGCCGCCGCCGGTCACGACATCCTGCAGCCCTTGAACGCCGCCCGGCTCTATTGCTCCTCGCTGATCGAGAAGGCCGGCAAGGGTCCGGCGGGCAAGGCTGCCATCAACATCGAATCCTCGCTGGAATCGGTCGAGACCATTCTCGGCGCCGTGCTCGACATCTCGCGCCTCGATGCCGGCGCCATGAAGCCGGACGATACCGCCTTCAACCTCGACGGGCTGCTCAGCCAGATCGGCAATGACTTTCGACCGATGGCCGCAGCAAAGAAGCTCGAGCTGATCATCATAGCTTCCTCACTGACCGTGATGACGGACCGCAACCTGTTGCGCCGCCTGATCCAGAACCTGGTTTCCAATGCCATCAAGTACACGCGCCAGGGCCGCATCCTGGTCGGCGTGCGGCGGCGCGGCGAACTGGCGGAGATCCAGATCATCGACACCGGCATTGGCATCGCCGGTGACAAGCTGAACACCGTCTTCCATGAGTTCACCCGACTGGACGAAGGCGCACGCGAAGCAGAAGGTCTTGGTCTTGGCCTTTCGATCGTCGACCGCATCGCAAGGGTGTTGCGGGTTGAGATTCGTATCTTCTCCAACCCGGGCAAGGGCACGCGGTTTTCCGTCATCCTGCCGGTGGCGGCCGCGCAGGTGCCGCGACGCGAGGTCGAGACCAAGGCGCCTGCCCGCGCGACGGCTTCGCTCTCCGGCCTGAATGTGCTGTGCATCGACAATGACATCCGTATCCTCGAGGGCATGCGGCTGCTGCTCGAGGGCTGGGGCTGCAATGTAGCCACGGTGACCGGCTCGGAGGATCTGGAGAGGGCCGCGATCGACCGTCCGGACATCGTGCTTGCCGACTACCATCTCGACCGCGAAACCGGTCTCGACATCATTATCAGGCTGCGAGCCACTCACGGCGACGACCTGCCGGCCGTGCTGGTCACGGCCGACCGTTCCAATGAGGTACGAGCAGCCGCGGCAGGCCTGGACATCCCGATGATCAACAAGCCGTTGAAGCCGGCGGTGCTGCGTTCGATGATGGCCAGGTTCAGGCCGATGGTGCGGGCGGCGGAGTGACGTCGAAGCGCCAGGACCAGATTTGGTGCCCCAGGGTTTTGGGATAGGCGCGGAACATGTCGGCGAGCGCCTCGGAATAGGCCGATGCGGCGAGCCGAAGGTAAGTTCCAACTGAGCCAAGCAGCCGGCACTCAGCCCGCCGGCCGCAGCGGGTCACTGCCTATCTTGGACAGCAGGATCACCGCCTGGGTGCGACTGTCGACGCCGAGTTTTTGCAATATGGCCGAGACGTGCGCCTTGATCGTCGCCTCGGAGACGCTGAGTTCATAAGCGATCTGCTTGTTGAGCAGGCCCTCGGCCAGCATGCCGAGCACCCGGGTCTGCTGTGGGGTCAACGTCTGCAATCGTTTGATCAGGTCCGATATTTCGGGATCGCGTTCGACACCGAGATCGACGCCGACAGGTGCCGCGATATCGCCGGCAAGCACCGACTGCACGGCGCCGCGGATTTCCTCCATGCTGGCCGACTTGGAGATGAAACCGGAGGCGCCGAGATCGAGCGCGCGCCGTATGGTCGCCGGGTCGTCATGCGCCGACACCACGACCAGCGGCACCGCCGGATGGATACCGCGCAACGAGATCAGGCCGGAGAGGCCGCTGGCGCCGGGCATCGACAGGTCGAGCAGCACCAGATCGACATCTTCATTGGCCACGACCAGCGCCTTGGCGCTTTCGAAATCACCTGCCTCATGGATGGCGGCGACATTGCCGATGCCGGCAAGCGCCTCGCGCAGCGCGCCGCGAAACAGCGGATGATCGTCGGCGATGACGAAAGAATAGCCTGACGGCAAATGTCCCTCCCCGAATCCCCGATTTACTGCTTTTCGCGGGATCAGTTGGACGATTATGAGAGGCTGCGCACTGGTTTCAAGCGGCAAAGCCAGCGCGCCGCGTTTTCCCTTGTCTATGGCGCTCAGGTCTTCTGCGAATTGAGCCGGCCGCCGTCGCCACTGTCCTTGTCCATATCCTTGACGATGCCCATGAAGCTCTTCAGGAAGCGCTCCATGTAGCTCATCGTCGTGTTGAAATCCTCCTCGCTCGGCAGTTTCGATTCGAGACGGGCGGAGAGCGAATTCTCCAGCTTGGTGACGCGCTCGTCCATCGCCTTCATCGAGGCCTGCAAGCGATCGACCTCATCCTGGTAGGCGGCGCGTTCATCGGCCGCCATCTTGCAGACGAGCTGGCCCGAACGCTCCTCGCAGATCGACATCGCGCCGGTCTGCGTATCCATGCGGATATAGCCGGTGGCCGACTTTTCCAGCCGGTAGCGGTCCGTTTCTTCCGAATAAGCTGAAGCCGCGACCAGCGAAACGAGCGCGGCGGGGATCAAGATGTGCTGCAGACGCATGTTGTCCTCCATGGCCAAGGCCTCAAATATCGCATGTTTGCGCCGGAAATGGGGAAGACCCTTGGCGTGGCCTTCCCCGCGCGACTGGTTCGGATTATAGCGCAACCATGTCACAGATTATCTACAAGATAACTCCGCAAGCGCCTTGGCGCGAGGCCGAGGCCAAAGGCCGCTTCACCGGAGCGCCGATCGACATCGCCGACGGCTTCATCCATTTTTCGACGGCGGCGCAGGCCAGGGAAACCGCGGCAAAGCATTTCCAGGGCCAGACCGACCTTCTGCTGGTCGCCGTCGACGGAACCAGCCTGGGTGATGCGCTGAAATACGAGATCTCGCGCGGCGGCGCGCTGTTTCCGCATCTTTACGGCGTGCTCGACCTGAAAGCGGTGCTCTGGGTCAAGCCGCTGCCGCTTGGGGCCGACGGTACCCACCAGTTCCCGGTTCTGGAGGGGCAATGAGCGTGCTCGACCGGATCGGCCAGAAACTGCTGTTCACCTTCGATCCGGAAACCGCGCATGGCCTGTCGATCGCGGCACTGCGCTGCGGCCTGCCGGGCGGCGCGCGGACGGTACGCGATACAAGGCTGAAGGTCCGCCTTTGCGGTCTCGATTTCCCGAACCCACTTGGGATGGCGGCTGGCTACGACAAGAACGCCGAAGTACCCGACGCGCTGCTTGGCCTCGGCTTTGGCTTTGCCGAAGTCGGCACGGTGACGCCGCTGCCGCAGGCCGGCAACCCGAAGCCGCGCATCTTCCGGCTGACGTCGGATGAAGCAGTCATCAACCGGCTTGGCTTCAACAATGAGGGCCATGCGGCCGCCGAAAAACGGCTTGTGGCGCGAATCGGACGCGGCGGCATCGTCGGCGTCAACATTGGTGCCAACAAGGACAGCACCGACCGCGTCGGCGACTACGAGAGCGGCGTTTCTCGCTTTGCTGCTTATGCCAGCTATCTCGCCGTCAACATTTCCTCCCCCAACACACCAGGCTTGCGCACCATGCAGGCGCGCGAGCAACTCGGCGAATTGCTGTCGCGCGTCATGGCCGCGCGCACTGCAGCGTCCGCGCAGCCGCCGATTTTCCTCAAGATCGCGCCGGACCTGGCCGAGGCCGAGCTGGAAGATATCGCCGCCGAGGTCATCGAAAAGCAGATCGACGGCATCATCGTTTCCAACACAACCGTTTCCCGGCCGGTGCTGCGCGGCGACGATGCCGCGCGAGAGACAGGCGGGCTTTCGGGAAAGCCGCTATTCGAACGCTCGACCATCGTGCTGGCCAGGATGCGCAAGCTGCTCGGGCCCGAGATGGCGATCATCGGTGTCGGCGGTGTCAACTCAATGGAGACGGCTCTGGAGAAGATCCGTGCCGGCGCCGATCTCGTCCAGCTCTATACCGGCATGATTTATGGCGGACCGGCGCTGCCGGGCCGGATCGTCGCCGGGATGGCACGTTTTGCCGCGACGGAAAAACTCAGGTCGATGCGCGAGTTGCGCGACAGCCATCTCGACCGATGGACGTCGAAGCCGCTCAGTTGAACGCGGTTTGCATCCGCAGCCGCAAAATTGTCAGCAGGCTCAATCCCCGCACCAGCAGAAACACGTGCAGCGCCGCCCACAGGCCGTGATTGCCGAAGGCGGGCGCCAACGTGATCAGCGCGGCGGCAAAGGCAAGGAATGACAAGAGCATCATGTTGCGCATGTCGCGCGACCAGGTCGCGCCGATGAAGACACCATCCATCTGGAAGGCGAGCACACCGCTCAGCGCGGTGAAAGCCGCCCAAGGCAGGTAGGTATCGGCCACGGCGCGGACCTCCTGCGCCGTCGTTACGACGGCGATCAGGTTGGTGCCGGCCATGAGCAGCACCAGCGTCGCGACAGCGGCCAGACCAAGGCCCCAGAACAGGGTCAGCCGCACTGCCCGCCGGAAGGGCTGTTCGGCACGCGCGCCGACGGCACGGCCGGCGAGTTGTTCGGCGGCGGTAGCGAACCCGTCGAGGAAATAGCCGGCGACGAGAAAGAAGTTCATCAGCACCGCATTGGCGGCCAGAGTCACCGTGCCGAACTGCGCGCCCTGACGGGTGAACAGCGCGAAGGCGGCTAGCAGCGAGAACGAGCGGATCATGATGTCGCGGTTGAGCGACAGCATGCGCAGGAAGGCGCCCATATCGAGCAGGCGCTGCCGAGGCAAGGGCGGGGTGGATCGGAACCGGCGAACCACGATCGCGAGGCCAAGCAGCATGGCGAGCAATTCGCCGGTGACGGTTGCCCAGGCGACGCCGGAAACACCCCAGCCGAGCTCAAGGCCGAGCAGAAAGCACAGCGCGATGTTGGTGCCGTTCAGCACCAGTTGGAGGATCAAGCCGAGCCCGCCCTCGCCGCGCCCCAGCACGTAACCGAGGATGGCGTAGTTGATCAGGGAGAACGGGGCGGCAAGCAGCCTGATCCTGATGTAGACGCCCATCGCGTCGCTGACGCGCGGCCCGGCATCCATGAACCACCGGCCGCCAACGGCGATAAGCGGTGAAAGCGCTGCCAGCACGACGCCAGCGACGACCGCGATCAGCACGGCGCGCCAGAACACCGCCTGTTCCTCCAGCGCGTCGCCACGCCCAAAGGCCTGGGCGACTAGGCCGGTGGTGCCCGAGCGCAGGAAATTGAAGGTGGTGAAGACGACGTCGAAAGCCAGCGCGCCGGCGGCCAGGCCGCCAAGCAAGGCGGCGTCACCGAACTGGCCGACAACAGCCGTATCGACGAGGCCGAGCAGCGGCGTCGTCAGATAGGCGAGCGTCATCGGCACGGCGATGGCAAGCACCGACCGGTTGGTGACGGAAAATACTTTGGCGTCGGCTGGGATGGCGCCCTTGTCCAAAGGATTGCTGCCTTGCTGATTTGCGGCTTGATCGGGGAACCGATGTGCCCCATTTTCCGGCCACCGCGCAATCGCCCTTCCGCGGCGGCCAACCGAAATCCCGCTCTGGCGAAACCGTCCGACCCAGTTCATGCCCCTGCAGATCGTCCACCATCCCGACTACGACGCCGGCTTCGCGACCAGCCATCGCTTTCCGATGAGCAAATATCCGCTGCTGATGGAGACCCTGCGAGCACGCGGCCTGGCCGGAGCCGGGGCGCTCAACACAGCCGAACCCGCGCCTGCGTCGTGGCTTAAGCTCGCCCATGCGGCAGATTATGTCGAGCAGGTCATCAGTTGTTCGGTCCCGGAAAAAATCGAGCGCGAGATCGGCTTTCCGGTCGGCCCGCGCGTCTCGTTGCGCGCGCAGCTTGCCACCGGTGGCACGGTGGCGGCGGCGCGGCTTGCCTTGCGTCACGGTATCGCCTGCAACACCGCCGGCGGCAGCCATCATGCGCGGCGCGCGCAAGGCGCCGGCTTCTGCACTTTCAACGACGTCGCCGTCGCCTCGCTGGTCCTGCTTGAAGAGGGCGCGGCACACAATATCCTGGTGGTCGATCTCGACGTGCACCAGGGCGACGGCACGGCGGATATTCTGGGCGACGAGCCACGCGTGTTCACCTTCTCCATGCATGGCGAGCGGAACTACCCCGTGCGTAAGATCGCCTCCGACCTTGACGTTGCCCTGCCCGACGGCACGGGCGACGCCGCCTATGTCGAAAGGCTCGATTCCATCCTGCCGGAGCTGTCGGCCGGGGCGCGTTGGGACATCGTCTTCTACAATGCGGGCGTCGACGTCCATGCCGAGGACCGGCTCGGCAGGCTGTCGCTTTCCGACAAGGGCCTGCGCGCCCGCGACAGGATGGTCGTCGGCCATTTCCGGGCGCTCGGCATTCCCGTGTGCGGTGTCATCGGCGGCGGCTATTCCATCGATGTGCCGGCACTTGCCGCGCGCCACGCCGTCCTGTTCGAGGTCGCATCGGGCTATGCCTGAAGGTCACTTCCGGTAGTTGGCGATCCTGAGCAGGATGAAGGCCGGCACCACGATCGCGGCACCGAGCAGGATGTAGCCGAGGAAGCGGTCGATGGCGTGGAAGCCGAGATTCCATAGATCAATGAAGAACTTCTGGATGCCGTAGAACACGTCCATCGGCGACCAACCGAACGCGTTCATGACCAGGCCGACGAGAAAGGATACCACCAGCAGCTTCAGAATAATCCTGAGCGGCGAGTCGCCGAGAAAGCGCGTCAGTGCGGACAAGGCCGTCTCCCGATTGAGATGCCCGGACCCATGGGCACCGCGCAGAGATACGTGCTTGGCGGCCATCCATCAAGCCGCAGGGGCCGGTGCGGGGGAATTGATAAGCCGCGATCAGATGGTGGGCGCCATCGGGAGTCCCAACCGCTCAAGCGCCGGGCCGTGTGGCTTCCGGAAGGCCGCAATTCTTAAATACAGGTAAACAGTTTCAATTTAATTTATTGAAAACAAAGCACAAAATCGTCATTCTCCAGTTTTGCGCAATGTGCGTGCAATTTTCGCTTGCGAGATATCGGGCGTCTTTCAGGTGACGGACCGCACGGCGCTCTGCCCCGCCACAGCCGGTTAAATCCGGTCGCCGGAACCGCGCAGCCATCCCTGAAAGACGCCGATCGGAGCCTGACCGCCGAAGGGTCAGGGTCCACAACAGTTAACCAGCGTGTCGGACACCGATGCGCGTTCGTGTTGGAGTAATGTAGTGTCCCCTCAAGCAAAGATCGTCCTGACGGCGAGTGCCATCGCCCTTTGTCTTCTCCGTCCGGCGACGGCCGCCGACTTTTCCCCCACCTACAATGATCCCCCCGCCTTCCAGTGGAGCGGCGCCTATGTCGGCATCCACGGCGGTACGGCCTTCACGAGGATGCCGAACCCGTTCGCCGGTCGAAACGGCTTCAGCGGCGGCGTCCAGGCCGGCTACAACCAGCAGATGGGCTCAGCGGTTCTCGGCGCCGAGATCGAAGGCTCCTATCTAGGCGGCGCCGAACACGATGTCCGGGGCGGCAAGATCAAGGAAAAATGGCGCGGAGCGGCCAAGGCGAAGGCCGGCGTGAGTTTCGACCAGACCCTGCTGTTCGGAACCGGCGGCGTGGCCATGACCAAGTTCGACAAGGGTGACGGCGTAAGGAGCAGCGACGACTGGAAGATGGGTTACCTCGTCGGCGCCGGCATCGAGCTGGGCTTCGCCGGCGGCCTCTCGGCCAAGGTCGAGTACGACTATGTCCGCACCCCCGGGGTGGAAACGACATCGGCGCTTGGCGGGTCCAAGGAGACGATCGGCAGCCATGAGTTGAAAGCCGGCATCGACTACCGGTTCTAAACAGCAGGCGACCGACCTCGATCGCGCGATGGCCCCAACGGCATCGCGCGGTCTTGTTGTTGATGTCCGGACGCTGACGTTTCCTCGATGCAAGGAGCATTCCATGCTTGTCGCAATGTCGATGTAATGTTCGCAATCTAGGTTTCTTGCGTGAATTTTCACCATGGGAACAGCAATGTCCACGCATCGCCCCGGCCTACGGACGACCAAGCTACTGTTCATAGCGATCGCATTCGCCTTGGCGGGCTGCGCCTCCGACATCATGAAGAACTATGTCGGACGACCGGTCGAATCGGTCGTTCTGGATTACGGTCCGCCAACGGCGGTCATCGACCTCGGCCAGGGAGAGCGCGCCTATCAGTGGCGCCAGGTCTCGACGTCCGCGGTTTCCGGAACGTCCAGCGGCGAGGTTCGCCACACAAAACACGGAACCATCTATGAAGAGACCGACACGCCCGGCTATATCGAGCGTCAGGAATGCTTCTACACATTTTATGCCCGCGCTTCCGGCGACCGCTGGTTCGTCACCAATTTCCGCCGGCCAAAGCTGGAATGCGAATGAACGGCGGCGCTGCAAATCCTGTGGCGGCGGGTGAAGGAGAACGCCGATGCGCGTCCTGCTGATCGAGGACGAACCGGAAATGGCGTCCGTGCTGAAGGCCGCTCTGGAGCGTCTGGACATCATCGTCGATCATGCCGCTACCTTGGCCGACGCCGAGGCGGTGGCTCGTCTGGGCCATCACGACGCCGTGGTGTTGGATCGCCGGCTGCCGGATGGCGACGGCCTCAGCCTGATCCCGCGCCTGCGTGCCTTGCATCTGGATGTGCCTGTCATCGCGCTGACGGCGATGAGCGGGTTGGACGACCGGGTTGCCGGGCTCGATGCCGGCGCCGACGATTACATGGTCAAGCCCTTCGCCACGGTGGAACTCGTCGCGCGGCTCCATGCCCTGCACCGGCGCTCGTTCGCCTCGCGCGCCAACCAGACGATGGTTGGCCGCCTCACCTATGATTTCCGCCATCGCGAGGCGCTGGTCGCGGATCAGACGCTCGATTTGCCACGGCGTGAAAGGCTGGTGCTTGAAACGCTTATCCGCCGGCCGGGCCGGACCATCATGCGCGGCGCACTCGAGGAGGCCGTCTACGCCCTGGACGACGAGATCGGCTCGAATGCGCTCGACGCGCACGTCTCGCGGCTGCGCCGCAAACTCGAAGACGTCGCGGCCGGCATCGAGATCCGGGCGATCCGCAACCTTGGTTACCTCCTGCGGGCGGCGTCGTGAAGAAGGTGCGCCCGCGCTCGCTGCAATGGATCCTGATCCGCCGGCTGATCCTGCTGCAGGCCGCGACGCTGCTCCTCTTCATCGTGCTTTGCGCGGCAGCCCTTTGGATCGCCAATCCGAGCCTGCTCATCGACAACGAGGCTGCCGTCGCGGCCGTCAAGGATGCCGTCGAACGCGACAAGGACGGCGGCCTGATTGTGCGTGAAACGGAAGATCTTGCGGCGTTTCGCCGGAGCTTCCCCAATGTCTGGTACATCGTTCGCGACGATCACGGGCAGAGCGTCCGTTCCGGCACGATACCGGATGTCTACACCAAGGACTTCGGCGGCCTACTCGGCGAGGCAGACCACGCCACGATCGGATTCTCCGACAAGGACATGCGGCCGGAAGCGTATATCGAAAACGCTTCGACCAGGGCCGGCGCGGTCCGGATCATCGCCGCGACGCAGTCCTCGCGCCAGGAGACCGACGGGCTCGAGATCAACATTTCGGCCACGGTGGAGGTCGCCCGATATTCGGACGGCAGCAGGAATTGGGAGCGCGCGCTGCCGGCGCTTGCGCTCGTCGTCGCGATCCTGCTGTTGCCCATCGTCCTCGTCATGGGCGCGATCACGCTGGTGACGACACCGGCCGTCGTGCGCCGCTCCTTTGCCGGCCTGGTCGAAACCGTCCGCCAAGCTGCCCGCATCGATATCGGAACCCGCGCGATGCAGTTGCCGGTCAAGCACGTGCCGCAGGAAATCGCGCCGCTGGTGCATGCCTTCAACGATGCTTTGGCCCGCCTCGCGCAGGGGTACGACCGGCACAACCGTTTCCTCACCGACGCGGCCCACGAATTGCGCACGCCGATCGCCATCCTGCGCACCCGCGCCGAGTTGCTGCGGCAGGAGCCGCAAAGCGCGCGGCTGCTGCATGACATCGAGCGCCTGTCGCACCTTGCGCAGCAACTGCTCGACCATCAATTGCTCGACCGCCCATCGGACCAGCGCGAGATCGTTGATCTCGATGATCTGGTCAGACGGGTGGCGGCCGACTTCGCGCCGCTCGCCATCGAGGCCGGCTACGACCTTGCCTTCGAGCCTTCGCCCGACAAGACACGCGTCGATGTCAACGTGCTGCAGATCGAGCGGGCGCTCGCCAACCTCGTGCGCAATGCCATCGAGCATGGCGGCGGCGCCGGCACCATCACGCTTGCGATCGACAGGACTGGCGGCATCGAAGTGCGCGACGAAGGCCCGGGCATCCCCGTGGACGAGCGGGAGAATGTCTTCGAGCCCTTCTATCGCCTGCAGCCGCAGTCGCGCGGGGCGGGGTTGGGGCTGGACCTCGCCCGGCAGATCGCTCTGCTGCACGAGGGAACAATCCGGATCCTGGCGGGCTCATGGCGCGGTGCCCGCATCCGCATGGAACTGCCGGTTCGTTCGTGATACGTGCCACCGGCGGCCCCAAAAGCGTGGCGGCCGCGCGACCCCCTAGCTACCTGTTTTCTGTTTTCTAACCAATTGCCGCTATTGCCATTCCAAAGCGGGGAGCCAGGCTTTGGTGGGAACGGGAAAAATCGGCGCGCACCGCGCACCCATGTTGTCGGTCGTCGTGCCTTGCTACAATGAGCGCGACGGCGTGGCGGAGCTTCATCGACGCGTCAGCGCGGCATGCCTCGAGCAAAGCCTCTCCTACGAGGTCGTTCTCGTCATCGATGGAGCGACCGACGGCACCCGTGAGGCCATTTTCGAACTGGCCGAAAAGGACGACCATGTGGTCGCCATCGACCTTGCCCGCAACTACGGCCATCAGATCGCCTTGAGCGCTGGGCTGGAATTCTGCCGCGGCCAACGCATCCTCATTCTCGACGCCGACCTCCAGGATCCGCCCGAACTGCTTGGCGCGATGATGGCGAAGATGGATGAAGGCTTTGACGTCGTCTACGGCCAAAGGGTGAAACGGGAGGGCGAAAGCTGGTTCAAGCTGGCCTCCGCCTCGATGTTCTACCGCCTGCTCGGCCGGATGGTCGATGTCGAGATCGCGCCGGACTCCGGAGATTTCCGGCTGATGAGCCGCCGCGCGCTGGACCATCTTGTCGCGATGCCCGAACGCTACAGGTTCATTCGCGGCATGGTGAGCTGGATCGGGCTGAGGCAGGTCGCCTTCCCCTATGAACGGCAGCGGCGCTTTGCCGGCGCCACGCACTACCCGTTGAAGAAGATGGTTCTTCTGGCGGTCGACGCAATGACCAGCTTTTCGATCGTGCCTTTGCGCTTCGCTTCGCTGCTGGGCATGATGTTCGGCCTGCTCGGCCTGGTCGTGCTTGGCTATACGCTGTTCGAATGGTCTATCGGCAATGTTCTGCCGGGCTGGACGAGCCTTGCCGCGATCATGCTTATCCTGGGCAGCGTCCAACTTCTGGTGCTGGGCATTTTCGGCGAGTATCTCGGCCGCATGTACATGGAGACGAAGCGGCGACCGCTTTATTTCATCAACGAGATCGTTTCACGAAGCCAGGCGGCGGGCGAGGACCAGGACCTGCCAGTCCACCGCCTCCAGGAAATAGTGAAACGGGCGGCGCGTCGTTGAGGCAAGGGTCGACCGTGGGTAACGGCAACGCCATGGGCAGGATATGGTCGGCTGTTGCGGCCGGCTTTTCAAGAATGCTGCGGTTCGGCGCGGTCGGGCTGCTCAACACGGCTCTGGGCTATTGTCTTATCCTGGCTGGGCTGAAGCTGGGCCTTGGCGACATCGCCGCCAACATGACCGGCTATGCCGGCGGCCTTGTCCTTGGCTTCTTCCTCAACCGCCGCTGGACCTTCGGCCGTGCGGGCGGTTTTCGCTCCGGCACGGCCGTGCGGTATGCGCTTGCCTTCGTTGTGGCTTATACCGCAAATCTGACGATAGTGGTCGCCGCCATGTCCGCCGGCATCGTCGAAAATCCGTTTGTCCATCTGGCGGGAAACTGCCTCTACTCGGTCCTCTTCTATCTCGGCTCGGCCCGTTTCGTCTTCGTCGGCGCGGCAAAGGACACTGTCTTGATCGCGATCGACATGAAATCCCCTGGAGCGGCGACATGAACAAGGTCGAGGCAATCGTTCCGGTGTTCTCGCCGCTCGAGGACGCACAGCGCGCCAGGCTGATATTATGCCTGATCGGCGCGGGTGTCATGGCGACGGTTCTGGCAACCTTTGCCAGCGCAACCCTGCAGGACCCCGACAGCTGGTGGCATGTCAAAGTGGGGCTGGATTTCCTGGCAAACGGAACGCTTCCGACCGTCGACACCTATTCCTACACCTTTGCCGGCCAACCGTGGATCGCCAAGGAATGGCTGGGGCAGGTTCTGCTGGCCCTTGCCTACAGCGCGGGCGGCTGGAACGGCGTCGTCACGCTGATCATCGGCACGATCTGTCTCGCGGTCTTCCTGTCGGGATGGTTCCTCAGCGCGCATCTGAAACCGGTCCTGGCCGTAGCGCTGGCATTCGTCGCGGCATTCCTGATCAGCCCGATCTATACGGCGCGCCCGCACGTCTTCACCTTGCCGATCATCGTCGTCTGGACGACGATGCTGTTTCGTGCCGCGCGGGACGAGAAGGCCCCGCCGCTCTGGCTGCTCGGTCTGGTCGTATTGTGGGCGAACCTGCATGCCACGTTCACCCTGAGCTTCATCATCGCTGCCTTCGCCGGCCTCGATCTCCTGGCGCGCACCGGCCTGTCGAAACCCGCACTTTTGGCGAAGTGGGTGGCGTTTGGCCTGCTCTGTCCGTTGGTCAGCCTGATAAACCCTTATGGCGTGCAGGCCATCCTGGCCACGCTCACCGTCGCCTATGGCAATGAGGCTGTGCCGCTGATCCTGGAGTGGCGGCCGTTCAATGCCCAGGAACAGGTCCTCCAGGAAGCCGCGACACTGCTGGCCTTTTTCGGGCTTCTGACATCGAGGCTACGGATCGGCTGGGCCAAGGCGTTGTTCATCGTCTTCACCTTGCACGTCTACCTTTCGCATCTGCGGTTCGTCTATCTGTTCTTCCTGCTTGTTCCCCTGGTGGTCGCGGTCGAGGTCGCGCGCCAATATCCCACCCTGTCCGCAAGCGCCTGGCTGAATGAAGAGCGCGACGGACTGGAAAAATTCCTCGCCAGCCGGTTCCGTCTGCTCCGCGGCGCGACGGCGGTGTCGCTGGTCGTTGCGATCCTTGCGCTCAACAATGCCTACCAGGTCGCGCCGAGCCCGAAGACATCAGCCAGCGGCGCTCTTGCGTTCGCCAGGGATCACCACCTCGCAGGCAATGTGCTGAATTCCTACAATTTCGGCGGCACACTGATTTTCCACGACATCAAGACCTATGTCGACGGCAGGACGGACCAGCTGTTCCTGGGCGGGTTCACGAAAGCGGATGAGGCGATGGGGCAGACCGGGGGAAAACCACTGCTCGAGGCCCAGTTGAAGAAATACGCGATCGGCTGGGCACTGCTTACAGCCGCGGATACTCGCATCCCCTTCTTCGCCGAGTTGGGCTGGAAGCGGGCCTATGCCGATGACTATGCCGTGATCTACCTGCCGGCAACCTGATCGGCCGCATCCAAACCGGCTTCGCCGGCGTTCAAAGCACGGCGTTCCGGCTTGACACTCATGTTGCAGTGCAGCAAAATCGTTTCGCAGAGGAGAGCCTGTGAACCCCACGCGTCACGATTTTTCGCACAATCAGGGCATCGGCGCATGAGCGGCGTGGCGTGCTTCGCACGAGATCGGCGGGCGGCGAGCCGCGGACTGTCCGAATGAACTACAGGCGCGACATCGACGGCCTACGGGCCGTTGCGGTGCTACCCGTAGTGCTCTTTCATTTTGGCGTGTCCGCCATCCCAGGGGGGTTTACCGGCGTCGATATTTTCTTTGTCATATCGGGCTATCTGATCAGCGGCAGCTTGCTGGATGATCTCGAGCGCGGCCAGTTTTCGATCGGCCGCTTCTACTGGCGCCGCGCACGGCGCATCCTGCCGGCGCTGACCTTCGTCATCCTGCTTGCAAGCATCGCGGCATGGTTCATCCTCCTGCCGTCGGACATGCACGAATTCAGCCTCAGCGTGATCGCTGCCTCGACCTTCTGGTCGAACATCTATTTCTGGAAGACGACGAACTATTTTTCGATCGACGCCGAACTGCGGCCACTGCTGCACACATGGTCGCTTTCGGTCGAGGAACAGTACTACATCTTCGCGCCGATCCTGGTTTATCTGATCTACCGCTATGCCTCGAAGCGCTGGCTGACGATACTTCTGCCCATCACCATCGGCAGTTTTGCCCTGGCGGTGATGGCGACCACGCTGGCGCCGACCGCCGGCTTCTACCTGCTGCCGACACGCATCTGGGAGCTGGCGCTGGGCGCCATGCTGATGCTGAAAAGGCCGCCGCCACTTGCCAGCCGGCCGGCGACGGAACTGATTGGCCTGGCCGGCTTTGCACTGCTTGGCTTCGGCTTCCTGACGATTTCGGAGAGCGACCCATTTCCGGGCTATAATGCCCTGTTTCCCTGCGTCGGAACGGCCCTGCTGATCTATGCGGGCCAGAACCATGCGAACCGACCCGTGCCCCTCGCCACCCGTGTGCTTCAGTTCGCCCCGATGGTCTGGATCGGCTTCATCTCCTATTCGCTCTACCTTGTTCACTGGCCGATCAACTCCTTCGTCCACTACCTCTCGCTGAAAGCCATCTCGGTGCCGATGATCGTCGCGATGACGGTGGCCAGCGTCGCCCTGGCGACCTTCTCGTGGAAGTATGTCGAGCAGCCTTTCCGGCAGAAGCGGGCCTTCACCGCCCCGCTGCCGATCTTCGCCTTTTCGGCGACGGCGATCGCCCTGCTGTGCGTCGGCGGCCTGGCCGGTGTGCTGGGCAAGGGCTTTCCGCAGCGGTTCCCGGATTTCTCGACGCAACGGATCCTGGTGGGCGACTGGCGCAACGGTGTCTGCTTCAATGAGGGTGCGAGCCGGATCGAGGATTGGAACCTTGCCGACTGCACGCGCACGCACGGCTTTGCCACCAATGTGCTGCTGTGGGGCGATTCCTTCGCGGCTCACTACGTATCGGGCCTGGAAGCCAACGCGCAGAAAATCCAGGCCAACGTCGTCCAATATACCTATGCCGGCTGCCCACCCAACCTGAGCTATTTTTCCTATGCCCGGCCGGCCTGCACCCGCTTCAACGAACGGGCGCTGTCGATCATCCGCGATGCGAACATCCAGGCGGTGATCCTGAGCGGTCGATGGACCGACTACCAGGCCAGGGGCTTCGACGGACTGCAGACGACGATCGACCGGCTGCGCGCCATGGGCGTCAAGGTCTATGTCATCGGCCAGTCTCCGGAGTTCATCGCCGACGTCCAGAAGATCGCCTTCTTTGCAAAACACGAAGGCGCCGCGAATACGTCCTGGCCGATGGCCATGGATCCCGACATCAACAAGCAGGTGCAACTCTTCGCCAACGGCGCGACCTTCATCGACCCGCTCACCTATCTGTGCGACGCCACCGGTTGCTCCTATGCGGATGCCGGCAGCAAGCAGTTTCTCTATTTCGACTATGGCCATTTCTCTTCCGCCGGCGCGACGCTGGCCATCTCGAAATACTGGCCGAGCTTCGCCGCCGGCGGCGAAGTCGCAAAGGCCAGGGAACCAACGCCGACCCTCACCGGTGAGCTGGCGAAGCCCGCCTTGTGAGGCCGGTTTGCGATTGCCCGAAGCCATGCCGTCATGGTAACGAGGCTGCAGCGCGGGTATGATGTAATGGTAGCCTGTCAGCTTCCCAAGCTGAACGCGCGGGTTCGATTCCCGCTACCCGCTCCAGCTTGCGCTGCAAGGGCTCGAAGTAGATTCACAACCGCTTGCAGCGCTTTCCGACAGCCGGGCTGCTCATCCGGCTTCGAAAGCAGAATGTCTTTGACGGCAGCGATGGCGGATTTATCTTCGGTCATGGTCATGGTGGCGTTCCGTCGCGGGAATCAGGTGACGTTGAACATCACCAGCCTGCCATGACCGCCCTCTCTCAGCGAATTTGCAGAACTCTCAGCACACTACCGTTTTTTCCGACGGCCCGGCATGCGGACTATTCTATTCGCAATGGTCGTGCTGCTGTTCATGGGTAGCGGCTTTTGTCCGGCGGCCGAACTGGTGATCGCGGGCGCCGGCGATTGACCAAGAGCCACACCGACCCGGTCGGTGTGGCTGGCTTGCGGGCACTGGGCAATTGAGCGCCCAGGGTAAAGCGAGGGAGCGACTATGAAGAAGATTTACCAGAAGCCTGTTTGGAATAAGCGCGAACGTCTTTCCGCCTCGACGGCCGGGCCGACCTCCTCACTATCCCCATCGAAAGCTTAGAGGCCCGCTGGCTCACGCGCGGGCGTCTGCTTTTTTAAGGGGACATCAGGCGTTGCCCGCCTTGATCCTCGTCAGGTGCTCTCTTGCTTCGCTGACACGGCGCTGGGCGACTCTCATCGTGTCGCAGAGGGCAAGATCGATGCCCACGCCATAGCGCTTATCCATTATCCGCTCGAGACGTTTCAGTTCGGATTCAGCTTGGCTCACACCTAGCCTGGCCTTAGCTAGTTCCAGTTCGAAATGCACATCCATTGTGTCGGGTCCGTCGTAGCCCTTCCATTAGGAAATACTTATTTTCCGCTTTGGTTCCTTGCCAGCTCGCGAGTTCAAAGAAGGCGCCGGAGACACGCGCCAGCGGCCTTAGCCCCCACTGTGTCGTTCCAGCACACGCGCTCTGGCAGCAGTCTTGCATGCTCATTTCATCTGGGAGAAGATGAAATGGCTCTATCCAAGCAGTTGCTCGACCAAAACCTAACCTTTCAGTGTCCAAGCTGCAAAACCCCACTGGTCAGGAAAGGCTCCTGGGTCAAGTCCGTAACGACTTTCACCTGTAAGCGATGCGGTCAAAGGGTACGGCTGTCTTACAGCGAGAAGCTTGAGATTTTCAGGTTGGCTGCCGGGCCGTGCGGCACCGGAACCTAACGTCGCGTTGTCTTCTTTGCTCGTGCGTTTGAACGACGCCGCTCGGCCACGATGTTCCGGAACTATTTTAGCTTTAACTAATTGAACCGCGATGAGAGAACAAATCGCGGGGAGCTCGGATGCCGCAGTATCGGGTCGAGGTCATGGCCGCCGGATCGGCTATGTCATCGAGCATAGTCACAGCACCGTTGCCTTTCAAAGCGGCGGAAGCACATGCTGGCAAGCCTGTCACATTCAGGCGCCAGGAAGAAAACTGGCTACGTGTCACGGAGTTGAAGGGCGAGAAGCGGACCTTCGCTTACGTTGTCCGGATGAGGGCCACATGAGCACGCGTGGCATCAACTTCCTTGACCAATGGATCGCGAACAACGTCCCTGAGACCGCACCCGCGGATGTAATCTCCGTTGACGAACTCACGCACAAGCTCATCGCCGATGCAAAGGCAGTCGGCATCAAGCGGGGGAGATCGACGACGAAGTCGACAGCCTCTATCGCACCATCCTTGATGCCATAGTGCATTTCCAACCCGGTTTGACGGGATAGGAGAGTCGTTGACGCTTCTTGTGCTTCAGGACTCTTTGACGGCTTCCGGCTTCAGCGGCTCGTGATCAGGCACTTCATGCCACGTGACCTGTCTCCCCTAGGCCTGTCCGGTTAGCATCTGCTTCTTGAGGAGGAACCGGGCGAGGTTGTTGATGTTCCGCGGCGCCACCTTCCTGGGCAGATGCGCCAGGAGGTCTTCCGATTTGACGTCGTTGCGGAACCGCTCCGCCCAATCTTCGGTGAGATCGTCCCGCTGCAGCCGTAAATTCGTTTCGAACTCTCCGTCCGGCATTTCAACCGACAACTGCCGGGCCACCGACGCAACGTACGGCCGAGGATCGTCCAACAGATCCTCATAAAAAAAGTGATCGTATGCCAGATCGGCCAGCCGCAGGTAAGCTTCCCAGAAGGCATAGCTCTGCTCGATCAGGAAATAGGCCTGGCAGATGCCAGCGAAGTCGTATCGCGGAACCAGATCGGCGCCGTCCATCGTGCTTTTCCAACACCCCGACGCCTTTGCCCGGCAATAGGAAATCGCTTGGCGAAGGCGGTCCCGCCGCTCCAGCAGGACCAAGCCCATGGAATGGCGCCGGCTGCATTCAGCGAGGAAGTCAGCTCCATATCTGGCCTGCGACCAGTGAAGATGTCGTGGAAACAGTTTCACGGCGAACGTGCCGTTTGCGGTTGCGCCGCGATCGATCACGGCGGACATCAGGTCATCGAAGGATTTCGGCTTGCACCCCAGATTGGCCGTGTCGAGCCACTCGGCCGACTTGCCCAACAGTCCCGTGCTGTTCGTTAGACTGCCAAGCCATTCGGAGCCGCTGCGGGCTTCGGTCAGTATCGCGACGCCCTTCATGCGTGCCGCTTCTCCACGGCTCGCATGATCTTGATTGCAGAATGCCGTTCTTCTTGATGGTCCCTCGGCATGGTCAAAGCTCCGCTTAAACAGGTTTAAACGGACAAAGGCTTATATGGTTCCGCCGATTCGGCGGCAGCAAGGCAAAAGTGCGAGTTTCCTGCACTTGAAGAGCCCGAACACAGGTGCCGGCCACCTGTGGTGGCCGGCCTATGCGTCAGCACGAAGCGATTATAGCCCAATGCGGAGCCAGACGCGCTCGCGCCAGCAGCGGGTGCGACGGCGGCCATGGCGCCAGTAGCTGCGGCAAACTCGTCTCCAGCCGCGGCGACGCCCGTGGCGACGACGCCAGTAGCCATCGTGGCCATGATGGCGGCGAAAATGCCAGTCGCGATGCGAGACCTGCTCCACCTCGACCGCGTCATCCCCTTCGAAGACAGCCGGATCCGGCTTGTCCAGTTCATCGAGAATTCCGTTTCCCTGGGGAACACCGGCTACCGCGGGGCCGGGTCCGGCCACGCTCGCAAACGCCACTGCCCCCGCGACGCCAAGCATTCCAGTAAGAAACAACCGACGTTCCATAAAAACCTCCCGAGTTGTTGATCTTCGACACCTCGTTCCCTCGCCCGCAACGGGCTCCAGCGCGCATGCCGAAACGGCTTGAACGTGCGGCAGCGGTTCTCGTTCCATCACCCCACTTCGCGCAGGATGAAATCATGCAGCATCTTGGCGGCCGGCGACAGGACGCGATTCCTGACGGTGATCAGGCTGTAGGGTCTGACCTCGATGTCGAATTCGGTTTGGACGACATCGATGGCGCCGGCAAGCCCGTCCGGGTTCTGGATGAACTTCGCCACTTGCACCGAGACCGGCGCGATGGCATCGGATTGCGCGACCATGACAAGTGTGAGCAGCAGTGAACTGGTGTTCAAGATCCGGTCCGGCAGCGCGATGTTGCGGTTCAGGAAGTTGCTCTCCATCGCCTGACGCAAGGGCGAACCGCCCGACTGGAAGACCCAGTCATAGGCAGCGGTGTCTTCCAGCCGCACCACATTGCCTCCGGCGAGCGGGTGGCCGCGGCGCACGATCAGGCAGGCCTTCTCGACGCCGATCACACGGGATTCGAACAGTCGTGGATTGAGGTCGTCGGGAATGCGGGCGATGATGAAGTCGTGGCGCGAGGCGATCAGCTCGCGGGCGAGCACGTTCGACGTCTCGACCTGCATGGTGATCTCGATGCGCGGGTAGATGCGGCGGATTTCACGGATCGCCGGCACCGCCAATTCGATCGCCGGCGCGGTCACGGCGCCGAGGAACACCGAACCGCCCTTGCCGGCCTTGAGCTCGGCAATCTCGCGGTCGGCTTCGAGCATCTCGAGCAGGATCGAGCGGGCGCGCCTGGCAAGCGCCTGGCCATAGGGAGTGAGGGTCACCCCGCGCGGCAGCCGTTCGCACAGCTTCACGTCGAGCACCGCCTCCATCTCGGCGATCATGCGCGAAGCGGCCGGCTGGGAGATGTTCATGACCTGGGCCGCGGCGCTCACCCGTCCGTGATCGTCGAGGGCGGCGATCATGCGCATGTGGCGCAAGCTCAAGCCACTGCGCAGGAGTGTCTCCCCGTCTCCCGGGAGCTTCTCGTAACTTACTGGAATCGCATCGGGATCGCGCAATGCCGCCATGATCTCCCAGCTTTCTCGCCGATTGCTTTCCGGATGCTAGATCATACCGATTTCGGTATAGCAACCACCAAAGATCGCATTTGACAGTTATGGCAAAGGGACCCACCCTTCGCGCGTTCCGAGGCGCACGGGTCGGTGGCGATCAAAATCGTATCGATTGAACCGCGTCGCGGAGCCGATTGGGAGGATACCGGAGATCGATAATGCCGACAGCGGCGCGTTTGCGCTCCTGTCTGGCTGCGCGGCCCGCGAAGCCCCGAGGTGTCGCGTCCATCAACCAGGGAGAGTAATGTGAAGATTATCAAGACGCTGGCCGCCGTGGCGGCCCTTGGCATCGCTGCCATGACCTATCAGGCGCACGCGGCCGACAAGGGTCTTGTCGGCGTGCTGATGCCGACCAAGACCTCGCAACGCTGGATCAATGACGGCGACGCCGTCAAATCCCAGCTCGAGGCGCTCGGCTACACTGTCGACCTGCAATACGCGCAGGACGACATCCCCAACCAGCTCAGCCAGCTGGAAAACGAAATCACCAAGGGTCCGAAGGCGCTGATCATCGCCTCCATCGATGGCACCACCCTTTCGGATGCGCTGCAGAAGGCGAACGACGCGGGCGTCGTCGTCGTCGCTTATGACCGCCTGATCAAGAAGACCAAGAATGTCGACTATTACACCACCTTCGACAATTTCGGCGTCGGCGTGATCCAGGCGAATTCCCTGGTCAAGGGTCTCAAGGAGCGTTTCCCGAACACCAAGCCGTGGAACGTCGAACTGTTCGGCGGCTCGCCCGACGACAACAACGCCTTCTTCTTCTACAATGGCGCGATCTCCGTCTTGCAGCCGCTGATCGACGACGGCTCGATCAAGATCAAGTCCGGCCAGACCGGCATGGACAAGGTCGGCACGCTGCGCTGGCTCGCCGCCACCGCCCAGGCGCGCATGGACAACCTTCTCTCGGCCAACTACTCGGACGGCAGCCGCGTCGATGGCGTTCTGTCGCCCTATGACGGCCTGTCGCGCGGCATCACCGCCTCGCTGCGCGCTGTCGGTTACGGCACCGACGCACAGCCCTGGCCAATCGTGACCGGTCAGGACGCCGAGACCGCCTCGGTCAAGCTGATCATCTCGGGCGAGCAGTACTCGACCGTGTTCAAGGATACCCGCGAACTGGCCAAGGCCACGGTGCAGCTGGTCGACAAGGTGCTCTCCGGCGGCAAGCCGGAAGGCCTCGACGAAAAGACCTACAACAACGACGTCAAGGTGGTTCCCTCGATCCTGCTGACCCCGCATGAGGTCGACAAGTCGAACTACCAGGCCCTGGTCGTCGACTCCGGCTACATCAAGGCCGAAGACCTGAAGTAATCCCGGTTACAAAGACAGGGGTCCTGCGCGACGCAGGGCCCCTTTTCGTTCACAAGCGGCCCCGGTATTGTTTCTACCGGCCTAGAGCCATTCCCGGAAAAGTTCGCACGGTTTTCCGTCAGGAATTGCCTAAAAATAGAAAGTGTAGGAGGAGCTTGCCCTCATGACCTCGACGATTTTGGAGATGCGCGACATCACCAAGAGGTTCCCCGGCGTGAAGGCGCTGTCGAACGTCAACCTCCGCGTCGAGGAAGGCGAAATCCATGCCGTGGTAGGCGAGAACGGCGCTGGAAAATCGACACTGATGAAGGTGCTTTCGGGCGTCTATCCCTCCGGCACCTATGATGGCCAGATCATCTTTCAGGGCCAGGAATGCCAGTTCAAAGGCATCCATGACAGCGAACACAAGGGCATCGTCATCATCCACCAGGAGCTTGCGCTGGTGCCGATGCTGTCGATCGCCGAAAACATTTTCCTCGGCAACGAGCACGCCAGATACGGCGTCATCGACTGGGACGCCAACGAGGCGCGCACGTCCGAGCTTTTGAAAAAAGTCGGGCTCAAGGAAGACCCCAAGACGCTGATCACCCATATCGGCGTCGGCAAGCAGCAGCTGGTCGAGATCGCCAAGGCGCTCAGCAAGGAAGTGAAGCTGCTGATCCTCGACGAGCCGACAGCATCGCTCAGCGAAAAGGACAGCCAGGCGCTGCTCGATCTTTTGCTCGAGTTCAAGCGGCAGGGCATGACCTCGATCCTGATCTCCCACAAGCTCAACGAGGTGAACCGCGTCGCCGACAAGGTGACGGTGATCCGCGACGGGCGCACGATCGAGACATTGCCGAGGAAGGATATCAGCGAGGACCGCATCATCACCTCGATGGTCGGCCGATCCCTCGATGATCGCTACCCGCCGCGCGAACCTAGCATCGGCGACGTCATTTTCGAGGTCAAGGACTGGTCGGTCTACCACCCGATCCATGCCGAACGGCAAGTGATCAAGAGCATCGACCTGAAGGTGCGCAAGGGCGAAGTTGTCGGCATTGCGGGACTGATGGGCGCCGGTCGCACCGAATTCGCCATGAGCCTGTTCGGCCGCTCCTATGGCCGGCGCATCAGCGGTGAGGTGCTGCTCAACGGCAAGCCCGTGGACCTTTCCACAGTGGGCAAGGCCGTGCAGAACGGCATCGCCTATGTCACCGAGGACCGCAAGACCTATGGGCTGAACCTCATCGACCATATCAAGCACAATGTGACGCTGGCCAACCTCGCCGGCGTTTCCAGTGGCGGCGTCATCGACGATATGCGCGAAATGAGCGTCGCCAACGACTATCGCAAGAAGACCAATATCCGCGCCTCCAGCGTCTATCAGCTGACCGGCAATCTCTCGGGCGGCAACCAGCAGAAGGTGGTGCTGTCGAAATGGCTGTTCGCCGACCCGGAAGTTCTGATCCTCGACGAGCCGACGCGCGGTATCGACGTCGGCGCCAAGTACGAAATCTATACAATCATCGCCCGCCTCGCCGCCGAGGGCAAAGCGATCATCGTCATCTCGTCTGAAATGCCGGAACTCCTCGGCATCACCGACAGAATCTATGTCATGAACGAAGGGCGCATCGTCGGCGAGATGGCGGCAAATGACGCCAGCCAGGAAAAAATCATGCGCGCCATTGTTCGCGGAGAAGGAAAAGCATCATGAGCACAGACAGCGCTCCCGCACCGCAAAGCGGCACCGCCGAGGACGTCAAGCAGGGTCCTCGCGTCGCCGTCTCGGCGCTGACGACGAACCTGCGCGAATACGGCCTGATCATCGCGCTGATCGTCATCATGCTGTTCTTCCAGTACACGACGTCGGGAACGCTGTTCAAACCGGTCAACCTCAGCAACCTGGTGCAGCAGAACTCGTTCATCATCGTGATGGCGCTCGGCATGCTGCTGGTCATCGTCGCCGGCTATATCGATCTCAGCGTGGGATCGGTCGCCGGCTTCATCGGCGCCCTTGCCGCCATGATGATGGTCATCTGGCCGCTCGGCATGTTCAGCAATCCGCTCGTTGTCTCGATCGTCTGCCTCATCGTCGGCGGGTTGATCGGTGGCGCGCAAGGGTACTGGATCGCCTATCACCGCATACCAAGCTTCATCGTGACGCTCGCCGGCATGCTGATCTTCCGCGGCATCTGCCAGGCGCTGCTTGGCGGCGGCTCCTCGGTCGGCCCGCTTCCCGACAGTTTCAAGGCGCTGAGTTCCGGTTTCATTCCCGACGTCATCGGTCCGCTGACCCTGATCCCGCCGACGGTGAACGCGGCCGGCAAAACCGTTTTGGGCAGTGGCCTGACGCTTCACATGACGACAATCGTGCTGGGCCTGATCGCGGTGCTCGCCTACGCCTATTTCGGCTTCAGGACGCGACGCAAGCGCGAACTCCACGGTTACGAGGCCGAGCCTTTCACCCTGTTCGTCATCAAGACGCTGGTCGGCAGCGCGCTGGCGCTCTTCCTGATCTTCCAGTTCGCGACCTATCGGGGCCTGCCGATCGTGCTCCTGGTGATGGGCGTACTGATCTCGCTGTTCGTCTTCGTCACCAAGCGCATGACCATCGGCCGCCGCATCTACGCCATGGGAGGCAACGCCAAGGCGGCGCAACTGTCGGGCATCAACACCGAGCGGCTGACGCTCTGGGTGTTCGTCAATATGGGCGTTCTGTCGGCGCTCGGCGGGCTGATCATCGCCGCACGTCTCGGCCAGGCCGTGCCGGCCGCGGGCCTCGGCAGCGAACTCGACGTGATCGCGGCCGTCTTCATCGGCGGCGCCTCGGCGATGGGCGGCGTCGGCCAGGTCATCGGCGCGGTGGTCGGCGGCTTCATCATGGGCGTGATGAACAACGGCATGTCCATCATGGGCGTCAATGTCGACTGGCAGCAGGTGGTCAAGGGCCTGGTGCTGCTCGGGGCCGTCATCTTCGACGTCTACAACAAGAACAAGGCTTGAGGGCGGGGCGAGGACTAGGAGGCATACGGGTTCTAGATCGCGAAGCTGCCGGCAGCCCGTCGGCACCAAGAAGTCCGGGGAAGGACCAGGCTCGCGAATGCAATCCGGACGAAGCGTTTCAAACCGTGGCGCGTTTCCGCGCCGCGCCGGTCAGGATTTGCCCATTGGCAGCCGGATACAGATAAATGAGAGGACTGATCATGCTGATCTCGCAGATTCTCGACGACGCCGAGACGATCCGTGTCGTTGCCCGTAGCGGAGGGAAGACCCGGATCATTAACGGGGCGCGCAGCGTCTATTCGCTGGCGATGGAGGCCGCCCGCACCGGCGTCGGCCTGGCCGCCCTGATCGAACGCAAGGGGCTTGGCGAGACGATCGATCTCGACGCCGCCTACAAGAGGGGGCGCCTGCTATCGCCGATCAATCACCCCGACCCGGCGCACCTGCACCTGACCGGCACCGGGCTGACGCATCTGGGGTCGGCCGCGACGCGCGATTCCATGCACAAGAAGCTCAGCACCGACGGCGAGGAGCAACTTACCGATTCCATGAAGATGTTCCGCATGGGACTGGAAGGCGGCAAGCCCGCGAAAGGCCAGGTCGGCGTGCAGCCGGAATGGTTCTACAAGGGCAACGGCACCATGGCGGTCGCGCCTGGCGCGGCGCTCATGTCGCCGGCCTTTGCCAGGGATGCCGGCGAGGAACCCGAGGTCGCTGGGATCTATGTCATCGGCGATGACGGGGCGCCCTTCCGCGTTGGCTTCACCTTGTCGAACGAATTCTCGGACCATGTGACCGAGCGCGTGAACTATCTCTTCCTCGCCCACTCCAAGCTGCGCAATGCCTCCTTCGGCCCGGAGATCCTGATCGGAGACCTGCCTTCGGACATCCGCGGCACGTCGCGCATCCTGCGCGACGGCAAGGCTTTGTGGGAAAAGCCCTTCCTGTCGGGTGAAACGAACATGTCCCACACCATCGCCAATCTCGAACACCACCACTTCAAATATTCGGCCTTCCGCCAGCCTGGCGACGTGCATGTGCATATGTTCGGCACCGCGACGCTATCCTTCGCCGACGGTATCAAGACGGAGGCCGGCGACGTGTTCGAGATCGAGGCTGGGGATTTCGGACTGCCGCTGCGCAACCCGCTCGAGATCGAGAAGCCGGTGAAGGTGTCGGTAAAGGCGCTTTGAAGCCATGAGCGGGTGATTTCCCATCGTGGGGATGGCCGGCAAGCCAGAGCGGGGCGCTCTCCCGCTGATCTAGCAATAGGTTCCAGTCACGCCGTCGCAATCCTTCGCGCCCCCTCTGCCCTGCCGGGCATCTCTCCCACAACAAGGACCCACAAGAGGGAGATCGGCAGCTTCGACCTCATCGCACGGAGCGGAAATGCTTCGACAGCTTCAGGCCCTGCGCCTGGTAGTTCGAGCCGAGATCGGTGCCGTAGAGCGCCTGTGGTCGCTTCAGCATGTGCTCGTAGACCAGCCGGCCGACGATCTGGCCGTGGTCGAGGATGAACGGCACTTCGTGGCTGCGCACTTCGAGCACCGCCCGGCTGCCGGTGCCGCCGGCCGCCGAATGGCCGAAACCCGGATCGAAAAAGCCGGCATAATGGACACGAAACTCGCCGACCAGCGGATCGAACGGCGTCATCTCGGCGGCGTAGAGCGGCGGCACATGCACCGCTTCCTGGCTGACGAGGATGTAGAACTCGTCCGGATCGAGCACCAGTTCGCCGGCGCGGCTCTTGTGGATCGGTTCCCAGAAGTCGAGGACGTCCTGCGCGGCGCGCTTGTCGACATCGACGAGGCCGGTGTGGTGCTTGCCGCGATAGCCGACCAACCCATCCTTGTCGCCATTGAGGTCGATCGACAGCGCGATGCCGCCGCCGGAAATGTTTGGCGGCTCCGTGGCGACCAGCATCTCGGCACGATGCAGGTCATGCAACTCGGCTTCCGAGAGCAGCGCGTTGCCGGTGCGAAAGCGTATCTGGGACAGGCGCGAACCCGTGCGCGCGATGATCGGAAAGGTGCGCGGGCTGACCTCGAGATAGAGCGGACCGTTGTAGCCGGCGGCGATCTTATCGAACTCGTGGCCCCGATCGGTCATGACGCGGGTGAAGATGTCGAGCCGCCCGGTCGAGCTCTTCGGATTGGCCGAGGCCGAAATGTCAGCCGGCAGGACCAGACTTTCGAGCAGCGGCACAATATAGACGCAGCCGGTTTCGAGGACCGCGCCTTCGGTCAGGCTGATCTCGTGCAGTTGCAGCCGATCGAGCTTTTCCGACACCTTGTGGTTGGGACCGGGCAGGAACGAGGCGCGAACCCGCCAGGCCTTTTCGCCCAATCTGAGATCAAGGCTCGCCGGCTGGATCTGGTCGGCATCGAGTGCACGCTGCGACTTCAGCGCGCCGGACCGGAACAGCGCCGAAATGTCCTGATCGGGAAGAATGCCTGTCTGCCGCAAAGTCTGGCTCCGCCCCAAGACTGGTCTCTTTGGTTGCAGATTCTTGTTTGTTGCAGGTTCTTGCCGCAAAACCGCCGGGCACTTTTGCGGAACCTGCCTTGGTACAAACGTCTTAATGAAGCCGGCAATTGACGCAAGCGTGGCGCGGGTCTAAAGGGTCGTTATCCCGTGGTGATTTGGCCGGTCGGCTTGCAGCCACGTTAAACAAGTCGCTAAAGGACCGTCGGGCCGCAAGGCCGTATGGACCGGTTGCGACTTTCGCGGCCGGTTTTTTTGTGTCTGGAACAAAGCGATGAGCACCAAGAAGCGCAACTGGAAACCTCAGACGGCACTCGTGCATGGCGGAACCCTGCGTTCCGGCTTCGGCGAAACCTCCGAGGCGATGTACCTGACCCAGGGTTATGTCTATCAGACGGCGCAGGCCGCCGAAGCCCGCTTCAAGGGCGAAGAGCCTGGTTTCATCTATTCGCGCTACGCCAACCCGACCGTCGACATGTTCGAAAAGCGCATGTGCGCGCTTGAAGGCGCCGAAGACGCGCGCGCCACGGCGTCGGGCATGGCGGCGGTGACGGCTGCCCTTCTGTGCAGCGTCAAGGCCGGCGACCACATCGTGGCGGCGCGCGCGCTGTTCGGCTCCTGTCGCTGGGTGGTCGAGACACTGGCGCCGCGCTATGGCATCGAGGCGACCTTGGTCGACGGCACCGAGATCGCCAATTGGGAAAAGGCGGTCAGGCCGAACACCAAGCTGTTCTTCCTGGAGAGCCCGACCAACCCGACGCTCGAGGTCGTCGACATCGCCGCCGTCGCCTCGCTTGCCAATTCGATCGGCGCGCGGCTGGTCGTCGACAATGTCTTCGCCACGCCCCTACAGCAGAAGCCATTGCAGCTTGGTGCGCACATCGTCGTCTACTCGGCCACCAAGCATATTGACGGCCAGGGCCGCTGCCTGGGCGGCGTCATCCTGTCGGACAAGAAGTGGATCGACGAGAACCTGCACGACTATTTCCGCCACACCGGCCCCAGCCTGTCGCCGTTCAACGCCTGGACCTTGCTGAAGGGCCTCGAGACCTTGCCGCTGCGCGTGCGCCAGCAGACCGAGAGCGCCGGCAAGATCGCCGACTTCCTGGCCGAGCAGCCGCAGATCGCCCGCGTCATCTATCCCGGCCGCGCCGACCACCCGCAGGCCGATATCGTCAAGAAGCAGATGTCGGGTGGCTCGACGCTGATCTGCCTCGACGTCAAGGGCGGCAAGCCGGCGGCCTTCGCCCTGCAGAACGCCCTCGACATCGTGCTGATCTCGAACAATCTGGGCGATGCCAAGAGCCTGATCACCCACCCGGCGACGACCACCCACAAGAATTTGAGCGACGAGGCCCGCGCCGAACTCGGCATCGGGCCCGGTACGCTCAGGCTGTCGGTCGGCCTGGAGGATACGGACGATCTGCTGGAAGATATCGCGCAAGCGTTGAAGGCCGCCAAATAGGTTTCGTCCAGGCAGCGTCGTCAGCAGCGATCAGGCGCTCGACGGCGTCTCCTCCAGTTCCGCCGTCTTGGTCCGGATGGTCATGGCGTTGCCGCGCCAGTCGACGGCGCCGCCGAGCCAGCCGCGCGCCCAGATGGCCGGGAGCATGACGTCCCGCGCGACCGTCGCCGCGATCATGCGCGTCGAGACGTGCCAACCCTTGGCCAGGGCCAGAGCGCATTCCGGAAGATAGAACGCCGCCAGCACGGCAATCGCGGTCGCCCAGAGGCTGACGCCGGCGCTCCCCGCCGCAACCAGCGCAAGAACCAGCGGGACCGCCGCACCAGTCAGGATCTCGGGCGCGAAGAACAGCGGGAAGGTGACGCGGCGCAGGCGCGCCCAGCGGGCCTGGCGCGACCAGATCTCGCCAAACGTGCGCTGGCCGAGCGGCTGCTCGAAGGGCGCCGCAACGAGGTTGACACGCAGGCCGAGGCCGTTCACCAGCTTGGTCGCGGCGGCGTCCTCGGCGATCTCGGCGGCCAGCGCGCGGATGCCGCCATTGGCGTCCAGCATCGGCTTGTTCCACAGCATGCTCTTGCCCTGCGCGAAGCCGAGGCCGAGCGCCTCGCCGGCATACTGCCAGCGGGCCTGCAATGTGTTCAGGAAGGCGCATTCGACGTCGGCCCAGAAACCATCTGGCCTGGAGCCGATCGGCGTCGAGCAGACAAGGCCGGTACCGTGCCGCCACGCCGCCATCATGTGCTCGACGTAGTCCCTAGGCATCAGAACGTTGGAATCGGCAAGAATGACCCAGTCGTGGCGCGCCGCTTCCCAGCCTTTCACGCAATTGTTGAGCTTGGGATTGGCGCTGACACGGTCGTCGCCGATCAACAGCCGGGCCGGCACCTGCGGAAACCGGGCAATCGCCCTGTTTATCAGTTTGACCACCGGGTCGTCGGCATGGGCGACGCAGAAGATCAGTTCGTAGCGTGGCCAGTCGAGCGCGAAGGCGCGTTCCAGCGTCTCACGTGTGAAGGGCTCGACGCCGCGCGACGGGACGACAATCGACACCGCCGGCGATCTGCCCGCCGGCGGGGCGATCGTGGCGCGCCGTTTCAGCTGTGAAGCGGCAAGCAGGATGCTGGCAGCGTTTGAGAGGATGAGTGCGGTCGAAAGCGAGGCGGATATGAGAGTGAGTTCCATCGAGATCTGGTCACTCCGGAAGTCGGCCCGCGTCGCGGCCGTTTTCAACAGTTCGACAGAGGGCCGAGTCGCCCGGTTCGCGCACACCACCATTGTCGTGTGTCACTTAAATGACATTGTTTGCCGGCACCTGCGTTTCAATCCCAGGCGCGACAAGACGCGCACGTTGACCTGCTCACCGCGAGCGTCGAAAGTCGTCGGATTGTTTTGGAGCCGCTCATGTACCGCGCCGTGACGCGCAACATCGAAGTGCAGGTCAGGCCGTTCTATCTGGAGGATCGTTCGGATCCCCAGGAGAACCGCTACGTCTGGGGCTATCAGATAACGATCGACAACCAGTCTGACGAGTTCGTGCAGCTTCTGTCGCGCTATTGGCATATCACCGATGGTGCCGGCCGGGTCGAGGAGGTGCGCGGGCCGGGCGTTGTCGGCGACCAGCCGGAACTCAATCCCGGCGACAGCTATCAGTACACGTCCGGCTGCCCGCTCTCGACACCCTCCGGGATCATGGTCGGACGCTACACGATGCGCAACAAGCGCGGCGAGACGTTCGACATCGCCATCCCAGCCTTCTCGCTCGATCTGCCGGGGACAAGGCGCACGGTGAACTGAGGGCCGACGGTCACGCTGCCCTCAGCCGCCCTTCGGGCACCTTCTCCCCGCGGAACGGGGAGAAGGAAAGGCCTTACTGAGCCGCAAACTCGGCTGGGTCGAAGTCGTACTGCGTCGAGCAGAATTCGCACGCGACATGGATGCCGCCATCCTCGGTGCTGTCCTTGATCTCCTGCGCGGAGAAGCCTTCGAGGATGCCACGGATCTTGTCGCGGGAGCATGAGCACTGGTCGGCGACGGGAACGCCGCCGAAGACGCGCACGCCATGCTCATGGAAGAGGCGATAAAGCAGCCGCTCGGCGCCGATGGTCGGGTCGGTCAATTCGGTCGGCTCGATGGTGCCTAGCAACGCCAGGAGTTCCTGCCAGGAATTATCGGCCGGATCGTGGACTTGCTCGCGCGGATCGCCGTCCCCACCCGGCAGGTCCGGAATGCGCATGCGCTCGGGCGATTGCGGCAGGAACTGCGCCAGGATGCCGCCGGCGCGCCATTGCTCGCGCGCGCCGCCGACACCGGGGGTCAGCAGCTTGGCGACCGAGAGCCTGATATCGGTCGGGATCTGTTCCGACTGACGGAAATAGGTGCGTGCCGCATCTTCCAGCGTTTCGCCATCGAGCTGGACGATGCCTTGATAACGCTGCGTATGAGCGCCCTGGTCGATGGTCAGCGCCAGCACGCCGCTGCCAAGCAGCGTCTGCTGGGACGTCTCACCTGCGGCGACCAGTGCTTCGAGCCGATCCGCATCGAAGCGTGCGTAGGCGCGCAGTGCCGAGGGCGTGGAAAAGTCCGCGACCAGCATGTCGACAGGCCCGTCGGTACGGGTCTGCAGGATGAACTTGCCTTCGAATTTGAGCGAGGTGCCGAGCAGAACGGTCAGCACACAGGCTTCCGCCAGCAGGCGGGCGACCGGCTCGGGATAATCGTGGCGGCCAAGGATGGCGTCGAGCATCGGCCCAAGCTGGACCGTGCGGCCGCGCACGTCGAGCGGACCGACCTCGAAGGGAACGACGTGATCGTCGCCGGCATAGCCGAACTCGCCGAGTTTGGGGTGATGTTCAGTCACTAGATGGCTTTCCAACATGACAAAGCTCCAGGGCGCGGCCATGCGGCCCTGGTGGGCACATGCGTCCAAACGCGCTTGATTTGCGTGATGCGGCGCAGATAGGCATCGCGCCGCCGCAGATCAAGCGCCTGGGCATTTCGGGCGCCCAAGACACTTCAAGCACCAAGACGCTCTAAGCACCGAAACACTCTAAGCACCGAGGCACCAGGCAAGCACCGCCTTCTGGGCATGGAGCCGGTTCTCGGCCTCGTCGAAGACCACCGAATGCGGCCCGTCGATGACCTCGTCGGTTACTTCCTCGCCGCGATGGGCCGGCAGGCAGTGCATGAACAATGCATCCGGCTTGGCCTTGGCCATCAGCGCCGCGTTGACCTGATAGGGCGAGAAGACATTGTGGCCGCGAGCACGGTGTTCCTGTCCCATCGACACCCAGCAGTCGGTGACGATGCAGTCGGCCTGGTCGACGGCTTCCTCGGGCGAGCGGGTGAAATACAGCTTGCCGCCATGCGCCTTTGACCAGTCGATATGCTTCTGCGCCGGTTCGCTGCCTTCGGGCACGGCGACGTTGAGATTGAAGCGGAACCGTGCCGAGGCCTCAAGCAGTGAGTGCAGCACATTGTTGCCGTCGCCGGTCCAGGCAATCGTCTTGCCGGCAACCGGACCGCGATGCTCCTCGAAGGTCATGATGTCGGCCATCAGCTGGCACGGGTGGGTGTCGTCGGTCAGGCCGTTGATCACCGGAACGGTGGCATTCTCGGTCAGTTCCAGCAGCCGCTCATGCGAGGTGGTGCGGATCATGATCGCATCGACGTAGCGCGACAGCACCTTGGCGGTGTCGGCGATGGTTTCGGAGCGGCCGAGCTGCATCTCGGTGCCGGTCAGCATGATGGTCTCGCCGCCGAGCTGGCGCATGCCGACGTCGAAAGAAACGCGCGTGCGCGTCGACGGCTTGTCGAAGATCATGGCCAGCACCTTGCCTTCGAGCGGCTTGGTCCGCTCGCCGGCCTTGAGACGCGCCTTTCGCGTTACCGCATCATCCAGCATGAAGCGCAAATCGCCTTCGGAAACGGTGGAAAGATCGGTGAAATGGCGAACTGACATCAGGAATGGTTCCGGATTACTTCGCGGCGGCGGAGGCGATCGCCTCCGACAGGCCCTTGGCGCCGGCGCGGATGCGGTTGAGCGCTTCGTGAATCTCGGCGTCGGTGACGGTGAGCGGTGGCAGCAGGCGAATGACGTTGTCGCCGGCCTGAACGGCCAGCAAATGCTGGTCGCGCAGCGCCATGTTTACCTTGCCGTTGGGCATCGCGCATTTAAGGCCGAGCATCAGCCCGGTGCCCCGGATATCCTCGACAATTTCCGGGAATTCGTCGGCTATCGAGGCTAGCCCCTGCTTCATCAGCAGCGCCTTGCGCTGGACATCCTCCAGAAAGCCGTCTTCCAGAACGACGTCGAGCACGGCGTTGCCGACCGCCATTGCCAGCGGATTGCCGCCGAATGTGGTGCCGTGCACGCCGGCGGTCATGCCGACGGCGGCCTCGTCGGTGGCAAGGCAGGCGCCCATCGGGAAGCCGCCACCGATGCCCTTGGCGATCGCCATGATGTCGGGCGTCACCGCAGACCACTCATGCGCGAACAGCTTGCCGGTACGGCCAATGCCGCATTGGACCTCATCGTATATCAATAACAGGCCGTGCCGTTCGCAGAGCTGCCGCAGCCGCTTGAGCGACTGTGTCGGTACTGGGCGGATACCGCCCTCGCCTTGCACCGGCTCGATCAGGATCGCGGCGGTCTCGGGCGTGATCGCCTTCTCGGCGGCATCGATGTCGTCGAAGCCAACCTGGTCGAAGCCTTCGACCTTGGGTCCGAAGCCTTCGAGATATTTGTACTGGCCGCCTGCCGCGATGGTCGCCAGCGTGCGGCCATGGAAGGCGCCTTCGAAGGTGATGATGCGGAAGCGCTCGGGATTTCCCTTGACGAAGTGGTATCGCCGCGCCGTCTTGATCGCGCATTCCAGCGCCTCGGCGCCGGAATTGGTGAAGAACACCTTGTCGGCGAAGGTGGCATCAGCCAGCCGCTCGCCAAGCCTGCTCTGCCCCGGGATCTCATAGAGATTGGAGACGTGCCAGAGTTTCGCCGCCTGCTCGGTGAGGGCCGCGACAAGGTGCGGATGGCCATGGCCAAGTGAATTGACCGCGATGCCGCCGGCGAAATCGAGATATCGCTCGCCCTTGTCCGTAACCAGCCAAGTGCCTTCCCCATGGTCGAAGGCCAGGGGTGCGCGAGCAAAGGTCTCGTAAAGCGCCGAACCGCTCATTATATGCGTCTCCGGTACCGGAAAATCAAAAAAGCCGCCAAAGCGGCGGCCTTCTGCGGCTTATCGTGTTTTTCGGCCATGAAGTCAACGAAAACGTCGCCTAGTGGCGCGCGGCAGGCCCTCCGACGCAACGCCGGCTCATGAACGACCGGGCAAGTTGGGGAAAACCGAAAAAACCGATTCGTGTTGCACTTGGGACTCTTGTCACCGAGTCAGCGCATAGAGTAGTTGTAGTCGAGAAATAACTAGATTTCGTGCGGCGGACCTAATCACCAGATATATGTGGTGTCTGTCCCAGCAGTGGTGCTGGGTCGGGAATGGATTCTGATTGCCGCACGCTTACGAGGAGCGCGGTCATGAACTGGACTGACGAGCGGGTAGAACTCTTGAGAAAACTGTGGTCGGAGGGTCTGAGCGCAAGCCAGATTGCTGCGCAGCTTGGGGGAGTCAGCCGCAATGCCGTCATCGGCAAGGTGCACCGGCTGAAGCTGTCGGGTCGCGGTCGCGCAACGGCGACGCCGGCGCGCCAGAAGAAGGTGACGCAGGGATCGACCGTCCAGAAATCGGTGGCGCGCGCCGCAAGCACGGCACGCCACGTCACGACTTCGATCGGCGCGACGGCCCTTCAGACGCAATTCGACGCCGAACCGGTGGCGCGGCACTACATCCGTCCGGTCGAGAACGTCGTGGTGCCGATCTCACGGCATCTGCAGCTCGTCGAACTGACCGAGCGCACCTGCAAATGGCCGAATGGCGATCCCCTTTCGGAGGACTTCAACTTCTGCGGCAACGAAGCCGCTGAAACCGGTCCCTACTGTAAATACCATGCCCGCGTGGCGTTCCAGCCGGCGGCGGAGCGGCGGCGGAACCGATAAGCGGAGTGAGGAGTGAGTGGTGCGGAAATAACCGCTCCCACTACTGACTACTGACTACTGACTTCCTCACAGCCAGCCGTTCTTCCTGAAGCGCCAATACAGGAAGCAGCAGATCAGCGCGATGGTGGCCAGCACCATCGGGTAGCCATATTCCATCTTCAGCTCCGGCATGTCGGTAAAGTTCATGCCGTAGATGCCGGCGAATGCGGTAGGCACGGCTAGGATGGCCGCCCATGAGGCGAGTTTCTTGGAGATCGCCGTTTCCTGGCTTTGACCGACCAGAAGACTGGCCTCGAAGGCAAAGGCCAGCACCTCGCGCAGACTGTCGATCTTCTCCTGGACAGTACGGATGTGGTCCGTCACGTCGCGGAACAGCGGGTGCATGGCCGAATGGATCTGCGGCAGGTCGGCGCTGGTCAGCCGGCGACAGACTTCCACCAGGGGCAATGCCGCGTTCCGCAGGCGCAGGAGGTCGCGGCGCAGCATGTAAAGGCGTTCGATGTCGGGGCCGGTCATCGGCTTCAGCAGGACCTTGTCCTCGATTGCCTCGACTTCGTCCTCGATCTGCTCGAGCACGGGCATGTAATTGTCGACGATGAAGTCGAGAATGGCATAGAGGACGAAATCCTCCCCCTTGGCCAGCGAGTGCGGGCAGCTTTCCCAGTGCTGCCGCACGACGGCATAGGATGTCGAAGGACCGTGCCTGACGCTGACGATGTAGCCTGAGCCGACAAACAGATGTGTCTCGCCGAAGGTGACGCGCCCGTCGATCAGCTGCGCCGTGCGGGCGACGATGAAAAGCGCATCGCCATATTGCTCGATCTTTGGCCGCTGGTGCGGATGCTCGGCATCCTCGATCGCCAACTCATGCAGATGAAACTGCGCCTTGACGCGCAGCAGAAGTTCGCGGTCGGGTTCAAGCAGCCCGATCCAGACGACATGTCCCGATTTCTTGGCCCATTCGCCGGCTTCCTCGATCGGAATATCGGCGATGCGGCGCCCGGCGGTATAGACGCCGCAGGCGATGATGCCTGATGGCGGCGGCGAGGATTTGAACTCTCGGACATATTCCATCGCAGCCTCCCGAAAGCGTTGCCTTCCCTGGGGAACCGGCAAGCTTATCTCGGGATAGTCTAGCGCAATATGATCAAGCGTTCGAGGGGATGTGCGTTCACTTCACCGGCAGCGCCTCGGGGAGGCCGATCTTGTCGGTCTTGTCGCCTTTGGGCCGGTCGGCGGGCATCTGGTCGCCGGTGACGATGTAGTAGATGGTCTCGGCGATGTTGGTGGCGTGATCGCCGATCCGCTCGATATTCTTGGCGCAGAATAGCAGATGCGTACAGGGCGTGATGTTGCGCGGATCTTCCATCATGTAGGTCAGCAATTCGCGAAACAGCGAGGTGTACATGGCATCGATCTGGTCGTCACGGTCGCGCACGAAGCCGATCTTGTCGACCGAGCGCGACGCATAGACGTCGAGCACCTCCTTCAGCTGGGTCAGTGCCAAATTGGCCAGAGCCTCCAGGCCGCGAAACAGGCTGGTCGGCTGCCGGCCGTCGGTAACGGCAACCACCCGCTTGGCGACGTTCTTGCCGAGGTCGCCGACGCGCTCGAGGTCGGCCGAAATGCGGATGGCGCCGACGATCTCGCGCAGGTCCGTCGCCATCGGCTGACGCCTGGCGATGATGATGATCGCCTTGTCGTCGATCTCACGCTGTCCCTCGTCCAGGACGGCGTCGTCTCGGATGACCTTCTGGGCCAGCCCCGGATCGGCATTGACCAGGGCGGCGACCGCCTGCTCGACCATGCGCTCGGCATGGCCACCCATCGCGGCGATGCGCTTCGAAAGATATTTCAGTTCCTCGTCATAGGCGCTGACAATGTGAACGGACTGCATGGATGAAATGCCTTCCCACGGGATCTTGTCTTTGAGTCGTTTCCTCGAATCCCCGCTGATACGCTAGCGGGATGACAGAAAAAAGAAACGGCCCCGTGGAAAACTAGGGCAGTATCAGTGTGCCGGCAAATGGACCGAGAAGGCGGCGCCCTTGCCGACCTCGGACCTGATCGTCAGCCTGGCGTTGTGACGCGTCAGGATGTGCTTGACGATCGACAGGCCAAGCCCCGTGCCCTTCTGGGTCCGGCTGGTCTCGACATCGATACGATAGAAGCGCTCGGTGATGCGCGGGATGTGTTCCTCGGGGATGCCGGGACCAAAGTCCCTGATCGTGACGTCGATGCCAGGTTCGGGACCATCATCGCCGCGCGCGATCGACACCAGGACGCGGCCGCCCGACTGGCCGTATTTGCAGGCATTTTCCAAAAGGTTCTCGAACACTTGGAACAGCTCGTCGCGATCGCCTGGCACATCGAGCGGCCCCTTGGCGAAATCGCGCTCGATGACGATATTGTTTTCGCGGGCGAGCGGGCCGAGCGAATCGATGACGCTGTCGACGGTCTGGCGCAGATCGACTTCGGTTCCCGGCTGCAGATAGGGTTTCATCTCCAGCCGTGACAGCGACAGGAGATCGTCGATCAGGCGCGCCATGCGGCCGGTCTGGTTCTGCATGATCTGGAGGAACTGCTCGCGCGCCGCCGGATCGTTGCGGGCCGGTCCGCGCAGCGTTTCGATGAAGCCCGCGATCGAGGCTAGCGGGGTGCGCAATTCGTGACTGGCATTGGCGATGAAGTCGGCGCGCATGCGGTCGATACGCCGCGCCTCGCTCTGGTCCTTGAAAACCAGCACATAAAGATCGGTGCCATGCCCGACCGAGGATGCGCTGACCCGGTAGGCCCGTTCGACAGGCAGTTTCTCGGTGTAGTCGACGACATCCGAGGCGACGGTGCCCGACAGCACACTGTCCAGCAGTGCCTGCATTTCCGGCGCCCGGAATTTCAGCGGTAGCGATATGCCGGGCGCGATGCCGCCAAAGGCTGCAAAGGCGGCGGCGTTGGCGTGGACGATGGTGGCGGCGTGGTCGAAGATGATGAGCGGGTCGGCGACCGCAGCCGCCAGATATTCGCCGGACAGGCGCTGCAAGCCAACCGCCTCGATCACCGCGGCATGCCCCGCGGAATGGCGGGCACTGGTGACCGGCAATATTGCCGCCACCGGCAGCAGGAGCAGCGCCGGTACCAGCACGTAGGCGGAAATGCCGGCGAAGCCAAAGGCGATCAGAACCGCCACGACACCGGCCGCAAGCAGCCAGCGGCTGTGCCACAGCCGAGCGGCCACAGCTTGCCCCGTGCCTTTCTGCTCTGCGCCCAGCTCGGTCATTCGCGCGCCCAGCCTCCACCGGTCACACGGCGGCGAAAACTTCCGCTGGACCGCAAATCAAAAGTACTACAGCCTCCTTTGCGCGTCCAAACGAGGCGCGGCGCTGCAGTGGCTCCCAATAGCATGAGTCCAGACACTTAGAAGGGTTCGTCTGCATGAAAAAAGCCAAGGACAATTCGGTAACGCCAAGCGCAGGCCCGCTGAAAATCAGGATCGGCGGCAAGGAACGGGAGTTCGATATCGAGAATCCCGAGCTTCCGGACTGGGTCGAGGAGAACAAGCTGACCGCGGGCGGATATCCTTACGACAAGAAGATGAAGAGCGAGGAGTATGACGAGACGCTCGAGAAATTGCAGATCGAGCTCGTCAAGGCGCAGGCATGGCTGCAGGCGACCGGCAAGCGGATGATGGCGCTGTTCGAGGGTCGTGACGCTGCCGGCAAGGGCGGCACGATATTCGTGCTGCGCCAGTATCTCAACCCACGCACGGCGCGCAACGTTGCGCTGACCAAGCCAACCCCGACGGAACTGGGGCAATGGTACTACCAGCGCTATGCCGACCATTTCCCGACAGCGGGCGAATTCGTCACCTTCGACCGCTCCTGGTACAACCGTGCCGGCGTCGAGCCGGTGATGGGTTTTTGCACCCCCGAACAGCACGAGAAGTTTCTCGACGAGACGCCGCATTTCGAACGCATGATCGTCAATGACGGCATCTATTTCTTCAAATTCTGGCTAAACATCGGCCGGGAGACGCAGCTCGAACGCTTTCACGATCGCCGCTACAGCCCCCTGAAGAGCTGGAAGTTCTCGCCGATCGACATTGCCGGCATCACCAAGTGGGACGATTACACCAAGGCGCGCGACACCATGTTCGAGCGCACCCACAAGGAGTTCGCGCCATGGATCATCGTGCGGGCCAACGACAAGCGCCGCGCGCGGCTGGCGGTGATGCGCCGCATCCTCCTGTCGCTGCCCTATGAGGGGCGCGATCTCGACGTTATCGGCAAGGAAGATAAGAAGATCATCGGCGAAGGGCCGTCATTCCTGGGCAAGGAAAGTTGATACCTGCTGTGCCGCGTGATCGTCCGCGCGGCACAGCATTCCGGGCGATGGCTCAGGCAGCCAGCCTGGCGATCCGCTGCAACCGTCGCAACGTGGCGTCGTCCTGCAGCGCCTGCTGGAACAGCGATATCTCCTCATCAATGCGCTCACATAGGGCGGCGGTGTTCCCCTTGAGTAGGCCGCGTGTCTGCAGCAAAGCGGCAACCGGCTTCTTTGCCAACTGCCTGGCTCGGCCAAGCGCCGCTTCCTCGACGCTGCCTTCCGCGACGATCTCGGCGACGAGGCCGAGCGCCCTGGCGTCTTCGGCACAAAGCGTGTCGCCGAGACAGAAGAAGCGGAAAGCACCGGCATAACCGAGCTTCTGCGGCGCCAGGATGCTGGTTGCCGCGTCCGGCACCAGGCCGAAATCGACGAACGGCACCCGGAACGTGCTTTTTTCAGACGCGATCACCATGTCGCAATGGAACAGGATGGTGCAGCCGACGCCGACGGCATCGCCGTCGACACAGGCCAGGATCGGCTTTGGAAACGTCGCCAGCATGCGGAACATGTCGGTGACGGCGGCGATCAGCTTCTGGTGCTTGGCGGCATCCAGGAATTCGGAAAAGTCACCGCCAAGGCAGAAGCAGCCCGCTAGGCCGCGCAGCACGACGACCCGCACCTGGTCATTCTCGGCGGCTTCATGGAACGTCCTGGCAAGGCTCTCATAGGCCCTCCGGTCGAGCACCGGCCGGCCGTCATTCGACGACACGGTGACGATCAGCGTGTGGCCGCGCAGTTCTGGTTGCGGATGCGCGTTCATGACGCCCTCCTTTGACCGAACATGTCGGGATATCCCCTGGCCAGGACGGGTGCATGATGATTGCGGCGCGAACGCACCACGTCCAGCGTGTGCTCGTTGAAGGTGAGCAGCGTCGCCACGACCTGTTGGCTGCCATAGGTGCGCTGATAGCCGAGCGGCGTCGCCAGGAAGTGCAGTTGCAATGCGCGCAGCACCCACATCGGCTCGAACTCGATGATCACCTTGTCGACGCCGCGCTTCAGACCCCACTCGACGAAACCGGCTATCAATTCCGTGCCGACGGTCGAGACGCCGCGCCGGCCGTCGCGATAACCCGGAGCCACCGCATAGCGGGTCAACTCCCAGATGTTGGGACCCGCCGGCGGCGTTCCTTCGGAGAGATCGGTCAACACCTCGGTCAACAAATGCGGCCGTGTGGTCGGCAACATCCTCTGATAGCCCGCGACTTCATTGCCCCTGATGACGATCTGATGCACCGCCTCCTCATGATCGAACTGGTCGACCTCAAATCCGTCGGGGCGCCGAAGGTCCTCCCACCCCATCTCCTCGACGAATATCCGGTAGCGCAGCCGATGGACGGCCTCCCAAAGGTCGGGACGTTCCATCAATTCTTGGGTCGTAAGACAAAAAAGCATTCCGTAGTCTCCTGTGATTCAGGGGAAGATACGGCCGTGCTTTGATGCGAAAATTGCGTGATCACGTAGGCGAGAAGTTCTAGGCCTGCACGGCCGACCTAGCTAATGTAGCCGCGCCTTATCGCCTCGGCGACTGCCTGGACCCGGTTGACGGCACCGAGTTTGCTTTTGGCGTTAAGAAGATGTTTCTCCGACGTGTGCTCGGAGATGCCGAGGATTTGGGAAATCTCCCATTCGGACTTGCCGACGGCAGCCCATTGCAGGCATTCGCGTTCGCGCGGCGTCAGCTCGATGTGGTCGATCGTCGTGGTCGCCATGGTGTGGAGTTGCATGGCGCGGCCGACGGCATAGGTCGAGACCAGGGAGACCAGGCCGAACTCGGCCGCCGACAGTTCCACGGCCTCGCCCCCCAGCGACACCATGACGATTTCGCCGTCGAGCGTGATCAAGGGAAAGGCCAGCCCGTCGCGCAACTTGAAGGCGCCGGCGTCACCCATCACTTCGCCGCTGCTCTTGTCGATGCGGACGCCCTGGGCGGCTTCCCGCCACTGGAACGGCGCTTGCAGCTGTTTCATGTGACTGACGACGGGATCGTGATCGACATAGTTGCGCGTCACGTAGCGCTCGAGCCATTCGACCGGCCAGTCGCAGAGCAGCACATGCTGCTTCTGCTGGCCCGTCGGTGTGCCCGGCTGCGGAACGGTTCCGGCCATCAGCGCGGTCAGGCCGAACTCCGATGTTACGCCCAACAGTTTCTCGCAGACCGCGGCCGCCGTTCCGGCGTGCTGCAGTTGGTCTATGTATTCCAGCGTTCGATCGAACTGACCCATCGCAACATCAACCCCATGTTGCCTCATGCATTAAGTCCATGGTCCGCGCCTTCCCGGCACTTCGCCACCGACCACGGATTGCAAAGCGCCCGCTTCCGGTTGTGGTTCTCGACCCTGGTATTCCCACCAGGGCAGCCACCGCTGTTTGCAAACCGGCCGAACCATATCCTGAAATCGAAGCGTTGAAATCAAAAAGCATTGTGCCCGTACCGTTTTCGTACCAAAACCGGCACGAGCACGGGTGCGGAGGAGTTCTATCGTGGCGTTCCAATGGAGGTCCCATGTCCTGGCAGCGGCGCTCATCGCCGCATTGTCATGGGTTTCCGGCGCGGGCGCGGCGGAGCCGCAGGTGCCGGTGTTGTGGGATGCCAAGGAGCGGCTTCCCAAGCCGGACCTTGCGGCGCTGCCGCGGCTGCGGTTCCTGACGACCACGGATTTTCCGCCCTTCAATTTTCTCGACGGCGCGGGGAAGCTGTCCGGTTTCCATATCGACCTGGCCCGCGCTATCTGCGTGGAACTCGGCATCGTCGACAAATGTCAGATCCAGGCCTTGCCCTGGGCGGAGCTTCAAGGCGCCCTTGAGAGGGGCGAAGGAGAAGCTGTTATCGCCGGCATTGCCCCAACGCCACAGTCGCGCCAGACATACGCCTTCTCGCGCGCTTACCTGCAGTTCCCGGCGCGCTTCATCACTCCGAAGAACAAGGCGCTGGCGGAACCGCTCTTCGACAAATTGCACGGCAAGCGCGTCGGCGTGATATCGGGCTCGGCCCATGAACGCATGCTGCGCGACTATTTCGGCACGGTCCAGGTCGTCCCCTTCGACAAGCCGGAAGACCTATTTGGCAACCTCAAGGCCGGCAAGATCGACGCGGCCTTCGGCGATGGCATGCGCTTCGCCTTCTGGCTCGGCGGCTCCGATGCCGCCGGCTGCTGCCGCTTTGCCGGCGGCCCCTACCTGGCGCCCGAATATCTGGGCACCGGCATGGCCATCGCCACGCGAGCGGACAATCCGGCGCTGGCCGCGGCCCTCGACTACGCTCTGCAAGAGATTTCGATGAAAGGCACCTTTGCCGAATTCTACCTGCGCTATTTCCCGGTCAGTTTCTTCTGATCCGGTCCGGTCAGTTTCTTCTGATCCGGTCCGGTCAGCTTTTCTGATCCGGCGGTAACCTCGTCAGGTCAGAGTTCGCAGCCTTGCCTTGGCCGCACGGCCGATGGCCGCCACGGTCAGCGTGTCGAGATCGAGCTTACGACGGATCAACTGCAGCACCCGCACTTCCTCCAGCCGCATCTCCAGATCGACGGCGGCCACTTCGAAAGCCGCGGCATAGGCAGTGTCGCGCAACCGGTCCGGCAGCGCCTCCGAGACCTGGGTCAGGACACCTTCGAGCCCACCCTTCTCATGCAGCATCTTCTGGCAGGCCTGCGCCACGGCAACCAGCCGGTCTTGCTTGAAATCCTCAAACACCGGCCACGAGCGGACAACCTCGCCGATCCTGGCCAGTTCGACATCGGTCATGTCCCGGTCGGAGGCCGAAGTGATGACCATCAGATAGATCAGGGCTTCGTGCGGGGCGGGCGAAAGCATTCTTTACTCCTTGAACGGGGCCCCGAACGTAGGAAGGGGAGCCTGAGGCGGCAAGGAAAAAGCGCCCGACGCGTTGACGCTCCGGCCACGCACGCCTAGAGACCGGTTGAAAATGCACTTTTGCGGCTATTGCCGGGATACAATCTGGAAAACTGTGACATGGCGGGATCAAACATCATCGATCTCAATCCCGAACTGCAGACGGCCGCGGCCGAGAGCAAGGCATGGCCGTTCGAGGAAGCCAAAAAGATCATCGAGCGCTACAAGGGCGCCGACTTCCCCGAAACGATCCTGTTCGAGACCGGCTATGGACCGTCGGGCCTGCCGCATATCGGCACGTTCGGCGAAGTGGCCCGCACCTCGATGGTGCGCCATGCGTTCCGCGTGCTGACGCAGGACAAGGTCGCAACCAAGCTGCTGTGCTTTTCCGACGACATGGACGGCATGCGCAAGATACCCGACAGCGTGCCGGATCGCGCAGCGCTCGAGCCATATCTGCACAAGCCACTGTCATCGGTGCCTAACCCCTTCGGCGGCGACTATGCGAGCTTCGCCGACCATAACAATGCGATGCTCTGCCGCTTCCTCGACACGTTCGGCTTCGATTACGAATTCGCCAGCGCGACGCAGTACTACAAGTCAGGCCGTTTCGACGCGATGCTGTTGCGCGCCGCCGAACGCTACGACCAGATCATGGCGGTCATGCTGCCGACGCTCGGACCTGAGCGGCAGGCGACCTACAGCCCCTTCCTGCCGATCTCGCCAAAGAGTGGGCGCGTGCTTTACGTTCCCATGAAGCAAGTCGACGCCAAGGCCGGCACCATCACCTTCGACGATGATGGCACCGAAACCACGCTGCCGGTCACCGGCGGCCGCGTGAAGCTGCAGTGGAAGCCGGATTTCGGCATGCGCTGGGCGGCACTCGGCGTCGATTTTGAGATGTTCGGCAAGGACCATCAGACCAATGCAGTGGTCTATGACCGCATCTGCAACATACTGGGCGGGCGGGCGCCGGAGCATTTCGTCTACGAACTGTTCCTCGATGAGAATGGCCAGAAGATCTCCAAGTCGAAAGGCAACGGCCTGACCATTGACGAATGGCTGACCTATGCGCCGACCGAGAGCCTGGGGCTCTACATGTACCAGCGCCCGAGGCAGGCCAAGAAACTCTATTTCGACGTCATCCCGCGGGCCGTGGACGAATATTACACCTTCCTCGCCGCCTATCCCCGCCAGGAGTGGAAGGAGCGGCTGGGTAATCCGGTCTGGCATATGCATGACGGCAACCCGCCCGCCGTCGACATGCCGGTGCCGTTCTCGTTGCTGCTCAACCTTGTCAGCGCCTCCAATGCGCAGAACAAGGATGTGCTGTGGGGTTTCATCTCGCGCCATGTCGCGGGCGTGACTCCGGCGACCCATCCCGAGCTCGACCGGCTGACGGGCTATGCGATCCGCTATTTCGACGATTTCGTGAGGCCGTCGAAAACCTTTCGCCCGGCCGACGAGGTCGAGCGCGAAGCGCTGGTGGGCCTGGAAAAGGCACTTGGCGACTTGCCGGCGGGCGCCAGCAGCGAAGCGATCCAGAACGCTTCGCTCAACGTGGCGCGCAAGATCGAACGCTACCAGGATCATTCCAAGCAAAGTCCGGAAGGTGGCCCGGGTGTTTCAGGCGCCTTCTTCCAGATGATCTACCAGGTGCTGATCGGCCAGGAGCGTGGCCCTCGCTTCGGTTCGTTTGCCGCGCTCTATGGCGTCGCGGAGACCCGCTCGCTCATTCAGAAGGCGCTGGCTGGTCAGCTGGCTTGAGGACGCCGCCGTCCTCCTCCAGGATCGAACCCGGCGCCTGGGGCGCCGGGGCGGGTGCGGCCGGCACCGCCGAGATGCCGGCAAGATTCGGCGCCGACCCGAAAATGCCTTTCTTGGCGCTTTGTGCCTTGTCACCGGCCTCGACATAGGGCCCGTCCTTGGCGGCACGCGCCCAGCCGTTCTCGACCAGCCATTGACCGACATCATGCTTGCCGATCCGGCACTCCGCCGCGACCCGGTCGCGTCCGCCTTCAGGCGGCACCGTGCAAACCACCGCACGGCCGCGCAGGAAGGCACGGAATGCCGTACGCGCGCGGATACCGCACGGCCAGGATTTGGCCTCGGTGGTGCAGGTCTCGTCCTGCCTGACGACGTCGATGCCGGAGATCGCGACCGAATAGCCCTTCGCCTCGATCAGGCCGGCGGCCGGAGCGACCGGCTGGAACAGCTTTGTGCCGTTCCAGTCGTCGGGCATTTTCGGCTTGGGCGGCACGGCGAGCGCCAGCTTGCTCAACGGCGCACGGGGCTCGACCCGCTCGAGGTCGCCGGTGGGCAGTTCCGGCGGCGCAACCACGTCCGGGTCGATCGCCCGCGAATGCACCGCCGGCTTTGGCGGTTGCGCGGGTGCTCGAATTGCTGAGGTGGACGGTTCCTCGGGCGTCGCATTCCTATCTGCCTCAGCGGTAGTGTCGGCGCTGGGATCGATCTGATCCACCGCAACAGTGCTTTCGCTGCCTTTCAACGTGCGCCCGCCGGCAACGACCAGCGCCGCCATCGCCGGGACCATCAAAACCGCCAGGACAAGATGAGGAAGTCGCACCCGTCGCACCTATTGGCTTGCCCAGACGATCCGCGCCACCCACTCGACCTCGCGCATGGGGATGTCGCGGTCCGGATGCTCCGGATTGAGCGAGACCAGCGCGATCGACTTGACTGTCTGGCGCTCGAGCACCTTGGCCATCACCTCGCCCGATGTGGTCTTGACGACGACGCGATCACCCTTGCGGGTGGCCGCACCCGGCTCGACGATGAGGACGTCGCCGTTGCGGTAGAGCGGCAGCATGGAATCGCCCTGGACCTGCAGCGCATAGGAACTTTCGGTCGATTGCGCGGGCAATTCGACGAGATCCCAGCCCTGCCCCGCCGGAAAGCCGGCATCGTCGAAGAAGCCGCCAGCGCCGGCCTGGGCAAAGCCTAGCAGCGGCACCGCGCGCCGGCTGGCGGGCGATGCGCCACGGCCTTCGATCAGCCCGGTGAATTCGTCCAGCGAAGCGCCCGTCGCCTCGATGATCTTGGCCAGCGATTCGGTCGAAGGCCAGCGCGGCCGGCCGTCGGACGAGAGGCGTTTCGATTTGTTGAAGGCGGTTGAATCAAGTCCCGCGCGCCTTGCCAGACCCGAAGCCGAAAGCGAATAGCGCTCGGCAAGAGCATCGATGGCAGCCCAGACTCGGTCGTGCGAGAGCATGACGTGCTCTCCTTCGAAACAGGAAAAAATGCCTCTTCCTGTCTAACGCGCAACCGCTGCGTTGTCCACCAGCGCGGCCGATGGATCACGAACAAAACGGTGTGCCGCAACGACGGCACAGTGTCATGGCCGAAGCCGCTATCCGGCTAATGCCGCCATCGCCCTCGGGAGGCCTTTCTTGAGCTCGTCGACGTTCATCACAGGGATCAGCTCGACGGTGGCATTGAAAGCGAAGAAGAACCGCTCGGCGACATAGGGCATGTCCGAACTGTCCTTTACCTCCAGGAAAAGGTAGGCCGTCCGCCAACCACCCTCAGCTGTAAAATAGGTGGCCTCCGGCTTGAGATCGGACAAGGTTTGCTCGATGACCTTGCCCATGCTGCCGTCCTTGATCGCCTTGTTGCCTTCCTCGGCCGGGATGGAAACTCTCAGCATCATACGCATGATGATTACTCCTCCGCCAACATCATGTTAGCGATACCTAATGTACCAGCCCGCGCTTGGTTTGGGAAAGTCGATCGGGTTGATCAGCCGGACGATTTGGCCAGGCCGCGCAGTCCCTGGTGCGACGTCATGAAAATGCGTTCCGCCTCGGTCGGTGGCCGCGGGTTCACCGCACGGCCAAGTGCGGCGACAACCGCGTCAATGTCGAGGAAGCGGCGCGCCTTGCGGTCGTAGACACCGGCCGTGGTCATGACCAGGGCGGCGGTCTCGCCATTGTCGAGGACGAAGCGGTGCTTGCCGATGACCTGGGTGCCTTCCCATGTCTCGATCGAGGACACCACTTCGAAGCGGCGCCACAGCCGGATCTCGCGGGCGTAGACGGCCTGCAGCCCGCCCATCATCGGCGCCCAGCCATTATTCCTCGCCAGCGTGATGAGGCCGGCGCGGACAAACAGGTCGACGCGGCCAAGGTCGGCCAGCATCATGTAGCGCGCATTGTTGAGATGGGCGTTGAAGTCGATGTCGGTCGGCAGGCAGCGAAAGGCCAGCCGACCTTCACCGCCCATCATGTAAGGGCCACGGCCTCGCGCCGTGGCCAGCATGCGCGTCATGCGCGCCCAGACATACATGACGCTCTGTCAGGCTGCCTGCTTCACATCGCCCTTGGCATAGGGATCGAAGCGTTCGTAGAAGGTCTCACCTTTCTCGGCCATGTCGAGGAGCAGCTTGGGCGCCTTGAACTCGGCGCCATACTTCTTCTGCAGCGCCCTGGCGATCTTGACGAATTGTTTGGCGCCGATGCCGTCGATATAGGACAGCGCGCCGCCGGTGTAGGGCGCGAAGCCGAAGGCCAGGATCGAGCCGACATCGGCCTCGCGTGGATCGGTGACGATGCCCTCTTCCATCACGCGCGCCGCTTCGAGCGCGATGGTGACCAGCAGGCGCTGCTGCAGCTCCTCATAGTCGACCTTCTCGGCCGCGAGCTGCGGATAAAGGTCCTTGAGGCCGGGCCACAGCTTCTTCTTGGCCGGCTTGGCCGGGTAGTCGTAAAAACCCTTGCCATTCTTGCGGCCGAAACGGCCATGATCGTCGACCATGGTGTTGATCAGCGCCATCTGCCTGGGGTCGACGGCCTTTTCGCCGAGATCCCTGATGGTCTGCTTCATGATCTTCTGGGCAAGGTCGATGGCCGTCTCATCGGTCAGCGCCAAGGGACCGACCGGCATGCCGGCGGCCTTGGCCGCATTCTCGATCATCGGCGCGGGCACGCCTTCGATCAGCATCTTGTAGGCTTCCGACATGTAGCGCAGCACGCAGCGATTGACGTAGAAGCCGCGCGTGTCGTTGACGACGATCGGGGTCTTCTTGATGGCCCGCACGAAGTCGATCGCGGTGGCAAGGGCCTTGTCGCCGGTTTTCTTGCCAAGGATGATCTCGACCAGCATCATCTTGTCGACCGGCGAGAAGAAGTGGATACCGATGAAATTCTTCGGCCGCGCCGAATTCCTGGCGAGGCCGGTGATCGGAATGGTCGAGGTGTTCGAGGCGAAGATCGCCGACGATTTCAACACGGCTTCCGCCTGTTCGGTAGCGGCCTTCTTGACGGCGGAATCCTCGAACACGGCTTCCACAACGAGATCACAGCCGGCGAGGTCGGCATAGTCTGCCGTCGGCGTGATCAGAGACAAGAGCTTGTCCTTGTCCTCGGGCTTGGCACGACCCTTCTTGACCTGATCCGAGATCAGGCCATCGGAATGCGCCTTGCCCTTTGCGGCCGCCTCCATGTCCCGGTCGAGCAGCACCACCGGAATGCCGGCCTTGGCGGTGACATAGGCGATGCCCGCGCCCATGAAGCCAGCGCCAAGGATGCCGATCTTCTTGAACTTGGTGTCCGGCACGCCGGCCGGGCGGCGTGCGCCCTTGTTCAGTTCCTGCAGCGACACGAACAGCGAGCGGATCATCGCCGCCGCTTCCTTGGTCTGCATGATCTCGGTGAAATAGCGCTGCTCGATCCTGAGCGCCGTGTCGAAGGGCACCAGAAGGCCCTCATAGACGCATTTCAGGATCGCCGCGGCGGCGGGGTAATTGCCATGGGTCTCGCGGCGCAGGATGGCGATGGCCGGCGGCCACAGATTGGCGCCCGCCGCCGAATAGATTGGGCCGCCGGGCAGCTTGAAACCTTTCTCGTCCCACGGCGCCACCGGCTTGAGGCCGTTCCTGATCATTGCCTTGCCGGTCTCGACCAGCTTGGCGGGTTCGGCGATCTCATGGATCAGGCCCATCGCCTTCGCCTTCTGCGGCGACAGGGTCTGGCCGGAGGTCAGCATTTGCAATGCCTGCTGCTGGTCGGTCAGCCTCGGCACACGCTGGGTGCCACCGGCACCGGGGAAGATGCCGATCTTCACCTCGGGCAGTGCCATCCTGACCTTGTCGGAGTCGGCCGCGACGCGGCCATGGCAGGCGAGCGACATTTCGAAGGCGCCGCCCATGCAGGTGCCGTTGATCGCCGAGACCCATGGCTTGCCGCAGGTCTCCAGCTTGCGGAACAGGCCGGTCATGATGCCGGCGTTGTCGAACAGCGCCTTGGTCGCTTTTTCGACATCCTTGGCCTTGTCCGTGGCGAAGGTGGTCAGCATCTTCTGCAAGAGGGTGATGTCGGCGCCGCCGGAGAAGGTGTCCTTGCCGGAGGTGATCACCGCGCCCTTGATGGCGGCGTCGCCGGCCACGTTGTCGACGATGGCATTCAACTCGCGCATCACCTCTTCGGTGAAGACGTTCATCGAGCGGTCCGGGCTGTTCCAGGTGACCAACGCGATGCCATCGGCGTCGATGTCGAGGGTGAAATTGGTGTAGCTCATCGTTCTCTCCCCGTCAGACGCGTTCGATGATGGTTGCGGTACCCATGCCGGCGCCGATGCACAGGGTGACCAGCGCGGTGGTCAAGTCACGACGCTCGAGTTCGTCCAGCACCGTGCCAAGGATCATCGCGCCGGTGGCGCCGAGTGGATGGCCCATGGCGATGGCACCGCCATTGACATTGATTTTGTCGTGCGGGATCTCGAAGGCCTGCATGTAGCGCAGCACCACCGAGGCGAAGGCCTCGTTGAGCTCGAACAGGTCGATGTCCGACAGCTTCATCTTTGCGCGCTTCAACAGTTTCTCGGTGACGTCGACCGGGCCGGTCAGCATCAGCACCGGCTCGGAGCCGATGTTGGCGAAGGTGCGGATGCGCGCGCGCGGCTTGAGACCCATCGCCTTGCCGGCCTTCTTCGAGCCGAGCAGCACGGCCGCCGCGCCATCGACGATGCCGGACGAGTTGCCGGCGTGGTGGACGTGGTTGACCTCCTCGACCTCCGGATGCTTCTGCACCGCCACCGCGTCGAAGCCGCCCATTTCACCGGGCATGACGAAGGACGGGTTGAGCGAGGCAAGCGACTGCATGTCGGTCGATGGCCGCATATGCTCGTCATGGTCGAGAATGGTGAGACCATTCTGGTCCTTGATCGGGATGACCGAGTTCTTGAAGCGGCCATCGGCCCAGGATTTCGCGGCGCGCTTCTGGCTCTCGACCGCGTAAGCGTCGACGTCGTCGCGCGAGAAGCCGTATTTGGTGGCGATCAGGTCGGCCGAAATGCCTTGCGGCACGAACCAGCCGGGCAGGCCTACCGAAGGATCCATGAACCAGGCGCCGCCGGACATGCCCATGCCGACGCGCGACATGGATTCGACGCCGCCGGCAATGACGATTTCATCGGCGCCTTGCGCGATCTTGGCGGCGCCGAAATTGATGGCGTCCAAGCCGGAGGCGCAGAAGCGCGAGATCTGCATGCCAGGTGCCTTGGTGTCGTAGCCGGCCTCGAAGGCTGCGGCGCGCGGTATGACGGAACCCGCCTCGCCGACCGGGTCGACGCAGCCGAAGATGATGTCGTCGACGTTTGCAGTGTCCAGCCCGTTGCGGTCGCGCAGGGCCTCGAGCGTCCTGGCGGCGAGCCGCACCGCCGGCACTTCGTGCAGCGATCCGTCCTTCTTGCCCTTGCCGCGCGGCGTACGCACGGCGTCATAGACATAAGCTTCGGTCATTTTCATGCTCCCTGGGTTCGCTGAAAAGCTGCTCAGAGCGAGCGTCCGATCAGCAATTTCATGATCTCGTTGGTGCCGCCATAGATGCGCTGGACGCGGGCGTCGCGGAACATGCGGGCGATCGGATATTCATTCATGTAGCCATAGCCGCCGTGCAATTGAAGGCATTCGTCGACGACTTTGCCCTGGAGGTCGGAGAGCCAGTACTTGGCCATCGAGGCGGTCACCGGATCGAGGCCGCCATTGATGTGGCGAGTGACGCAGTCATTGTAGAAGACGCGGCCGACGGTGGCCTCGGTCTTCAACTCGGCCAGTTTGAACTGTGTGTTCTGGAAATCGATGATCGCCTTGCCGAAGGCCTTGCGCTCCTTGACGTAGTCGATGGTCAGCGCCAGCGCCCGTTCGATCATGGCGATCGCCCCGGTGCCGATCTGCAGACGCTCCTGCGGCAATTGCTGCATCAACTGGACGAACCCCTGTCCCTCTTCATGGCCGAGCAGGTTGGAGGTCGGCACACGGACGTCGTTGAAGAACAACTCCGACGTGTCGTTGGCCTTCAGCCCGATCTTGTCGAGGTTTCGGCCGCGTTCGAACCCCTCGACCTCCTCGGTCTCGATGACCATCAGCGAGGTGCCCTTGGCGCCCTTCTCCGGATCGGTCTTGGTGACGACGATGATGAAGTTCGCCAGCTGGCCGTTGGTGATGAAGGTCTTGGAGCCGTTGATCTTGTACTGGTTGCCATCCTTCTCGGCACGGGTCTTGACACCCTGCAGGTCGGAACCGGCGCCGGGCTCGGTCATGGCAATGGCGCCTATCAGTTCGCCGGTGGCGAGCCTGGGCAACCATTTCTTCTTCTGCTCTTCCGAACCGTAATGGAGGATGTAGGGGGCGACGATCGAATTGTGCAGGCCGATGCCGAAACCGTCGACGCCGACATGACCGATCGCCTCGATGATGGCGCTCTCATGCGCGAAGGTGCCGCCGGAGCCGCCATATTCCTCCGGCATGGACGCGCAGAGCAGGCCGGCGGAACCAGCCTTGAGCCAGCTTTCGCGGTCGACCATCTCGTTCTTCTCGAACTCGTCGTAGCGCGGCGCTATCTCCTCCGACATGAAGCGGGTCGCCATGTCGTAGAGCATGCCGACCTCGTCGGCCGCCCAGGCTGGTTTCGGCAAAGAGAGCACTTCGGCGGGATTTGTCGCCACGATTTCCTCCGCGTATCGACAGACAGAAAGGCTAGCGAGACGGAGTTTAGAACGCTTCCGCCGGCAGGGCCATCAGCGCATCGGCACCACTCGAAATACGGGCGAGGTGCGCCGAGGTCTCCGGCATGATCCGCTCCATGAAGAAGCGCGCCGTCACCACCTTGTTATCGTAGAAAGATTGGGAGCCGTTGGCATCCGTCCTGCCCTGTGCCGCCTTGGCCATCCGCGCCCACATGTAGCCCAGCGCGACGAGGCCGAAGAGATGCATGTAGTCGGTCGAGGCCGCACCGGCATTATCGGGCCTGGCCATGCCATTCTGCAGCAGCCACATGGTCGCCGCCTGTAAATCGTTGAGGCCCTTCTTCAGACCCTTGGTGAAGGGCGCCATCTTTTCGTCCGCGCGGTTTTCCTCGCAGAATTCGCCGACCTCCTTGAAGAAGGCCTGGATGGCGCGGCCGCCGTTCAGACCGAGCTTGCGGCCGACGAGGTCGAGCGCCTGAATGCCGTTGGCGCCTTCATAGATCATGGCGATGCGGGCATCGCGCACGAACTGGCTCATGCCGTGCTCTTCGATATAGCCGTGACCGCCGAACACCTGCTGCGCCATGACGGCGTGGTCGAAGCCCTTGTCGGTCAGCACGCCCTTGACCACCGGCGTCATCAGGCCGGTGTAGTCGTCGGCCGCCTGGCGGTCCTTGTCGTCGGCGGAGCGGTGCGCGATATCGGACTTGATCGCCGTCCACAGCGCCAGCGCGCGGCCGGCCTCGTTGAACGCCTTCATGGTCATCAGCGAGCGGCGAATGTCGGGATGAACGATGATCGGGTCGGCCTTCTTGTCCGGCGCCTTCGGGCCTGACAGCGAGCGACCCTGCAACCGGTCCTTGGCATAGGCGGCGGCATTCTGGTAGGCGATCTCCGACAGCGAGAGGCCCTGAAGGCCGACGCCGAGGCGGGCCTCGTTCATCATCGTGAACATCGCCTTGAGGCCGCCATTGGCCTCCCCCAGCAGCGTGCCTTCGGCCTCATCATAATTCATGACACAGGTCGAGTTGCCGTGGATGCCCATCTTCTCCTCGATCGAGCCGCAGGAGACGGTGTTTCTCGTCCCCGGATTGCCCGAAGCGTCGAGCTTCAGCTTGGGCACGATGAACAGCGAAATGCCCTTGACGCCCTCCGGCGCGCCTTCGATGCGGGCCAGCACCAGATGGACAATGTTGTCCGACATGTCGTGCTCACCGGCCGAGATGAAGATTTTCTGGCCTGAAATCCTGTAGGTGCCGTCGCCGTTCGGCACCGCCTTGGTGCGCAGCAGGCCAAGATCGGTGCCGCAATGCGGCTCGGTCAGGTTCATGGTGCCGGTCCAGCTGCCCTCGACCATCCTGGGCAGCCAGGTCGCCTTCTGCTCGTCGGTGCCGTGGGTGATGATGGCGGCGATCGCGCCCTGCGTCAGGCCCGGATACATCATCAGCGACATGTTGGCCGACACCATGTATTCAGCCACCGCCGTGTGCACGGCATAGGGCAGGCCCTGGCCGCCGAACTCGACGGGGGCCGCCAGGCCCATCCAGCCGCCTTCGCGATACTGGTCGAAGGCTTCCTTGAAGCCCCTGGGCGTGGTCACCGAGCCGTCGTCGTGGCGCACGCAGCCCTCCATGTCGCCGACACGGTTCAGCGGATGCATGACATTCTCGGCGAGCTTGGCCCCTTCGGCGAGAATTGCCTCGAGCACGTCAGGCGTCGCGTCGGCGAATCCGGGAAGGTTCGAATAGCGCTGATAACCGAGCACCTCGTTGAGCACGAACAGCGTGTCCTGGACCGGGGCCCTGTAGATCGGCATGCTTTTCCTCCACCATGCGGATTGACCCCGAAATCAAGCCGGGCGCGGCAAGCGGGCCAATGTCGAAGCCGCAATAGCAAATATTGACGTTTGCGTAAACGTCAATGTTTCCGGCGCGGCGAGATTTCTGTCGCCACGAGCGTAGTGAGCTTGGCGCAACTGCAATGCGCAAGCCAGCGCGAAGCAGGCAGGCCAGACAGCGAAAGCCGCGCGGCATGGCCACGCGGCTTTATGGTGAAGGGTCCGACAGTATCGGAGGGCGGCTTAGCTCGCGACGCTCGCTTGCGGCGCCGAACGCTCGGCCAGCATCTGACGCACCGCCGACATCGAGCCGCCGAGCTCATTGATGGCGTCGTCGATCAGCGCCCGCTGCTTCTGCAGGCGAGCGAGCTGCTTTTCCGACTTGTCCAGCGCCAGCCGCAACTGCTTGGTGTTGGAACCGGTCGGATCATAGAGGTCCATCATCTGCTTGACGTCGCGCAACGAGAACCCAACCTTGCGGCCGAGCAGGATCAGCTTCAGCCTGGCCTTGTCGCGGCGCGTATAGAGACGGGTCGAACCGTCGCGCTGGGGATTGAGCAGGCCCTTGTCTTCATAGAAACGCAACGTGCGCAGCGTCACGCCGTACTTCTTGGCCATCTCGCCGATGCGGGAGAGATCCTCGCCGGCTTCAACGGTTGCATTATTGGTATTGGCCGCGGTCTCGCCGGCCGAGATAAGCTTCATGGTCACTGGCTTCCCCGTCTGGTGGCGTCGCGGTCCCGGACCATGCGTCGCCTGACTGGAAGCGGGGGCGTGCTTCCGGCCGTGGTTTCTACAAACAAATCGTAAACAGCGCAGTTGATGCGCCATTTACGTTTACGTCAATTCTATACCGGTAGCCGCCTCATGACGCAAGGGCGTTCTGAGAACGGTGCTTTATGCCGCACCGGAAGTCGCGTCAGCCAACTTCCTTGCAACTTCTTAAGCTTGGTTAACGCGTTGTTTACCACGTTGGGCGAAATGTGCGCGTGTCGGCTACCCGTGGTTATCCTGTATCGAATTTTCACGGTTTTCGGAGCGCGGGGAAACCCGGGAAGCTTGTCTTCCACCGTGGCATGAAAGCGCGGTCGCCTCGTTCCGGCAGGGACTTGGGGAGCTGGCCGCAAGCCGGCCAATCTGAAAGACGGACGCACCGATGAACAGCAAGCGGTCCTACCTCGATACACTCAATGCCGGCAGGCAGCGCAAGCCGCAGACCACGCTCGAGCAGCTGAACCGCTCGCTGGAGACGCTGGAACAGCGCCTGGGGCAGACGCGCGAGGACGCGACGGCACGACCCGCTCCTCGCCAATATGGCGCCGAACCGCGTTACCCCGCCTCCGACCCGCGCTATCCCGCCACGCAGCCGACGGCCCAGCAGCGCTGGTACGAGGATCCGCAGCCGGCACCGCGTGCACACAACCCGACGCCCTCGCCTGCACCCTTCGACCAGAATTATCAGGCGATCGCGCGTGACATCGACCGCGTGCGCGGCCAGGAAGACAGCGTCGCCATGGTCGGCAAGATCGCCGGCGAACTGCGCGGCATGCGCGAGGAACTGCGTCACCAGGTGACTTCAGGGTTGCAGCGCGAATTCGACGCGCTGCGCAAGGACATCGACCGCGCCTTCCAGTCGAACGCCAAGTCCGGGACATCGGGCAAGGGCAGCGCCGAACTCGGCGTGGAATTCGAGCGGCTCTCCGGCGCCATCAAATCGCTGTCGGAGAAGAGCGACGACAGGAGCGTCAACCTGCTGCGACTGGAACTCGAACAGGTCAAGGCCGCGCTCGACACGCTGGCGCGCGAGGAGAGCGTGCAGAAGGTCGACCGCCGCTGGGACGAGTTCGACCGCCGCTGGACGGCCTTCGAGGACCGCGTCGACGCCGACCAGCGCAAACGCTCCGACGACCCCGCCCTTGCCGCCTTGACCGACCGGCTGGAGCAGATCAGCAACGCCGTCAACAACCTGCCGGAATCGCTGTCCCTGCGATCGCTGGAGGAGAAGGTCCGCACGCTGGCCGGGGCGGTCGACCATTTCGCCAGCCAGCAGGAAAATCGCGGCGGCGGCACGCTGGCCATGATCGACGAGCGGCTGGACGAGATTTCCCGCGCCATCGTCGCCTCCACAGTCGCCGCACAGGCGAATTCAGTCGACCACGAAGCCATCGAACGCATCGAGAAGCGGATCGACTCGCTCGCCCAGCAGATCGAGGAAGTAGCGCAGGACCGTCCCGCAAATGTCGTGATCGACCGGCTGAACACGCTGTCGAGCCGGGTCGACGACCTCGCCGGCCGCGCCAACCTGCCCGAGCAGGCGATGGAACGGCTCGCCAAGCAGATCGCGCTGATCGCCGACAAGATTGATCAAGCGCCGGCCATGCCCGACGCCGACTACATCTTCCATGGGCTGGAGCAGCGCTTCGACGTGCTATCGGGCATGATGGAGCGGCGCCAGGGCGACGCCATCGAACAGGGCAACATGCTGTTTCGCGATCTCGAGCGCCGGCTGGACGAGGTTGCCGACCGGCTGGACCAGCGCAGCATGCCGCAGGTCGACAGCGCCGGCATCATGGACGCCATCGACGCTCGCTTCACCGCACTGGCCAAGCGCATGGAGACACGCGCTCCCGATCCCGCCGGCGAGGCGGCGATCCGGGGCCTGGAAAGCCGGCTCGAGGATATTTCAAGCCGGCTGGACGCTTCGGCGGCCCAGGTAGCCGGCATCGATCCGGCGCTGATCCGCAGCCTGGAGGCGCAGGTCGCCGGCCTGTCGGCGCATCTTTCCAAGCCCAGCACGCCGCTGCCGGACTTCGAGGACATCAGCCCGCGCCTCGACGAAATCGAAAAAGCGCTGGCCGGGACCCGCGATTCCATCCTGGGCGCGGCACGTGAGGCGGCCGAGAACGCGGTGCGCTCGCTGGCCGGAACGAGCACCAATACGGCCGCGGTATCCGGCCTCGCCCAGGATCTGAAGACCCTGGAGACGCTGACGCGGCGTTCCGACGAGCGCAATTCGCGGACCTTCGAGGCAATTCACGACACATTGCTCAAGATCGTCGACAGGCTGGGCTCGCTGGAAACCAGCGACCCGTCCGAAGCGGTAAGCGAACTCTTGGACGCGGCCTCGATCGAACCGAGCGGCTGGCGTGGCGTGCAGCGGCCCAAGATGGCCGTGAACGCACCATCCATGACCATGGACGAGCCGCTGCCGCTGACCGGCGACATGGCCGATCTGGACGCGCGTGCCGCGGCCATATTCCGCACCGAGCCCGGCGAGCCCGCACTGCACGTTGGAACGGGCACGCGTTCGCCGGCGGAAGCCGCCGCCGCCGCCGCGATGGCCGCACTTGGCTCCGACACCACCGCCGGAAATGACCAGCCCGCAGGCCGCAAGTCGATGTTCGGCGGACTGGCGCGGGCGTTCAAGGGCAAGAAGGCGGCGGATGTTCCGCCGCTGGCCGGCTCGGCGCCGAGCGCCGACATCCCGAGTGTCGATCTCGACGAGCCGCTCGACCCGAAAGTCTCCAACCGTCCGCTGGAGCCCGGCTCCGGCGCGCCTNGTCGATCTCGACGAGCCGCTCGACCCGAAAGTCGCCAACCGTCCGCTGGAGCCCGGCTCCGGCGCGCCTGACCTCAATGCCATCATGAAGCGCGTGCGTGACGAGCGCGGACAACCGGCAAAGCTCGGCGACAGCGACGCGGCGAAATCGGATTTCATCGCCGCCGCCCGGCGCGCTGCGCAGGCGGCCGCGGCCGAGGCCGCCGCCCTGAAGCGCCAGTCGACTATGAAAGGCCCGGTCAAGGCGCTCAGGATAGGCGACCTGCTCAAGGCGCGGCGCAAGCCGATCCTGATGGCAGCGGCAGCGATCATGCTGGCGCTTGCCGGCCTGCAGCTCGGCAAGGCGTTCCTTTCGGATCCCGCCCAGGTGGCAAGCAACGACGCATCCCCGATCGTCGGCCCGCAGCCGGTTCAGACGGCATCTCTCGATACCGCCAGCCAGCCGAAGGTCGAAGTTCAGCCGACGGCGATGGACAGCGCGCCGGCCCGTCCGGCCAGGCAGGCCGAACAATCCGCGCCGGCAAGCGAGGACGATATGGCGGCGCGGACCGTCATGGCCATGCCGTCTGATACGAACGCGACGCCGGATACAGCGCCCACGGCCGAGCCCGCTTCGCCGGTCGGATCGAGCATGGCTTCCGGCCCGAGCGCAGCCGCTCCCGACGCGATGGCTTCGGCCGCACAGGCGGCGATTGCTCCGATGACCGCTGCCCCCGGCATGACGGATCCGGCACCGGCCGCCGGCACTACGCAGGCGACGGATGCCGATCTCCAAGCGGCCCCTGCCGCGCCAGGGGCGACCGCGGCGACGACCAACGACATGACCGGCGCCGTTGCGCCCATGGACAAGCCGGCGGCGACAGCCGCGACCAAGTTCGACATTCCGTCCGATGCCGGCCCGGCCGCCTTGCGTGACGCCGCTGCCGGTGGCGACGCCAAGGCGCTGTTCGAGGTCGGCTCACGCTACGCCGAGTCGCGCGGCGTCAAGGAAGACATGCCGGCTGCCGCCAAATGGTATGAGAAATCGGCGGAACTCGGCTTCGCGCCGGCCGAATACCGCATCGGCAATTTTTACGAAAAGGGCATCGGCGTCGCGCGCGACATCAAGAAGTCGAAGACCTGGTACCAGCTCGCCGCCGCGCAGGGCAACGCCAGCGCCATGCACAATCTGGCGGTGCTGTTCGCCATGGCCGCCGACGGTGCAACCGACAATGAATCGGCCGCGCACTGGTTCCAGGCGGCCGCCGACCTCGGCGTCAAGGACAGCCAGTTCAATCTTGGCATCCTCGCCGCCAAGGGCGTCGGCATGAAGCAGAACCTGGAGGAATCCTACAAATGGTTCGCGCTCGTCGCCAAGACCGGCGACAAGGATGCCGCGGCCAAGCGCGACGAGATCGCCAACGCGCTGCGGCCCGAGCAGCTCGAGCGGGCGCGCGCCGCGACCGAACTGTGGAAGGCCAAGCCGCTCAACGCGGCGGCCAATTCGGTGGACATTCCTGAATCCTGGCAGGAAGGCACGCCGCAGACGACCGCCGGCATCGACATGGAGAAGGCGGTCAAGAACATCCAGCTCATCCTCAACAAGAACGGATATGACGCCGGCGGCGCCGACGGGGTGATGGGCGGGAAGACCAAGAACGCGATCATCGCTTTCCAGACCGACAACAAGCTGCCGGCGACGGGCACGGTCGACGAGAAGCTGGTCAAGGCATTGCTGGCGCGCAAATAACGGCAGAAGCGTCGTTTCCACGACGCCCTTGCCTTACATTTGCCTGTTAACTGATTGAGTTGTTTTTTGTTTCGGCGCGGTGGCGGGGTTTGATCCCGCTGCCGCGTCGGCGCAAGAGAAAATTGGCTTTTCGATGCGATAGTGCCCGCAGCGGCTTTATTCGCCGACAGGCAAACTGATCGAGACAGACGGGTGGGCATCTATCTCCCGATCGCGGAAATTTCCGTCAACGTCTTCGTGCTGCTGGCCATGGGCGCCGCGGTGGGCTTCCTGTCGGGCATGTTCGGGGTGGGCGGCGGCTTCCTGATCACGCCGCTCTTGATCTTCTACAACATCCCGCCGGCGATCGCGGTCGCCACCGGCGCCAACCAGGTCATCGCTTCTTCCGTCTCCGGCGTGTTGTCGCACATGAAGCGAGGGACGCTCGACTTCAAGCTCGGCAGCGTGCTTCTGGCCGGCGGCGTCGTCGGCTCAACCGGCGGCATCTATGTGTTCGGCTTCCTGCGCAGGCTCGGCCAGCTCGACCTGTTCATCTCGCTGCTCTACGTGGTGCTGCTCGGCACCGTCGGCGGGCTGATGCTGGTCGAGAGCATCAACGCCCTTCGCGCCACGCGCAGCGGCGCGGCGCCGGTGCTGAAGAAATCCGGCCAGCACAACTGGATCCATCGCTTGCCGCTGAAGATGCGCTTCCGCGCGTCGAAACTGTTCGTCAGCGTCATCCCGGTGCTCGGGCTTGGCGCGGGCATCGGCTTCCTGTCGTCGATCATGGGTGTCGGCGGCGGCTTCATCATGGTGCCGGCGCTGATCTATCTCTTGAAAGTGCCGACCAATGTCGTCATCGGCACCTCGCTGTTCCAGATCATCTTCACCTCCGCCTATACGACGCTGGTTCACGCCACCACAAACCAGACCGTCGATGTGATGCTGGCCTTCCTGTTGATGGCCGGCGGCGTGGCCGGGGCGCAATATGGCGCCAAGGCCGGCCAGCGGCTGCGCGGCGAGCAATTGAGAGCGCTCCTGGCGCTGCTGGTGCTGGCGGTGGCGATCCGGCTTGCCACCGATCTGTTCGCCACGCCGCCCAACCTTTATTCGCTGTCCGGCGTGGGCCTCAACTGATGAATGGCCTGAAGGCGCTCGTAGCCGTCGCTCTCCTGTCCCTGACCGCCGCCGCGCCGGCGAAGGCGCAGACGCCGCCGACCGAAGGCATCCAGATCGGCCTTTCCACCGACGCGGTGTCGATCACCGCCGGTTTTTCCGGCGCCGACCTGACCATCTTCGGTTCGCTGGAAAATCCCGACCCGCTGGTCGCACGCCAGGGCCGTTACGATGTTATCGTCGTGCTCGAAGGGCCACCAAGACCGGTGGTCGTACGCCGCAAGGACCGGGTGCTGGGGGTTTGGGTCAATTTGGATTCCGAGACCTTCGAGAACGTGCCGGTGTCCTATTCGGTCGCGACGACGCGGCCGCTGCAGGACATCACCGAACCCAACAGCTACAAGCAGCTGTCGCTCGGCGCCTCCAACCTCTATATGCAGCCCGCCGAAGCCGGTGACAGCCCGGCGACGATCGAGGAATTCACGGCCGCGTTGCGCGAGCGCAAGGCCGCCGCCGGCCTCTACAGCGAGAATGTCGGCGGCGTGCAATTCCTATCGCAGAACCTGTTTCGCGCTACCGTCAGGCTGGCGCCTGATGTCTCGGTCGGCACGCACAAAGCGCGCGCATTCCTGTTCAAGAGCGGCCTGTTCGTCAAGGAGAGTTCGGCACAGGTCGAAATCCGCAAATCGGGCTTCGAACAATCGATCTTCCGCGTCGCCCACGACTACTCGTTCCTCTACGGCGTGTTCGCCGTATCGCTGGCCATGGTGACGGGCTGGCTCGGCCGGCTGGTGTTCCGCAAGGATTGATGCCGCGGGAAAAGAGGGGTTCCCCTTTTCAACGCCATGCGATAAACCGCCGCCTCCCAGCCAAGGGCAAACACGCACATACCATTCGCCAGGAGCGGTCCGGCCATCCGGATGACAGCGCGACGCGTCGCCGCTGATTTGCCGCCGCGAAACAATGACAGGAGGCTGCGATGCATCAGGCATTCGGCGGCATTGACTTCGGCACGTCCAATTCCACGGTGGGCGTCATCCGGAACGGCAAGGCGCGGCTGGTCCTGCTGGAGGGCGAGCAGCCCACTTTGCCAAGTGCCGTGTTCTTCAATTTCGAGGACGGCCATACTTATTTCGGCCGCCGCGCGATCGGCGACTATACCGACAGCATCGAAGGCCGCCTGATGCGCTCATTGAAGAGCGTGCTCGGCAGTTCGCTCGCCCACGAGAAGACGCGGATCAAGGCACGCCAGATCGGCTTCATCGACATCATCGGCCTGTTCATCGGTCATCTGAGAACGCGGCTGGAAGAGGACGCCCACGGCGTCGTGGAGAGCGTGGTGCTCGGCCGCCCGGTGCAGTTCGTCGATGACGACGCGCAAGCCGACGCTGAGGCGCAAGGCGAACTCGAGAAGGCTGCCCGTGCCCAAGGCTTCAAGCATATCGCTTTCCAGTTCGAGCCGATCGCGGCGGCGCTCGATTACGAGCAGAAAGTGACACGCGAGGAACTGGCGCTGATCATCGACATGGGCGGCGGCACGTCCGACTTCTCGATCGTGCGGGTCTCGCCGGGGCGCGCGCGATCGACCGATCGCAAGGACGACATCCTGGCCAGCCGCGGCATCCATATCGGCGGCACCGATTTCGACCGGCTGCTGAGCATCGCCCATGTCATGCCACAGCTCGGGTACCTGTCGCCGACCAAGGACGGCAAGCGCAATCTGCCGGCCAGCTACTTCATCGATCTCGCCACATGGCAGCGCATCAATTTGGTCTATACCGCCAAGGCGATGACGCATCTGCGCCAGATCCGCTACGAGGCCGTGCGCGCCGACCTGGTCGACCGCTTCATCCATATCGTCGAGCACCGCTACGGGCACGCGCTGGCGGCGCTGGTCGAGAAAGCCAAGATAGAGCTGACCGACATGTCATCGGCGGAAGTGGCGGTGAAGCTGCCGGGCGCGGCGTTCGCCGCCGGGATCACGCGCGACGGACTGGAGGCCACGATCGCTCGGGACATCGAGCGGGTTACCGAAACGGTGGCGCGGACCATCCGCGACGCCGGGGTCAAGCCCTCCGACATCACCGCGGTGTTCCTGACCGGCGGATCGACGGCGATCCCGCTGGCAAGGCGGGAAATCCTGTCGCTGGTGCCGCGGGCTTCCGTCATAGAAGGCGATATGTTCGGATCGGTCGGGCTCGGCCTGGCGCTCGATGCGCAGCGGAAGTTCGGCTGAACCTAGCCCAACGTGGACCCGTTCGCCTCCGCGGCCAGATGCGCCTTCAGCGCCATCTGGGCCAGGCTTGCCTGACGGTCGCGATGGGTGATCATGGCGAAGTCGCGCTTCGGCAATTCGATCGGCACGGCTCTCAGGCTCCCCTCGGCGACCGCGCGCCCGACGACCAGCTCCGAAATGATGGTCGCGCCGGCACCCGCCTCGACAGCCTGGCGGACCGCCTCGTTGCTGGGCAGCACCAGGAATATCCGGAGGTCGGCAAGCGAAATCCCCTCGCGGCGCGCCAGATCCTCCAGCACCTCACGCGTGCCGGAGCCGCCCTCACGGATGATCCAGCGGAGGCCGGTGATGTCGGGGCGGCCCGGCGCCATTTCGGCGATCTCTGGATGGGAGCTGGCAACGACCAGCATCAGCCGGTCGGTATCGACCTTGACGCGGCGCAATAAGTCGGACTCGGTGCGCCCTTCGACCAGGCCGAGATCGGCGGTTCCATCCAGCACGCTGGCCTCGACCTGCCTTGTGTTGCCGATGGTGACGCTAAGCCTGACAGCCGGATAGGCCTCGTGGAAAGAGGCCAGCCGGCGCGGCAGCCAGTAGCTGGCGATGGTCAGGCTGGCGGCGATGGAGAGGCTGCCGGCGACCGTTTGCGAAACATGTTCCAGGACATTGCGCGCGGCGGCGGCCCGCTCCAGCACGGCCTTGGCCTCCGGCAGGAACCGATGACCGGTCTGAGCCAGCTCGATGTTGCGGCCGACGCGGTTAAACAAATGGACGCCATGCTGCTCTTCCAAAGCGCGAATGGCCGCCGACGCGGCCGACTGGGAAATGCCCAGGAGCTCCGCCGCCTTGGTCATATGGCCGCGCTCCGCGACGGCGACGAAAATGCGCAACTGCTCCAGGGTCATGCCTGCATTAAGAACCAATATCGATCGAATTTACAAGAACAACTGATTAGACGGATCGATAGCTTTATTCTACTTTTCCGGTGGAAGTTAGAAAAAATTAGCCTGCAGGTCGCAAAGAGCAACATGATCGGGCGGTTCAGATCCCTGCTTGCGCATTGGAGCCGCAATATAAGGCGACGGCTGGCCGGCGACCGCTACCATCCCGAAGAACATTATATGCGCGGCCCCGGGCCGAAGACGCGAGCCAAATCCGCTGGCCGCGCGAGCACCACGGGATTATGATGCACGGACCGCCGCGCGGCGCCAATTCAGCCCCCTCGCAACGCCCGCTTGCCGACACGCGGGCGCCTGATGAAGGCGACGGTGTCGACACCTCGCCTGATGTTTCCGACAGGATCGCCAAGACGACCTGCTACATGTGCGCCTGCCGCTGCGGCATCGATGTGCACATCAAGGACGGCACGGTCCGTTACATCAACGGCAACAAGGACCATCCGGTCAATCGCGGCGTAATCTGCGGCAAGGGCAGTTCCGGCATCATGCAGCACTACAGCCCGGCCAGGCTGAAGAAGCCATTGCTGCGCACCGGGCCGCGCGGCTCGGGTGAGTTCCGCGAGATCGAGTGGGAGGAGGCCTTCTCGATCGCCACCGAGCGGCTGTCGAACATCCGCCGGACCGATCCTAAAAAACTCGCTTTCTTCACAGGCCGTGACCAATCACAATCTCTTACAGGCTGGTGGGCGAGCCAGTTCGGCACGGCGAACTTCGCCGCCCATGGCGGCTTCTGTTCGGTGAACATGGCGGCGGGAGGCCTTTACACGATCGGCGGCTCGTTCTGGGAGTTCGGCGAGCCCGATTGGGACAGCACGAAATACTTCATGCTGTTCGGCGTTGCCGAGGACCATGATTCCAATCCGATCAAGATCGGACTGGGCAAGCTCAAGGGGCGCGGCGCCAAGATGGTGTCGATCAATCCATGCCGGACCGGCTACAATGCGATCGCCGACGACTGGATCGGCATCCGGCCCGGCACCGACGGCCTGTTCGTGTTCGCGCTGATCCACGAACTCTTGAAAGCCGGCCGCGTCGATCTCGATTATCTGCTCCGCTACACCAACGCACATGTCCTGGTTGTCCAGGAGCCGGGCGCGGCCGATGACGGGCTGTTCATGCGCGACAGCGACGGCAATCCGCTGGCATGGGACAGAGTGGCGAAGACCTCCGTCAACGCAGCCGATTCAAATGCAAAGCCGGCACTGACCGGCAGCTTCACGGTCGACGGGCGCAGGTGCCTTCCCGTGTTCCAGCTGATCGCAGACCGCTACATGGACGTCAGCTATTCGCCCGATGCGGTCGCGGAGCGTTGCGGCATCGCCGCCGGAACGATCCGCCGGATCGCCGCCGAACTGGCCCACGTCGCCTTCGAGCAGGCGATCGAACTGCCGGTGGCATGGACCGACTGGGCCGGGCGCCGGCATGATACGATCAAGGGACGGCCCGTTTCGATGCATGCCATGCGCGGCATCTCGGCCCATTCCAATGGCTTTCACACCTGTCGCGCCATCCACCTGCTGCAGGTTCTGCTGGGCACGGTAGACGTGCCGGGCGGCTTCCGCTTCAAGCCGCCCTACCCCCGGTCGGCGCCGCCCGGCCCAAAGCCCTGCGGCAAGGATGTCAGGCCGATGACGCCGCTCGACGGCATGCCGCTCGGTTTCGTCTGTGGACCCGACGATCTGCTGGTCGACGAAGCGGGTACGCCGCTGCGCATCGACAAGGCCTATTCGTGGGATTCGCCGCTTGCGGCGCATGGGCTGATGCACACAGTCATCCGTAACGCCTGGGCCGGTGATCCCTACCCGATCGACACGCTGATGATGTACATGTCGAACATGGCCTGGAATTCCTCGATGAACACCGTCGAGACCATGGCCATGCTCACCGACCATGATGAAGCGGGCAACTACAAGATCCCCTTCATCATCTATTCCGATGCCTACTACTCCGAGACCGTGCCGTTCGCGGACCTGGTCCTGCCCGACACCACCTATCTCGAGCGTCATGACTGCATCAGCCTGCTTGACCGGCCGATCAGCCATGCCGACGGGCCGGGCGACGCCATTCGCCATCCGGTCGTCGAGCCCGACCGCGACGTCAGGCCCTTCCAGTCGGTGCTGATCGAACTCGGCGCGCGGCTTGGCCTGCCCGGCTTCGTCGATGACGACGGCTCGCCGAAGTACCGCGACTATGCCGACTACATCGTCAATCATGAACGCACGCCCGGCATCGGCCCGCTCGCAGGTTGGCGCGGCAAGGACGAAAGCTCGATCGGCAAGGGCGACGTCAACCCCAACCAGTTGCAACGCTACATCGACAATGGCGGGTTCTGGCACCACGATTTCACTGAGGACCAGCGCTACTACAAGATGGCCAACCGCTCCTATCTCGACTTCGCGGTGCAACTGGGCTTCATCCCCAACGCCGAGCCGATCGTCTTCCAGCTCTATTCCGAACCGATGCAGCGTTTTCGGCTGGCCGCGCGTGGTCATGGCCGGGTGGTGCCGCCCGCAAGCGAACGCAAGCGCGTCGAGACCTACATGGACCCGCTGCCGTTCTGGTACATGCCGTTCGAGGAAGCGTCCGTCGACCAGGAAAAATACCCGCTGCACGCGCTGACGCAGCGGCCCATGCACATGTACCATTCCTGGGGTTCGCAAAACGCGTGGTTGCGGCAGATCACCAGCCAGAACCGGCTGTTCGTGCATCACCGGACCGCGGCTGGCCTTGCCCTTGCCGACGACGACTGGGTCTGGATCGAAAGCATCAACGGCAAAGTGAAAGGGCAGATCAAGCTGGTCGACGGCGTGAACGAAAGCACAGTGTGGACCTGGAACGCGATCGGCAAGCGACGCGGCAGCTGGGGGCTGAAAGACGATGCCGCCGAAAGCAATCGCGGCTTCCTGCTCAATCACATCATCGGAGACCAGACCTTGGCCGACGCGCAGGGCAAGCGTTATTCGAATTCCGATCCGGTCACGGGACAGGCGGCGTGGTTCGATCTGCGCGTGCGCATCGTCAAATGCGCGGCGGAGGAGGCCGGCTTCACCGAACCGCAATTCGAGCGTTTTCAACAGCCGCCGCATTTCGAACCCTCGCCAGACAAGCTCACTTTCGGCGCCGAGTTTCGGCAGGCAAGAGAGGCGGCCGAATGACCTGTCTTCCAAGTCCGGGCGGCAAGAAGCTTGGCCTCGTCATCGACCTCGACACCTGTGTCGGCTGCCAGGCCTGCGTCACCGCCTGCAAGGAGTGGAACATAGGCGGCCACATGGCGCCGCTGACCGACATCGATCCCTATGGGGGCCATGTCGATGGGGTCTGGTTCAACCGCGTGCACAGTTACGAGCACATCACCGAGATGGGTGGGCGCACGGTCAACTTCCCGCGCTCCTGCCTGCATTGCGAGACGCCGGCCTGCGTCACCGTCTGCCCGACCGGCGCGTCCTACAAGCGCGCCTCCGACGGCATCGTGCTGATCGACGAGGATAAGTGCATCGGCTGCAAATTGTGCAGCTGGGCCTGCCCTTACGGCGCGCGCGAATTCGATGGCGATGTCGGCGTGATGAAGAAATGCACGCTCTGCGTCGACCGCATCTATAACGACAATCTGGCCGAGGGGGATCGCGTACCGGCCTGCGTCGCCGCCTGCCCGACCAGCGCCCGGCATTTCGGCGACCTCGGCGATCCCCAATCCCCCGTTTCGCAACTGGTGGCGGAGCGCGGCGGTGTCGACCTGATGCCGGAACTCGGCTATCACCCGACCAACAAATACCTGCCGCCGCGCGCTCACACGCAGCGTGCCGCATCGGTGCCCGCTCCCGCGCTGGAGCCGCTGCGGGCCGAGGGCGGTTTCCTTGGCTGGGTCGACCGCATGCTTTCGAACTAGCCCATGCATCCCGCCTTCTCCGTCGTCTTCTTCACCGCCGCCACCGGTGCCGGCTACGGCCTGCTGGCATTGCTCGGCGTGCTTGCCCCATCTGGTGTGATCCCGGCCGATTTCTGGCTGGGGCTCATTGGCCTCGGCTTGGCGCTTGGCCTGATCGCCGCCGGCCTGTTGTCATCGACCGGTCATCTCGGCAGGCCCGAACGTGCCTGGCGGGCGTTCTCGCAGTGGCGCAGCTCATGGCTGTCACGCGAAGGCGTCGCCTCGGTCGCCACCTTCATTCCCGCAGGCCTTTTCGGCGTGGGCTGGATCTTCCTTGGCCGCCTCGACGGCTGGGTGGCGGTCGCGGGGGTCCTGGCCGCCTTCGGCGCCATAGCCACGGTCTGCATGACCGGCATGATCTATGCCTCGCTGAAACCCATCGCCCAGTGGCACAGCCCCTACACCTTGCCCGGCTATCTCATCTTCTCGGCGATGAGCGGCAGCGTGCTTCTGAACGTTGTGATGCAAGGATTTGCTCTCGGCTCGAAAATGCTTCTGGCGGCTTCCGCGCTGCTCATTTTGCTCGGCTGGGGCTGGAAGCTGGCGACGTGGCGCTACAATGACCGGCTGGAAATCCCGACGACCGCCAACACGGCGACCGGGCTCTCCGGCGGCATGGTGCAATCCCTGGAATGGCCGCATACCGAGGAGAACTACCTGCTCAAGGAAATGGGTTTTCGCATCGCGCGCAAGCACAGCGCAAAGCTGCGCCGGATCACGCAGGCGCTGGCCTTCGGTTTGCCCATCCTGTTGCTGCTTGCCGCCTTCGCCTTGCCGTGGCCGATCGCGGCGGCGCTCTCGGCGCTGGCCACGATCGCCCAGTTCGCCGGCATGCTGGTCGAACGCTGGCTGTTCTTCGCCGAAGCGAAGCACACGGTCATGCTCTACTACGGGCGATAGATCTCAGCCTGGCCGCAGCATCGAGTGCGAGATGGCGAAGATGCGCTCGGTGCCGAGCATGTAAGCCATCAGCGACTCCAGCCGGAACAGCCCGGCATAGGCGCGGTCGAGCACGTTGAGCGAACCGGTATAGGCGCCGAAAGCCGGCATGATCATGCGGCCGCCATCACCGGCAAAGCAGCGCCTGCGCACCGAACGGCCTTGTTGCACGATGCGGGCGCAGGGGTGCAGATGACCCGATATTTCGCCCTCGATCCTCACCTTCGATGGCTCGTGCCGGAACAGCAGCGAGCCTATGGCTAGTTCCCGCACGGTCTCGCCAGGTAGATCCGCGGGCGCTTCGGGGTCGTGATTGCCGGCGACCCAGAACCAGTCGCGGCCCGCCATCAGCGCTTCCAGCCGTTCGCGGAAGCTCGAATGCATGCGCGCGGCGCCGCCGCTGTCATGGAAGGAGTCACCCAGGCTGATGACGATCGACGGCTGGTAGTCTGATATGACCGCCTGCAGCCTGAGCAGGGTCGCGCCAGTGTCGTAGGGCGGGATGAGCGTGCCGCGCCTTGCCAGGGACGACCCCTTCTCCAGATGCAGGTCCGAAACTGTCAGCAACTTGAGCTCGGGGAAATACAGCACGCCGCGCGGATCGCAGACCGCGCGCTCGCCCGCGATGCCGACGAGATCGGCCTCGGCGATCAGCGATGTGCGCGCCAGCGAGAAATTCATTCATCAACCATCCCAGGCCCCATGGCCTCTTCAACCAGTGTCGCCGCGTCCATCAGCAGCGTTTCATCGGCCTCGCCGTTCACCGGCATCTTGCCGATTTCGAGCATGATCGGCACGGCAAGCGGCGATATCTGCTCGAGCGCCTTATGCATGATTCGACCCTGGATGCGCGAGAGCATGTCCGCAAGTCTGCTGACATCGAGCAGGCCGGTCGCCGCGTCGGCACGCGTCGCCTGAAGCAGGATGTGGTCCGGCTCATGGCTGCGCAGCACATCGTAGATCAGGTCGGTCGACACGGTGACCTGGCGACCGCTCTTCTCCTGGCCGGGGTGGCGTTTTTCGATCAGGCCCGAGATCAGCGCGCAGTTGCGGAAAGTGCGCTTGAGAAGCCAGCTATCGGCCAGCCAGGCTTCGAGATCGTCGCCCAGCATGTCCTGGTCGAACAGCGCGCCCAGTGAAGGTTTCCTGGCTTTGAACATCGCGCCCATGTCGCCCAGCGACCATATGGCCAAGGCATAATCAGTGGCGACAAAGCCGAGCGGCCTGACGCCCGCCCTGTCGAGGCGCCGGGTGAGCAGCATGCCAAGCGTCTGGTGCGCCAGCCTGCCCTCAAAGGGATAGGCGACCAGGTAATGGCGGTTGCCGCGCGGAAAGGTCTCGATCAGCAAATCGTCGCGCTTGGGCAGCATGGACTTGTCCGACTGGAACCGCAGCCAGTCGGCCACCTGCTCCGGCAGCTTCGTCCAGCGCCGCGGATCGTCCAGCATGATGCGGACCTGCTCTGCGAGGTAGGTCGAGAGCGGGAATTTGCCGCCGCCATAATAGGGTACCTTGGCGTCGCTGCCGGGCGCGTTCGACACGAAGCACTCATTCTCGCGGATGCCCTCGAAACGCAGCACCTTGCCGGCGAACATGAAAGTATCGCCATGCGTCAAGGTCTCGAGAAACGCCTCCTCGATCTTGCCGAGCACGCGGCCGCCGTGCGACGCCGCGCCTTTGCTGCCGGCCTTGACGTAACGAACGTTGAGCGCGGGCACCTCGATGATGGTGCCGACATTGAGCCTGTATTGCTGGGCGACGCGCGGATTGGAGACCCGCCACAGCCCGTCCTTGTTGAGGCGGATGCGGGCATAGCGCTCATAGTTCTTCAGTGCGTAGCCACCGGTGGCGACGAAATCGATGACACGGTCGAAGGTCGGCCGATCGAGGCCGGCATAGGGTGCCGCCGTCCGTACCTCCTCGTACAGGTCACCGGCGCGGAACGGTGCGCCGCAGGCGCAGCCGAGCACATGCTGGGCCAGCACGTCGAGCCCGCCATTGACCAGTGGCGGCGTATCCTGCGCGCCGAGATAATTGGCGTCGAGTGCGGCCCGGCACTCCAGAACCTCGAAACGATTTGCGGGGATCAGGATCGCCTTGGACGGCTCATCCATGCGGTGGTTGGCACGACCGATGCGCTGTGCCAACCGGCTGGCGCCCTTCGGAGCACCGACATGCACGACCAGGTCGACATCGCCCCAGTCGATGCCGAGATCGAGCGTCGATGTGGCGACGATGGCGCGCAGAGCGTTCTCGCCCATTGCCTTCTCGACGCGCCGGCGCTGGGCGACGTCGAGCGAGCCATGATGCAGGGCGATTGGCAATGTGTCCTCGTTGACGCGCCACAACTCCTGGAACAGCAGCTCCGCCTGGCTGCGTGTGTTGACGAACAGCAAGGTCGTCTTGTGGCGCTTGATCTCGCGGTAGATTTCCGGCGTGGCGTAGCGAGCCGAGTGCCCCGCCCAGGGCACGCGTTCCTCGGAATCGAGGATCGAGATTTCGGGCTTGGCACCACCGGTCACAGTGATCAATTCCGCCATCTCACCCGGTGGGTTCTGGCTGACCAGCCAGCGCCGCAATTCGTCCGGCTCGGCCACCGTCGCCGACAGGCCGATCGTCTGCAGGCTTGGGACGAAGCTGCGCAACCGCGCCAGGCCGAGCGCCAAAAGATGGCCGCGTTTCGACGTCACCAGCGAATGCAACTCGTCGAGCACGACATAGCGCAGATCCTCGAAGAAGCGTCTCGCGTCGCCTGCCGCGATCAGCAGCGCCAGTTGCTCCGGCGTGGTGAGCAGAATGTCGGGCGGCGCAAGCCTCTGGCGCTGGCGCTTGTGGGCGGGGGTGTCGCCGGTGCGCGTTTCGATGGTGACGGGCAGGCCGATCTCCTCGACCGGCTTGCCGAGATTGCGCTCGATGTCGACGGCCAGTGCCTTCAACGGCGAGATGTACAGCGTGTGGATGCCGCGCCGCGCCTGGCCTGGTTTTCGCCTTGGCCTGACGGCCAGTTCGGTCAGCGACGGCAGAAAGCCGGCCAGCGTCTTGCCGGCGCCGGTCGGCGCGATAAGCAGTACCGATTGCCCCGCTTGGGCCTTCGCCAGGAGTTCGATCTGATGAGCGCGCGGCGACCAGCCTTTCTCGCCGAACCATTTTAGAAATGGCTCGGGCAGGACGACTGCGGCATTCTGGTCGGCGAGGCGCGGCTCAACTGTCACGTGCCAGAGGTAGCGCGGCGACAGGCAATCGCCAAGCAGAATCGGAACAAAAAGGGATCGAAAACCCTTACGGGCGCCGGAACCCTGTCGGCCCACCATAGAGATAACCGATGCGGGCGATTGCTTCCTTCAGTCCTTCACGCGACACAAGCATGGTGTGGCCATTGGCGTGGATCATGGTTTCGGCGTCGGTCATGATGGCGACATGCCCTTTCCAGAACACCAGGTCACCACGTCGCAGCCCCGAAAAATCAGGGCCCGGTTCGAGCGGCTCGCCGATGCTTACCGCCTGCATGTCGGAATCGCGCAGCACATCCCTGCCCGCCATGCGCATGGCCAGTTGCACCAGGCCTGAGCAATCGATGCCGAAGCCGGAAACACCGCCCCATAGATAGGGCGTGCCCAGAAACATCTCGGCCACGGACACATAGTCGCCGACCACTTCGCCGATCGGCTGCAGATGGCCAGCGATCACGGCTTTACCGGAGGGCAGCAGTGCATAATGGGTGCCCCGTGTTTCAGCGGCACCCGTCACGGTTACGGTCGATCCCACGGACAATTGTCCGGCAATCGGAAAGCGCAGGTCCGGACCGGGATAGAGGAACGTGCGTGGCACCGAAACGATATGAGTGGACGCATGGTCACGCCTGCCCAGCACGGGATCGGCGACATAGCCGACATAGCCATCGCGTTCGCCCTGGACCCAAGCCCAGCCTTCGGTTTGCTCGAAAACGAGAACATCGTCGCCGAAAAGGAACTGCGTGTTGATGCCAGCGTCGGGCCGCGGCCCCTTGCGCAGATCGGCCACCGAGGCGGCAATGCGCGCCGGTCGGCCGGCGACGAAACGGTCGGCTGTCACCTCGCCTTTCAGCCGCGCATCGGCAAGGTCGGAGCGGAAGGCGTGGAGGCGGGCGTCCCTGGCAGTCAAATCGTCAAATCCGGTCAAATGGAAATCGGTTACATCGGCAGTTCGTGGGCCTTGGCGATGATACCATCTCCGAAGCGCTCGACAAAGAGCGCGCCTTCGACGGTGCGCTTGATCAGAACGTTGCGCTTGTCGAGTTCGTCGCGATGGCGCGACACCAGCTTCAGCGCGCCCATCGTGTCGAGCGCGCGGGTGATCACCGGCTTGGTGACATTGAGGCGGGCGGCAAGCCCGCGCACGGTGTGCGGCGGCGGATCGAGGTAGATGGTGAACAGGATCGCCGTCTGACGCATGGTGAGATCAGGCGCGTCCTCGCGCACCTGCGACAGCATTACTTGCTGCCACAGTCGCAGGGCCTGGCTCGGGCGCATCGCAATCGACATCGCGCCAGCATGACGGCAAATTGTTTCGGTTCCGTTTCAGTCCTCGAAATTGCCGACTCTGCTTGCGGCAATCAGCCATAGCGCGTCGAGATGATCCGCTCCAGCGTCCGGATCCCCTGCGCCTCGCCACCGGCCGAGCCATGCGGGCGATCGGCGGGGTTCCAGGCGAAGATGTCGAAATGCGCCCAGCTTGCCGTCTTCTCGACGAAGCGCTTTAGGAACAGCGCCGCGGTGATCGAGCCGGCGAAACCATCTGATGTGACATTGTTGATATCGGCTATCTTCGACGACAGTTTCGAGTCGTAAGGCCGCCATAACGGCATGCGCCACAGCGGGTCCTCGACCGCCAGCGACGCCGCCGCCAGCTCGGAGGCAAGCGCCTCGTCATCGGTGTAGAAGGGCGGCAGGTCGGGGCCAAGCGCGACGCGGGCGGCGCCGGTCAGCGTCGCCATGTCGATGAGAAGTTGCGGCTCCTCGTCATCGGCCAGCGCCAGTGCGTCTCCCAGCACCAGCCTACCCTCGGCGTCCGTGTTGCCGATCTCGACAGTGATGCCCTTGCGGCTCGCCAGCACGTCGCCCGGGCGGAAAGCGTTGCCGGCGATCGAATTCTCGACCGCAGGGATCAGCACGCGCAGCCGCACGTTGAGCCCGGCGGCCATGATCATCGAGGCCAGGCCCAGCACGTTGGCGGCGCCACCCATGTCCTTCTTCATCAACAGCATGCCTGACGATGGCTTGATGTCGAGGCCGCCCGTGTCGAAGCAGACGCCCTTGCCGACCAGCGTCACCTTCGGCGCACCCTGCTGCCCCCACGTCATGTCGATCAGACGCGGCGCATCGGACGAAGCGCGGCCGACGGCATGGATCATCGGGAAGTTCTGTGCGAGCAGATCATCGCCCTTGATGACGGAGACTTCGGCCTTGTGAACCCCAGCCACGGTCCGCACCGCCTTCTCCAGATCGTCCGGCCCCATGTCGTTGGTCGGTGTGTTGACCAGGTCGCGCGTCAGGAAAACACCGTCGGCGATACGGCGAACGCGCCGCGCATCGACGCCGGCGGGCAATTCGAAGCGCAGCGCCTTGCCCGGTTTCTTGCCGTAGCGGGCAAAGACATAACCGCCGAGCACGATTGCAAGAGCCGCCAATTCCGGCTCCGCAGGCTTGGAGGCAAAATGCCAATCGCCCTCCGGCAAGGTTTTCGCCAGCGCACCGAAGGCAAGCGCGCCGTCGCCGTCACCGAGACCGAACATGGCGCCGCCGAGCGCTCCGTTGTCGCCCGGCAGGATCAGCGTCCTGCCGGCCTCGCCGGAAAAGCCGTTTGCCTTGGCCCAAGCGACAATAGACGGCGACAGACCGACCGTCTCCAGCCCGTCCCTGGCGATCAGATGGATCGGCAGCGGGTTCTTCAGCTTGCTCTCGACCAGTTCAACGGACATCAGATGTTTCTCCTGCCGAGTTTGCGAGTCGGCGCGTCTTAACCCTCCGTTAGGGTTAACAGAATATTTCTGCTGGAGGGAAGATGGCCACGCAATGGCCACGCATGAATGGAGGCCCAGGCGCCGATGCCGACCGACCGCACGATAGACCTCCGGGGAAAACGGCTCATTACCACGGCATTCATGCTGGCGCTCGCGGCGGGCGTTGCCGGTTGCGCGACCGACAAACTGACCACAGGCTCGATCGGACGCACCAGCGGCAAGCCGCTGGAAACGATGTCGGCGGGAGAATTGCACAATGCCACGGCCGCACTTGGCCAATCCTACGCGAGGAACCCCAACGACAAGCGGATAGCGACCAACTTCGCGGCGGCGCTGCAGATGGACGGCGATGCCGACCAGTCGCTCGCCGTGATGCGCAAGCTGGCGATCGCCTACCCCAAGGACCGCGAAGTTCTCGCAGCCTATGGCAAGGCATTGGCGGCCAATGGCCAGTTCGAGGCAGCGCTCGACGCCGTGCGCCGCGCACAAACGCCGGAATACCCCGACTGGAGGCTGGTGTCGGCGGAGGCGGCCATCCTCGATCAGGTCGGCCAGAAGGACGAAGCGCGCCAACTCTACCGCAAGGCCCTCGAACTCAAGCCGAACGAGCCATCGATCCTTTCCAATCTCGGCATGTCCTATGTGCTGGAAGGGGATCTGCGCACGGCCGAGACCTATATGCGCTCTGCCGCCCAGCAGCCGAATGCCGACAGCCGGGTGCGTCAGAACCTGGCGCTCGTTGTCGGGCTGCAGGGTCGCTTCGACGAAGCCGAGAAGATCGCCTCGCAAGAACTTTCCCCCGAACAGGCACAGGCCAACGTCGCCTATCTCAGGCAGATGCTGGCTCAGCAGAACGCCTGGAGCCAGCTTAAGGATCAGGACAGGGCGAAACCGGCGAAAACCGCCACCAACTGATCACCGCGCGCGGCGCCCGATCGCGCCAAACGAAAGAGCCGCGCGGCACATTCCGCGCGGCTCTTTCGCTTGGATTGTGCGAATTCGCCTATTGGGTGCCGTTGCTTTGCGACTGGCCGAAGATGCCGCGCTGGCTGACCTGGATGCCGGCAGGGCCCAGGATGATGGCGAACAGCACCGGCAGGAAGAACAGGATCATCGGCACGGTGAGCTTGGGCGGCAGCGCGGCGGCCTTCTTCTCGGCCGCGTTCATGCGCATGTCTCGGCTTTCCGCGGCAAGCACGCGCAGCGCGTGCGCCACCGGTGTGCCGTAGCGCTCGGCCTGGACGAGCGCCTGCGACACGGACCTGACCGATTCCAGCCCCGTGCGACTTGCCAGGTTCTCGTAAGCCTGCTTGCGCTCCTGCAGATAGGAGAGTTCGGCGTTGGTCAGGATAAATTCTTCCGCCAGGGCCACCGATTGCGCGCCGATCTCGTCGGCAACCTTGCGCAGCGCGGCTTCCACCGACATGCCGGATTCCACGCAGATCAGCATCAGGTCGAGCGCATCCGGCCACGCCAGCTGGATCGACTGCTTGCGCTTGGTCGCGCGGTTGTTGACGTAGAGGACCGGCGCATAGAAGCCGCCATAGGCGACGAGAATGCAGACGAAAAGCCGGATCACCAATGGCTTGTCGGGCAACCCTCCGAGCACGAAAATATATAACAGACCCAGCGCGAAACCGACAAAAGGAAGCACCAGACGGAAGAACAAAAATCGCGTTAGCGGATTTTGCCCGCGAAAGCCGGCGACCTTGAGCTTTTGCAAAGTGGACTCGTCGGCCAATGCACGGCGCAGATCGAGCCGGTCGACAATGTTGCGCATACCGACCGACTGCTGCTCGCGCAGGCCCTTGCGGCGGCGATCGGCCTCGTTCGCAAGCCGCGCGCGCTGCTTGGCGCGAAGCTCGTCACGCTCCAGCGCGACCGACTTCATGCGGGCCTTCAGCTGGTTTCCGCCAAGCGCCGGCAGCAGCGTAAAAACGGTTGCGAACACGGCGACAGCGACCAGCATTGCAATCAGGAGGCTGGGATCCGTCAGTGATTTGATGACTTGTTCTGTCATGCGACGGCCCTAGACTTCAAAATTCATCATCTTGCGCATCACGAAGATGCCGATCGACATCCAGACGGCGGAAACACCGAGGATCAGATGGCCGACGCTGGTCGTGAACAGCGGCATCAGGTAGTTGGGACTGGAGAGATAGACGAGAAAGGCAACGATGAAAGGCAAGGCGCCGATGATGGCGGCGGACGCTTTCGCCTCCATCGACAGGGCCGCGACCTTGGCCTTCATCTTCTTGCGGTCGCGCAAGACGCGCGAAAGATTGCCTAGCGCTTCGGAGAGATTGCCACCGGCTTGCGACTGGATCTGGATGACGATGCCGAAGAAGCTCGCCTCGGTGCATGGCATGGTTTCGGGCATGCGCAAGGTGGCGTCGGGGATCGACAGGCCCATCTGCTGCGAATCGACGATGCGGCGAAACTCGGTCTTGACCGGTTCAGGGGATTCGTTGGCGATCAGGCGGATGGCATCGTTCAGCGGCAGGCCGGACTTGACCGCCCGCACGATGACGTCGAGCGCGTTTGGAAATTCGTTGAGGAATGACTTGACGCGCCGGCTACGACGAAAAGAAACGAACCAACGCGGCAGGCCAAGCGCTCCGGCGAGCAGCACACCTGGCAAGACAATCATCGGCGCACCGGCCACGGACGCGACCACCGTCAGCGCGAGGCCGCAGATGGCCGAATAGATATAGAAACGTTCGATCGACACCTTCATCCCAGCCTGGCGAAGCTGCGCTTTCAGCGGCGGCTTCTTGACGGCGATGTCCTTGGATTTCTGCTTTTCGTCGAGATCCTTCAGTGAATCCTGCACCGATTTGCGGCGCTTGGCAGCGTCGGCCGCCCGGTCGCGGGTGGCCTTGACGACGGAACGGTCCGTCTCGGCGGCCTTGATCGTTTCCAGCCGCCTGCCGGCCTGTTTCTCATTGCTGATCTGGTTGAACAGAAATACATAGGCGACCGCGCCGGCGCTGAAGCCGGCGAGTACGACAAACGCCAGTACGGTGCCGTCAATTCCAAACATCGACCAGAACCTTCACGCCTGTGAGTGCGTCAGTCAGCACGTTTCTCCATGGCCTCGAGCGCTATTGCGAGGCGCTGCTCTTCGCCGTAGTAGCGCGCGCGTTCCCAGAAATGCGGGCGGCCGATGCCGGTCGACACGTGTTCTCCCAGCAGTCTGCCGTTGGCGTCCTCGCCCTTGATGTTGTAGAGGACGATATCCTGGGTGATGACCACGTCGCCTTCCATTCCGATCACTTCGGTAATATGGGTAATGCGGCGCGACCCGTCGCGCAGGCGCGCCGCCTGGATGATCACGTCGATGGAGCCGACGACGATTTCACGCACGGTTTTCTGCGGCAGCGAATAGCCGCCCATGGCGATCATGGATTCGATACGGTTCAGGCATTCGCGCGGGCTGTTGGAGTGGATCGTGCCCATCGAGCCGTCATGGCCCGTGTTCATCGCCTGAAGCAGGTCGAAGACCTCGGGTCCGCGCACTTCGCCGACGATGATGCGTTCAGGCCGCATGCGCAGGCAATTCTTGACCAGGTCGCGCATCGTCACCTCGCCCTCGCCCTCGAGATTGGGCGGACGCGTTTCCAGGCGCACGACATGCGGCTGCTGCAGCTGTAGTTCGGCCGAGTCCTCACAGGTGATGACGCGCTCGTCGCGGTCGATGTAGTTGGTCAGGCAGTTGAGCAATGTCGTCTTGCCGGAGCCGGTGCCGCCCGAGATGACGATGTTGCAGCGGACACGGCCGATGATCTTGAGAACTTCTGCCCCTTGCGGAGAGATGGCGCCGAACTTGACCAGCTGATCGAGCGTTAGCTTGTCCTTCTTGAATTTGCGGATGGTGAGCGCGGTGCCATCGATGGCCAGCGGCGGCGCGATGACGTTGACGCGCGACCCGTCGGGGAGACGAGCGTCGCAGATCGGGCTGGATTCGTCGACGCGGCGGCCGACCTGGCTGACGATGCGCTGGCAGATATTGAGAAGCTGCTGGTTATCGCGAAATCGAATGCCCGTCTGCTCGACCTTGCCGTTCACTTCGATGTAGACGTTCTTGGACCCGTTGACCATGATGTCGGCGATGTCGTCGCGCGCCAGCAACGGCTCGAGCGGCCCGTAGCCAAGCACGTCATTGCAGATGTCTTCGAGCAGTTCTTCCTGCTCGGCGATGGACATCGCGAAGTTCTTGATCGCGATGATGTCGTTGACGATGTCGCGGATTTCCTCGCGCGCGCTTTCCGGATCGAGCTTGGCGAGTTGCGACAGGTCAATCGTATCGATGAGAGCCGAGAACACCTGGCTCTTTGTGTCATAATAGGTTTCGCTCTTTTCGCGGCCCTTCCTCGGTTCCGGCGCAATGGATGGCGCTTCGACCGCGCGCCTGGCCGGCGGCGCAACAGGTGCGCTCGGCTGAGGCGGGGCCGCGGGCCGTGCAAGAACCGCGGTGTCGGCCGAAACCGCGGCGGCCGGCGCAACCGTAGCCGGTGCCGGCTGGCGAAATTCCGGAGTGAACCGGTTGCCGTCGTCGTTGCCTCTTTTACCGAACATGACCGACTACCGACCCCATTGCGTCACTTCTTGTTGCGCGACAGCTTGCCGAGCAGACTGCCCAGGCCAGCTTTCTTCTTCGCCCGGATTTCGCTGCGGCCCGTCAGCACATGAGCAATCTCGTTGATCGTGGCCACAACCGGGTTCTTGGCATCCATCTCGCCCAGCATCCGCCCGTTGTTTGCGGCATTGCCGAACAGCAGGGGATCAAAGCCGATGACCGACATCGGTGTCAGGCCGAGCGGTTCGACGAAATCGGATGCCGAGATCTCCGGCCGCTTTGGCACGCCGGCCTGATTGATGATCAATTTCGGCGGCGGGTCGTTCGGACGAAGCCGTTTCAACATGTCGACCAGGTTCTTTGTGTTGCGCAGATTGGCCAGTTCCGGCGTCGCCGTGATGACGATCTCGTCAGCCTTGACCAGCGTGTTCTTGGCCCATCCCGTCCAGACATGGGGAACGTCGAGCACAAGTAGCGGCACGCTGCGCTGCGCGGTATCGACAAGCTGCGCGAAGGCATCGGGATCGAAGTCGTAGACGCGGTCCAGCGTCGAGGGCGCCGCAAGCAGCGACAGGTGCTCGGCGCATTGGGTCAACAGCCGGTCGAGATAGACTTCGTCTATGCGCTCGGGCGAGAACACCGCCTCGGCGATGCCCTGGGCCGGATCCTGGTCGAAATTGATGTTGGCGGTGCCGAAGGCGAGATCGAGGTCGGCGACAACGACCTCGGATTTGAACAGCGACGACATTGCCCAGGCGACGTTGTGGGCGATCGTGGAAGAGCCGACGCCGCCCTTGGCGCCGACGAAAGCGACCGTGCGGCCGAGCGGTTCGGCATCCGGATCGACGAAGATCGACGACACGACGCTGACGATGTCGGCCATCGACACCGGCGCGATGACATATTCGGAGATGCCGGAACGGATGAGTTCGCGATAAAGACCGACATCATTGTAGTGACCGATCACCACCACTTTCGAGGATGGATCGCAGTATTCCGAGAGTTGGGCGAGCTGCTCCAGCAATTGTTTGGGTTCGCTGCGCGATTCCAGCAGGATCAGGTTGGGCGTCGGCGCCGACTGGTAGAATTCAATCGCCGTGGCGACGCCGCCCATATGGACCTTGAGATGCGCCTTGGTCATGCGACGGTCCTCGCCGGCGCGCTGGACCGGATTGGCAACCCCCTCGGTCTCGCAGAATGCCTGGATCGAAATGCGCGGAACCGGCCGCAACGCCTGCATCGCAGCGACGTCCTGCGGCGAGGTATCGCCGCCCTCGACGGTGGCGTCATAGGCAAGGCTGCTCATGGTCATGCTCTTTCCGTGGCCTGTTCCTGGCGTCGCTTCTTTCCGAGGGCGGCTTAGTAAGTCACTTCCGAGTTGCCGAGGAATTCATCCGAAATGCCTCTGTCTTGGTAGACGCCGATGGCTTTGCTGCGATTTGCCGCATCAATGGTGGTAGACTTGCGCGGCCCGAGAAGATCGGCCGGATTGGCCATTTGGGCGGCAAGATTGTTCTGATAGGAGCAGCCGAAATCGGCGTAGTGCTTGTTTTCCGACGTTTCCGCCAGGTCATCGGGCCAACGTCCGCATTTGTCGGTCTGTGCCCTCACCGCGATGTAGGATACGCGAACCGGGGCTGAGGCCTCGCTCGATCCGGCCTGATAGGAGACCACGACGATCCGGTTGCGCTTGACACCGGCGGCGACCGCGAGCCGGGCGAAATCGCGACCGGCCGCCGTGGCGGCAAGCTCATTGGCGGATCCGCTTGGAACCTGGATCGTCAATGACGGAGCGGCAGACTTGTCGTAACCGTCGAGGAACCCCAGAAGCGTGTCCCGCTGCGAGCCGGTCATGCCACGGTCGCCGGCGCCGACGGGAAGGTCGATCTTCTGGTTCTTCTCCGCGATGACGATCGGATGATTGGTGCGATAGTCGTCGGGGATGGCGCCCACGGTAATGCTGTCGCGGTGGGCGCAACCGGCCAGCAGAGCCGTCAACGCTGCCGCGAGGATCGGAAGGGCCTGCAGGCCTGTTCGAGAACGGCCGGAGCGCATCGCCATGGTCTTTGCCTTCAATGCTGACTGAGACATGTCCGCTTTCCCGTTCACTTGTAGATGAAGCCGACAACGCCGTGATAGCGGCCGTTGGGCCTGTCGGTCCGCATGGTGCCGTAGACGCGATTGACACGCCCAAGGAACATGCCGGCCCCGTCGCTTGGAGGGTTGAAATTGTCGTCCGGCTTGGCGAGTTCATTGCGCGCCACCGGCTTCACCAGATAGGGCGTGATGATGATGACGAGCTCTGTCTCGTTGCGCACGAAATCCCTGCTGCGGAAGAGCGCGCCGAGCACTGGAATCTTTGTCAGTCCAGGCAAGCCGTTGACGGCTTGCCTGACATCGTCGCGAACAAGGCCGGCGATCATCATGGAGCCGCCGGAGGGCAGTTCCACCGTCGTATCGGCAAGACGCTTGCGCAGAGACAGGACATTCGTGCCGGGACTTGTCACACCCGACGAGAGCGAAACGGACCCTTCGGTGGTCGGCTCGGAAACCGACGTTCTGACTTTCAGGCTGATCCGGCCGGGAGACAGCACCACAGGCTGGAACTCCAGGCCGATGCCATATTCGATCTTCTCGATGCTATAGTTCTTCAGGCCAGTCTGGTTGTCGGTCGATACGTTCGCTGTGACGCCGCTCACCATGTTGTATTCACCGCCGACCTTGAAGGTCGCCTTCTCGCCGGATACCGCAGTCAAGGTGGGCTCGGCCAAGGTCTTCATGACCCCGGACTGCTCCATGGCATTGACATAGGCTTGCAACCCCGAGGCGCCTATATTGAAGCCAGAATTCGACAGCTGCTTGCCGAGTCCGGTGAAATTATCGCTAATCGCTCCATAGCTGATGCCGTTGCTGCCGCCACTGCCGACCATATTGACGCCGAGCTGCTTCATCACGGAGCGGCTGACTTCGGCCACCGTCACCTTCAGCGTGACCTGGTCGTCACCAATGATCTGCAAGAGATTGACGATTTGGCTGACGCGGCGCTGCTGGTCCGGGTTGTTGATGTCGACGCCGCTCTGGGCCGAGCCGCCGGCAGCGGTTTGCGAATATTGTCCCGTCGTCGCTTCACCGCCTGACACAAACATATTCGCCAGCTGTTCGGCACGCTTGGCATCCAATGGGGTATCCACGGTGCCGGTCAGGATGACGTTGTCGTTAAGCAGTTCCACCTTCACGGTCGAGGTCGGAAGGAAGCGCTTGATATAATCTTCCAGACCGGCGACGTCACGCTCGATGGCAAGGTCGAGGCTGGCGATCTGTTCGCCGTTCGGTCCAAAGACGAAGATGTTGGTTTCGCCGACCGACTTGCCAAATAGATAGATACGCCTTGCGGTGCGGGTCACAGCGTCGGCAACGGAGGGGTTGGCGACAAGAATGTCATAAGCATCGCTCGGCAGGTCTATGACCACCGACTTGTTGAGGCCAAGCTTGACGCGCTGGGTGGCTGTCGTGGCCGACACCTGCGTGCTCTTCGCCTCGACGCCCCGCACATTCGCTCCGACGAGCAGCAGGCCGAATGCCATGGCTACGATTGCCGGCAGTTTAGCGCTTAGCCTCATTTCCTTGCCCCTACCTCGGAGACTTCGCCCGACTTGATCAGCCTCACCGTTCCCCTGCGACCATTGCCGGAAACGAGATAGTCGGCCTCGTCCACATTCTTTTCCTGGGTGTCCGTGATCGCCCGCAACGCCAGCGTCAGGCGATCCGCCATCTGTTGGGCGACGGTGATGATCTCCGCCTGTTTGGGCGTCAGCTCCAGCGTGGCGGTCTGGCCTACCCTGGTCTTCTTTCCTTCCTCGTCTTCCTGGATGGTCTGATCGATTGCCAGGACGCGTATATTCTTCAGGATGGTCTCGGTGCTGAAGCCTGCCCCGGTGTTGGCATCGGCCCTGCGGGTCATGATGACATCGACGAAATCGTTTGGAAGAATGAAGCCGCCGGCCGAGGTGTCGGCCGATATGGTCGTGGCGACCGCCCGCATGCCGGAAGGCAGGATGGACGACATGAAGCTTTGCCCCTCGCCGATCAACTTGGAGCGCCGGACGGGCTCGCCCGCATACATCGGCACACGGGCAATCGACCCTTTCAGCTTCTCCAGGGCGTCGGGAGCGGTGGCCTTGGTGATGAAATTCGGGTTGATGCCGTCAGCGGGCCAGGATTGCCAGGCGATGCTGTTCTGGAGCGCGTTGCCCATCGCGACATCGCCCGAAAGCACGAGCACGTCCTGCAGGGATACCGCCGGGGCTTGGGGGCCAGAATCGACTACGATCTGAGGCGGCGGAGCGACCATGTTTTTCGCGACATAACCAGCACCGCCCGCCGCGGCCACCGCCACGCTCAGAATAATCAATCGGGATGCTGGCATCTGTCCGAACCCTCGCCATTGGCAAACCACCTAGCCAAGCCGGACTTTGCAGCGGCAATCGTCAAAACAAGGTTAATGCAATGCTTACGATCGTGATTAATTTAACGTTTACATAAATTGGATGAATCGCGCCGAGATGCGCGGAAATGCTGGGCCGCCGCTCCGCAAAGGCGGCTTGTAAGGAATGCCAGCCGACGAAAATTTGATAAATTCAGTTCGCCAGCCTTGCCAGCGCCCATACCATCAAGGGGGAATCCGGAAAGGTCAGCAGTCCGCCCAGGCCGAGTGCGATCCCGTAGGGAACACCGGCCGACTCTTCGGCGAAATGACGCAGGAATGGATTGCGGCCGGTGAAAACCGCCAGCGTCGACTTCCGGTAAAGCAGGATCGCGATTGTCAGAAGGCCGCCGATGAATGTCGAGACGACTAGATATTCAACGAGATGCACGTTGAGCCCCATCCACACGGCCGTGGCGGCCAGCAGTTTGGCGTCGCCGCCGCCCATGCCACCCAAGGCGAACAGGCCGAACGTCACGGCTAGGACGATGGCGCCAGCCGAGAAATGTCCGCCATAGGCTGCCCAGTCCATGCCCGTCAGCGGCGCCACCAGCGCGAAGACGACGACAAGCAATACTGGCACGCGATTGGCGATCGTCATCGACAGCATATCGGAGATCGCTGCAAACAGCATGCAGAAGGGGAAGACGACGAAAATCAGGGCTTCAAGCATCGGCGCTGTGCCTATTGTCCGGGTCAACGGGGTTTTAGTCTAGGCATGTTCCGTTAATGATTTATGAGGCCAAGAGCGAAGAGCGGACCGCCACTGACGGCAGGACAGAACAAGGGCCGCCACATGGCGGCCCTTGTTCAGAAGATCTAAGCGACCAGCAATACGGCAGATCAGGTGCCGGTGGTATTCAGGGTCGTTCCGATAGCAGCGAACTTGGCATTGATAGCATTGCCGAGCGCACCGGCGCCGGTGATGATGGCGAGCGCGATGAGAGCGGCGATCAGACCATATTCGATGGCGGTCGCGCCGGATTCGTCCTTCACGAAACGTGCGATGAGATTAGACATTCGAGAGCTCCTACTCCACGTGTTACAGCACTTCCGTCAACTTCTGTGATGGTTGATCGGATGCTGCAAATCTAGGGAGAAGCTCTTTCGATCGGCTTAATAAACAGCCTTACCGATTCCTTTCCCCACCAGAACATCTTGCGTGGTTAACTCCACACTAAGCGCTGACTAATGTTGTGTTTTGCGGCTCGACGCCGCAAACGGCAAGGGCTTGGGCAGGCTTGCGACGCGTGCACGAGTTTGGTGATGCGCTCGTCCATGCCGACCGCCACATCCGAGCGCAACAAGTCAACTTAACCGTTGGTTCACCAATCTCGTTCATGTTCCGTTGAACAGTCCGCCTGCGTGGAGCGCCTTGATGGCCGTGCCGAGATCGTCGATTCTGATTGCCGTGCTCCTTGCCGCCGCCAGCTTGACCGCGCCCGCCAGGGCCGGCGCCGGGATCGAGGTCACCATGAACCAGGCCAAGATCGTGAAATTGTCGCGCCCCGCCGATACGATCGTCGTGGGCAACCCGGCAATCGCCGACGCCTCCGTCCAGGATGCCTCGACGATCGTGCTCACCGGGAAGGGTTTCGGTGTCACCAATCTCGTCGTTCTTGACCCAGAGGGCAGCCCGATCGTCGACGCACAGGTCACCGTGGTCCGCCAGGCGGCCACGTCGGTTCGCATTTACCGGCGCGCGGAGGTCCAGACCATGTCGTGCACGCCCTATTGCGAAAGCTCCTACAAGAGTGACGCGGAGAAATCGTCCGAAGCCGAGATGAGCGTCACCAAATAAGCCGTGCGGGGGCCACGCCAGCGCCCAGGTTACTGCCTGGTTAAAATGCCTGCGCCGAGTTTAACGATCATTCAAACCGGACCTCAATTGGTTTGCACTAATACACCTGTCAGCACCGTCAGGATGGCAGGAACATCGCATGAGCAAGGAATTCGGCTCGACAGATCAACGCAAGATCGAGCGCGCCAGGCCTTTCCACCGCTTCGTGCGCGACCGGCGCGGCGCCACGGCGCTGGAGTTCGCGCTGCTTGCAATGCCGTTCGCGCTTCTCGTCTTCGCCATCCTCGAAAGCTGCATCTCATTTGCCAGCCAGGAGGTGATGGCCAACATTACCGACGATGTCGCGCGCCGGCTGCGCACCGGCCAGTTGAGGGCCGCCGACGTCGCCGGAGACAATTTGAAGAACATGATCTGCGGCAAGCTGGAAATCATCGTCTCGCAGGATTGCCCCAATCAGTTGAGCGTCGATCTTCGCCAATACACAGCATTCGCGGACGCGGCACAGGCCGGCTTCAGGATCCAGGGCGGTAACATCCAGCTGACGAATAGCGGCGCCGATGTGCCCTTTGCCGTCACGGCGGGTGCGGCGGAGTCAAAGAACATGCTGCGGGTCTTCTACAAATGGCCCATCATGACCAACCTGATGGCGCAGTCGATGGGCGGCAACAAAACCCTGCATTTCGCTTCGGTGACCTGGCAGAATGAGCCGTTCGACAATTGAGACCATCAGCGAAGCAACAACTTAAAAAAGGGCAGTGAATATGATGCGTGCGGGGGCACATCAGGGAATTGCTGGGCTCTGGGGCAAGTCAATCCAGTTCTGGTCCAATCGTCGTGGCGTCGCGGCGGTCGAGTTCGCGCTTATCGCGCCTGTCCTGCTGGTCATGTATTTCATGACCATGGAGGCTTCGCAGGCCATTGAGACGAGCAAGAAGGTCAGCCGTGTCGGCAGCATGGTCGCCGATCTCGTCACACAACAGCCGACCATCGCCAAAGTGGACCTCGATGCCATCATGAAGATCGGCATTTTGACCCTTCAACCCTATAGCCGCTCCGTGCCGGATATCACCATCACGGCCATACAGGTCACCACCGATCCCACACCGAAGGTGCTGGTGGTGTGGTCGCGCAAGGTGATCAACGGTGTGAATGGCGTCGGAGCGACCGCCGGCACCGCAACCACGGTTCCGGCAAGCCTCAGGGTCCCCGGGACGTTCCTCGTCCGCGTGGAAAGCAATCTGGGCTATTTGCCGATTATCAACTGGCAGCCGGACACCACTCAGAAGCTTGGATTGACCCCATCTCTCACTACGAAGATCCCGATGGGCGAAACCTATTTTCTGCGTCCCCGCAGAAGCGTCACGATCCCTTGCAGCGACTGCTGAAGGACTTTATTGCCGGCCATCCACCGACACCATCCGCACGATTGCCTCCGCCGCCGAATAGTCCTTCGGAACCACGGCCATGAAGCCGCCGGCATGCTTCGGCTCCAGAAGATCGTAGACATCCGGCGTCGTCGATTTGAGATTGGTGAGGAACACCGTCAGCCGACGCTTGGCTTCCGGATCGAGGTCGCCGCGCACCGCATGGGGACCGTATCTCAGCAGACCCGACGTCCACACGACCTGAAGAGCCGACGCCGAAAGGCCTGATGATTCGAGCCTTGCCTGGGTGCCCCCGGGCGGTCGCGGCTGACCGTCGGCCGCTGCCTTCACCCAACCGAACATGGCGTCGGCCTCGCCGTCGACAAGCATGGTTTCAGCCGCCGATGGCGACGGGGCATGGACAAGGAATGGTGCGCCCTCGGCGATCCTGACGTGTTCGGCGGCCAAGCCCGCCAGCGGCAAAAGCGAACCGCCGACGCTGTCCGGCGGCGGCATGGCGATCCGGCGGGTCTCCATGTCAGCCAAGCCGGGCAATTTGCCGTCCCTGGTCAGCAGTACCGAGCGAATGCCGGCCGCACCGTCTGAATCGACCGGAGCCACGAGCGGCTCAATGCATTCGCAGCGTTGCAGCGCCGTGGCGTAGGCGATCGCTGAATAGATGGCGTATTCGATCCGCGCATTGGCCTGTGCCTCGATCAGTGCCGCGTAATCGCGGGCAACGACGAATTCCACCTTCATGCCGAGCGCATCGGTAAAGGCTTGCGTCAGCACGGCCAGCCCCGGAACGGTATTGCCGGCGCCGGGTTCGGCGACGATACCGATGCGAAATGTGCTGATATCGTCGCGCCAGTCCGCCCACGCCGGTCCACCGCAGAACGCACCGTTCACAGCCATGAGGGCAGTCCATGTCTTGAGCGCACCCTTCATGACGGGACCGCCTTGCCTCTTGTTTCGTCCATGGGCGCCCAACTGGTCGCGACACCTGATCTTTGTGCCTGTATTGCCGTTTGGTTTCCGAATTGCCAAGGCCGCCGCGGAACCCTATGTCTTGAGGTCCACACTGGCAACAAATGACCCGATGGCGCGTGCATTCCTCTTTGTCCTGGATTCCTTCGGCATCGGCGGCGCGGCCGACGCAGAACGCTATGGCGACGCCGGTGCAAACACGCTGGCGCACATCGCCGAAGCTTGCGCGGAAGGGCGCGCCGATCGCGAAGGGCTTCGTCAGGGACCACTGTTCGTCCCCCATATGGCATCGCTGGGACTTAGCAAGGCGGCCGAGACGGCGACAGGACTGGGTTTTACCCATTTCGGGACGGACCTGCTCGCCAATGCCTTCCATGGCGCGGCGCAGGAGATTTCGAGCGGCAAGGACACGCCTTCCGGCCACTGGGAGATCGCAGGCCTGCCAGTGCGCTTCGACTGGGGTTATTTCCCGGATACGGTTCCCGCCTTTCCGGCCGATCTGACCGAGGCGATCATCCGCGAGGGCAAGGTTTCAGGCATCCTCGGCAATTGCCATGCGCCAGGCACCGAGATCATCGAGCGGTTCGGCGAGGAACATATCCGCACGGGCAAGCCGATCTGCTACACGTCGGTCGATTCCGTCCTGCAGATCGCCGCTCATGAGGCCCATTTCGGCCTCGAGCGGCTCTATGAGTTGTGCCAGGTGGTGCGCCGGCTGGTTGACCCGCTGAGGATCGGACGGGTGATCGCGCGCCCCTTCGTCGGCGAGACATCAGCCACCTTCGAACGAACCTACAACCGCCACGACTACGCCGTGCCGCCGCCCGAACCGACATTGCTCGACCGGCTGACGGCGCGCGGCAGCCGCGTCATCGCCGTTGGCAAGATCGGCGACATCTTCGCCCATCGCGGGGTTTCACAAGTGCGCAAGGCGGCAGGCAACATGGCCATGTTCGACCAGGCGCTGGGCGCCATGGACGAGGCCGGCGACGGTGACCTCGTGTTCGCCAATTTCGTCGATTTCGACACCGAATTCGGCCATCGCCGCGATGTCGCCGGTTATGCCGCCGCACTCGAGGCCTTCGACCGGCGTTTGCCGGAGGCATTTGCGAAGCTGAAGCCGGGCGACCTTCTCATCCTGACCGCCGACCACGGCAACGATCCGACCTGGCGCGGCACCGATCATACGCGCGAACGCATTCCGGTCATCGGCACTGGACCCGGCCTCAAAGGCGGCGACATAGGGCTGAGGGCGACATTCGCCGATATCGGCGAGACGGTTGCCCAACATCTGCGGCTGGCGCGCGGCCGTAACGGCACGTCCTTCCACGCCACGATTGGCGGCCATGCCTGAATTGCCCGAAGTCGAGACGGTCCGGCGCGGCCTGCAGCCGGTCCTGGAAGGTGCCCATCTGGCCAGGGTCGAGATGAGACGACCCGATCTGCGCTTCCCCTTTCCCGAACGGTTCTCGGAGCGGCTGACGGGCAGGACGGTCACGGCGCTTGGCCGGCGCGCCAAATATCTGACCATGCATATGCAGGGCGGTCCGGTTCTGATCTGCCACCTCGGCATGTCGGGCTCCTTTCGCATCGAGACCGGCGACGACGACGAGACACCGGGCGTGTTCCATCATGAGCGTTCCAAGAGCGCGGCGCACGATCATGTCGTGTTCCATGTCGTTTCCGCGGCCGGCGCGCGCTCCCGGGTGATCTTCAACGACCCGCGCCGCTTCGGTTTCATGCTGTTTGCGGAAGAGCCGCCGGAGACGCATCCGATGCTGGACGGACTGGGTGTCGAGCCCACCGGCAATGCGCTGGACGGCGTTCTGCTTGCCTCGCTGCTGAAAGGCCGCAGAGCGCCGCTCAAGGCAGCGCTTCTCGACCAGAGGCTGATCGCCGGCTTAGGAAATATATACGTCTCGGAGGCGCTCTGGCGCGCACGCCTGTCACCCCTGCGCGAGGCAGGCACCATCGCCAAGCCAGGCAAGAAGGCCAGGGAACAAAGCGAATGCCTCGCCGAGGCAATCCGTTCGGTCATCGCGGACGCCATCGCTGCCGGCGGGTCTTCACTGCGGGACTATATGCACACCGATGGGTCGCTGGGCTATTTCCAGCATTCCTTCGCCGTCTACGACCGCGAGGGTGAGCCTTGCCTCAAGCCCGGCTGCAGCGGCCAGGTCGAACGCATCGTGCAGAGCGGGCGCTCGACCTTCTATTGCCGGACCTGTCAGAGGTAAGCTAGACCGCCGTCGAGCAAGGAGAAGCAAGCCCATGGACCATGAAACGATCATAATCGAGACGCGTGGCAAGGTCGGGCTGATCACGCTGAACCGGCCAAAGGCGCTCAATGCGTTGAATTCCCAGATCCTTGCTGAACTCGTCTCGGCCGTGAACGGTTTCTGCGCCGATCCTGGCATCGGCGCCATGGTTGTTACCGGTTCCGACAAGGCCTTCGCCGCCGGTGCCGACATCAAGGAAATGCAGGCGATCTCCTACGCGGATGCCTACAGCCAGGACTTCTTCGCTGGCTGGGAAGAGTTCACGCGGGCACGAAAGCCGATCATCGCGGCGGTGGCCGGCTATGCCCTGGGAGGCGGCTGCGAACTCGCCATGATGTGCGACTTCATCATTGCCGCCGATACAGCCAAATTCGGCCAGCCCGAGATCACGCTCGGTGTCATTCCCGGCATGGGCGGGTCGCAACGCCTGACCCGGTTCGTCGGCAAATCGAAAGCAATGGACATGTGCCTGACAGGACGGATGATGGATGCCGCCGAGGCCGAACGTTCGGGCCTGGTGTCGCGGGTCGTTCCGGCCGCCGAACTGGTCGAAGAGGCCGTCAAGGCGGCGGCCAAAATCGCGGATTTCTCGCTGCCATCGGTGATGATGGCCAAGGAAGCGGTGAACCGCGCGTATGAGACGACGCTTGCCGAGGGATTGCGCTTCGAACGCCGCCTGTTCCACTCGCTTTTCGCGCTCGAAGACCAGAAGGAAGGGATGGCGGCGTTCGCCGAAAAACGGAAGCCGAATTTCACCAACCGGTAGGGCGTGGCGGGCCAGCGTCCGAAACCCGTGGCATCGGCAAAAAGAACGCCAGTCGGCGTTGACGCGCCGGAAAAGCTGAACTATAAGCCGCACCAACCGAGGCGGCCCCGTGGCTGCCCGTTTGTTTTTTGCGCCCTGCGGCACGCCGCGTGCGCCGACCAGATCAGAAGAGAGGCATCATGGCCAACACATCCTCGGCCAAAAAGGCAACGCGCAAGATCGCCCGCCGCGCAGCGATCAACAAGAACCGCCGCTCGCGCGTCCGCACCTACGTCCGCCAGGTCGAGGAGGCACTCGCCTCCGGCGACAAGGCGGCCGCACAGGCCGCCTTCAAGGCAGCCGAGCCGGAATTGATGCGCGCCGCGACCAAGGGCGTGATGCACAAGAACACAGCGTCTCGCAAGGTGTCGCGCCTCGCCCAGCGCCTCAAGGTGCTGTCGGCCTGATATCGACTTTTCAGGAGATCTTCTTCGAACCCGGCCGATCGCGCCGGGTTTTTTCGTTTGCCGGCAAGTACTTAAAAAGAATAACCGCAGACAGCCCCAAGTTCAGGTTCCCGAGTTCGAAATGGTTTGCCGGCACATACATGCCCGCTGATGATCGGCGCGCTTCAAAAGGGCGGACCGAGAAAACTCCGCCCCGCACAAATAGCTGTTTGTTCCCAAGCAGTTAGCGACAGTCATCCACAGCTTGTCCACAGCGCGCCGAAGGGTCAGGAGGACAACTGGCTGTCAAGTGAATTATTTCAGAAAATTTCGCGCCGGCCCGGCTTTTTCATATTCGTCGGAAAAGGGTTTGAATCCCAATGGCTTTGTCAAAATATGCCGCCGCGGCATGGCGCTCCAACCCGCCCGAGGTAACCAGATTCCTTAAAAATCCGTTAGACGTGGCCTTGCCCTATCCACAGCGATTTCGGTAATGTCGATCTATCGAACGGGGCGGGCCTCTGGCCCTTAACCCAGCCTTACGCGGCCAGCTTAAATTGGCGGGATTTGCGACGTGGATCAAGTCCGCGAACGGGTATGGTTTGCTCTTTTTCGATACGGTAGGGGACTGGCGTAACTAGACACATGGCAGGTAGGACGGCGCGCCGGCGCTCTTTCGCCGGACGGTGTTGTATTGCCCTGACATACCCAACGCGGACTGGCTTCCATGGGCCGGCACCGGTTCCCGCCGGATGGTGGGCGACGCTCATTGCCGGCGGCGGCAATGGCATCGTAGCGAAGACACGGTCGCCGGAAAAGGATGCAGGAGGCGCATCCCCAGCGAAAAACAGGTACAGAAAGGCAAGGAACTCGATCATGCAGAGCGGCATCGAAAGGGAGCTTACGGGCGACCTCCCATTTCCTGGAACTTTGATCGGAGCAAACGAGATGGCGGTCTCCAGCGACGCGGAACAGAAGTTCGACCGGGTCAAGGCCCAGTTGAAGGCGCGCCTGGGAACCGAAGTCTATTCCAGCTGGTTTGGACGCATGAAGGTCGCGGAAGCGTCCAAGGGCATTGTCCGCATCTCCGTGCCCACCGCCTTCCTGCGCTCGTGGATCAACGGCCACTATCATGATCTCATTTCAGAGCTGTGGAAGCACGAGGATCCCGAGCTTCTCAAGATCGAAATCGTCGTGCGCACCGCAACCCGTCAGGGGCGCGGCCAGCCCGAACCGGAATTGGCGCCGGCCCGCAAGATGACGCGGCAGACGCAGACGGCGCTGGCCGCCGGCACCGTCAGTCCAGGTAGGGTGGAGCGGTCTCCGATGCCGCGTCCGGGCGTGCCGGTCGAGAGCGAGTTCCGCCACAATGTTCTGGGATCACCGCTTGATCCGCGTTACACGTTCGGCTCCTTCATCGAGGGACCGTCGAACCGGGTCGCCTTCGCCGCCGCCAAGGCCGTGGCGGAATCGCAGTCGAGCGCGGTACGCTTCAATCCGCTTTTCCTGCATGCCACCGTCGGGCTCGGCAAGACTCACCTGCTGCAGGCCATCGCGGCGGAATCGCTGAAGCAGAACCCGAAGTCACGCGTGGTCTACCTCACCGCGGAGTATTTCATGTGGCGCTTCGCCACGGCGATCCGCGACAACAACGCACTGACGCTCAAGGAGCAGTTGCGCGACATCGATCTCTTGATCATCGACGACATGCAATTCCTGCAGGGCAAATCGATCCAGCATGAATTCTGTCATCTGATCAACATGCTGCTCGACAGCGCCAAGCAGGTCGTCGTTGCCGCCGACCGTCCACCGTCGGAGCTGGAATCCCTCGAACCGCGGGTCCGTTCGCGTCTCAATGGCGGCGTCGCCCTCGAAATGTCGGCGCCCGATTTCGCCATGCGGCTCGGCATGCTCAAACTGCGTCTGGCCACGGCCAGGATCGACGATGCATCGCTGGGCATTTCCGAAGAGATCCTCAACCACGTTGCCCGGACCGTGACCGGCAGCGGACGTGAACTGGAGGGCGCCTTCAACCAGCTCCTGTTTCGCCAGTCGTTCGAGCCGCAGATCACCATCGATCGCATCGACGAGATCCTCGGCCACATCTATCGCACGGGCGAGCCGAAGCGGGTCCGCATCGAGGACATCCAGCGCATCGTGGCGCGCCACTACAACGTCTCGAAGACGGAATTGCTGTCCAATCGGCGCACGCGCACCATCGTCAAGCCGCGACAGGTCGCCATGTATCTGTCGAAGGTGATGACGCCGCGCTCGCTGCCGGAAATCGGAAGGCGCTTCGGTGGCCGCGATCACACGACGGTGCTGCACGCCGTGCGCAAGATCGAGGACCTTTCCGGCAATGACAACACGCTGGCGCAGGAACTGGAATTGCTGAGAAGGCTGATCAACGACCAGGCCTGACCGGTCAGAAACCGCCCGCTTGCGGGGTTGGCCAGCTTTATCCCCAGAAAGCCCGCGCAACCGGCCCGAACCGGTGGCGCGGGCTTGCGTTCACTGGCTTTTTCCTGTCAGTTTGCGTAGATTCTGAAGCCTGTTCAGAGCTTTCGCGGGGCGCCGGCAGCCGGAGACCCGTTCATTCATTCAAGCGAGCCTGTTTCGTCATGCGTGTTATTCTGGAACGATCAAATCTCCTGAAGTCGCTCAACCACGTGCACCGCGTGGTCGAACGGCGCAACACCATACCGATCCTGTCGAACGTGTTGCTCAGCGCGGACGGCGCCAGCCTCGAAATGAAGGCCACCGACCTCGACCTGGAGGTGACGGAAGCGACGCCCGCCAAGGTCGAGCGCGGCGGGGCGACGACGGTCCCCGCGCACCTGCTCTATGACATCGTGCGAAAGCTCTCGGACGGTGCCGAGGTAATGCTGAAGACAGACGAGGACGGCAACGCCATGACGGTGACGTCGGGCCGCTCGAGCTTCCGCCTGCAGTGCCTGCCGCAATCCGACTTTCCCGAGCTTTCGGCCGGATCCTTCTCGCACATCTTCCGCCTCGATGCGGTGGCGCTGAAGGGTCTGATCGAGAAGACGCAGTTCGCCATCTCCACCGAGGAGACGCGCTACTATCTTAACGGCATCTACCTGCACACGCATGAGGTCGGCGGCAAGCTGAAGCTGCGCTCGGTGGCAACCGACGGCCATCGCCTGGCGCGCGCCGAGATCGACGCGCCGGCTGGCTCCGAGGGCATGCCGGGCATCATCATTCCGCGCAAAACAGTGAGCGAGCTGCAGAAACTGGTCGACGATCCGGATGTCGCCGTGACCACCGAGTTGTCCGACACCAAAATCCGCTTCACCATCGGCAGCGTCGTCCTCACCTCGAAGCTGATCGACGGCACCTTCCCGGACTATCAGCGGGTCATTCCGACCGGCAACGACAAGAAGCTGATCCTCGACCGCCAAAGCTTCGCCGCCGCGGTCGACCGGGTCTCGACCATCTCTTCCGAACGCGGCCGGGCGGTGAAGCTCTCGATCAGCGAAGGCCAGGTGACGCTTGCGGTCAACAATCCGGATTCAGGCAGCGCCACGGAAGAACTGGCGGCCAACTATTCGGCCGACCCGATCGAGATCGGCTTCAACGCCAAATACCTGCTCGATGTCGCCGCGCAATTGACCGGCACGGAGGCCAAATTCATGTTGGCCGATGCCGGTTCGCCGACGCTGATCCACGACATGGCCGACGAGACCGCGCTTTACGTGCTGATGCCGATGCGGGTATAGCCGGCGCGGCGTCGCTGGCAATACGACTAGGCCTTGGTTGCGGCGACTTCTAAAGGCGGATAGCGGTTGCCGGCACAAACCCACATAAGTAAGCTCACGCTTACCAATTTTCGCAACTATGCGACCCTTGCGATAGATGTCGCGCCGGGCGCCGTGGTCTTTTCCGGCGACAATGGTGCCGGCAAGACCAATCTCCTCGAAGCGATCTCCTTTTTGACACCGGGACGCGGCTTGCGCCGCGCAGCCTACGGGGATGTGGCCCGTGAGGGTGGCGATGGCGGTTTTGCCCTGCATGCACGGCTCGACGGACCTGAAGGCGAGGTCGAGATCGGCACAGGCATTTCCGGAGGCGACACCGCGGAGAGCGGCAGGCGGGTGCGTATAAATGGAGCCGCGGCGCGGGCCGAGGACATGCTGGAATGGCTGCGTGTGGTGTGGCTGACGCCGGCGATGGATTCGCTGTTCACCGGGCCGGCAGCGGATCGCCGGCGCTTCCTCGACCGGCTGGTTCTGGCGATCGATCCCGGCCATGGCCAGCGCGCACTCGATTACGAGAAGGCGATGCGAGGCCGTAACCGCTTGCTGACGGAAGGCTCGCGGGATGCCAGCTGGTTCGAGGCGATAGAGACGCAGATGGCCGAGACCGGCGTGGCGATAGCGGCCGCGCGCTCCGAGTTGGTGCGCCTGCTGGTGGCCATGATCGACCGGCTGCCCGACACCGGACCGTTTCCGCAGGCCGATATCGGCCTTTCGGGTGAGTTGGAGGCCGAGATTGCCGGTGCACCGGCGGTCGATGTCGAGGAGCGGTTCCGACGGGCGCTTGCCGATGGCCGCGACCGGGACCGCGCCGCCGGACGCACCCTCGAGGGTCCGCACCGCTCGGACCTCATGGTCCGGCACCGGCCCAAGGCAATGCCGGCCGAACTCTGCTCGACCGGCGAACAGAAGGCGTTGCTGGTCGGTATCGTGCTGTCGCATGCCCGGCTGACCGGCGAAATGTCCGGCCTGACGCCGATCCTGCTGCTCGACGAGATCGCGGCGCATCTTGATGGCGGCCGCCGCGCGGCATTGTTCTCGATCCTGGAAGACCTGAACTGCCAGGCCTTCATGACGGGCACCGATGCGGCGCTGTTTTCCAGCCTGCATGGCCGCGCGCAGTTCCTGACGGTCGACCATGGCACGGTTGGGCCAACCGAAGACCCCTGACAAGGTTTTTCGACCGCTATATGGTCCTGATATGACTACCGCGCTCACCGCCGACGAGATCGAACGCTATGCCCGCCACATCGTGCTGCCCGAGGTCGGCGGCGCTGGCCAGCAGAAGCTCAAGCAGGCTCGGGTGCTGGTGATCGGCGCTGGCGGGCTCGGGGCGCCGGTGCTTGAATATCTCGCCGCGGCCGGTGTCGGCACGCTCGGCATTGTCGACGACGACACTGTTTCGCTCTCCAACCTACAACGGCAGGTCATTCACGGCACCGATACGGTCGGCATGCTGAAAACCCAGAGTGCAGGGGCTGCGATCGCCCGCATCAATCCCAACACATCGGTCGAAACGCACACGTTTCGACTCACCGCGGAAAACGCCCCTGCCCTCGTCGCCAAGTACGATATCGTCGTCGACGGGTCCGACAATTTCGAGACGCGTTACGTGGTTGCCGATGCCTGCGCCAGCGAAGGGAAGCCGCTGGTGCATGCGGCCGTCGGACGTTTCGATGGCTCGGTCACCGTGTTGAAGCCGTTCGAGGACGGCAGGGACGGCAAGCCGAACCCGAGCTATCGGGATCTGTTTCCCGAAGCCCCGCCGCCGGGCATGGTGCCGTCCTGTGCGGAGGCCGGAGTGCTCGGCGCGCTGACCGGGGTCGTCGGCACGCTGCAGGCGATGGAGGCGATCAAGCTGATCACCGGCATAGGCGAGCCGCTGATTGGCCGGCTGCTGCTTTACGATGCGCTCGCCGCCCGCTTCGAGACGATCCGCTACAAGAGACGCTGATCTTGGAACGGCCCCATGTTTCAATCATGCAAATCCCCGCCGATTTCGGCCGCTGGGGTGATGTGCTTGCCTTGATCATGCATGCTTTCGCCCTCATGGACGGCGTCATCGACCCGCCATCGTCGGCTCACCTGCTCACAGTCGAAGCACTGCGCGCCAAGGCCCTGCGGGAGACAGGCTTTGTGGCGCTCGACGGCGACAGGATCGTGGGCTGCGTTTTTGCTCTTGAAAGGGTCGAGGGTCTTTATGTCGGCAAGCTCGCCGTCGCCCCGGACCGCCAGGGGCAAGGCATTGGCCGGCGGCTGATGCAAGCGGCCGAAGATCTGGCCCGCAGCCGCGGCAAGGCCGACATCGAACTGGAGACGAGGATCGAGTTGACTGCAAATCATGCCGCCTTTGCCCGGCTCGGCTTTCACGAAACCGAACGGACGGCGCATCAGGGCTATGACAGGCCGACGTCCATCACCATGCGCAAGACCATTTCGTAAGCTTCGGTTTATGAGAGCCGGCGCCTGGAAGGTTTTCAGGTCCTGAGCGGCAGCACGCGGTCCGGCGGGCGATGGCCATCGACGAAGGCGCGGATATTGATGATGACCTTCTCGCCCATGTCGATGCGGCCCTCGAGCGTGGCCGAGCCCATATGCGGCAGAAGCACGACCTTGTTCCTGGCGGCGAGCTTCAAGAGCTTGCCGTTCAGGGCCGGTTCGTGCTCGTAAACGTCCAGGCCGGCGCCGGCGATCTTGCCGTCCTGGATCAGTTTGACCAGCGCTTCTTCGTCGATGATGTCGCCGCGGGCAGTGTTGACGATATAGGCGGTGGGCTGCAGCAACGCCAGCCGCCGCGCCGACAGAAGATGAAAGGTGGCGGGTGTCGAGGGACAATTGACCGAGATGATGTCCATGCGGGCCAGCATCTGGTCGAGACTCTCCCAATAGGTCGCCTCCAGCCCATCCTCGACCGCCGGCAGCACACGATGCCGGTTGTGATAGTGAATGGACAGGCCGAAAGCCTTGGCTCGCCTGGCAACGGCGGTGCCGATGCGGCCCATGCCGACAATGCCGAGCCGCTTGCCCCAGATGCGCCGGCCAAGCATCCAGGTCGGCGACCAGCCGGCCCATTTCTTGTCGCCCGTGAGCACATTGGCGCCTTCCGCCAGCCGGCGCGGCACCGCCAGCATCAGCGCCATGGTCATGTCGGCGGTATCTTCGGTGAGCACGTTGGGCGTGTTGGTGACGGTGATGCCCCTCTTGGCCGCCGCCGCCACATCGATCTTGTCGACGCCGTTGCCGAAATTGGCGATCAGCTTGAGATTGTCGCCGGCCTGGGCAATCAGTGCGGCGTCGATCTGGTCGGTCACGGTCGGCACCAGCACGTCGGCTTCCTTGACCGCGGCGACCAGTTCCGGCTGCGTCATCGGCCTGTCCTCGACATTCAGCCTCGCGTCGAACAGCTCGCGCATGCGGGTCTCGACCGGGTCGGGCAGCTTTCGCGTGATGACCACGAGAGGCTTCTTTTTGCCTACCATTGTTTCCCTCGTTGAGACCTCTTTAACCAAGACAGGCGAAACTGAAAGCCGGTCGCGGTAGCCGATTTACCCATGTAACAAGCGGTGCCGCCGAAGACAAAGAAAAAGGGTGCCGCAGCCATCGGGCCGGTGCCGAAAGGAACGAAAGTGTCTGGTTTCGCGTCGCTTCGCCTGGCCCTCAGCGCAGCATTTCTCGGCGCTCTTCTCTATACTCCGCTTGCCGACGCGCAAAGCGCGGCCGCTCCCGCCCAGGGCGCCATCACGCTCGGACCGAGCGGCCTGCCGCTGCCGCGATTCGTCAGCCTGAAATCCGGCCGCGTCAACTCGCGTGTCGGTCCCGGCGCCAACTATTCGGTCGACTGGATGTATATGAAGGCTGGCCTGCCCATGGAAATCATCCAGGAGTTCGATACGTGGCGGCGCGTGCGCGACGCCGACGGCTCGGAAGGATGGATCAACCAGTCGCTGCTTTCGGGCCGGCGTACCGCAATCGTCGCTCCCTGGCAACGCGGCAAGGGCGGCCAGATCAACCTTCTCAAGAGCCCCGAAAAGGATGCCAGGGTGGTGGCGATCGTAGAACCCGGCGTCATGGGCACGATCAAAGCCTGCGACGGCCAGTGGTGCGAGATGACGTTCGACGGCCACACCGGCTGGCTCGCCCAGTCGGTCGTCTGGGGCGCTTATCCGGGCGAGCGGGTCAAGGACTGAACGTCTCGCTTTTGCGCCCGATACGGCCGAGATGGGTATCCTGAAATCCTGTTGACAGCTTCAAGCCGTAGCCCAACGCGCGGTCGATCGCGATGTGGGCAATCCAGATCAGTGCTATGGCGCTGCCGACCGCACTGCCGGCGAGGTGCCCGGCAAGCAACAGGAGCACCGGCACGATCAGAATGTGCAAGGCGTTGTAGGCAATGGCGCCGACGCGCGAGCCGCCGAGATAACCCAGCATCGACAGGTCCGGCGCCAGGATGAGCAACGCGAAGAGCCACCAGGAAGCGCCTGTCGCGCCATAGAAGACGATTGCGGCAGCCGCCGCGACGGCCCATTCGAGCCGGACTGTCCAATCGAGAGATTTCATCTCAGACCGATTATCCGGGCCGGACCGATTGTTCCGCCCTTGCCGATCATTCCCGACGCTTGGGACGCAGCCTCACCACGATATCGACATTGGCGATCTCCATGCCTTCGGGCGGCTCCGGCAGGTTGGTGACGGTTACCGGGCCGTTGGCGATGTCGAAAATCCTGTTTTCGCCTTCGATGTAGAAATGGTGGTGGTCGGAGGTGTTGGTGTCGAAGTAGGTCTTGGAACCCTCGACGGCGAGAATGCGCAGCAGTCCCGCCTGGGTAAACTGGTGAAGCGCGTTGTAGACGGTGGCCAGCGATACCGGCACGCCGGCGGCCTGCGCCTCCTCATGTAGTTCCTCAGCCGACAAATGGCGGTCGCCCTTGGCGAAAAGCAGGTCGGCCAGCGCAATGCGCTGACGGGTCGGCCTCAGGCCGGCTTCACGTACCCGCTTGTCCACAGCGACATTTTCCTTCCGGCAGCCCCGGTCCATCTGGTCTTCCAAGCTCGCAGTCCCGCTTCAAGACACGCCCAGAATGGCAAAAAAATGAATATCTGCCGGAACCGGACCCCTGTTGACATATATTCTGTCGCCCGAATGCGATCAATAGCGCGCATTGACCCGGGCAGACTGGCGGGTTAAGCGCAAACGCCGGTTTCCGGCCAGAAACAGATTGTGTTAGGACACCAACGACAAGGGCGCGCTACCGCCCGGACGATATGGGGACGAAATTGATGGCGGGTTCGAAATCCAGCTACGACTACGAAGAATTGCTGGCCTGCGCTCGCGGCGAGCTGTTCGGACAGGGCAATGCCCAGTTGCCCTACCCGCCGATGCTGATGTTCGACCGTATCACCGAGGTCAGCGAGACCGGCGGCGCCTTCGAAAAGGGCTTCATTCGCGCGGAATTCGATATCAAGCCCGACCTGTGGTTCTTTGCCTGCCATTTCATCGGCAATCCGATCATGCCGGGCTGTCTCGGCCTTGACGCGCTGTGGCAATTGACCGGCTTCTATCTGGGCTGGCTTGGCGAACCCGGCAAGGGAATGGCGCTGTCAACCGGAGAGGTCAAGTTCAAGGGCATGGTCACGCCATCGGTCAAGAAGGTCGAGTATGGCGTTGATTTCAAGCGTGTGATGCGCGGCCGGCTGGTGCTCGGCATCGCCGATGGCTGGATGAAGGCGGATGGCGAGCCCATATATGCGGCGACGGACCTGAAGGTGGGTCTGTCCAAGCAGTCGGCGGTCGCTTGACCGCAGCCCTGGCCCGCCCATTGGCCAGCATCCCTGGAAGGAGTTGCGAATGAGACGTGTCGTAGTCACAGGCCTCGGCATCGTGTCGTCGATCGGCAACAATGCCAACGAGGTGCAGACCTCGCTGCATGACGCCAGATCCGGCATCAGCTTTTCCGATTCCTTTGCCGAACATGGCTTCCGGTGCCAGGTCTGGGGCGCGCCGACGCTCGACCCCTCGGCTATGATCGATCGCCGCGCGATGCGATTCCTGAGCCAGGGCGCGGCCTGGAATCACGTCGCCATGGACCAGGCGATCGCGGATGCCGGCCTCGACGAGAGCGACATCACCAACGAGCGCACCGGCATCGTCATGGGTTCGGGCGGTCCCTCCACCCGCACCATCGTCGAGGCGGCCGAAACCACGCTCAAGAACGGCAGCCCCAAGCGCATCGGTCCCTTCGCGGTGCCGAAGGCGATGTCGTCGACGGCCTCGGCAACCTTGGCCACATGGTTCAAGATCCATGGCGTCAACTATTCGATCTCCTCGGCCTGCTCGACCTCGGCGCATTGCATCGGCAATGGCTACGAGCTGATCCAGTGGGGCAAGCAGGACATGGTCTTTGCCGGCGGCCACGAGGATCTCGACTGGACGATGTCGGACCTGTTCGACGCCATGGGCGCCATGTCGTCGAAGTTCAACGACAGGGCCCCGACCGCATCGCGCGCCTACGACGCCAATCGCGACGGCTTCGTCATAGCCGGCGGCGCCGGCGTCCTGGTGCTGGAAGAACTGGAGCACGCCAAGGCGCGCGGCGCCAAGATCTACGCGGAGATCGTCGGCTACGGCGCCACTTCGGACGGTTTCGACATGGTTGCGCCCTCGGGCGAAGGCGCGGTCCGCTGCATGCGCCAGGCGCTGGCGACGGTTTCCACGCCGGTCGACTATATCAACACCCACGGCACCTCGACGCCGGTCGGCGATTCCAAGGAAATGGGAGCGATCCGTGAAGTGTTTGGCGAGAAGATGCCGTTCATCACGTCGACGAAGTCGCTGACCGGCCATTCTCTGGGCGCGGCGGGCGTGCAGGAATCCATCTATTCGATCCTGATGATGCAAGGCGGCTTCATCGGCGAAAGCGCCCATATCGAGACGCTCGATCCGGAATTCGAGGGCATGCCGATCGTACGCAAGCGCATCGACAACGCAGGGATCGACACCGTTCTGTCGAACTCCTTCGGTTTCGGCGGCACCAACGCGACGCTCGTTTTCCAGCGCTACTCCGCATAAGGCCAAGTTTTTCATATAAGGATTGCCGGCCATGGACGGATTGATGATGGGCAAGCGCGGGCTTGTCATGGGTGTTGCCAACGATCATTCGATCGCCTGGGGCATTGCCAGGAAATTGTCCGAACAGGGGGCGGAACTGGCCTTCACCTACCAGGGCGAGGCTTTTGGCCGCCGGGTCAAGCCGCTCGCCGACAAGCTCGGCGCTTCGCTGGTCGTTCCCTGCGACGTCGAGGACAGCGCTTCGGTCGCCGCCACGTTCGAGACGCTTGGCAAGGCGTGGGGTGGACTGGACTTCGTCGTCCATGCCATCGGCTTTTCCGACAAGAACGAGTTGAAAGGCCTCTATGCCGATACCAGCCGGGACAATTTCGTCCGCACCATGGTGATCTCCTGCTATTCCTTCACCGAGGTGGCGCGCAATGCCGCGCCCTTGATGACTGCCGGCGGCTCGATGATCACGCTGACCTATGCCGGCTCGGTCCGCGTCATGCCGAACTATAATGTCATGGGCGTCGCCAAGGCTGGCCTGGAGGCCAGCGTGCGCTACCTCGCCAACGACTACGGTCCGCGCGGCATCCGGGTCAACGGCATCTCGGCCGGTCCGGTGCGTACACTGGCCGGCGCCGGCATTTCGGACGCCCGCCACATGTTCTCCTACCAGCAACGGAACTCGCCGCTGCGCCGGACCGTGACGATCGACGAGGTCGGCGGCTCCGCGCTCTATCTCCTGTCCGACCTTGCTTCCGGCGTCACAGGCGAAATCCACTATGTCGATTCCGGCTACCATATCGTGTCGATGCCGACGCTCGACGAGTTGAAGCAGACGGATGGCGGGCGCGACTAACGAGCGGCCCCGGTCACGCGGGTCTTTTGCCAGTGAAGAAAATAATCCTCTCCAGTAAAATTGGATTCATTCGCGGAAACTCATTTTAAGGAGGTTTCCGCTATAAAGCTTCCCATCTGGGGACCTTTTCATGCCTGCCGCCAGCAACCCGAAGCGAACACCCGTGTTCCGACTGCTCACGATAGCGAGTTCGGGCATTGGCAGTTTCGTCCTCGGACTCTGGGGCTTGAAGCACGGTCTCGGCGACGGATTTGCCGGGATATCGGCTGATATGATGGTGTCGGTCATGGCCGCGCTTTGTGCGCTGGCCGCATCGGTGGCGGCAATGTCCTTCTTTGCTGGTGTCGATGAATCGGCGAATTTCGTCTTCAACGAAACCCATTTCGACAAGCTGACCGGACTGCTGGCCCGCCCGGCGATGGTCGGCAAGATCGCCGAGGCGGCATGCGCTACAAGCCGCACCGGGGAACCGATGTTCCTGATCGACATCGACATCGACCGCTTCAAGCAGATCAACGACGCGATCGGCTACACCCAGGGTGACGAACTGATCCGCGCCTTCACCAAGCGGCTGCACGACTGCGTGCCGGCGCGCGCGCTGATCGGGCGGATCGGCACCGGCGAGTTCGCGGTGCTGCTTCCCGATCATCAGATCCAGGGGACCCTGGAAAGCATGATCGAGAGGCTCATCGACGAGATGATGGAGCCGTATGAACTCAGCACCCACCAGCAATCGGTGAGCCTGTCGGTGGGCATCGTGGCGATGCCCAAGGATGGGATCGATCCGGTCCTCATCCTGCGCCGTTCCAACCTGGCGCTGCAGAATGCGCGCGCCAGCGGGGTTGGCAACTGGTCGGTCTTCAACAGCGAGATGGGGCGGGTGGCCGACCATCGCCAATGGGTCGAGTCCGAACTGCACAATGCGTTCGAGCGCGGCGATTTCGACCTGCATTATCAGCCGCAGCTCGACCTTCCGACCGGCCGCATCGTCGGCTACGAGGCGTTGATCCGGTGGCAGCATCCCGAACGCGGCATGATCCCTCCGATGGAGTTTATCCAGATCGCCGAGGAGACCGGCATGATCAATCCGATCGGCGAATGGGTGCTGCGCAAGGCCTGTAGCGATGCCCGCCATCTGCCGGACGACTGTTTCGTCGCCGTCAACATCTCGCCGGTCCAGTTCATGACCAAGGATTTCGTCGGCCTTGTGCGCGACACGATGCGGAGCACCGGCATCAAACCGTCACGGCTGGAACTGGAAGTCACCGAGACGGCGATGATGCAAGACCGCGACCGCGCGGCCGCCATCCTGAAAGAACTCGCCGAGATTGGGATCTCGGTCGCCGTCGATGATTTCGGCACCGGCTATTCCAACCTCAGCTATCTGATCGACTTCTCGTTCGGCAAGCTGAAGATCGACCGCTCCTTCGTTAGCCGCATCGATACCGATGCGAGCTCCGGCGCGGTCGTATCGACCATTGTCGGGCTTTCACGGGCGCTAGGCGTCAGCATCATTGCCGAGGGCGTCGAGACCGAGAACCAGGCGACACTGCTGCGGGCAGCCGGTTGCGAAGTGGTGCAGGGCTATCTGTTCGGCCGGCCGGCGCCGCTCAAATTCAGCGCTGGTGACAGGCACGCCACCGACGAGGTCCGGCGCGTCGCCAATCTACACTGACCTACAGCATGTCGCGGCGAATAGGATTCGCCCGACCACCTGTAAGCTTCTCATCTTATGCATGTCGTCGTCCCGGAACCGAGGACATTTCGGGCGACATGCATTAAACGGATCACGTCAGCGCCGTGCGACAAACACCTTGAACATGCCGTCGCGGGCAAGCTCGGCGTGGCTGGCAAAGGCGGCCGACAGCATCGGCTCGTAGGGAAGCTGGCGGTTGGCGACCAAGAACAGGCGTCCACCGGGCTTCAGGGCCTTGGCCGCGGCGCGGATCATGCCGACGCCGATCTCGGGCTCGGCCGCACGGCTGCGGTGGAAGGGCGGGTTCATTGCGATGACGTCGTAGCGGCGCTCGACAGGCTCGGCCAGCAGATCCATCCAGAAGAAGCCCTGCGCCACGGTGTTGGCAAGGTTGGCCCTGGCGGCCTCCAGCGCATCGAAATCGGCTTCGTAAAGATCCGGGGCCGATAAGCCCGGGCAGCGGGCAGCCATCTCGGCCGCCACGTAGCCCCAGCCGGCGCAGAAATCAGCCGCGGTGCCACGCAAATCACCGGGCAGATTGTCGACCAGCAGTTTCGATCCGGCATCGACGCGATCGAAGGAGAACATGCCGGGTGCGGTGCGGAAGCGGTCCTCAACGAGCAAGGCGGGATTGGCGGCGCGAAGCGTGGCGGCGGCTTGCACATCAACCGGACGACGCAGCCAGAAGGCAACACCATGATATTTTGGCATGTAGCCATCAAGCAGCACAAGATCGCCGACGCGCTTGCGCAGGCTTGCGATGCCATCCTCCTTGCCACCGGCAACGACGATCAATCCGCCCTCCGCCACCCGCTCGAGAGCCTCGGCGATGCGCAGTTCGTTCTCGCCGCGATGGCGGCCGGCGAGCACCAGAACTACATCAAAACCTTCACCGGTCGATTGCGGCGTGACTGTGAAGCCAGCCGCCTGCAACGCGCGGAAATACGGGCGAAAGCCCTGCACGAGATGCAGCGTAGCCTCGAAACCCGGTGGCAAGCGCAGGCCGGGTTCGGCGCCAAGGAAGAGAATGCGCTCGTCCCTGCCCGGCGGAGAAAGAGCCTCGGCCTCGAACGGATGAAAAAGCGTCTTCAACGCTTCAGAGGACATAGCCGTGCTCCATAAATAAAAGCGGGCGCGACATAAGCCGCGCCCGCTTCGATTTTTCCGTCAGAGGCCTCAGGCGGCGTTTTCTTCGCCTTCGGTCTTCTTGTCGCGGGCGATTTCCTTGCCGGTGGCCTGGTCGACGACCTTCATCGACAGGCGGACCTTGCCGCGCTCGTCGAAGCCCATCAGCTTGACCCAGACCTTGTCGCCTTCCTTGACGACGTCCGAGGTCTTGGCGACCCGGTCGTTGGCAAGCTGCGAGATGTGGACGAGGCCGTCACGCGGACCGAAGAAGTTGACGAAGGCACCGAAGTCGGCGGTCTTGACGACCGTGCCTTCGTAGATCTCGCCGACTTCCGGCTCGGCGACGATCGTGTGGATCCACTTCTTCGCCGCCTCGATCTCCTTGGCGTTCGACGAAGCGATCTTGACCGTGCCATCGTCCTCTATGTTGATCTTGGCGCCGGTCTTCTCAACAATCTCGCGGATGACCTTGCCGCCCGAACCGATGACGTCGCGGATCTTGTCGGTCGGGATGTGCATGACCTCGATGCGCGGCGCGAACTCGCCGAGTTCGGGGCGGGCGCCGGTCAGAGCATGAGACATCTCGCCCAGGATATGCAGGCGACCGTCCTTGGCCTGGCCAAGGGCGATCTTCATGATCTCCTCGGTGATGCCGTCGATCTTGATGTCCATCTGCAGCGAGGTGATGCCGCCTTCGGTGCCGGCAACCTTGAAGTCCATGTCGCCGAGGTGATCCTCGTCGCCCAAGATATCGGAGAGCACGGCGAAGCGCTCGCCTTCCTTGATCAGGCCCATGGCGATACCAGCCACCGGCTTGGCCAGCGGCACGCCGGCATCCATCAGCGCCAGCGAGGTGCCGCAGACCGTAGCCATCGACGACGAGCCGTTGGACTCTGTGATCTCCGAGACGACGCGCAGCGTGTAGGGGAACTGGTCGGCGGAGGGCAGCATCGGACGGATGGCGCGCCAAGCGAGCTTGCCATGGCCGATTTCGCGGCGGCCTGGCGAACCCATGCGGCCGGTCTCACCGACGGAGTAGGGGGGGAAGTTGTAGTGAAGGAGGAACTTCTCCTTGTACATGCCGGTCAAGGAATCGACGTACTGCTCATCCTCGCCGGTGCCCAGCGTGGCAACGACCAGCGCCTGGGTCTCGCCGCGGGTGAACAGCGCCGAACCATGGGTGCGCGGCAGAACGCCGACTTCGGAGACGATCTTGCGAACCGTGCTCAAGTCGCGACCATCGATGCGCGCGCCGGTGTCGAGGATGTTCCAGCGTACGACCTTCGCCTGCAGTTCCTTGAATACCGAGCCGATCTGTTCGGAGGTGTACTTTGCGTCCTCGCCTTCAGCCGGGGCAAACGCGGCCTTGACCTTCGCCTTGACGGCGTCGACGGCGGCGTAGCGCTTCTGCTTGTCGACGTTCTTGTAGGCATTGCTGAGCTCATCGCCGACGATTTTCAGCATCTCTGCCTCAAGCGCGGAATAATCCGGCGCGGTGAAGTCGCGCGGCTCCTTGGCGGCAACTTCCGCCAGCTTGATGATGGCGTCGATGACCGGCTGGAAACCCTTGTGGCCGAACATGACAGCGCCGAGCATCAGCTCTTCGCCGAGTTCCTTGGCTTCCGACTCGACCATCAGCACGGCATCAGTGGTGCCGGCAACGATGAGGTCGAGCTTGGACTCCTGCATCTCGTCGACGTGCGGGTTCAGCACATATTCGCCATTGATGTAGCCGACGCGCGCGCCGCCGATCGGGCCCATGAAGGGAACGCCCGACAGGGTCAGCGCCGCCGAGGTGGCGACGATCGACAGGATGTCCGGGTCATTTTCGAGATCGTGCTGGACGACGGTGACGACGATCTGCGTGTCGTTCTTGTAGCCGGCGGCGAAGAGCGGGCGGATCGGGCGGTCGATGAGGCGGGAAACCAGCGTTTCCTTCTCGCTCGGACGGCCTTCGCGCTTGAAATAGCCGCCCGGGATCTTGCCGGCGGCATAGGTCTTTTCCTGGTAATTGACGGTCAGCGGAAAGAAGTCGAGACCGGGCTTGGGCTCCTTCATCGAAACGACGGTGGCGAGAACCTTGGTCTCGCCGTAGGTGGCGAGCACCGCGCCGTCGGCCTGGCGCGCGATCTTGCCGGTCTCCAGGATGAGCGGACGACCGCCCCATTCGATTTCCACTTTGTGGTGATTGAACATGTCTTGTCCTTAATAAGCGGAAAGGGCCGCGCCGTTTCACGGTGCGCGGATGCCCTTTGCCTGGCTTCCTTTCTCGGGCAGCCACGGGCAAGACAACGGGAGGCTCGGGTGATTTAGGCGCGACAAGCGCGCGAGCGTCCTGCAATCCTGCCCCATGACCGTCCATGGGCGGTTTCGAGCGGCCCTTTGCACGCTCGAAACCGGGTCTGGCCAGCCTATGCGACTGGCAGAATGCGCGACCGGCGGGCTCTCCGAAGAAAGCCCGCCGGTCAATTCGTCAACGGCGCAGACCGAGCTTCTCGATCAGTGTCTGATAGCGCGAGTCGTCCTTGCGCTTGAGATAATCAAGCAGGCTGCGGCGCTGGGACACGAGAGCGAGCAGACCACGGCGGGAATGGTTATCCTTCTTGTGGTCCTTGAAATGGTCGGTCAGGTTCTTGATGCGCTCGGAAAGGATGGCCACCTGGACTTCCGGAGACCCGGTATCGCCCTTGGCGGTTGCGAATTCACCCATCAATTCCTGTTTGCGCTCGGCAGTAATCGACATCGTGTTTTTCCTTATCTGTTTGAGGAAACGGGTCGCCCACAGCCGGGATGTCGTCCAGCAGGGGCCGTGCATGCAAAGCGTCAAGGCGCTATGCTGCGGCGCATATAGTGCAATTCCCTGAAAAACACCAGCCCAATTCACAAGCCGGCTTTTGAGGCTCAAATGGCAGGTTTAACCCCCGTCAAAGCCATTTCTTCCATTTGAAGAATGCAATCAGCCCGACAGCGACGGCTGCCATGAACAGCAGAGACAATGGATAGCCGTAGTACGCCTTCAGCTCCGGCATATTCCATGGCGAGCTGGCGGGGTCGAAGTTCATACCCCAGATGCCGACCAGGAAGGTGAGCGGCATGAAGATGACCGAAACGATGGTGAGATAGGAGATGACGTCGTTGGTTCGGGCTTGGCTCAGCGACAGATGCATTTCGATCAGGCCGGTCAGCATGTCGCGCTGGGTCTCGACCAGCTCGATCAGCCTGAGCGAATGGTCGAGGGTGTCGTTGAGGAAGACCTTGGTCTCGGCTGTTACATAGGCCACGTCGTTGCGGATCAGCGTTGCCAGCGCATCGCGCATGGGCCACAGCACGCCCTTCAGAACATTGGCATCGCGCCGCAATTCGTGCAGCTGCCGCATCTGGTGCTTGTGCGTCGAATGCAGCATCTGGTCCTCAATCCCGTCGACCAGGTCGCCGGCAGCCTCGATCGGCGGAAAATAGCTGTCGACGATGGCGTCGATCAGCGCATAGGCGAGATAGTCGGCGCCGCGCGTGCGCAACCGGTTGGGCGCCGAACTCTCGATGCGCTTGCGTACGGGATCGAACGGGTCGCCTTCGCGCTCCTGGAAGGTGACGACGAAGTTCTCGCCGAGGAAGAGAGCGATCTGCTCGTAGCGATGCGACGTGACATCGTCGATCATGCGCATGACGACGAAGGCGTGGTCCTCGAAGAAGTCGACTTTCGGCCGCTGGCCGGTGTTGACGACATCCTCCAGCGCCAGTGGATGCAGGCTGAAGATGCGGCCGATCTCCTCGATCAATTGGATGTTGGCAAGGCCGGTGCAGTCGAGCCAGATGACGGGCCATTTCCGGCAACTGGCCTCGACATCGTCGATGCTGGCGTTCTCGATGGTCTTGAACTTCTGCGGCGAGATCAAGGTCAGCCGCAGTTCGGAGCGCCGCGCCGCCGGATCGGCGATCAGCGTGCCGGGCGAGGCGCCAACCGGAGGCCGCCTCGTCTTCACCGGCGCCCGTTTTTTCACCACCTCGGCCTTTGCCATGCCACCACCCGTCGAACCTGCCTGTCCTATTCCGTCATGGCGATCAGACCGGTCACCCGGCAAAGACCCGCTTGGGCTTGAACATGCCTTGCTCGATAGCGCCAATGGCGACGAGCTTGCCGCGCGCCGTCGCACAGGCTTCCTCCGCCTCTACCGGTGCGTCACGGCCACGAATGATGACCGGATTGCCGAGGCGTATCTTTGTCGCGGCATCGTCGCTGATCGCGATCCGCGGCAGGCAGTCGAGCGCCGCCGAGGTGTCGACGAGAAGCCCGTCGATGGCGCCGAAATCGATGGGCATCTCCACTGCGTCCGCGGCGTCTGCCTCCGGATCCGGTTTATCGTGACCTTGCGCGCCGAAGCGCGCGGCCTCGAGTTCGGCGATGGTGACGAAGTCCTCTGGCGTAAACGGCTCGACCTCGACCCGGCGCAGTTCGCTGATATGGCCGAAGCAGCCGAGGTCGCGGCCCATGTCGCGGGCCAGCGAGCGCACATAGGTGCCCTTGCCGCATTCGACCTCGAAAATCGTCTGGTCCGGCTTGTGCTCGACAATGTCGAGCCGGCCGATCTCGATCTCGCGTGGCGGTATGTCGACCGTCTCACCTTCGCGGGCGAGGTCGTAGGCGCGTTCACCCGCAATCTTGATGGCGGAAAATTGCGGTGGCGTCTGCATGATGACGCCGGTGTATTTCGGCAGCAGCACCCGGACATCGGCTTCCGATGGACGCTGATCGGCCTCTTTCGTCACCGGACCTTCGAGGTCATCGGTCGACCGCTCCTGTCCCCAGGCAACGGTGAAACGGTAGATCTTGGCGCCGTCCTGCACGTAGGGCACGGTCTTGGTGGCCTCGCCGAGCGCGATCGGCAGCATGCCGGAGGCAAGAGGGTCGAGCGTGCCGGCATGGCCGGCCTTTTCGGCCTGGAACAGCCATTTGATCTTGGAGACGGCCTCGGTCGAGCCCATACCGACCGGCTTGTCCAGCACCACCCAGCCCGAGACTGGCCGGCCCTTCTTCTTGCCGCGACGCCCCATTATTCTTCTTCCTTGTTGTCGTCGCTATCCAGGTCGCGTGCCACTTCGGGCGACTTCAGCAGGTCGTTGATCCTGGCGAAATTGTCGAAGGACGTATCCAGCCGGAAACGGAACTCCGGCATGTACTTCATCTGCCGGAGCGCGCCGGAGACGCGGCCGCGCACGAACTTGGCATGCTTGTTCAGCGCTTCGATCACGGCGTCGGTATCCTTTGCGCCAAGCGGAGAAACGAAGGCTGTGGCGATCTTGAGATCCGGCGACATGCGCACTTCCGACACCGAAACCACGGTATTTTCAATCAACGGGTCAATGATCTCCCCCCGCTGCAGGGTTTCCGAGAGCGCATGGCGCACCTGTTCACCGACGCGCAACATGCGCTGGGATGGGCTTGATGTGGTGGAACGGGGCATTTTTCTCGATCCTGAAAGCGTGAGGCGCGGGATGGGACCGTGCCGCATGTCTCAAATGATTATTGTCAACAGGCTTGTGGTCAACAGACTTGTGGTCAAAGACTTGGGGCGGCGGCCTTTCGACCACCGCCCGATATCGACAAGTCACTCGACCTCAGAGTGTGCGGGTCACCATCTCGACGCGGAAGCACTCGATGACGTCGCCGACGCGCATGTCCTCGTAGTTCTGGAAGGCCATGCCGCACTCTTGGCCGCCCGGGACTTCCGAAACTTCGTCCTTGAAGCGCTTCAGGGTCTTCAGCGTGCCTTCGTGGATGACGACGTTGTCGCGGATCAGGCGTACGCCCGCACCACGCTCGACCTTGCCTTCGGTGACACGGCAGCCGGCGATCTTGCCGACCTTGGTGATGTCGAAGATCTCGAGGATCTCGGCATTGCCGATGAAGGTCTCGCGACGCTCCGGCGAGAGCAGGCCCGACAGAGCCGCCTTCACGTCATCCACGAGGTTGTAGATGATCGAGTAATAGCGGATCTCGATGCCCGCGGCCGCGGCTGCGGCACGCGCCTGCACATTGGCACGAACGTTGAAGCCGATGATCGCCGCGCCGGATGTTTCCGCCAGCGAGACGTCGCTTTCGGTGATGGCGCCGGCACCGGAATGAACGATGCGCGCACGAACCTCGTCGGTGCCGAGCTTGTCGAGCGCGGCATTGATCGCCTCGATCGAACCCTGCACGTCGCCCTTGATGACCAGCGGGAATTCCTTCAGCCCGCTCGTCTGCAATTGCGACATCATCTGTTCGAGCGAGCCGCGCTGGCCCGCATGCCTGGCCACCGCCTTCTCGCGCGCCAGACGCTGGCGATATTCGGTGATCTCGCGGGCACGGGCCTCGTTGTTGACCACGGCGAAGCGGTCGCCGGCCTGCGGCGTTCCCTGAAGGCCGAGCACCTCGACCGGCATCGCCGGCGGTGCTTCCTTGATCTGCTCGCCGCGATCGTTGACCAGAGCGCGCACGCGGCCCCATTCGTTGCCGGCGACGAGGATGTCACCCGGCATCAGGGTGCCGGTCTGCACCAGAACGGTGGCGACGGGACCACGGCCCTTGTCGAGCTGCGCCTCGATGACAACGCCCTCGGCGGTACGGTCGGGATTGGCCTTGAGGTCGAGGATTTCGGCCTGCAGCAGGATCGCCTCGAGCAGCTTGTCGAGATTGGTGCCCTTGGTGGCCGACACTTCGACGTCCAGCACTTCACCGCCCATCGATTCGACGAAGACTTCATGGCGCAACAGTTCCGAGCGCACCTTCTGCGGATCGGCGTCATGCTTGTCGATCTTGTTGATCGCCACGATGATCGGAACGCCGGCCGCCTTGGCGTGGCTGATCGATTCGATCGTCTGCGGCATGACGCTGTCGTCTGCCGCGACCACCAGGATGGCAATGTCGGTCGCCTGGGCGCCACGGGCGCGCATCGCCGTGAAGGCGGCGTGGCCGGGCGTGTCGATGAAGGTGATCTTCTGACCGTTCTTCTCGACCTGATAGGCGCCGATATGCTGGGTGATGCCGCCGGCCTCGCCGGAAACGACATTGGCGTTGCGGATCGCATCGAGCAGCGAGGTCTTGCCGTGGTCGACGTGGCCCATGATGGTCACGACCGGCGGACGCGACACCAGGTCCTCGGCATTGTCGGCAATGTTGAACAGGCCTTCCTCGATGTCGGACTCGGCGACGCGGCGGACCGTATGACCGAATTCGGTGGCGACCAGTTCGGCCGTGTCGGCGTCGATGACGTCGCCCGGCTTCAGGATCTGGCCCTGCTTCATGAAATACTTGACCAGGTCGACAGCACGCTCCGACATGCGCTGCGCCAGTTCCTGGATGGTGATGGTCTCGGGCAGGATCACTTCGCGCATGACCTTCTCGCGCGGCTCGTTGTGCATCGCGCGCTTGAATTTTTCCTGGCGGCGACGCATCGACGACAGCGAACGAGCCCGCGCATCCTCGTCGGACAACGCGGAGTTCAGTGTCAGCTTGCCACGGCGGCGGTCTTCCTCGCTCTTGGTGGGCTTTGCCGGACGCGCCACTTCAGGCGTGACCGGGCGGCGCACCGGTGCGCCGGCGGTCGCCCGCTTCGGCTTGACCTCTTCCTCCTCGTCGGCGGTCGCCAACTCGGCGGCTTGCGGTGCGCGGCGGCGCGCCTCTTCCTCGGCGCGGCGGCGCGATTCGGCCTCGGTCTGCAACCGTGCCTCTTCCTCGGCCTGGCGGCGCGCGGAGTCCTCGCGTTCGCGCTTGCGGCGCTCTTCGTCCTCGGCGCGGCGCTTGGCGTCCTCGGCGGCNGTCCTCGGCGGCTCGCTGACGGTCTTCGACCTCGCGGACCTTCGAGCCCTCGAGCGCCCTGCGGCGCGCTTCCATCTCGCTACGCGACAATTCGTTCAGCACCATGCCGCTGCGCTCGACCGGAGCCGGCGGCGGGGGGGGCGCCTTGGGCGCTTCCTGGACGACAGGCGCCGCCACGACCGCCGGCTTCGGCGTGAAGACGGGCGCAGGCGGAGCCGCGACCGGCTCCGGCTTGTCGCCGGGCAGCGAGAACTTGCGCTTCTTGGTCTCGACCACGACCGACTTGGTACGGCCGTGCGAGAAGTTCTGGCGCACGGTGCCCTGTTCCATGCTGGGGCGCTTCAGCGTCAAGGTCTTCTTCGGTGTAACACTCAACGTCTTGTCGTCGCCCGATTTCGTATCGCTCATTCCATATCCTCTGCGGCATCATCTTCGTCAGCAACGGCCGCAAGCATTGCAAGATCGTCCGGGGTACCGCCCCGATATCGGTCGAGCGCAACCATGCGCTTCTGGACCGCCTTACCCGCGTCTCCCGCGAGGACGGCAGCATGTATCACATTTGTACCCCCCAATGCCAAGCTCAACTCGGCCTCGGAGAAAAGTTTGTAGGCAAGGATGGAGGGGCCGCCGATATGAACGGTCGCCCGCCGCGCCTGGCTGATCTTGCGTACGCCATCCGCGGACGCTTCGGTCGCGTGGAGCACGAAAAGCGCCAGTCCGCCGCGCACCGCGCTCTCGACCTTGGTAGCGCCTAGCGAAATCGCGCCTGCCTTGCGGGCAAGGCCCAGCATACCGAGAGCGGATCTGGAAAGCAGCCCGTCGACCATGCCGCCGAGATCGGGCGGTACGACCACCTGTGCCTTGAAGGCGCGGGCAAAAAGGTTCTTGGCCGCCGCCTTCTCGATATGTAGGCGGTCCGCACTCACCCAGCAACCACGGCCGGGCAGATTTCTCTTGAGATCGGGAACGACGGCCGAATCCGGGCCGACGACGAACCGGATCAGTTCATCCGGTTCGGCCTGTTTGCGGGTGACGATGCAGGTGCGATCGTTCATCTCGTCCAAGGGCGGGTTGTGTGCGATGCGGTTTCACCTCACGCACCAACGGCTTCGTCGGCCGTTTCTTCTTCGGCCGCAAGCTCGTCTTCGGTGATCCAGCCGGCCTTGAGGCGAGCGGCCAGAACCATCTGCTCGGCATCGGCGCGCGAAACGCCGTGATTGGCCAGCACGCCGGGATAGACCTTGGTCTCGCCGTCCTTGCGTTCCTTCCAGCCGGTGAGGTCGTCTGCGGCATAGCCGGCGAAATCCTCGATCGTCTTCACGCCGTCCTCGCCGAGCGTCACCATCATGGCGGTGGTGACGCCGGGGATTTCGCGCAGATCATCCGAAACGCCCAGCGCCTTGCGCTTATCGTCGTGCTCGGCCTCGATCTTCTCCAGATATTCGCGGGCGCGGGTCTGGATTTCCGAGGCTGTATCCTCATCGAAGCCGTCGATCGAGGCGATCTCGCCGGCATCGACATAGGCGACTTCCTCGACGCTGGTGAAGCCTTCCGAGGCCAGCACCTGGCCCACCATCTCGTCGACATCGAGGGCTTCCATGAACAGCGCCGAGCGCTCGACGAATTCCTTCTGGCGGCGCTCGGATTCCTCGGCCTCGGTCAGGATGTCGATGTCCCAGCCGGTAAGCTGCGAGGCAAGGCGCACGTTCTGGCCGCGGCGGCCGATGGCCAGCGACAGCTGATCGTCGGGAACCACCACTTCGATGCGCTCCGCATCCTCGTCGAGCACGACCTTGGCGACTTCCGCCGGCTGCAGCGCATTAACGATGAAGGAGGCGGCCGAGGGCGACCACGGAATGATGTCGATCTTCTCGCCCTGCAGTTCGCCGACGACTGCCTGGACGCGGCTGCCGCGCATACCGACGCAGGCGCCGACCGGATCGATCGAGCTATCACGCGAAATGACGGCGATCTTGGCGCGCGAGCCCGGGTCGCGGGCGACCGACTTGATCTCGATGATGCCGTCATAGATCTCCGGCACTTCCATGGTGAAGAGCTTGGCCATGAACTGCGGATGGGTGCGCGACAGGAAGATCTGCGGGCCGCGCTGCTCGCGCCGCACGTCGTAGACATAGGCGCGGACACGGTCGCCGTATTTGTAGTTTTCGCGCGGGATCAGCTCGTCGCGGCGGATGATCGCTTCGCCACGGCCAAGATCGACGATGACGTTGCCATATTCGACGCGCTTGACCGTGCCGTTGACGATCTCGCCGATACGGTCCTTGTATTCGTCATACTGGCGGTCACGCTCGGCCTCGCGCACCTTCTGCACGATGACCTGCTTGGCAGACTGCGCGGCGATGCGGCCGAAATCCATCGGCGGCAGCAGTTCGGCGATGAAATCGCCAAGCTGGGCGTCGGGATTGCGCTCGCGTGCGGAGGAAATGGCTATCTGGGTGGCGTAATCGTCGACCTTCTCGACCACTTCCATCAGCCGCTGCAGCTTCATCTCGCCGGTGTTCGGGTTGATATCGGCGCGAATGTTGGTCTCCTGGCCATAACGCGAACGCGCCGCCTTCTGGATCGCATCGGCCATGGCGGCGATGACGATCGACTTGTCGATCGACTTCTCACGCGCGACCGCATCGGCAATCTGCAGCAGTTCAAGTCTATTGGCGCTTACAACCATGTTCTTTCTCCCGAGCCTGTTCGCCGGACCTTTGCGCCCGGCAGCTCAATCAAATTTCCTGTTCGTGTTCGTCCGTGGCGTCCGGTTCCGTACCTTCGGACACATCGTCGTCCGGTTCACCGCGGCGTCGCTTGGCTTCCTTGCGCTCCCTGTTGTCCTTGGACAACGCTTCGCGAATGAGGTCGTCGGTCAGGATCAGCCTGACATCGGCGATGGCATCGTAGGGCACGCGCACTGTCGGCTCCTCGCCATAGGCCGCCTTATCGCGCTCGATCAGCACGTCGTTCTCACCGGCCTCGGCGATCTTGCCCTTGAAGCGCTTGCGGTCGGCAACGACGACCGACGTTTCCATCTTCACCAGATGACCGGTCCAGGTCACGAAATCCGATTTGCGCACCAAAGGCCGGTCGATGCCGGGCGAGGAGACTTCGAGATGATACGCCTTTTCGATCGGATCATCGACGTCGAGCGCCGGCGACACCGCGCGGCTGACCTCCTCGCAATCCTCGACGGTCATGGTGCCGTCCTCACGCTCGGCCATGATCTGCAGCGTCAGCCCGTTCTGGCCGGACAGATGCACGCGCACGAGGCGAAAGCCGATGCCGCGCAGGACCGGCTGGACGATCAGCGCAATGCGCGCATCGATGCCGCTTTCGCGGATGATGCGGTCGTCACCTTCGTTTGCCGTTGCAGTCATCGTTGCCTATCGTTCGTCTCGAACCTATCGGCAGGTAATAAAAAAGAGCGGGACCGGGTGGACCCACTCTTCGTCATACCGACCAAGAATTTGAGGCTGATATAAACGAACACGGTTCGTGTTTCAAGTCCGCAGTGGCGGCCCGGGAAAGCCCGGCGGCGTCAGGGTTGTTCCAGGCGCATGGCCGCCATGCGGCAATCCCCCTGTGAGAGCCGGCGGCGCGCCCTTATTTGTTAGCCATCAAACGATTGAACCGGCGCGCGTGCGCGCGAAAGGACAAGACCATGAGCAACCGCGGGATATTCTCCGCCTTGGGCGATCTGTTCACCACATTCGGCAGCGCCGTTGCCGCATCTCGCGCCGTGGAGGCCGGGCGCAAGCCCAGAGCCGACGACCTGCGCAATCTCGGTATGGATCCGGCTGTATTCAACAGGATTGGTCGTTTCTGACTCCAACAGGCATTCGATCCCGTCCTCCCGGGGGGTGCCGGTTGGGCGGACCTACGTCCTGACGAAAGTCAGATAGGCCGGCTGGCGCCCCTCGCGAATGGCCTTTGCCTCATAACGCGTGCCGGGCCAGCCCTCATAGGAGCGATGCCAGTCCGCCGCGTCCGCAGCCTGCCATGCGAAAGCGCCATGCGCCCGGCAATGCAGCAAGGTCCAGTTCACATAAGTGTCGATGTCGGACGCAAAGCGGAATTTCGAGCCGGGTTTCAGGACGCGTGCGAAACGGTCGAGATTGACCAGGCTCACGAAACGCCGCTTCCAGTGTTTTTTCTTTGGCCAGGGATCGGGATAGAGAAGATCGATGCCGTCGAGCGAGGCCGGCGGCAACCAGTCAAGCAACTGGGTGGCGTCGTCGTCGTAGACCCTGAGATTGGCCAGCGGCGCTGCCCGCACCGCCATCATCATCTTGGCCATGCCGTTGACGAAGGGCTCGACACCTATGAAGCCGGTCGCGGGCGCCTCGATGGCGCGATGCAGGAGATGTTCACCGCCGCCAAAGCCGATCTCGAGCCGAACCGCCGAAACCTTTGCTTCAAACAGGACGCGCAGGTCTGGCGGTGCCTCGGCGACCAGATCGAGCCGGTATTTGCCAAGCCCGCTTTCCAGCGCCGCAGCCTGCTGCGGGCGCACGGGCTTGCCGCGCCGACGACCGAAGAAGGCTTCGGTCATGCGGCTTGGCCTGTCCGCGTCACTCATCGACTGGCGCAAGTCCTGCCGCCGCCCTCAGGCCGCGACAGCATCCTTGAGCGCCTTGGCCAGATCGGTCTTTTCCCAGGAGAAAGACCCGTCCCGGCCCGCCTTGCGGCCGAAATGGCCGTAAGACGACGTCTTGNGGTCGCGCGGCTTGGTCTGTCCTTCGGGTCCATGGCGGGACTTTGCGGCGTCGCTATCAGGCGCCGACAGCGTCCTTGAGCGCCTTGGCGAGATCGGTCTTTTCCCAGGAGAAAGACCCGTCCCGGCCCGCCTTGCGGCCGAAATGGCCGTAAGACGACGTCTTGGCGTAGATCGGCTTGTTGAGGTCGAGATGACGGCGGATGCCTGACGGCGACAGGTCCATCACGCTACGCAGCGCGTCCTCGAGCTTTGCCTCATCGACCTTGCCGGTGCCATGCAGGTCGACATAGACCGATAATGGCTGGGCGACACCGATGGCGTAGGAAAGCTGGATGGTGCAGCGATCGGCAAGCTTCGCCGCCACGACGTTCTTGGCCAGGTAGCGCGCGGCATAGGCAGCCGATCGGTCGACCTTGGTGGTGTCCTTGCCGGAGAAGGCGCCGCCGCCATGGGGAGCCGCGCCGCCATAGGTGTCGACGATGATCTTGCGGCCGGTCAGGCCGGCATCGCCGTCCGGACCGCCGATGACGAACTTGCCGGTCGGGTTGATGTACCACATGCAATCGTCAGCGATCTTGAGGTCACCCAATGCCTCGCGGATATAAGGTTCCACGACCTTGCGGACCTTCTTGGAATCCCAGCTTGAATCCAGATGCTGGGTCGACAGCACGATCTGCGTCGCCTCGGCGGCCTTACCGTCGACATAGCGGACGGTGACCTGGCTTTTCGCGTCCGGCCCGAGCTTGCCGGCCTCGCCGTTGTTTTCGTGGCGGGCGGCTGCCAGCAGTTCGAGAATCTTATGGCTGTAATAGATCGGCGCCGGCATCAGGTCCGGCGTCTCGCGGCAGGCGTAGCCGAACATGATGCCCTGGTCGCCGGCACCTTCCTCGCCCTGACGGTCGGCGGCGTTGTCGACGCCCTGGCCGATATCAGGCGACTGGCCATGCAGCAGGACCTCGATCTTGGCCGTCTTCCAGTGAAAGCCGGCCTGCTCGTAGCCGATCTCCCGGATCGCCTTACGGGCGACGGATTTGAACTTCGCCGGGTTGACGACAGGGTGGCCCGCGGCATCCTTGAGGATGTTGCCGCCCTTGTCCTTCTTCAACAGCGTCTCGGGAACGCGCACTTCACCGGCGATGACGACCCGGTTGGTGGTCGCGAGCGTCTCGCAGGCGACACGGACCTTCCACGGGTCCATGCCGGTCTTCTTGGCTTCACGATAGACCAGATCGACGATTTCGTCGGAGATCCGGTCACAGACTTTGTCGGGATGGCCCTCGGCTACGGATTCCGAGGTAAAGAAGTAGTTCTGCCGCGTCACGGGTGTCCCCTCTTGAAAAACGATCGGCAGGCTGCCGATTTTGGCGCGCCACGTGTTAGCGGGGCAAAGCGCTGCTCGTCAAGCGTTGCCGCGGCTCTGGCCTGAATGTCGGAGGCGATATCTTGTGCCACCGGCGGCGCACGCCGCCGGTGCAAACCGCATTGCGGGTCAGTCGAGATCGTCCTGGGCGAGCGATTTTACCAGGTCAATGATCCTGCGGCGCACCTTGACGTCGGCGATCTTGACAAAGGCCCGGTTGAGCTGAAGTCCTTCGGGACTGCCGCAGAACTCGACAGCGAAAGCCATCGAACTATCCTCGGCAAAGCCGCGGTTGGCTGTCAATTCCTGGCCTGGCGCATCCTCGAAAAAGAAGGCGACGGGGACGCCGAGTATGGAGGCAATCGCTTGCAGGCGGCTGGCACCGACGCGATTGGTGCCCTTTTCATATTTCTGGATTTGTTGGAACGTGATGCCGAGATTCTCGCCCAGCTTTTCCTGGCTCATTCCGAGCATATTGCGGCGAAGCCGGACCCGGCTTCCCACGTGAATGTCGATGGGATTGGGTTTCTTCTTGTTTTCTTCTGTCATTTTTCCCTCGCCGAATTTTTTCGGCTTCGTGATTTTTTCCCGCCCAAAGAAAGCCGGAGGCGACTGCCCCAACAGAACGATCCACCAGCTTCGAGAAATTTTCAGGCGGTACAGTATGAGTTTCTAATGTGCCAACTGTCAATTCACCCGTAGCTTTTGCCTTACGTTCAACAGCCCCCCGACAAGCGCAAACAGCAACATGACCAGCATTCCGTTAATGCGCCGCTGGCTGGACGAAATGACCGTCTGTGCGGAAACAGGCACCTTCACATCGATGGCTCCGCGCGCGTCGATCGCAAGGGCGTCGACGACGCGGCCACGGGAGTCGACCACGGCCGAGATGCCGTTGTTGGCAGCACGCAACAATGGCAATCCATTCTCCACCGCGCGAATCTGGGCCTGCCTGAAATGCTGATACGGTCCCGGCGTGTCGCCGAACCATGCATCGTTGGTAACGTTCACAATAAGCTGCGATGACGTAGCGTCAACTGCCACCAGATCGGGAAAGATCACCTCATAACAGATAAATGGCAGGGCACGAATGCCGCCCGGCAGCGTGATGGCATGACGCTCGTTGCCGGCCGTGAACGTCAGCGGCCCGGCGACGAGCTGTTCGATGCCGAAACGAGCGAGCAGGTCGGCGAAAGGCAGATACTCGCCGAACGGGACCAGATGAACCTTGTCCACGGCGTCGGCGATCTCGCCCTTGTCGTTGATCGCCACCACGGAGTTGTAGTAGCGGCTGTCGGCGCTGGCCGCCGAGCCGCCCTCCTCACGCACGACGCCGGCGATCAGCATCTGGCCGTCGCCCAGCATGTCGCCCAGCGCCGTCAAGGCGTCGGGGCGCTCCGTGAAAAGGAACGGTACGGAGGTTTCCGGCCAGAGAATCAATTGCGGTTTTTCGTGACCTGGGTCCGGTGCCTTTGCGGAGAGGCCGAGCAAGGTGGCGAAGATGCGGTCGCGCACCGAGGCGTCCCATTTTTCCGACAGGTCCACGGCCGGCTGGACGATACGGACATCGAGACTGCGCGTCGCCGGCTTTTCGGGCGCGGTGAGCCTGACATAGCCAAAGCCGACATGGGCGGCGGCGAGCACGACAAACAGCGTGGCGCCCAGCCGAAGATGCCGGCGCGCCGCCAGCAGCGCCGGCAGTGCGAAAAGGAAAACCGCGAGCGCATTCATGCCGATCATGCCGGTCACCGAGACGCTCTGCATCAAAAGCGGTACCGGCATCGCCGCGTAGCCGATGGCGTTCCAGGGGAAACCGGTGAACAGGAAACCGCGCAGCCACTCCGCCAGCGCAAAACCGAAGGCTAGGGCAGCGATACGGCCGATATCGCTGCTCCACAGGAGCCGCGCGACCACCGTTGCGAAGCCATAGAAAAATGCGAGCGCGAAGGGAATTCCGACCACCGCGAACGGCAGTGCCCAGGCAAAGTCGTCGGCCTCGACCAGCAGCGCCGAGCCGATCCACCAGAGGCCGGCGAGGAAATAACCGAAGCCGAACCACCAGCCGACGGCGAAAGCCGGCCGCAGGCGCCGCAACAGGCTGCCGGAGGCTTCGCCGGTCGCGCCATCGAGCAGCCAGACCAGCAGCGGAAACGAAATGAAACAGGCGGCAAAGAAATCGTAAGGCGCCTGCCCCAGAACCGTTAGCGCCCCAGCGAAAAACGCCACAAGCGAACGCCGCCAACCCCAAAGCAGAATTATCCGGCCGGCAAGGCGCTCCATGCGTATTTCCGTCGCGCGAATCAGGAGCTAAGATTTATCAGGCCGCGCCGCGCGCTCCAAACGCCGGCGTGATTACCCGGCCGCTCTCTACCGGTGCCAGCCTTCGATGCGCAGGCCACCCAACCGCTCGGCCTCTTCACGAGAAACAGAACCCATCGGCTGCGTGAACGTCCAGACATGGCCCTCGGGATCGCGCGCCCGATACTGGCGTTCGCCGTAGAACTGGTCCGCCGGCTCCTGGATTATTGCAGCACCGGCCGCGCGGGCCTGCTCGCAATGCGCATCCAGGCCGTCTTTCAACCTGACATAGACCGATTGCGTGTTCTTGCCCTGGACCGACGCGGGGCTCGCGACATGATCGGCCCATTCAGAATCGACAATGAGGTAGCAATCGCCGAACCGCATTTCGGCGTGGACCAGCTTTCCCTCAGCATTGCTGACCACCATGCTGCGCTCGAAGCCAAAGGCTGCTTCAAGCCAATCCAGGGCAGAGCGTGGATCCTTGTAAAACACGCCGGAGCCGAGGACCGAGTGCTTGAACGGATCCTCGATCGTCATGCGAGAGCAGGCTTTCAGGCCTGTTCGGTGCGCGCCGTGGCCCGCCGGCGGCGTTCGCCCTTTTGGCTCTGCACGATGCGCACGCGCTTGACGCGGCGCGGATCGGCGTCCAGCACATGGAATTCGAAGCCGGGAATGGCCTGCACCACCTCGCCGCGCGCCGGCACGCGGCCGAGCGTGTTGAAGATCATGCCGCCAATGGTGTCGACATACTCGCCATGTTCACCCGCGGCGAATTCCTCGCCGATCATCTTGGCGACCTCGTCGATCTCGGCCTTGCCATCGACGATAAACACGCCGTCGCCGGTCTGGGTGATCATCGGCTCGTCGTCGTCATGCTCGTCCTCGATGTCGCCAACCACCATCTCGACGATGTCCTCGAGCGAGACGAGGCCGTCCGTGCCGCCATATTCATCGATGACCAGGGCCATCTGCGTGCGCGTCGTCTGCATGCGGCCCATCAAGTCGGACGCAAGCATCGACGGCGGCACGAACAGGACCTGCCGGATCAGGTTGAGCTCTCCAATGGTGCGCGCAAGGTCGACCTGGGCAAGATCGAGAACCGTGGCGACAGGCGTTTTGCGGGTTGCACGGCCCTTCCTGACACGCGCCAGCTTTGTGATATGGGCCAGCACGTCGCGGATATGGACCATGCCGCGCGGGTCGTCGAGCGTCTCGGAATAGACCGGCATGCGGGAATGACCGGATTGTTCGAACATGCCAAGCAAGTCACCGAGCGACGTGGCGATCTCGACCGCCTCGATATCGGCGCGCGGCACCATGACGTCCTCGACGCGCACCTCGCGCAGGCGCAGGATGTTGTTGAGCATGGCGCGCTCGCCAGGCGAGAAGGATTCGACATCGCTCGTCGTCTCGGCGAGCGCGCCGGCGATTTCTTCGCGCAGGCTGGTGCCGTTGCGTTGCCGGAACAGGCCCAGCACGCGGTTGAACAGGGAGGGGCCGGCAGGCGACGGCTCGATGGCCGTGCTGCCGGTGTTGGCAACACTAGGGGTAACGGTACTCGGACTTGATCCCTCTTCCGACGTATCGGAAGCCCTGATCGCACTGCCGACATCGGGGCGGGCGGCAGTCTCTGGTTTGTCGTTCATCGTCGTCCGGTCAATTGGTCTTTTTTAGTTACGCGTAGGGATCGGGAATGGCAAGCCTTGCCAGCGCGGCGCGCTCGATGGCTTCCATCTCCTCGGCCTCCGCGTCGGTCTCGTGATCATGGCCCATGAGATGAAGCAGGCCATGGATGACGAGATGGCAGATATGGTTCTCCAGCAGCTTTTCTTCCAGTGCCGCCTCGCGCGCCACCGTCTCGGCGGCAAGCACGATGTCGCCGAGCATCGGCGGCAGCGGGCGGCCTTTTGCCGGCGGAAATGCCGGGAAAGACAGAACGTTGGTGGGCTTGTCCTTGCCGCGCCAGCCGGCATTCAAGGTACGGATATGGGCGTCGTCGGAAAAAACAATGCTGAGTTCGGAATGACCCGTCGCACCGGTCTCGGCAAAGGCGGCTTCAACCGCGCGATCGACCAGCCGCTTCAGGCTTGCTTCATCGGGCCAATCGCCCGCTTCAACCGATATATCGATCTCGACGGGAACCGGAAGGCTCCCGCCGCCGGATGTGTTGTCCTCAGCCATGAGGCCGCATCGTCAAGATCAATTCTCGGCACCGAGGCCACGAGCCAGCTTGGCGTCCCGGTCATAGGCCCTGACGATTTCCGCCACCAGCGGATGGCGAACGACGTCGACATCGTTGAAGCGCACGGTTACCGCGCCTGCCACACCGTCGAGGACACGCAAGGCTTCGACCAAGCCTGACTTGGTGCTCGGAGGAAGGTCGATCTGTGTCGGATCGCCAGTGACGATCATGCGCGAGTTCTCGCCAAGACGGGTGAGAAACATCTTCATCTGCATCGGCGTGGTGTTCTGCGCCTCGTCGAGAATGACGGCGGCGTGCGCCAGCGTGCGGCCACGCATGAAGGCGAGCGGTGCGATTTCGATTACTTCGGCTGCAATCGCACGCTCGACCTTGTCGGCCGGCATCATGTCGTAGAGCGCGTCATAGAGCGGCCGCAGATACGGATCGACCTTCTCCTTCATGTCGCCCGGCAGGAAGCCCAGCCGTTCGCCGGCCTCGACAGCCGGTCGCGATAAAATGATGCGCTCGACCATGCCGCGTTCGAGCAGCATCGCCGCATGCGCCACCGCCAGATAGGTCTTGCCGGTGCCGGCTGGACCGATGCCGAACACCAGTTCCGACCGCTCCAGCGCCCGCATATAGGCGTCCTGGTTCAGGGAGCGGGCATAGATGGTCTTCTTGCGGGTGGCGATCTGGGCGGCGGAGACCTTGCCCTTGCGCTCCAGTGTCGGCAGCGTGAGCTGGTCGTCGGCGGCGATAGCCATGCGCACGGCCCCGTCGACATCGGACTGGCTGATATCGACGCCCTTCTGCAGAATGCCGTAGAGATTGTCCAAGGCGCGGCGCGCCTGTTCGGCGGCCGAAGCGGACCCCTTGATGGTCAGCTGGTTGCCGCGCGAGCGGATGTCGACGCCGAGCTTTTGCTCCAGCCGGGCCAGGTTTTCGTCGAACTGGCCGTAAAGGGCGCTGGCAAGCTTGTTGTTGTCGAAAGTCAAAACGATGTGCGCCATGTCAGAAGCCCCGGATGCCGGTACCGGGGGCAGATTCTTCAGCTCCGCTGCGCTCAACCGTCTCTCCTCATCTGCCGAGACCATCAGGCCAATTCGGCGAACAGGCTGTTGTAGCCCGTCTTCGTGATTCGCACCTTGATAATGTCACCGATTTCACCGGCGTTTTCATCAACAATAACTGGCTGCAGCCAAGGCGAGCGGCCGACCTTCTGGCCGGCCTGACGACCAGGCTTCTCGATCAGCGTATCTATGGTGCTGCCGATCAAACTCAAGCCGAAATCCTGCTGTTGTTTCAACAGCAGCGCCTGCAGGCGCTGCAAACGCTCGTCCTTGACCGCTTCCGGCACGTGGTCGGACATCTCGGCGCCGGGCGTACCGGGACGCGGCGAATATTTGAAGGAGAAGGCCGAGGCATAATTCACCTGGCGCACCAGATCCATGGTCGCTTCGAAATCGGCCTCCGTCTCACCGGGGAAACCAACGATGAAATCGCCCGACAGCGCGATATCGGGGCGGGCGGCGCGGATGCGGTCGAGCAGCGCCAGATAATCCTTGGCCGTATGCCTGCGGTTCATCGCCTTCAGAATGCGATCCGACCCGGATTGCACCGGCAGGTGCAGATAGGGCATCAGGGCGGCCAAGTCGCGGTGCGCGGCGATCAATTCGTCGTCCATGTCGCGTGGATGGCTGGTGGTGTAGCGCAGCCGCGCCAGGCCGGGGATTTCGGCCAGCCGGAACAGCAGCCGCCCGAGACCCCATTCCGCGGTCTTGCCCCGTTTGGTCTCGCCCTGGCCATGCCAGGCGTTGACGTTCTGGCCGAGCAGCGTCACCTCGCGCACCCCGGCCTCGGCCAGCCGCTCGGCCTCGGCGACGATCTGCGCCACCGGCCGCGACACTTCCGAGCCTCTCGTATAGGGCACGACGCAGAAGGTGCAGAACTTGTCGCAGCCTTCCTGGACGGTGAGGAAGGCGGTGACGCCACGCTTGATCACCTCGGCACGCTTGGGCTGCGGCAGATGTTCGAACTTGTCCTCGATGGCGTATTCGGTTTCGACGATCTTTTCGCCGCCGCGAACCCGGGCCAGCACGTCGGGGAGACGGTGATAGGTCTGCGGACCGATGACCAGGTCGACGGCCGGCGAACGCCGGATGATCTCGGCGCCCTCGGCCTGCGCCACGCAGCCGGCGACGCCGATCAGCATCTCGCGGCCGGCAGTTGCGCGGTCCGCCTTCATGTCGCGGATGCGGCCAAGTTCGGAATAGACTTTTTCGGCGGCTTTTTCCCTGATATGGCAGGTGTTAAGCAGCACCAGATCGGCCTCGCCGATGACATCGGTCGCCGCATAGCCGTCAGCGACCAGTGCATCGGTCATACGCTGTGAATCATAAACGTTCATCTGGCAGCCATAGGTCTTGACGAAGACCTTCTTGGCTGCCGTGGCGCGCGCCGCCGGGTGTCCGGCCACAGTGCCGATGTCGTCGCTTTCAGTCGTGTTCAAGTTCATCGGCGGCTTCTAACGCCTTTCCGTGACAAAAAACAGACGATTCTCGGCATGTGCCAGCTGGCGCATGCCGGCGGCTAACGGCTCGGGAGCGGATCGGCGAGGGCGGCCTGCATCATCTCGCGCACCCGGCCTTCCATCAGCTTGGCCGTTTCCTTGCGGTTGGAACCCTTGGCAAAGGCGATCGGTTCGCCGAAATGCACCTCGACGTCGAGCGCGCCCTCGGCCATCAGCACCTTGAGATGCGGCATCAGGTCCTCATCGCCGATCCAGGCTGCGATCGGGCGGTGGCGGCGGCCGAGCGGCACGCCGTGCAGGCGCGTATAGGCGATCCCAACGGGCTGGATGAAGACCTGCTCGGCCGCGCCTTCGGAAATGGCCATCGAGGCGGCGCCGAACAGGGTGCTTTTGAAGGGCAGGACGACATTGCCGTCACCGGTCGAACCCTCGGCGAACAGCACCATGGCATCGCCCTTGGCCATGCGTCTGGCGATCTCGCTGGCCTGATCGCCAGACGAACGCTTGCGTTCGCGCTCGATAAAAACAGTGCGCTGCAGTTTCGACAGCATGCCGATCAGCGGCCAGCCTTCCATGTCGGCTCGGGCGATGAATTTCACATCCGCAAAGGAGCCCAGCACCATGATGTCGGTCCAGGAGATGTGATTTGAGACAACCAGCAAGGGGCGTTTGTCGGACAGCGCCCCTCTGACATGGATACGCATGCCGAGCGCCCGGATGATGAGCCGGTGCCAGAGCTTGAGGATGAAGGTTTCCGGCCACCAACCGGTCTTCATCGACACAATCTGCAGCGGCACGAAAACCAGCGACCCAGCGACGACGAGGCCCAGCGCCAGGAAAATCCTGATTTTCTTGATCATCGCCCTACCGTTACAGCGCCGCGCGTCCTCTTGGACGCGCAAAGGACGCTGTAACACCTTAATTCTGGCGCATGATCCTCTCCGAAAATCGGATTCGATTTTCGGGGTCATGCGGTCCCTGGCTAGCGAAGATCGCGGCGCATGACAAGCGCCCCAGTCGGCCCGCGATCGGGCGACTTGTAGTAATCCGGACGCTTGCCGACTTCCCGAAACCCCAGGCGACGATAGAGGGCGATCGCCGCGGCATTGGTCTCATCGACCTCGAGGAATAAGGCTTCGGCGCGCTGCGAATGCAATTCGCGCAGCACTGCGTCCATCAACTGCCAGCCCAGCCCCTGGCGGCGATGCGATCGCGCCACCGCGACGGTCAGGATTTCACCCTCGCCCGCGGCCAGCCGGGCGAGGACGAAGCCGACAGGCGGCTTGGCGCCCTGCCCGGTTTCGCGCGCGGCATAACCGAACACGGTGTCCTGTTCGAGCAAGGCGGCGAACTCACCATCAGTCCAGGGGCGGACAAAATCCTCGCGGTGCAGCAGCGAGACCGCGGCGCTGTCGGCGATCCTGAGCGGCTCGAGCGCATAGTCCCGGCGACGTGGTTGAAGAAAAGGTATGCGCATCAATTCTCGTTTTCTCGTCTGACCATGATCTCTGGACAAACGGGACCGTTTGTCCGCGAAAACCGGCCTCCACTTTTCGGGATCATGGTCTCTGCCTCGATAGTATAAACCCGGCCTGCGGCTTGGCATCGGCACCGCGCAGATAAAGCGGCTTCGGCCTTTCGCCCTCCCCCTTTGCGGCAGCCAGCCGGGCGTAAGTGAGAATGTCGGCGGTGGCCGCCCGAGGCCCGATGTCGAAGGTGCGGCCGGCCGCGTCAGCGATCAGTGTCGCCGCCGTGCCGGCGAGCACCGCGGAACGTTCCGACGCCATCGTCACCGCACCCGCAAGCGTGGCCGTGGCCGGACCGTAAGTCAACACTGACATTTCATCGTACAATGCGGCATGGATTTCCTCGCGGCCGGCATCAAGCGCCGCCAGCACGGCGCGGCCAGGAAAGGCACTGGCCGCCTCGGCCGCCAGTGCCTCAAGGGTCGTCACCCCGATTGCCGGCAGCTTGAGCGCCAGCGCCAGGCCACGCGCGGTCGACACGCCGACGCGCAGGCCGGTGAAGGAACCCGGACCGACAGAGACGGCAATGGCGCCAAGCCCGACGTAGTCGGTCGCGCCGGTCTTCAGCGCGTCAGCGATCACGGCCATCAGGTGCTCGGCATGACCCTTGCCCAGATCGAGCACCGAGCGGCCAAGCTCCAGCCCAGCCGCCGCGTCGTAGACACAGGCAGCGCAGAGGCTGGCGGCACAGTCGATGGCGAGAACTTTCATGAAACGACCGGTTCGAAAAACAATTCCCTGTGCCCGCCATGGCGCGCAACCGCAAGTGTATAGTGCATAATTTGTTAAGCGGCTTCGGTTTGGGCAGGCAGAAGAGCTTATGCCTCCGGCCCTATGCGCAGTATGTGGTTGTCCCAGACATAGTCCGGTTCCGTCCGCGTGGCACCACCGCCCTCGATGATCTCGCCGGCGCCCGTGGTGGCCATGAAACCTGCCCCGTCGCGCGCCACGCCGCAGACCTCGACCAGCGCGCTGGAGGAGACGATCCGGCCGCTGCCCGCATCGATCACGACAAGCGAATTGCCTTCCGGCGAGGAGACGGCGACGGTGCCGGCACCAGGATTGGCGGCGACCGAGCCGATATAGTTGCGGAAACCGGACAGCACATCCCGCGGCATGTCGAGCAATGCCAACCCCTTGCCCCGCGCGGCGCGACCGATCAGAAGCGGACGATCGGTGCCGGAGCCCCTGTATTGGCAGCCGAACCAGACGGTGCCGGTCTGGTCGGTATCCATGTGGCGGATCGACAATTGGTGGAGAGCGGCCGGCAGTTCATGCTTTTCGATCAGGTCGCCGGTGACGCGGTCGACCAGCACATAGGAAGGTTTCATGGTCGCAATGTTGAGCTCGGCGCGTCCATAGTCTGGATGGGTCTCGATGCCGCCATTGGCGACCGCGATCGTCTTGCCGTCGCCCAGCAGAAGAAGTTCGTGCGGGCCCATGCCGTAGGTCGGGAATTCGCCGATGCGATTGAATTTCGCCCGCGCGTCATAGACGCCCACCACGCCAACGGCGTTGTCGAAGTCGTTCTCGGTGGCGTAGAGCAGAGCGCCGTCGGGCGAGAAGACACCATGACCGAAGAAGTGCCGGCCTGCGATGCTGGCGATGGTCCGCGGGGCGTCGCGCCCGGCGTGATCGAAAACGACGGCGAAGGTGCCGGGCTGGCGGGCGAAAACCACCGAACGCTTCGAGATCGGATCGAAGGTGACGTCATGACCCCGATCGGGCAGGTCGATCGTATGCAGCACCTTGCCGGCCTCGGACAGGACGGCGGCGCCAAAACCGCCGTCGCGCTTGAGGAAGGCGGTGGCGAACACGGCATCCGCCGCGAGCGTATTTGCCCAGGCCGAGGGCGTCACGGCGGCGGCAAAGCCAATGCCGGCGGCCCTCAAGAAATCGCGGCGGTCGATGAGCAATTCCTTCACGCTCAGTCTCCATCCAGCGACGAGAAGCCGGCGGTCAGACCGAATTCGGCGGTCAGCCTGGTGCCAATCAGAGTCGACAGGCTGGAGGTGATCAGGGCGAAATGCTCGAGTTTTTCGCGCAGCGCCGGATCGGCGAGCGCCTTGTCGATCGGACCCTGGACGGCCTTGGCGGTCGCAACGCCGTTGAGCAGCTGGATGTGGATCGACTCTGCCATCCAGCGCGCATCCGGCGGCAGCGTGCTGCCGAGCTTCGACACCTGGAACAGCGCATCGATGCCGGCCAGATTTCCGGCCAGCGCGTTGGCGGTGTTTTGCGAACGCCAGTAGATCGCCTGTTTTGGTTTGTCGGCCTCGGGCCTGGCGCCCAGAAAACCCTTCAGGCGCACATCGCGAACCATTTCCAGTTCATTGATGAAGACGCCGACCAGTTCGGTTACCGCCTCGTTGCCATCGCGATAGAGCGCGTTTTGCGGCCCCGGATTGGCCCACAGTGCCGCGAATCCGTCGGGTTTGTTCCAGGCCGCGCTGACGTCCGTCGCGATAGCTTCGATGTTGCCGGCAACGGCCGCGCCATAAGCGCACCGATAGGGTTCAGCCTTGCCCGTCAAGGCGTCGGCGCCGTCGCCGTAAAGCACGAATTCCAGCGCGCCGAGCCCCTGCATGGCAACGCTCTTGCCGGCAAGCTGGACAGGATCGGTGGCGGCGGGATCCTTGTCCGACAACACCGCCTGCACCTGTTTCAGGCCGATGCTCTTGCGATCCGGCCAGAACAGCATGCGCTCCAGCCTGTTGTTCTCCTTGATCGGCCCGAAACCGATGATCTCGGCCGACGACCAGGCATGGACGGTAGCCGAGAACGCAGCTCGCGCCGCTTCGAGATCCGTTTGCGAGGGCGCCTCGCAAAGCCTGTGCATGGCTTTGGCGAGGGCTTCCGCATGCTGGTGCAGGTCCTCATATGCCGGGCGGACAAAGCCGTCGATCGCGCGCTGGACGACATCAGAGGCTTTCACCGCGGCCGATGCGGGCAAGGCGCCCAGCAGAGCCAGCGGAAGAACGAGAACCAGCGCGAAACGCTTCGCCATCAAAGTGACCCCAGGAATTTGACCAATGCATCGCGCTCGGTGGCGCTGGTGGCGGCAAAGCGGTCGCGCGCCTTCCGGCCCTCGCCGCCATGCCACAGGATGGCCTCGACCAAAGTGCGCGCACGGCCATCGTGCAGATAGAAGGAATTGCCGTTGACCGTTTCGGTGAGGCCGATGCCCCATAGCGGCGGCGTGCGCCACTCATTGCCAGTCGCGTCGCCCACAGCCTGGCCGTCGGCAAGATCCGGCCCCATGTCGTGCAGCAGGAAATCGGAATAAGGCCAGATCAACTGGAACGCCTGCGCCTTGTCAGGTGCATCGCGACGGGTAACGAATTTCGGCGTGTGACAGGCAATGCAGCCGATTTCATAAAAGACCTTCTTGCCAGCGAGCACCTCAGGCGAGGCGAGGTCGCGTCGCGCCGGCACCGCCAGGTTCCGCGAATAGAAGGTGACGAGATCCATCACCGGCGACGGCGCCTCGACCGGGCCGAGGCGCGCCTGCACGCCGTTGGGCATGGCGAGACACTTTTCCTGCGCGGCGGTGCAATCACCCCAGTGTTTCGGCTCGTCCGGCGTTGAGATGCCGATATCGCCGGCAAAGGCATCCGCCGCTTGCTGGCGGATCGACGCCGTCTGCGCCTTCCAGCCGAAACGGCCAAGCGTCGGTTCGCCGCTTAGGCCATCACGCACGATGTTGGGCTTGCCGGAAATACCATCGCCATCCCTGTCGTCAGGGTCGGCATGGGCCAGAATGTCGGCCGGCGCGATCTGTTCGATCAGGCCGAGGCCGATCATCGGCGGCGTCAGGCGCGGCGACAGCGTGGTGCGCGGATCGAGCGGCCCGTAGCCGAGATCATCGATCGTATAAGCGGGCTTGCGCAGGAAAACCGCGGTGCCGTCCGGCAGTTTCACCTTCCGTTCCTGATAGTCGACACGCATCCTGCCCTCACCCCCGAGACCAAGCACAGCCAGTTCCTGCAACTGCGTGCCATAGACCGGGTCTGGAAGGTTGAGCAGCCCATGGTCGGCGAGCGCCGCCTTCTCTTCCGCGCTGCTGGCGTCGCGCGCCAACCGCAGGAACATTGAGGTAGTCCCAACATCGGCTTGCGGCGGCCGTCCACGGCCATCCTTCAGATGGCAGTTCTGGCAGGCGCGTTCGTTGAACAAGGGTCCGAGCCCATCCGAGGCCTGCGTCGAGGACGGCGACGACACCCAGTTCTTGCGGAAAAGCGCATTGCCGAGCTTGAAGGTGCCTTCTTCCTCGAAGCTGATGTTGGCCGAAGATTGCGAGAAGGAATCACGGCTGATGTCTTTCCGCGAGGTGCCGGCGCCACCTTGCATCAGTTCGAAAGGCTCGGGCTTGGAAAAATCGGTGGTAGGCCTGGTAACGATGGTGACGCGCGCCCGATCCTTGGCATCGAGGTCGGTGCGCGTTGTGGCGAGACCGGCGGGTAGAAGGTCGCCGGCGATGGCAGGAGTGGTCAGCGCCAGCATCAGAATAATGCCGTGCCGACCAGCCGATATGGCTGGCATTTTCCAGAGGCGCGGCGGGCCCTTGACCCGCCGCAAGCGGCGCAGGACGTCTAAGAGGCGCCGCATTCCCGCATATCCTTAGTCCGCCTCGTCCGCCGGTGCGGCGTTGAGCTGGCCGTACTTTTCCTCACCGATCGAGGCCAGCAGGTCGAGCTGCGTCTCGAGGAAGTCGATATGGCTTTCCTCGTCGGTGAGCAGTTCCTCGAACAGTTTCATCGTCACGTAGTCGCCCGCTTCCTCGCAGATTTCGCGCGAGCGCTTATAGGCAGTGCGCGCGTCATATTCACCGGCCAAGTCGGATTCGAGCACTTCCTTGACGTTCTGGCCGATGCGCAGCGGCGCCACGGACTGCAGATTGGGATGGCCTTCAAGGAAGATGATGCGGGCGACGAGCTTGTCGGCGTGGTGCATCTCCTCGATCGATTCCGCCCGCTCCTTCTTGGCCAGCTTGGCGTATCCCCAATCCTCGAGCAGGCGGAAATGCACCCAATACTGGTTTACGGCGCCGAGCTCCAGAAAAAGAGCCTCGTTAAGCCGCTCGATGATCTGTGGTTCGCCTTTCATGGGTTCTGCTCCCGTATTGGACGCGCAGGCCTCTGACGCGATCCAGATGTGAAACGATGTCCATGCCGCTTGCCTGCGAGCGGGCGTGGTAGTTCTCGGTGACCCGAATGATCGTTTCCACCACATTTGGGAAGCAGCCGCAACAGCGACCCCGTTTGTGCATGGCGTGATAGACCTTTGCCGGCACGATGAGCTGCCAGGGATCCTGATCCAGCAGGCCGATGATCGTCTGCTCGATCTCCTTCTCGGTGATGATGTTGCAATGGCAGATCAGCATTTCGTCGCTCTGGCTGACGGCGCTCCGATGCGCCGTTTGGCTGGGGGCTTACTTGAACACCTTGTCGGGCGCGTCGAGACTGTCGGAGCCTTCGAAGGCGATGTTGTTGAGCTTCAAGGCGCCGACGGCGCGTTCGATCGACTTGGTCTGGTCGATCAACGCGTCGATTGCCGCCTGCACGGTGGCATTGCCTGCCGTATTGCCCTCGGCGATCTGCTGGTCGTAGGCCTCGCCGGCCAATGCCCGTCCCTTGATCGCTTCCATCTTGGCGACGGTGACATCGAGCTTGTCGGACAGTTCCTTGTCGATTGCCGGATCCGCTGCCTTGACCATGTCGTGCACCGAGGGACCCGAAACGACGGTGCCGTCCAGCCTGGTGTAGCTGGCGTGATAGGCGGCGCGAATACCGAGGGCATCATGGAGATGAGAATTGTAGGTGTTGTCGGAGAAGCAGTCCTGCTCCTCTTCCGGATCGTGCAGCAGCAGGCCGAGCTTCATGCGCTCGCCGGCCAGTTCGCCGTAGGAGAGCGAGCCCATGCCGGTGAAGATCACCGAGACGGCGGTGTTCGGCTCGCCATCGACGAGGTTCTTGCGCGCAGCGCCGTCTTCCTTCCAGTCGTTGACCATCTTCCGCAGGTCGGAAACCAGAAGGTCAGTTGCCGACTTCAGGTACTGTGCGCGGCGGTCGCAATTGCCGCCAGTACAATTCTTGAGATCATAGTCGGTATAGGGACGCTCGCCGGCGCCCGGGCCGGTGCCGTGCAGGTCCTGACCCCAGAGCAAGAATTCGATGGCGTGATAGCCGGTAGCGACATTGGCTTCGACGCCGCCGGCCCCTTGCAACGTACCGGAGAGGAATTCCGGCGAAAGCTTCGAGGCATCGACCCTCTTGACGTTGATCTCGATCTCCTTGTTGGCGATCACATTGGCGGTATAGAGCGAATTCGCATCCGAATCCGTGCCGTAGCTCTTGGCGACATAGTCGATCAGGCCTTCGTCCAGCGGCCAGGAATTCACCTCGCCCTCCCAGTCGTCGACGATCTTGTTGCCGAAGCGATAGACCTCGGTCTGCTGGTAGGGCACGCGCGCCGCCTTCCAGGCGTCGCGGGCGGCATTGAGCGTTTCCGCCGACGGGTTGGTAAGCAGCGCGTCGACCGCCTTGTCCAGCGTCCGCGCCGTGGTCAGCGAATCCTCGTACTTGGCAAGCGCGATGTCGGAATAGGTCTCGATCACCGCCTTCGCATCGGTTTGCGCCTTTGCGGGCAGGACGAACACCGCCGCCGTCAGCAGCGCCGTGGCGCCGATCGCCACAAGCCTGCCGCCATATCGTGCCGTCATTGTCGCTCTCCAGTTTCTCGGGAATTCCGCAAACGGCGCGCGCGGCAACCGGCACCAGGCCGTGTGCATGCCACCGGCCGCAAGATATGCCGCACTGTCGCGCGACTCAGGGAAGTATGCCGCGCTGTCGCGCGACTCAGGGAAGAAAGACACCAAAATGCCTCCAATCGAACGGGTTCAAGGCCCAGACATCAAAGGGATGCGCCAATGCGCAAGCTTCCTTAAAACTTCGAGTTCAATGGAGTCAACGGAAATTGCTTAAAAACCCAATCGAAACAACAGTTTAGAATTATTCTAAACTACAACTGTCAACTTTACGCGTTCGTTGCACCGGCTTTGCGGCCGAACTGTCCGATTGACAGTCGCCATCCCGGGTGCGACCCGCAGACATTCTCTTGCGGCGGTGCCAGACAATTGCCGCTTGGCGAGACGTCCTAGGATCGAATCGGGATCGAAATGCAATGAAGAACGGCGTGGTCATTGTCGGTGCGGGTCATGCGGGCGTGCAGGCGGCCGCCAGTCTGCGCGAGGATGGCTATGACGGGCCGGTGATCCTGGTCGGCGACGAGAACGAACTGCCCTATCACAAGCCGCCGCTGTCGAAGACCTTCATCAAGGATGCCACGGCCAAGCCGCAGCCCTTGCGCGGCGAAGCCTTCTACACCGGCAGCGCCATCGACTACCGGCCGAGCATCCGGATCGAGCGCATCGATGCCGGCCGCCGCAGTCTCGACATTGCCGGCGGTGGCGCACTTGCCTTTGACCATTTGATCCTGGCGACAGGATCGCGCCCGCGTGCCTTGCCATTACCCGGCGCGGAGCTGTTCGGCGTGGTGTCGCTGCGCTCGCTGGCCGATGCCCGGCTGATTCGGGACTTGAGCGCGCATAGCGAAGATGTCGTCATTCTCGGCGGCGGCTTCATCGGACTGGAAATCGCCGCGACGCTTCGGGCGGCGGGCCGCACGGTCACCGTTGTCGAGGCGGTCGACCGGCTGCTTGGCCGCGCCGTGGCGCCCGTGGTGGCCAGCCATGTCCGGCAAAGGCTGGAAGCGACAGGCGTGCGCATCTTCACCGGCACCTCGATTGCAAGGCTCGAAGGCGAAGACGGCCATGTCACCGCCGCGATCACCTCCTCGGGCGAAAGGCTGCCGGCGCACATGGTCGTGGTGGGTATCGGTGCCGTGCCGAATGTCGAACTGGCGCAGGAAGCCGGCCTCACCACAGCCAACGGCATCCGCGTCGATCACCAGATGCGCAGCTCGGTACCGAACATCCTTGCCATCGGCGACGCCGCCTCGTATCGGCACTGGTTCACCGGCGGCGACGTGCGGCTGGAATCGGTGCAAAACGCCACCGACCAGGCGCGGCTCGCCGCGCGCACCATCACCGGTCACGCCGACGGCTATTCGGCGGTGCCATGGTTCTGGTCCGACATTGGCGACATGAAATTGCAGATGGTCGGGCTGACATCTGGCGGCGACAGCCATGTCGTGCTCGGTGACCTGCCCGACAACAAGTTCTCGATCTACCACTATGCGGGAGACCGGCTGCTCGGCATCGAATCCGTCAACCGTCCCGGCGACCACATGCTTGGTCGCAAGATGCTCGGCGCCGGTTTCTCGCCGACGCCGGAAACGGTTGCGGAGGGACCGGATGGGTTGAAGGCGGCATTGGCCGCGTTTCAGCAGAGTGAACCTGCAAAGGCTATTGGGTAGAAGACACCCGAGATCAAACGTCAATTTCGACGTCTGCGCTGCCCCTCACCCACCTGCCGGCACCTTCTCCCCGTATAGTGACTGGGAGAAGGCAAGCACTGCTCAGGCGGCGCAGACTTCGCGGATCGAGCTTTCCAGGATGTCGAGCGCTTCGTTCATGACCTCGTCCTGGATGGTGATCGGTGCCAGGAAGCGGATGACGTTGCCGTGGACGCCGCAGGTCAACAGGATCAGCCCCTTGTCGAGCGCCTTCAGGCGGATCGCGTTGGCGATCTCGGCCGACGGCAGGCCCTTCTTGACGTCGTTGAACTCGACCGCGTTCATGAAGCCCAGCCCCCTGACTTCGACGATCTCGGGCACGTCGTCACGGATCGACTGCAGGCGCTGCTTCAGCCGCGCACCCAGCGTGTTGGCGCGGTCGCAGAGCTTTTCGTCCTCGATGACATCCAGGACGGCGTGTGCCGCGGCGACGCCGATCGGGCTGCCGCCGTAGGTGCCGCCGAGCCCGCCGGGGCTGGGCGCATCCATGATCTCGGCGCGGCCGGTGACCGCCGACAGCGGAAAGCCGCCGGCCAGGCTCTTGGCCATGGTGGTGATGTCGGCCGCCACCTCGTGATGGTCCATGGCGAACATCCTGCCGGTGCGGGCAAAGCCGGTCTGCACTTCGTCCGCGATGAGCAGCATGCCGTGCTGGTCGCAGAGCTTGCGCAGCGCCGTCAGGAGTTCACGCGGCGCGTCGTAGAAGCCGCCCTCGCCCTGAACCGGCTCGATGATGATCGCGGCGACGCGGGCCGGATCGACATCCGCCTTGAACAGCTTGTCGAGCGCCGCCAGCGAATCGGCGACCGAGACGCCATGCAGTTGCACGGGGAACGGCACGTGGTAGACGTCGCCCGGCATGGCGCCGAAGCCTACCTTGTAGGGCACGACCTTGCCGGTCAGCGCCATGCCCATGAAGGTGCGGCCGTGGAAGCCGCCGCCGAAGGCGATGACGGCCTGGCGGCCGGTGACGTTGCGAGCGATCTTGATGGCATTCTCCACCGCCTCGGCGCCGGTGGTGACGAAGATCGTCTTCTTCTCGAACTTGCCGGGCAGCATGGCGTTCAGCCGTTCGGCCAGCCGCACATAGCTCTCGTAAGGCACGACCTGGTGGCAGGTGTGGGTGAAGCGGTCGAGTTGCGCCTTGACAGCCTCGATTACCCTGGGATGGCGATGGCCGGTGTTGACGACGGCGATGCCCGAGGAGAAGTCGATATAGCGGCGGCCCTCGACATCCCAGATCTCCGAATTCTCGGCCCGGTCGGCGTAGATTTGCGTGGTCATGCCGACGCCGCGCGAGATCGACTGGTTCTTGCGTTCGGAAATGGCGGAGTTCTTCATCATATCCCTCACCGGGCCGGGGCCCGTTCTGTTTGATGCCGTTCAGTTCCCTTCTGGGCTTATTTCAGGTTTTCCTCAAGCCGGCACCATCGCCGGGTCGATTGGGCCTGACTTGACCAGTTCGGCGATACCCTTGCGAGACCGGTTTTCCTTTTTTCCGCGATCGACTATCCTCCTGATTTCCGCGAGGGACCGCGACGGGCCGCGGCCGGGGGGAGCCATGAGCAGGAACGTGACATCGTCTGTCTCGCCGCCATCCGCCAAAACTCCGAGCCTTTTGTCTTTTCCAGCCGCTTCAATTCTCGCCTGCACGGCCTTGGCGCTGCTCGCCGGTTGCCAGAAGCAGGAGGCGACGGAAAAGAAGCTGCCGGTCATGGTGCGCACCGAAACGGTGGCGATGGCCGACTATGCGCCGAGAACCTCGCTGACCGGGGTGATCGCGGCGCGCACGCTGAACAATCTTTCGTTCCGGGTTGGCGGACGCGTCNCTGCGATCGGCGCAGGCCGATCTCGATGCCGCGCGGGCGCAATTGACCCAGGCCGCGGCCACTTTCGAGCGGCAAAAGACGCTGCTTGCCCAGGGTTTCACCACCAGGCGCGATTATGACGCGGCCGACCAGGCACTGAAGGTGGCGCAAGGCAGCGTGGATGCCGCGCAGAGCGCGCTCGCCAACGCCCGGCAGAACCTGTCTTTCACCGAACTCAAGGCCGGCGCCGCCGGCGTGATCACCGCCCGCCAGGTCGAAGCCGGCCAGGTGGTGCAGGCGGCGCAGACCGTCTTCACCGTTGCCGAGGACGGCGACCGCGACGCCGTGTTCAATGTGCAGGAGACGCTGGTCGCCAGGACGCCGGCCTCGCCGGCGGTGACGATCACGCTGTTATCCGATCCGCAGGTCAGAGCAACGGGCAAGGTGCGCGAGATCTCGCCGGCGGTCGACCCGGCTTCGGGCTCGATAAGGGTCAAGGTAGCCATTCCCGATACGCCCGCCGGCATGCCGCTGGGGGCGGCCGTCATCGGCTCGGTCGGCGCCAAGCCGGCGAAGGCGATCCTGTTGCCCTGGCAGGCCCTGACATCCAGCGCCGGCAAGCCGGCGGTCTGGATCGTCGATCCCGCGACCAAGGCAGTCGCGACGACGCCGGTCGAGGTGCTGGCGTTCGATTCGGGTACCGTCGTCATTGCCAAGGGACTGAACGCGGGCCAGAGCGTCGTTACGTCGGGCGGGCAATTGCTCAACCCCGGCCAGACAGTCGAAATATCGGGAGCGGCGCAATGAAGCGGCTCCTGCTTGGCCTTGCCGCGCTTGTCGCGCTCGCAGCCTGTTCGAAATCGGAGGACAAGCCGCCGGAGGTCGTCCGGCCGGTGCTGTCGGTCGTGGTCGAGCCGCGCACCATCCAGACCTTCGGTTTCGCCGGCTCGGTCGAACCGCAGGTCAGTGCCGATCTTGCCTTCCGACTGCTCGGTCGCGTCGTCTCGCGCGACGTCAAGGTCGGCGACATCGTCAGCAAGGGCACGACGATCGCGGCACTCGACCCAACCGCGCTGGAGCTGGCCGTCCAGGCGGCCAAGGCCGAACTCTCCAATGCGCAGGCGCAGTTCGCCAATGCGGCCGCCAGCGAGGAGCGCCAACGCCAGTTGCTCACCTCGGCCAATACGTCGCAGTCTGTCTTCGATGCCGCGCAGCAGGCACGCAAAGCCGCGGAAGCCAGCGTCGAGCGGGCAAAAGCTTCGCTGGCCAAGGCCCAGGAGCAGCTCGGCTATGCCAGGCTGTTCTCGGATTTCGACGGCGTCGTCACCGCCGTCGGCGCGGAGGTCGGCCAAACCGTCTCGCCGGGCCAGACGGTCGTCACCGTGGCGCGCTCGGACCCGCGTGAAGCGGTCGTCGATATTCCCGACCAGTTGACCGGCGATCTCTCGGCGGGCACGCCGTTCCAGGTCATCCTGCAGTCGCTGCCGACAATATGGACAGAGGCCAAGCTGCGCGAGATCGCGCCCCAGTCCGAGGGCTCGACCCGCACCCGGCGCGTCAAGCTGACGCTCACGGACCCGCCGCAAGCCTTCAGACTCGGTTCGACGGTAACCGCGACCCGGATGACCAAGGTCGTACCAACGATCGAATTGCCAATCTCGGCGCTGCTCGAAAAAGACGGTTCTGAAAAAGTTTGGATCGTCGATCCAAAGACCTCAAGCGTGAGCGCGCGCGATATCAAGGTCGCGCGGAAGGCTGGCGGCACCTTCACCGTGGCGGAAGGGCTCGAAGCCGGCATGCGAGTCGTCACCGCCGGCGTTCACAGCCTCGTCGACGGCCAGAAGGTCAAAGTGCCCGAGGGAGGGGCCTCATGAAGGGCTTCAACCTCTCCGACTGGGCGCTCAATCACCGCTCACTGGTCTGGTATTTCATGCTGGTCTTCGTGGTGGCCGGCGTATTTTCCTATCTTAATCTCGGCCGCGAGGAAGATCCCAACTTCACCATCAAGACCATGATCATCCAGGCCAACTGGCCGGGTGCCTCGGTCAAGGAGACGGTGCAGCAGGTGACCGATCGCATCGAGAAAAAGCTCGAGGAGCTCGACAGCCTCGACTTCACCAGATCCGTCACCACCGCCGGCCAGACCGTAATTTTCGTCAACCTGAAGGACACCACCAAGGCGCGCGACGTCGTGCCGAACTGGCTTCAGGTGCGCAACATGGTCAACGACATCAAGGCGCAATTTCCGCAAGGCGTGCAGGGACCGTTCTTCAATGACCGCTTCGGTGATGTTTATGGCAACATCTATGCCTTCACGTCAGACGGGCTGACGCCACGACAGTTGCGCGACTATGTGGAGGATGTCAGGACCAAGATCCTGACCGTGCCCAATGCCGGCAAGGTTGATCTGGTCGGCGCGCAGGACGAGGCCATCTATCTCGAATTCTCGACGCGACAGATAGCTGCGCTTGGCCTCAACCAGCAGCAGATCGTCGCCAGCCTGCAGGCCCAGAATGCGATCACCCCGTCCGGCGTCATCCAGTCCGGGCCGGAGCGCATCAGCGTGCGCGTCGGCGGCCAGTTCACCTCCGAGGAGAGCCTGCGCGCGATAAACCTGCGCGTCAACGATCGGTTCTTCCGGCTGAGCGACGTGGCGACGATCACGCGCGGTTATGCCGACCCGCCGACGGCCTTGTTCCGCTTCAACGGCCAGAACGCGATCGGCCTTGCCATCGGCATGAAGCCAAACGCCAATCTGCTCAAATTCGGCGAGGCGCTGCATGCGGAGATGAACAAGGTGTTGGCCGACCTGCCGGTCGGGGTCGGCGTGCATCTGGTGGCCGACCAGCCTGTCATCGTCGAGGAGGCGGTCTCAGGGTTTACGCGTGCGCTGTTCGAGGCGGTGGCGATCGTGCTTGCCGTCTCTTTCATCAGCCTTGGCATGCGCGCCGGCTTCGTGGTGGCGCTGTCGATCCCGCTGGTGCTGGCCATCACCTTCACGGTCATGGAGTATCTGGGGATATCACTGCAGCGCATTTCGCTCGGCGCTCTGATCATCGCGCTCGGGCTGCTGGTCGACGACGCGATGATCGCGGTCGAGATGATGGTGGCGCGGCTGGAGGTCGGCGACAGCCTGCGCAAGGCGGCGACCTATGTCTACACCTCGACCGCCTTCCCGATGCTGACCGGCACGCTGGTGACGGTCGCGGGCTTCATCCCGATAGGACTCAACTCGAGTGCTGCCGGCGAATACACCTTCACCTTGTTCGTCGTCATCGCGGTGTCGCTGCTGGTCTCATGGATCGTGGCGGTGCTGTTCGCGCCGCTGCTCGGCGTGACCATCCTGCCGGCGACGATGAAGACCAAGCATCACGACCAGCCAGGGCGCTTCACGTCACTGTTCCGGCGCGTCCTTGTCGGCTCGGTGCGCCATCACTGGCTGACGATCATCGTGACCGTGCTTCTGTTCGCCGGCTCGATCGCCGGCTTCGGCCTGGTGCAGCAGCAGTTCTTCCCACCTTCCGACCGACCGGAACTGATCGTCGATTGGAACCTGCCACAGAACTCCTCGATTACCGAGACGCGCGACCAGATGGAGCGCTTCGAACAGCGGGCGCTGGTCGGCAATCCCGACATCGACCACTTTTCCTCCTATATCGGTCAGGGCGCCGTGCGCTTCGTGCTGGCCTATGACGTGCAGCCCGCCAATCCCTATTTCGGCCAGACGGTGATCGTCACCAAGAGCATCGAGGCACGCAACCGGGTGAAGCCGGCGCTGGAGAAGCTGTTGCGCGCGGAGTTTGTCGGCACGGACGCTTTCGTCAAGCCGCTTGAGCTCGGACCGCCAGTTGGACGGCCTGTACAGTACCGCGTCGGCGGCCCTGACATCCAGACGGTGCGAGAACTGGCGCAGCAATTCGCCGGCGTGATCTCGGCCAATCCGAAACTCGCAGCGCCAACTTTCGACTGGAACGAACCGCAGCGTGTGCTGAGGGTCGACGTGCTGCAGGACAAGGCGCGCCAACTCGGCATCACCTCGTCCGACATCGCCAGCACACTGAACAGCACGGTGGGCGGCGCGACGATCACGCAGGTGCGTGACGCGACGTACCTGATCAACGTCGTGGCTCGCTCGCGCGAGGCCGAGCGCGGCTCGATCGAGACGCTGCAAAACATCCAGTTGCCGACCGGAAATGGCGAGGCGATCCCACTCGCCGCGGTGGCCAATTTTCGCTACGATCTGGAGCAGCCCACCGTGTGGCGACGCGATCGCATCCCAACCATCACCGTGCGCGCCGGCTTGGTCGGCGACGTGCTGCCGGCGACCGTCGTCAACGAGTTGAAACCGTCGGTCGACGCTTTCGTCGCCAAGCTGCCGCCCGGCTATTCGGTCGAGACCGCCGGCTCAGTCGAGGAAAGCGCCAAGAGCCAGGGGCCGATCGCGGCCGTGGTGCCGCTGATGCTGTTTGTCATGGCGACCATCCTGATGGTGCAGTTGCAGAGTTTCCAGCGCCTGTTCCTGGTGGTGGCGGTGGCGCCGCTCGGGCTGATCGGCGTGGTCTCGGCCCTGGTGCCAAGCGGGGCTCCGCTGGGCTTCGTCGCCATTCTCGGCGTGCTGGCGCTGATCGGGATCCTGATCCGCAACTCGGTCATCCTGATCGTGCAGATCGAGGACCTTGTCGCCGAGGGCAGGGATCGCTGGGCCGCGGTCATCGAGGCAACGGAGCACCGCATGCGGCCGATCGCGCTGACGGCGGCCGCGGCCAGCCTGGCGCTGATCCCGATCGCGCGCGAGGTGTTCTGGGGGCCCATGGCGTATGCGATGATGGGCGGCATCATCGCGGGTACCGCGATCACGCTCTTGTTCCTGCCGGCGCTTTATGTGACGTGGTTCAGGATCAAAGAGCCGAAGCGGGAACAGGGCGGCGAAGTAGACGTCGCCGCTGTTGCGGAAACTTAAGGCGAAGTCGAGCTCCTCGGCGTGACGCGGAGAACTATCGTCAGATCTGCTCGGGAGCCGTTCTCACAAACCCGTCGCTGGCCCGCAACAGGTTGCGCGTATAATCCTTCGTCACACGGCGCTCGACGAGATCGTTGGCCACCAGATTCTCCACCGCCTCGCCGCCCTGCATCACCATCAGCCGCTCGCACATATGGGTGATGATGGCGAGGTCGTGGCTGACCATCAGGAAGGTCAGCTTGCGCCGCCGGCGGACTTCCTCCAGCAGGTTGAGGACTTCCGCCTGCACCGAGGCGTCCAGCGCCGAGGTCGGCTCGTCGAGCAGCAGGATCGAGGGCTCGAGGATGAGCGCGCGCGCGATCGCCACGCGCTGGCGCTGACCGCCGGAAAGCTGGTGCGCGTAACGGAAACGAAAGCCGTTGCCGAGGCCGACCTCGTCGAGCGCGCGTTCGATCCGCTTTTCGCCATCGGCGAAAGCATGGATGGCGAGCGGCTCCTGCAGCAGGCGGTCGACCGTCTGGCGCGGGTGCAGCGAGCCGTAAGGATCCTGAAAGACCATCTGCACTTCGCGGTAAAAGGCCTTGTCGCGGCGCGCGCCGAGCGTCTTGCCATTGACTGTGATGCTGCCCGAGGTGACCGGCGCGAGGCCGGCTATGGCCCGCAGCAATGTCGACTTGCCCGAGCCGGATTCGCCGACCAGGCCGAAGGATTCCCCCGGCTGCACGTCGAGGCTGACGCCTTTCAGCGCGCGGAAGCGGTCGAAGATCACCTCCAGCCTGTCGACGGCAATCGCTGAAGTCATGCCGCCCACTCCGGCTTGCGGTCGAGCACGGGCAGCGGGTGACGGTCGGCGCCGATCTTTGGCATGCAGTTGAGCAGCCCGCGCGTGTAGGGATGCTGGGCCTGACTCAATTCCGACGCCTTGAGCTGCTCGACGACTTTGCCGGCATACATGACGATGACGCGGTCGCAGAAGGACGAGACCAGGCGCAGATCGTGCGAGATGAAGATCAGCCCCATGCCGCGCTCCGCGACCAGCCTGTCAAGGATGCCGAGCACGTCGAGCTGCACCGTGACGTCGAGCGCCGAGGTCGGCTCGTCGGCGATCATCATCTCCGGTCCGGCGATCAGCATCATGGCGATCATGGCGCGCTGGCCCATGCCGCCCGACACTTCGTGCGGATGCAGGTCGAAGACGCGTTTGGGATCGCGGATCTGCACCGCCTCGAGCATGGCCAACGCGCGCTCGCGCGCCTCGGCCTTGCCGACCTTTTCGTGGGTGCGCAGCGTCTCGACGATCTGGCGGCCGATGCTCATCACCGGATCGAGCGAATATTTCGGGTCCTGCAGGATCATGGCGATGCGGTTGCCTCGCAGCGCCCGGCGTTGGCGTGGCGAGATGCCGAGCAGGTCGATGCCGTCAAAACTCAATTTATTGGCCGATATCCGGGCCTGCGGCGGTGTCAGGCCCATGATGGCGCGGCCCGTCTGCGACTTGCCGGAACCGGACTCGCCGACGATGCCGAGCCGCTCGCGGCCGAGAGAGAAGGAAACGCCGCGCACCGCCTCGATCATGCCGGTGCGGGTCGGAAAGGTGACGCGCAGATCCTCGACGTCGAGAAGCGTGCTCCTTGATCGCTGCTGATCAGGGCGGCCACTCATTGGTCACCGCTGCGGGGATCGAGTGCGTCGCGCAGGCCGTCGCCAAGCAGGTTGAAGCCGAGGCTGACGATGAGGATGGCGAAGCCCGGCGCACCAGCTACCCACCATTGGTCGAGGATGAAGCGGCGACCCGAAGCGATCATGGTGCCCCATTCCGGCAGCGGCGGCTGCGCGCCAAGGCCGAGGAAGCCGAGGCCCGCGGCCGTCAGGATGATGCCAGCCATGTCGAGCGTCACGCGGACGATCAGCGAGGAGATGCACAATGGCATGATGTGGCGCAGCACGATGCGGAAAGGCGAGGCGCCCATCAATTGCACTGCCTTGATGTAGTCCGAGTTGCGCACGGTAAGCGTCTCCGCGCGGGCGATGCGCGCATAGGGCGGCCAGGAGGTGATGGCGATCGCCAGCACGGCGTTCTCGATGCCGGGGCCAAGGGCGGCGACGAAGGCCAGCGCCAGCACCAGCTTGGGGAAGGCAAGGAAGATGTCGGTAACGCGCATCAGTATGGCATCGGTCCAGCCGCCGGCATAGCCGGCGACGGTGCCGACCAGGAGACCGATGGGGGCGGCGATGATGGCGACCAGGACGACGACATAAAGCGTCCAGCGGGAGCCGTAGAGGATGCGCGAATAGATGTCGCGGCCGAGGTCGTCGGTGCCGAACCAGTGCTGCGCAGTTGGCGCCAGCAGCCGCGCGTTCTTCAGGTCACCGAAGGTCGGCGAATACGGCGCCAGCACACCGGCAAGGATGGCGACGAGCAGCAGGGCGATGATGATCAGCAGGCCGACAAAGGCCAGACGATTGGCGGAAAAGCGCCGCCACGCGACATAGGCGCGGCCGAGCCTTGCCTGCGTGCGGGATGCCGGCCGCTCCGACAGCAACCATTCGCGACGGCTCTGGATCGCTTCGGCGCTCATCCTGTCTTCGTCCTCGGGTCGAGTACACGGTAAAGCAGGTCGGACAGAAGATTGATGGCGATGAACACCGAGCCGATGACGATGGTGCCGCCGAGAACGGCGTTCATGTCGGCGTTCTGCAACGAGTTGGTGATGTAGAGGCCGATGCCCGGCCAGGAGAAGACGGTCTCGGTCAGCACCGAGCCCTCGAGCAGCCCGGCATAGGACAACGCGATCACGGTCACCATCGGCACGGCGGCATTGCGCAGCGCGTGGCCCCAGATGATGCGGGTTTCCGACAGGCCCTTGGCGCGCGCGGCGACGACATATTCCTGGGCGAGTTCGTTGAGCATGAACGAGCGCGTCATGCGGCTGATATAGGCGAGCGAGAAATAGCCGAGCAGCGAGGCCGGCAGGATGATGTGCCGGAAGGCGTCCCAGAAGACGTCCCACTGCCTCTGCATCGCCGAATCGAGAAGGTAAAAACCGGTGACCGGCGTGAAGGTGTATTCGTAGACGACATCGAGCCGTGCAGGGAAGGCCACCCATTGCAGTTTGGCGTAGAACAGCACCAGGGCCAGCAGACCGAGCCAGAAGATGGGTACGGAATAGCCGATCAGGCCGATGATGCGCACGACCTGATCGACGAAGCTGCCGCGTTTGACCGCGGCCAGCACCCCGAGCGGGACACCGAAAAACGCGCCGATCAGCGTCCCCAGTGTCGCCAGTTCCGTCGTTGCCGGAAGAGCGCGGCGGATATCGGTCATGACAGGGTTGGTGGTCAGCACCGAGGTGCCGAAATCGCCGCTCAGCGCATGTTTCACATAGATGTAGAACTGCTCGATCAACGGCAGGTCCAGGCCCATCTCGCGGCGCGTGCGCTCCACGACATTGGCGGGTGCCCGGTCGCCCAGAACGGCCAGCACCGGGTCGATCGGGATGACACGGCCAATGAAGAAGGTGACCGCGAGAAGACCAAGATAGGTCGTCACCGCAATGACCAGGAAGCGGCCGAGCGAAGATGCAAGGGCGACGGCGCGGGCGCTGCCGCGCCCGGCCTCGTTTTCAATCGCGCTCATACGGGCGTGTCCGCGAACGCTATTCCTTGGAGACCGGCCCGACGAAGTTGGTGTCGAAGCTCGGGCCGAGCGCGAAGCCCTTGAGGTTCTTGCGCAGGCCGGCCACCTCCAGTTGCTGGTGGATGATGACGAAGGGGCTGGTGTCGAGGATCTTCTTCTCGAGATCCTTGTACATATCCGCGCGCTTGCCGGAATCCTTCTCGAGCAGGGCTGCTTCCGTCTCCTTGGTCAAGTCTGGAATGTCCCAGCTGTTGCGCCATGCAAGCGTATGGGATTTACCGGCATCCGAATTGTCCGGATTCGAGGCGAAAGTCTGGGCGTTGGAGTTCGGATCGAAATAGTCCTGGCCCCAATTGCCGATGTAAATGTCGTGGTTGCGGGCGCGATACTTGGTCAGCGTCTGCTTGCCGTCGCCGGGGATGATTTCGAGCTTGATGCCGGCCTGTCCGAGCGTCTGCTGGATCGATTCCGCCATGCCGGTGGTCGGCTGGCCGGTGCGTACGTCCATGGTGACGCTGAAGCCGTCGGGCAGGCCGGCCTTGGCCAGCAACTCCTTGGCCTTGGCGACATCGAGCTTGAAAGGGTTCTCGTCCAGTTCGCCCAGAACGCCCTTGGGCAGGAAGGTCTGGTGGATCTCGCCGATGCCCTTGAGGATGGTCGTGCTCAAGGCATCATAGTCGACCAGGTATTTGAAGGCCTGACGGACCTCGGGCTTGGCGAGGTTCGGGTTCTTCTGGTTGAGGCTGATATAGTAGACGGTGCCTTTCGGCGCGCTGGTGGTGGTGAGGTCGGCATTCTTCGCGATGGCGTCGAGATCGTTCGGCTCGAGGTTGCGGGCAACGTCGATGTCGCCGGCTTCGAGCGCCAGGCGCTGCGCCGAGCTTTCCTTCATGTTGCGGTAGATGACGCGGGCGAGTTTGGCCTTTTCGCCGTAATAATTGTCGTTGCGCTCCATGACGACAGCCTCGTTGGCACGCCATTCACGCAGCTTGTAGGCGCCCGAGCCGGCATAGCCTGTCTTCAGCCAGGCGTTGCCGAAGTCGTTGTCCCATTTGTAGTCGGCGCTCGGCGTGACCGCGGCGACATGTTCCTTGACCAGCTTGGCGTCGACGATGGAAGCGACGGTGGCCGACAGGCAGTTCAGCACGAAACTTGGCGCATAGGCCTTGTCGACGGTGAACTGGAAGGTTGTGTCGTCGACCGCCTTGGCCTTCTCGGTGACGTTGTCGCCGCTGATGCCGAACTGATCGATGATGAAGGCCGGGCTCTTGTCCAGCTTGACGGCGCGCTCGAACGACCAGGCGACATCGGCGGCGGTGATCGGGTTGCCGGAGGCGAATTTCAGGCCGGGCTTGAGCTTGAACGTATAGGTCAGGCCATCATCGGAGACGGTCCAGCTTTCGGCGAGGTCGGGCTTGACCTTGGAAGTGTCGCTGAGGTCGAGGCGGACAAGAAGGTCATAGGTGTTGCCGGTGACTTCGGCGGTCGACAGCTCGAACGCCTCGCCCGGATCCATCGAGATGATGTCGTCGATGGCAAAACCTTCGACAAGCGTGTCGGCGGGGGTGACCGCGCCAGCCGGCGCTCCAGCCAGAAGCAGCGCCGACATGGCGGCGCCCGCAAGCAGGATGCGGGATCGTAGAGCAAGCTTTTCCATCATCATGATGATTGTTCCCTGTTTTGTTGTTTGTTGACCTGAGTTCCCGGCTCAGGGTTGCGGTGTTCTTTCAAGGCTCGACGAGAGCCTCTGCCCCACTAACGTCGTGGTTTTTGTCCAGTTGGTCAACACCATATCCGGCGGCCTGGCGGTGGGCAACGAGCATTTATGCGACGGTTGATTGGACCAGAATGGCGGGCGCCGTGTCGACGCATGCACCAGCCATTCGAGGGCATCGATGGAGAAAAATCTGCTAAATTCGGAGTTATTTCAGCGCCGCGACGAGGCCGGCATCGGGAAAGCAGGTGGCGGCCTGGCCATTCTTTTCCTGCCATCTGCCGATCGAGCGACGGGTCTTGAAGCCGGGCAGGCCGTCGGCGCTGCCGACATCATAGCCCTTGGCTTCCAAGGCCCGCTGCAAGGCGGCGATGTCGGAGCGGCGGAGATCGCCGACCGCACCCCAGCCAGCGGTAAAATTCTGATCGCCATGGGCGATGCGGTCGGCGCCATGGCCGATGAACAGCGCATAGAGGTCGCTGGTGTTGTATTCCTTCAGCACGTAGAAATTGGGGGTGGCGATGAAGGCCGGACCGCTGCGCCCGGCCGGCATCAGCAGAAAACCTTCCGCCTTCAGCTCGCTTGCAGGGAACGCTTTGCCGCCGACGCGCTCGATGCCCATGGCAGCCCATTGCGCAATCTTTTTGCCCTGGTCCGGTCCCTCCAGCGAACAGGAGACGCTCTGGGGCACCATCACCTCGAAACCCCAGCCGCGTCCCCTCACCCAGCCGTAGTGGACAAGATAATTAGCGATCGAAGCCAGCACATCGGGCGTCGAATTCCAGATGTCGACGCGGCCGTCGCCGTCGAAATCGACGGCATGCTTGAGGAAAGAGGTCGGCATGAATTGAGGCTGGCCGAGCGCGCCGGCCCAGGACGATTTCATCGCGCCGACCGGGGCCAGTCCGCGCTGGACGATTTCCAGCGCCGCCAGCAGTTCTGTGCGGAAGAAATCCTTTTTCGTCGATATGAACGCCTTGGTGCCCAGCACCTCGAAGGCGTCGTAGGGCATCTTCGCCGCGCCGAAGCCGGTTTCGCGGCCCCAGATCGCCAGCAGGATTTCGCCCGGCACGCCATAGCGCTTCTCGATCGAGGCAAGCGTGCGGGCATTGGCGGCTTCGCGGGTGCGTCCGCCTGATGTCACCGCACGAACCGTCTTGTCGGCAAAATAGGCGCCGGGCGAACCGAACTCGGCCTGGTGCTGCTTCTGCGGCGTCTTCGGCTTCTCGCCCGGCATGACAAGGTCGGGGAGTTTGAGGTTCGGCTTCACGCCGCTGAAGGCGGCATCGAAAGTCTGCTTGGAGACGCCTTTCGCCTTGGCTTCCGGCCAGAGGTCGGTTTGAAGCCAGGCACGGAACTGGTCGTCGATCTTGGCGGCGGAAGCGGGGATGGTGAGGAAGACGGCGAGGAGCGCGGCTAGCAAGAATGCAAGACTAAATTTGCGAAGGTCGTGTTCCGTGGCAATCATCTCCAGGAACGCCTCAAAACGCAGTCCGCGAGCGCAGAGCTGCCGCCAGTGTGCCTTCGTCGAGATAGTCGAGTTCACCGCCCACCGGCACGCCGTGCGCCAGCCGCGTGATCTTGACCTCGAAACCGGAGAGCTGATCGGTGAGGTAGTGCGCGGTGGTCTGGCCCTCGACCGTCGCGTTGACGGCGAGGATGATTTCCTTGATTTCGCCCCCGGCGACGCGATCGATCAGCGAGCGGATGTTGAGCTGGTCGGGGCCGATACCGTCGAGCGGCGACAGCGTGCCGCCGAGCACGTGGTAGCGCACATTCATCGCCGCCGCCCGCTCCAACGCCCAGAGATCAGAGACGTCCTCGACGATGATCAGGGTGGCGGCATCGCGACGCGGGTCGGTGCAGATCATGCAGGGGTCCGAGGTGTCGACATTGCCGCAGGTCGAGCAGATGCGCACCTTGTCGGCGGCCTCGCCCATGGCGGCGGCGAGCGGCGACAGCAATTGTTCCTTCTTCTTGATCAGGTGCAGCGCGGCGCGCCTGGCCGAACGGGGGCCAAGCCCCGGGACCTTGGCCAGGAGCTGGATCAGGCGTTCGATCTCGGGACCGGCGATTCGCTTCGACATCGCTCTGATCTAGGATTTTTCCGAGCGCTTTGAAACATCTCCGTCGATGCACGGTTCGCCATGCTGCCATGCGAGAATCAGTTTGCTTCGAGCGGGCGGCCCTGGCTGACGATCATCGCGCCGATGGCATCGGTGTTTTCAGGCGTCGACTGGAATCCCATCGAGGCTTCTTGCGGAGCGTCCTGGATCGAGGAGATGACCCGTTTGTTCGAGGTTCCGCTGTTCAGGGTTCCGCCAAAACGGGCGGCATCCGGCTCTTCCATCGGCTCCTGCATGGCAACTTGCACCGGCTTCGCCGAGACCCGCGCGGATTTTGCCGTCGGCGCCGCGGCCGCGGTCAGATAGGTCTGCCGCGCGGGGACGGTATAGACAGGCTCCGGCTTGGCCGCCGGTTCCGCCGCGGCGGTCATGTAGACTTGCTGGGCTGGAGCGTTGCGAAGTGATGCCTTGGCCGGGCGCACCGTCTCGACGGATGCGACCCGCGTCGCGGGTACCCCCGGCAACGCCGCCGGCTGCTCGGCAGAGGCAATCATCGGCTCATCCGGCAGCGGCTGCCAGTTGCGGCCGCGCTTCTCGTAGAAGGCGTTGCCGCCGGCAACCATGGTGTAGTGCATGTTCTTGTAGGGGAAGCGCAGGCCGGCGGTGTGGAAATACATCGTGTTCTTGAGCTTGGTCTTGCGCTCGCCCTTGAGCACGGCGTCGGCGGCCTCTTCGACATCGGGCAATGCGCGCGAATTCATCGATCTGGTCATGACGCCCGGCGCGAACTGCCCGGGCTCACCGACCACTTGGCAGATGGTGCTGCCATGGTTGCCCGAGCGCAGCCGGTTCATCACCACCGTGCCGACGGCGATCATGCCGTCGCGGCTCGACCGGTTGGATTCGAAGAACATCGCCCGTTCCAGGCATTCCCTGTCCTTCGGCGTGTGGCTGTAGGCGCGCGAACTCAGGAAGCTCGGCGTGATGGCGTCGGTCAGGCTGGCGACGGACATGCCGTGCGAGGTTGTCTGGCTGCAAGCGGCCAAGAAAAGGGGAGACGTAACGACGCCGAGCAACAGCGGCGTCTTCCATCGCATCGCGATCAACAGGTAACCCTCTCACTTCAATGCCCGCCCCAGGCTGCGGCAAGAATGAGACACTTTCGGGCAAAATGATGGCCAAAACGTTATTAACGGCATACTGTTGCCGAATTGACACAAATAGAGGCTTTCCAGATAGATCGAGCCATCGTTTCACACAGACGATGACCGACCTCTCTTCGTTTTGCCGCAATTCCCTTGGGGAACCGCCAAGTGCTTTTTCCCGGCAGGACCGCGCCACGCGTCCAAAACTCCCTATTGCCCGGCGGCGATTGCCGCCGGCTGGCCAGGCTCGACCTCTTCGATCTTCTCCGAAAACAGGCCGCGCCTGAGAAACAGCGCCCGCGCCTCCCTGGCCGCCGGCGCGATCTTGCCCGGCCAGTCGCTGTCGATGAACTCGGCCTTGGTGAAATCAGGATTTGTTTCCGAGGCCGCCTCCAGGAATTCGGCGATTTCCAGCACGATGGCACGTTCATCCCTTGAAAGCGCCGACGTGCCGGCCTCGATCGACGGTCGGTGCACGAAATCCTCGAACAGGTTAAAGTAGCCCTTGACGCCGACGAGATCGACACCGGCATCGCAGTCGGCGAGGATTTCCAGAATCTCGTAGATCCTGTTGCGGATACGCTGCTCGATCAGTCTTTCGGACGGCTCGTCGATCATGGGCGCCGGTCTCAGCCTTCATGCATATCGTTGCCTGCGCATCCTCGGGTCGAGCCCGCGGGCATGCTTTTGGGCGACATGCATCAGAAAGGCAGTTTCATTCCCGGGGGAATGGGCAGGCCGGCGGTCAGCGCCTTGGTCTTTTCCTGCATGATCTGCTCGACCTTGGCCTTGGCGTCATTGTGCGCGGCAAGAATCAAATCCTCGAGGATTTCGACGTCGTCCTCCTTGAACAAAGACGGGTCAATCTTCAGCGACTTGATATCGAATTTTCCGCTCAGCGTGACGCTGACCAGGCCGCCGCCAGCCTGGCCGAGGGCTTCGACCGTGGCAATCTCATCCTGCATGGCCTGGAACTTGGCCTGCATTTCCTTCGCCTTGCCCATCAGGCCGAGAAGATCTTTCATGGTCCGATCCTTTGCGGATTAGTGCTGAATATCAGGGTTCGTCTTCTTCGGCCGGCGGCTCGACCGGCATTTCGGCCTCGCTTGCGTCGGCGTCCGGCGTGTCGGGAATGCGCACGTCGATGATCTTGGCGCCGGGAAAGCGGGCCAGGATGGAGGCCACGGTCGGGTCGTTCCTGGCATCGAGGAAAGCGTTTTCACGCTTCGTCGATTCCATCTCGGCCAGCGTCTGGCCGCCCTCCTCCTTCGACAGCGACACCAGCCAGTTGCGGCCGGTCCAGGCGCGTAGTTTCGTCGTCAGGTCGTTGAGCAGCATCTTGGGCGCATCGTCGGTCAGGCTTACGTCGATGCGGCCCGGTTCGATGCGCACGAGGCGGATGCAGTTCTTGATCAGCACCTTGAAGGCGATGTCGCGTTTCGCGTCGGCAAGGGCAACGATGTCGGCCAGCGATTTCAGCGGTACGGCTTGCGTCTCCGGCGCCGATTGCGGGGGCGCGACGAATGGAGTCGGAGTAGGCGTGGCCTCGACCAGCCGCATGGTCTGCGCGCCGCCCGAGCCGCCAGGCATGCGCGCCTGCGCCACGGCGCCGGCGCCATTGCCGGGATTCACGGGGCCGGGGCTCATCGGCGCGCCGTTCGGGCGCGGCGCGGCGCCAGTTGCAGAGGCGCCGCTCTCCAGCGATCTCAGCGCCTCGTCCAATGTCGGCAGGTCGGCGGCATGGGCCAGCCGGATCAACACCATTTCGGCGGCACTGACCGGCCGGTTGGAGGACTGTACCTCGGGAATGCCCTTGAGCAGCATCTGCCAGGTCCGCGACAGCACCCTGACCGACAAAGCCCGGGCGAAATCGGCGCCGCGCTGACGCTCGTCCTGCGACAGCGAGGCATCGTCCATCGCGGTCGGCACGAAGCGTAGCCTGGTGACGAGATGGTTGAACTCGGCAAGATCGGTGAGCACGGCGGCCGGATCGGCGCCGGTATCATATTGGGCGCGAAACTCCCCAAGGGCGGCCGCCACGTCGCCCTTCATCACATGCTCGAACAGATCGACGATGCGGGCGCGGTCGGCCAGGCCCAACATGGCGCGCACAGCCTCGGCGCTGACCGAGCCGGCGCCATGGGCGATCGCCTGGTCGAGAATGGAGAGCGAATCGCGGGCGGAACCTTCCGCCGCGCGCGCGATCATCGCCAGCGCGTCGTCGTCGACCGAAATGCCTTCCTTGCCGGCGATCGAGGAGAGATGCGAGACGAGCGCGCCGGCGTCGATGCGCCTCAGGTCGAATCGCTGGCAGCGCGACAGGACGGTGATCGGAACCTTGCGGATTTCGGTGGTGGCGAAGATGAACTTGACGTGCGGGGGCGGCTCTTCCAGCGTCTTCAGCAGGCCATTGAAGGCCTGCGTCGACAGCATGTGCACTTCATCGATGATGTAGACCTTGTAGCGGGCCGAGACCGGAGCATAGCGCACGCGTTCGATGATGTCCCTGATGTCGTCGATGCCGGTGTGCGAGGCGGCGTCCATCTCGATGACGTCGACATGGCGGCCTTCCATGATCGCCTGGCAGTGCTCGCCAAGCACGGCGAGGTCGACCGAGGGCTGATCCGTGGTGGCGGTTTTATAGTTCAGCGCACGCGCCAAAATGCGCGCGGTGGTGGTCTTGCCGACGCCGCGCACGCCGGTCAGCATCCAGGCCTGGGCAATGCGGCCGGTGGCAAAGGCGTTGGTGAGGGTGCGTACCATCGGCTCCTGGCCGACGAGTTCGGAAAAATTCGACGGACGGTATTTGCGCGCCAGCACGCGGTAGGCAGCGGCCTTGCCCGTCGCCAGACTATCGGGGCCCGAATTTCCGGCTTCGCTCATTCGCCCGTTAAGCTCCAAAAGGCCGCGCCCAAAGGCGCCGATTCCTGCGCATAGTCTCGCCCGCGCTGCAATGCGTCGTCAATGTCGCGAGGAGGGCCGATGAGGTGGGAGGCTGGAACAATGACCCGTTCCGGGCTCGTTAGGGCTGCTTCCTTCCGGACCTGACCCGGTTGGCGAGTGGATCGTCCACCACCAACCTCCCGCAGTCCATATCGGCAATTGCGCGACGAAATGCAAGTGCGCAGGCAAATCGGAACCGCGAACCACCAGATTCGCTTGCAGCACCGGTGCAGCCGCTCTAGCGTTCATGGTTTAAGGAAACCAAGAAAAGCAAGGGAAACGCCGATGCTGCCGGGCCTGAAGGCCGGATTCACGCTGGATGCCCGGCTGGAGGCCGACAGCGAGCAATTGATGTGGCTGGGGCTGTGCGAATTGCGGGTGATGAACGACCGCCGTTGGCCATGGCTGCTCCTGGTGCCGCAGCGGCCAGGCGTGGAGGAGATCCATGACATGACGCCGCTCGACCAGGCGATGCTGACCTTCGAGACCAATATGGTGGCGCAGGCGCTGAAGAAGGTGAGCGGCTGCACCAAGATCAACACCGGTGCGCTCGGCAACATCGTGCGCCAACTGCATGTCCATATCATCGCACGGTCCGAGGGCGATCCCGGCTGGCCCGGCCCGGCCTGGGGGCACGGGCTGCGCGAGCCCTATGAGCGTTCCGATCTGCGCCGGTTTGCCGAAACGATAAGGGCAGCGCTATAAGCCTTGCCGTGTCCATCCCAAGCGTGTCCATACCAAAGCACCAGAGTCCACATGACCTTCCGCCTGTTTGACGCGCCCGTGCGCGAGCCGAGCCAATTCGTCGGCTTTGCCGGCAACACGATCGACCGGCAATCCGAGAACCGCGCCGACGATTCGGTCGACAAGGCGCTGGCCGATCCGACGACGCGGCTGCTGTTGATGAATGGCGGCAGGCTCCTGCTGAAGCCCGGCGAGGGCGGCCGCCTCGACCCATGGTTCGGCATCGCCGAAAGCGAGCCCTTCAGCCCTTCGGTCGACCAGGGCGTCCTGCTCGGCGTTTCCGAACAGGGGCCGGTGCTGGCGGTGCTGGCTGGCGTCGATGCCGAACAGCTGCCTGAAACCATCAAGGCGATCGATTACCGCTCGGTCTATATGCAAGGGCTGATCGACGAGGCCGCCGCCGGCGCGATGGCGCAGGGCGCCGCCCTGCTTGCCTGGCACGCCAGCCACCGTTTCTGCAGCAAATGCGGCACGCAATCGCAGATGCGGGCGGGCGGCTACAAGCGGCATTGCCCGAATTGCGGCACCGAGCATTTTCCGCGCACCGACCCGGTGGCGATCATGCTGACGGCGACGCGGGAGAAATGCCTGCTCGGCCGCGGCCGGCATTTCGCGCCGGGCATGTATTCGGCGCTTGCCGGCTTCATCGAGCCGGGCGAGACGATCGAGGCGGCGGTGCGCCGCGAAACGCTGGAGGAGGCGGGTATCCGGCTCGGCCGCGTCGTCTACCACGCCAGCCAGCCCTGGCCGTTCCCCTATTCGCTGATGATCGGGTGCTTCGGCGAGCCGCTCAACGAGGACATCCAGGCCGATCTCGACGAACTGGAGGACTGCCGCTGGTTTTTGCGCGACGAGGTGCGCCTGATGCTGGAACGGACGCACCCCGACAACCTGGTCACGCCGCCGAAAGGTGCCATTGCGCACCACCTCATCCGCGCCTGGGTCGACAGCGAATAGCCAATATCGAAGTCATTGCAGGAGAGACAAATGATCCGTCACACCGTCGTCTTCACGCTGAAGCACCCACCGCATTCGCTGGACGAAAAGCGCTTCCTCGTCGACGCCAGGAAAATCCTCTCGGCGATCCGGGGCGTCACGCAATTCGAGCAATTGCGGCAGGTTAGCCCTAAGAACGACTATCGGTTCGGCTTCTCGATGGAGTTCGCCGACCAGGCCGCCTACACCAGGTACAACGACCATCCCGACCATGTCGCCTTCGTGCGCGACCGCTGGGTGCCGGAGGTCGAGACCTTCATGGAGATCGATTACGTGCCGTTGGGCTGGTAGCTCAATCCGCCACCTTCCACTGCTCGCGTGACTCGCTGGCTGGATAGACGCCGAGGATCCGCACTTCGCGCGAAAAGAACCGCAGTTCGTCGAGCGCCAGCTTGACCAGCGGATCGTCGGGGTGGCCCTCGATGTCGGCGTAGAACAGCGTCGCCGTAAAGGCGCCGAGTTGGTAGCTTTCCAGCTTGGTCATGTTGATGCCGTTGGTGGCGAAGCCGCCCATGGCCTTGTAGAGCGCGGCCGGCACGTTGCGGACGCGAAAGATGAAGGTCGTCATCATCTTGACGTCGGATGACGGGCGCTCGGCCCATTGCTTGCTCTTGGTCAGGACGACGAAGCGAGTGACGTTGCTGTCGGTGTCCTCGACATTCTCCTCGATAATGTCGAGCCCGTAGAGCGCTGCTGCCAACGCCGGCGACAGCGCGGCCATGGTGCGGTCCTTGACCTCGGAGACCATCTTGGCGGCGCCCGCCGTGTCGCCGGCGACCACTCCCTTCCAACCGTTCTTGCGGATGTATTTGCGGCATTGGCCGAGGGCGTGGATATGGGTGTGCACGGTCTTGATCTCGTCGCGCCTGACGCCCGGCAGCACCATCAGCTGGAAATGGATCGGCAGGAAATATTCGCCGACGATGTGCAGTTTCGATTCCGGCAGAAGGTGGTGGATGTCGGCGACCCGCCCGGCGATGGTGTTCTCGATCGGGATCATGGCAAGATCGGCCTTGCCGGTCTCGACGGCATTGAACGCGTCCTCGAAGGTCGGGCACGGCAACGGCTCCATCGAGGGATAGACGTTACGGCTGGCGGTGTCGGAATTGGCGCCGGGCTCGCCCTGGAAGGATATTCTATTGGTCTTTTCAGGCATGCTGATATCTCAGTTTGAAAGGATTTGCCTGGCACGGTCCAGGTCTTCAGGGGTGTCGACGCCAAGCGGCAGCGACTGCACGATCTCGGCGTCTATGCGCATGCCGGCTTCCAGGGCCCGCAGTTGCTCCAGCCGCTCGCGGCGCTCCAGCGCCGATGGCTTCAGCGCGACAAAACGCTCGAGTGCCGCACGTCGATAGGCGTAAAGGCCGACATGGTGATAAAGCGGCCCCTCGCCCCAGGGTGCCGTGGCGCGGGTGAAGTAAAGCGCCCGCAACCGTGTGCCGGAGAGCGGCGACCCGACGATCTTTACGACGTTGGGATTGGTCTTTTCCTCATCGCGGACGATCTCGACGCCGAGCGTGGCGATATCCACCGAGGGGTCGTCGAACGGGCTGAGCGACGCGGCGATGACGAGGGGATCGATGGTCGGCAGGTCGCCCTGCACATTGACGATCGTTTCGACCTTGCCCAAGGGATCAAGAGCGATCAACGCCTCGTGGATGCGATCCGAACCCGACTCATGATCCATGCGCGTCATCACGGCCTCGAAACCATGCGCCCGCACCGCTTCGGCCACGCTTTGCGTGTCGGTCGCCACCACCACCCGGCCAAGCCCGGCCTCGGCCGCCCGGCGTGCCACATGAACGATCATCGGCGCGCCCGATATGTCGGCCAGCGGCTTGCCCGGCAGGCGTGTCGAGGCCATGCGGGCCGGGATCAGGATCAAGGTGGACATCGGTCTGGCAAGGCGTTCGAAAAGAGGAGGGGAAAAGTGGCAAAAGGTCTCACTGGAAGCGCCCTTATAGGTGTTGCAACGCCCGAGCAAAAGACCTAGTTTCCGCCCGATTTGACCGGCTCCGGAGGGCGGGTCTCGATACCGACGGACGGAGTGGACGGATCAGTCCGCCGGAAAAGGGAGCAAGGGGCGTATGGATTCCAACGAAGTCAACAAACTGCTCGCCGGATTGCTCGGAACCGTTTTCGTCGTTTTCTCCGTCGGCCTGGTGTCTGACGCGCTTTTTGCGTCGCCCGCTCCCGAAAAACCAGGCTTCGCCATCGAAGCCGCCGAGCCGGCGGAGGGCGGCCCTGCGGCGCCGGCCGCCGCGGCCAAGCCGATCGCCGATCTGCTGGCCACGGCCAATGTCGAGGCGGGTGCCGCCGTGTTCAAGAAGTGCCAGGCCTGCCATTCCGGCGAAAAGGGCGGTCCTAACAAGGTCGGCCCGGATCTGTGGGACCTCGTCGACCGCCCGGTCGCCGAACATGAAGGCTTCGCCTATTCGGCCGGCATGAAGGAATTCTCCAAGGGCGGCACGGAGAAGTGGACCTATGACAACATCAACCACTTCATCACCTCGCCGAAGAAATTCGTGAAGGGAACGGCCATGGGTTTTGCCGGCCTGCCGAAGGACGAGGACCGCGCCAACGTCATCGCCTACCTGCGCACGCTGTCGGACAATCCCAAGCCGCTGCCGGCACCTGGCGCCGCCGCGGACGCCTCCGCACCCGCCAAGCCGGCCGATGGGGCCGCTCCGGCGAAGCCGGCTG